>CAVSRM010000009.1:0-130741 GCA_963730365.1 uncultured Actinomycetota bacterium | reverse complement strand
CGCGGGGTGACCCACTTCGCCGCCAAGGCGCGCCTCCAAGCCAGCGCTGGGCCCGGAGATCACCCGCCTCCCCTGAGGTGGCCACGACGTGGCGTGTCGGCGCCGTGTTACGGTCCAGACGTGTTTGGGCGCGTTCTCATCCTGGCCCTCTCGGTTCTTCCCAAGCACGCACTCAGTCGCGGTGCAGGGTGGCTGGCGACGCGCACGATTCCCCTGCGCTGGCGCGGCCCGGTGCACCGGGGCTACAGCCGAGTGTTCGGGGCTCAGCCGACAGAAGCGGCGTTGCCGCTCGACGAGTACGCGACTCTCAACGCGTTCTTCACCCGCAGGCTGAAGCCCGGACTCCGTCCCGTGGCCCCGGAGGCCATCGTGTCCCCCGTCGATGCGACCGTCGGTGCGTACGGTGAGGTGGCGTCCGACACCCTGGTGCAGGCCAAGGGGCGAAACTACTCCTTGGCCGCCCTGCTCGCAGACCGTGAGCTCGCGGGCGCCTTCGAAGGTGGCACCTACGCCACCCTCTACCTCTCGCCGAAGGACTACCACCGAATCCACGTGCCCCTGCCCGGTCGGATCACGGCAGCCACCTACGTCCCGGGCGATCTGTGGCCCGTGAACGTCGCGGCGGTGACCCACGTGGCCGACCTCTTCACCCTGAATGAACGGATCGTGGTAGAGATCGCCGGTGCGCGCGGTGGACGCATGGCTGTCGTCCCGGTGGGCGCGACGATGGTGGGAATGACCCGTCTCGCCTTCGACGACGACCTGCACACGAACGCACGCCGCCGCGAGGTGCAGCACCGCCGCTACGACCCGCCCGTCGCGGTCGAGGCCGGCGGCCCGCTCGGTCATTTCGAGTTCGGATCCACCGTCGTGCTCGTGTGTTCACCTTTGGCCGGCACCATCACACCGCTTCGACCCGGAGACACGGTGCGCATGGGGGAACGGCTCGGGCCTCTCCCCGTCGTTGACAGCCTCGAGGGCGTGGCAGGTACCTGAGAGTGACCACGGCGTGGCGCTCCACTCGACCTGGCCCCACGACGCCGCTCAGGACTCCGGGAGCTGGTGCGCGACGGTGGCAGGGCGTCCTGACCGACGCCAGCTGGCACGCGGCCCGCACAGATGACCCGCAGGGTCGCATGTCTCCTGCAGACCGACGCGCACTGACCCCGTAGGGCCTTCGCCGGCGCCTCGTCCACGAGCGAGTCGAGCGTCACGGGCCACCAGGCATCTGCATTCATCGGCAATCGTCTAGCAGCCGCCTGTCGACCGCCCGGATCGCGGCATATCCGGTAAACGCCTCACGCTGATGTGCGGACGGATCTCAGTTGGCTGCCGTTTCAGGGCCCTTGCACATCGAAGCAACCGAAGAAGCGACCGGCCAGACCTTCTCTGTGACACTTCCGGACGGACCAGGGCCCTCGTTGGTGGATATGCCCACGCCGGGATGCTGGCGATTCGCCCTCACCTGGGACAACAACAGCGACGAGGTGTTCGTCCGGCACTTCGGACAAGCCACGTAGCAGGTTTCGAGCGCCGGCGAGGCAAGCGCGGACTTACCCGCTTCGGCACGACAGGACGCGTCGTACCTGCCCCACTTCGCCGCGTAGCGCGCAAATCAGTTCGGCGAGGGCGTGGGTCGCAGTAGCGGGTCAGGCCAAGGACACCTGAGTCTGTGACCGCGGTTTGGCCGCAGGCTGTCGCCAGGTGATGAGCATCGCCAGGGCGAGGAGCAGTTCGGCGATGTCGCCGCCGAAGTACATGAGGCTGCCCGCGGCACGCATCTGCTCCACCGGTTCGTGGACCTGCACTACCAGCCCGGCGTACAGCAGCTGCGACACCGATGCGTGAACGGCGATCGCGATGCCGAGGACCACGAGGCGAGTGCGCACCGTCGCGCGTCGCGGTGTTGCGTCCGGGCCGGCGATCACCCAGGCGAACAAGGAACCGGCCAGTACCAGGTGCAGGTGGACAAGCAGATGTACCCCGTCGTGTCGGGTACTGAGGTCGTACAACGGGGTGAAGTACAGCAGCACCAAACCGCCGCTGCTCAATACCAGCGCGACTACAGGATGGGCCAAGTGGTGAAACATGTCAGTGTTGAGCAGCCTTCCCAGCCGACGGGCGTACCGGTGGGGGAGTCCGCGAAGGAGGAGGGTGATCGGCGCCCCCAGGACGAGGGCGAGGGGGCCGAGCATTGCCAGCAGCAGGTGTTGCACCATGTGGCCGCCGAAATCCGAGTCGGCCCAAGAGTCGACCGGGGGGCTGAGCGCGGTCGCCATGATCACCACCCCGACCAGGAACAGGGCCGGCCGGGCCGCCGGCCAGCGTCGGCGGCGCCGCTCCCGATGGACCAGCACGACGTAGCCGGCGGCCATGGCGGCGAGCAGCACGAGAGGGCCGTACGTGGCGAGCAGCTCGCCGGCGCGTTCGAGCAGGCCGGCGCCGTGTCGCTCGCCGCCGTGTGCCGGCGCCAGGGGCGCGAGGCCGGCGACGTCAGCGATCTGCATCATGGGTGGCTTGGGTTGACCCGTCGGCCGACTGCCCCACCGCCTCCACGCGCGTGCGCTTGGGAGTGGCGTCGGTGACGGAGGCACCACGTTGCAGCAGCCAGCCCCCCGCGACCAGGAGCGCTCCCAGAGCCAGGAAGGCGAGGTCCCACGCGAGCTGATGGGGCCCGCTGCGCACGTGGTGGATGCCCAGGAGATGGTGATCGATGACGCCCTCCACCAGGTTGAAGACCCCCCAGCCGACGAGCACCCATCCCCACAGTGCTCGCGAGGACCAGACCCGCCCGCGTGAGTGCTGCACGCGGGAGTAGAGCATCGCCATCCCGGTAAGCACCATCAGCCAGGTGAACGTATGGAACACGCCGTCCCAGACCGTGTTGATCTCCAACCCGTGGACCGTGTCGCGCGGGTAGTAGCGGATCCCGACGTTGTCGGTGTCGGTCGAAGTCAGCATGTGGTGCCACTGCAGCAGCTGGTGCAACAGGATGCCGTCGACGAACCCGCCCAACCCCACGCCCAGGACGGTGCCCGCGGCGGCTATGCTTCGTGGCCGGTCAACGCCCGGACGGTGATTCTGGGACCTCATGCGCACCCTCGTCTCAACCTCGTTCCGAACCGCACGTACCCGGGCACGGCGCCGCCTACACATAGGTGCCAAGGGCCTCCACGGGCCTCGGGGATCACCCACCCGCATCGCGCGCGGAAGCCGCCGAGGTTGCACCACCGATTTCGAGCGCACCGGCGGCGCGGGCGCGTGCGATGACCCGCAGCCCCGATTCGTGCCAGCCGGTGTTCCCCAGGAGCCTGCGTTCTCGCCGGACCTCGGTGGCCACCGCGGTTCAGCACCGTCCGGAACTGTCACTGGCTGCGTGGACTGACGAGCGTGACATGCTCCAACCGTGGCAACTGCAGGGTCCGGCTTGACCTTCCTCGCCTGCCTCTGGGCGGTGATTGGGGCCGCTCTGTTCTCGGTCCAGCCGATCCTCGGGGGCAAACTCTCCCTGCGCACGACGCCCTGGATGGGGTGGGTGCTTTGGGGGGCGGTCGCGCTTCCGTCCTTGCTGCAGATCCCGTATCCGTGGCTGTACGAGGCGTTGCACCGCAGCGCCTCAGCAGTGCTTGACGATCAGCAGTGGTGGCGGGTCGCCACAGCGCTCGTCGTGCAGGACGGAGGCATCGCAGGCACCGTCTCCAACCTTGTTCTGCTGGCCGTTGCGCTCCTTTTCTGCCTACCACTGTGGGGCGTGTGGGCGACGGTCCTGTCTTTCCTTCTCGTCGGGGTCGGGCTTAACCTCGCGGCGGTTCTCGCGGGCGCCGACGACGGTGCTGGCAACTCGGGCGCCACCTTGCCACTGCTGGCCACCCTGCCGCTGCTGGCCCTGGCCATCCTGCCCAATCACCGCTGGCGAGCCATGGCGAGTGCGCTGATCACCGGTGTCGCTGCGCTCGTGCTGATCGTGGTCAACGACGGGCACGGTATCGCTGTCCTACTCGGCCTCGCGCTTGGGTTCGTGGGCATGCCGTACGCACGCTGGCGCGCCCGCAGCGGTCTAATGCCGACCAACGACCAAGTCGTCTCCAGCCCAGGATGACCCTCCACTCCGTCGCTTCGCACATCCTCGACCGATGAGCAGGCCCATCCTCTGACGGCCGGGTCGTTGTTTTGATCAGCGTGGACGCCTGGGTCTTCAGAACCGCAAAACGTCCATTGTGCGCACGGTCGGCGGCAAGGTAGTGCGTTGGGCGCGCCGGTCAGCCAGCATTGCGACATGAACGTCAGGTGTTCGACATGAACTTCACCTGCCCGCGCTCGAGCTCCGTCAAGCCGGTCCAGGTCGCCACATCGACGGTGTGGTTTGAGGCCGTGGCGGGAGGGACGTTGTGAGGGGGGTGTACATCGACGAGGGAGTCGTCCGTCTTGAGTCGCTCGTGGAAGGGCTCGTCGACGAGCTCGCCGAACCACCGGTCTGCACATGGTGCGCGGTCGAGGTGTTCCAGACGTCGTTGCGGGATCGCCTGATCTGGGCGCACCGAAACACCGGGCTGTCGGTCTGCTCGGGGCAATTGATCGGCGGCTGGGGGGCGCTGCGCGAGGCAACACCGTCGGAGTGGCGAGTGGCCGAGCGACAGGGGCGTGCACACAGGAGGCGCTCCCCGGGGACCCGGCTGCCAGCACAGAAGCGCGGTTGGCCTGCACGAGCCACCGGCGGCACGCGCGGACGCTCGGCACGTCAAGTCTCCTCTGCGGCAGGCGGGTCCGTGGCGGCTGGTGGCGCACCCACGGGGTCGGCACCCGAGCAATCAGGATCTTGCGCGAGCACGGGGCAAAGCTCGCGTCCTAACCGTGAACCCGACTCCCTTCGCGGCATGTCGGGTAGACGTCTCACGCTGACGTGAGGATGGTGAAGCTGCCGTATGCCGCGCTCTTCGGTGCCGCGGATCGGTTTCGGGGCGTGGCTCATCGCCGGCTGAGTTCAATGAGCCCGTGCACGATGGCCTTGAGTCCGAACTCGTACTCGCGCCTGGTGTCGCGAGCCGCACCGTAGGCCTCGCCGGCAGCGGCGCCTATCCGATGCGCGAGGGGGTACGTTGCCTCGTCGGCCAGCTCGCCGAGGACCGGCGCCACGGTTGTCCACCAGGCGACGTCGTCGTGCGACGGGTCGGCCGACTGGCGCGCGAGGGAGGAAGCGTGCACAGCGAACCCGTTGAGCAGGCTGACTGCTTGGTCGAGCTCGATGTCGTTGACCCGCAGCGGCTGAACCGCTTCGAGCTGCCACTCGAAGAGCGCGAACGCATGGGGACCAAGCCCGGGCCGCGGCCCGCTCGCCTCGGCCAGCCACGGGCGACGTCGATGTTCGCGGTACGCCAGGTCAGCCACGGCTTCTAGCCGGACACTGAGCTCAGGGTCGTGGGGGGGCAGGTCGATGCGGCCAAGCGTGTCGTCGACCATCAAGGCGATGAGCTGGTCGCGGCTGGTGACGTAGGTGTACACGGACATGGCGCCGATCCCCAGCGCGATGGCCAGTGCTCGCATCGAGACCGCCGCCAGACCGCCACGATCCGCGAGCTGGATCGCGACCGAGACGACCTCATCGACGTCGAGCCGCTGCCGCGGTCCTGGCTTTGCGCGTTCCGGACCAGGCCACTCGTGACGCCAGAGAAGTCGAAGGGTCTCCGCCAGTGCCTCGGGACCCATGCTCACACCCTCCGGAAACTGTGTACGGCGTACGGGAACAGACTATGGTAATCGGGCGTTGTATATCCGTACGCAGTACTGAGACGAGAGGCCCATGGCGGATGACGCAATGGCGGAGATGGTCGGCGTCCACATGACCTACCGAGAGAGGCGTGGACCGACAGTGGCTGGAGACGGGCTCGATCTACTCGTCTTGCCTGGCGGAGTGCATGCCCTGCTCGGTTCGTGGCCGATGCTCATCCTCGCCGCCGCCACACCTCCGACCACCCACGCGTTCCGGACCCTCGACCGCTGGGCCGGGCTGCTGGCCGGGGGCGCTCTTCCCTTCATGAGAGTGAGTTGCCATGATCTCGACCCAACTGAACGGCCTGAACTATCTCGGGCTGGCCGATGTCGTGGGCATCAGCGAATCGATGCTCGCCCGCTACGCCAGCGAGCTGCCTGACGAGCCGGGCGCCGTGCTGGCGATCCACCCCTCGCTGGCCAGTGCCCGACAGCTCGCGCCACTACTCAGCCGCGCCCAGAAGCCCGGGTTCGTCGTCGGCGACCTGACAGACCTCGAAGAGTTCGGGCCCATCTCGGGCCTCGAGATCCCCGACTCCCCGCTGTACCTGATCCACAACATCGACCGCGGCGATGACATGCGCAACTGGACTCCGAACGAGGCCCTACCGGCCATCTCTGAACAGGGACGTACCCCGCTGACCATCCACGAAGGCATCAGCTGGCTCCTCCAGCAGCCCAAGGTGCTCGAGCCGAACCACTGCTTCATGACGATCGGGTCGCGCAAGCCCAAGCCGAATGGGCTCGACGCCCGCACCCCCGCGATCTGGATCAGCGGGGGCACCGGCCACGACGGCAAGGTGAACTCAGGTGCCCCCAAGGTGGGCTGGTGCTGGGCCGGCAACCGCCATACCTGGCTCGGGTTCGCCTCTGCCCGCACCCGCAGCGCTTGACCAATGTTGCGCCGTTGGGACCCGCAGCGGCAAGACAGGTTGTTTCGGCTCAGCTCGCGTCGTTGAGTCGGCGGATGATGAGTTGGTTGATGCTGAGCTTCTCCTCCGCCGCTTCGATGGCGAGTCGTCGGTGGAGGGACTCGCCGACGCGGAGGTTGAACTTGCCCGAGAAGGTGCGCTCGGAGAGCGGGGAGGGGATGGACTCGTCGTCGCGGCGCATGTCGGTGATGCTGTCGGCGATGACCTGCTCGAGTCCGGTGAGGGCGTCGACCTGCGTGGCTGCCAGCCAGGACAGGGACGGGAACTCCAGGCAGGTGGCGACGAACTCCTGGTCCTCGACGGACCAGGTGACGCGGTAGGTGTAGTGGGAGATGTCTGCGGTGGGCGTGGTCTGCATCGGTTGGCCTCCTTCTTCTCGATCGCGGTGAGGACCTGCCGCACCCGGTAGGGCTTGGCTTTGCCTTGGTCGTTCTGGATGTTCACGCGGGGATCGCCGGGCCATGGGGGTGCGTCCGGGCGGTGCTGACCCTGGCGGTCTCCGCGAGGCGGTGCAGGCGGCGGGTGGCGCAGTGCCGGTCCATGCGGGTGGCGCGCCGGGTCCTCAGGATTGGCCCGGACCCGCGTTCGGCGACGGCGCGTTCGATCGCGCGGGACACCGCCGGCGGCAGTGGGGTCAGCACGACCTTGCCGCCCTTGCCGCGGACCTTCAGGACCCGGTGTCCGTGTTCCTCGCCCAGATCCTCGATGTTCGCCCCGCACGCCTCGAAGATCCGCAACCCGAGCAGCCCGAGCATCGGGACGAGGGCGAAGTCGTTGACGTTGGGCGAGAGCCGGGCGGTGGCGAGCATCGCTTCGAACTGCAGGTGGGTCAACCGCAGGGTAGGCGACTCCGGCGGCACGTTTGGGTCGACGCACGTACTCCGCCGGAGAGTGCTCCAGGAGGTCGTCGATGACGCACGTGCGATAGAAGCCGACCGCCACCGTCATCCGCCAGCTGACCGTTGATGGCTTGTCGCGGCGCACTTCCTGCATCCATCGCCCCGGTAAGCGCCTCACGCTGATGAGCGTCTGTTGTGGTCAGCGTGGCTTCCAGGCATTGCGGCACGGGCCGGCAGGCGCGGCCCACGGGGCGATCGCCGACGTGTGCGTCGGCCTGTCTCTTAGAGTTCGAGCACGATTCGCAGGGCAGCGTCAACGTGTCGCAGTTCGTCGAAGCCGAGGTGGGCGACGCGTTCACGAAGCCGGGTGGGGTCTACCGCAGCAGCCTGTTCAACCAACACGCGCGTCGTCTGGCCCGCAATGGTCACCTCGGGGCGGAAACTCGCCGGTCGCGATGACGTGGAGGTGGGGGCCACGATCAGGGTCGACAGCGGAAGCGAGTCCGACTGAACGATGACGGCGAAACGTGGACCGGACTGCTCGTGACCGCGACTGCCGCGCAGCGCCTTGAGGCGGTGGACGTCACCACGCACGCAGGGTCTCCATGTCCCGCAACACCTGAGCAGCTTCGGCCCGGTCGGTGGGATCCGCGGCGAGGGCTTCGGCCTCGGCACGCAGTCGTTCTTGTGCCCGGCCGCGCGCAGCGTCGATCAAGGCAGCGCGGACAGCGGCTGAAACTGCAGTGCCGTCAGCGGTGAGGACTGCCAGGGCGCGCTCGGCGTCTTCGTCGGGGCGGAACGTGATCGTCTGAGACATATCACGAATGTAACACCATTTGTAAGACACCATAGGCAAGGGCACCTGCGACCTCGCCTTGACTACGCTCACGGACACGACGACATCCGATTGCTGCGCGCCCTCGTCGAACCAGCCATACGCGGCAAATCAGTACGTGCGCCGGTAGCTGGCGGGCAGCCTATGGCGTCACGACGCGAATGCCTTGGTAGTGCCACCGCCCAGAAGTCCGGGTACTCCGACCGGCTCGAGTTCACCACGACCATCACACCGGGAGCCCGCCTGGTGCGAAGCCGCGACTGGGGAACGCTGACCGAGAGGCGAGTTCGGCTCCCTCAGGGGCTCATCCTCGAGTTTGGGTTCGTCGACCCGTCATGGTGCGCGCTGCCGCTGGACCCGGGCACCGCACGGGTCCTGGGGCGGGCGTGCTGCACCTTGGTCGACGACGGCTCGATCGCCGCCGCCCTCGAGTCGCTGCCCGGCCCTTCCCGTCGTACCGACTCCGGAGCCCGGAAGTCCATGTCCGCGAGGGACACACCCGCGATCCCTGCACCCACGCCTGACCGACCACCTCGAAGGGGACCCTGACATGGCGCGCACCTCAGCACGAACGCACGCGGCGACCTTCCCGGTCCTCACCGCGACCCACCCCGAACGACTCACCAACTTCCTCACCGCCGCACTGGGGTTCATCCCCGGAACCTTCGACCGCAACGGTGCCGATGCCCTGGTCACGGCCCGGCTCGACTGGCCAGACGGCGGCAGTGTCCTGCTCATCGGCGCGGGCACCGACGAGCAGTGGCAACGTGAACCCGGTACGGCCGGCGTGCACCTGTCCAGCCGCGACGTTGACGCAGCCTTCGAGCGAGCACGACTCGCCGGCGCCGACCTGATATCGGACCTGCGCACCACCACCTCCGGTCCGCGCGAGTTCATGGCTCGTGACCCCGAGGGCAACCTGTGGTCAGTGGCGGCCTACGTGGCCGAGCCCCGCACGAAGGCTCACCAGGACACCCCCGATGAACGGGACGAAGACGCACGACGAGCCCAGGTCAGCGAGTTCATGACGCACTGGGCCCATGCAATCGTCTCCAACGACGCCGAACAGATCGACGCGTACACGACCGTCGACTGGGCCCTCGTGGACCGGGGCGGAGTGATCACCCGGCAGGCCTTCCACGAGGTCGTCGCCAGCGGGGCGCTGCGTCACAGCAGCATGAGCCACGAAGTCCTGGCCATCCGCGAGATCGGCGACGCCCTGCTCGTGCTGACCCATGGCCGCAACACCGCGAGCTTCCACGGTCAGCAGGTAGAGGCCGACGAGTGGACAACTGACGTCCTGGTCGGCCACGGCGGAGGGTGGCGGTGCGCGTTCACCCAACTCACCCCCCGGGCTGCCCCTGGCCCTCCCCCACAGCAAGGAGAGACCCCATGACCAAGGTCATCGCATTCGCCTACATCTCTGCCAAGTTCGCCAGTGAGGCGCTCTTCTACCCTGCCAACTAGTCACGACCTCATCCTCCCGGAGGACCCGGCTGCACGGCCAACAGCTACATCGACAGTCACTCATGTCTCGGGGGTTGTTGGGCGCGCGACCAGCGAGGTCGACTGGCGGCGGTATGCCGCACCTCCTCGGGGCCGGACGGACGATTGCATCGCGGCACGAGGACGGAACGGCTAAGCATGCTGCTGGATGCACTCGTCGGAGGGCGGGGGTGCGGCTTGCACGTCGGCAGGTCCGCCTCCGGCCCGGGGCTAGTGGACCTCAGGCGGAAGACGCGCGGTCTCGCAGGTTCACCAGCATCTTTCGCATCATCCAGATGTCGCCGAACTCCACGAGCATCGAGAAGGCGATAGACGGGGAGAGCCATCGGTAGCGCGAGCGCACGCGAGTGATGAGCCGGGTCGCGCCGGCGTCGGTCTCGTCGAGTTGCCAAGCCCACGTGGTGCCTCCGACCTCGCCCCACACCATCGAATGGGGCGCGTCGACGGAGTGGACCTTCATCCCCTGTGTGCCGTCCGGGCTCATCGGCACAACGTCGCCCGGACGGAGGTCCTGGAGCTCGGGGATTATGCGCCGGGCGCTGGGTCGGCCGAGGTTGTCGAGGAGGTCGTAGCTGTACCAACCGGCCCGGGTAACGCCCATCTGGACGATCCACGGCCAGACCTGCTCCGGCGGGGCGGCGACAGTGATCGCCCGTGTGGCGTTGAAGGTGGGCGCCAAGACCAGGTCGTCGCTCGGCAGGCGGCGAGATACCTCCTCGGCCGTCGCTCCCCAAGTGAGCTGCCAAGGACGCAAACACCGGACATAGGCCACGGCGCTGACCGGCAGGGCGAGCAGGAGCATCGTTCGAGGCGGCCTCATCCGCTCAGTATGTGCATTTCGAGAAGGCGCAGCCAGCTCGAGGTGGTCCTGCCATGCTTCTGGGCTCGCGCGGACACCACCCAACGATGACCCCGCAATCCGGAGGGTCGACTGGCGGCGGGAGGCCCCGTGGACGAGGGCCTGCGGGCGGCCTTAGCGTGTTGGGATGATGTTCAGTCGAGACCTTCGCGACCGGGTTGCCAACGCGAGGTCACGGTCTCGATCAGGCTGTGGAGCAGACGACCGCAGGTCAAGGTGGGCAGCCGCTACCAGACTGCCGGCGTCGTGATCGAAGTCGACTCCATCGAGGTGCTGCCCTTCTCAGCTGTGACCGAAGGCGACGTGACCGCATCAGGCGAGGTCGATCTTGAGGCCCTTCGGGAGCGGGCGGCCCACTCTGGACCGATCGGCGACGACACCCTCGTCCACAGAGTCGAGTTCCATGTCGTGTAGCGACAGGCGGCGGAATGCCGCATATCTTGCCGTCGCCGAGTGGACTACCCTTGCGATCGTGCGCCTACAGGCCGGGCGGGGCCCAAGCACAGATGGCCCCGTTGGTCGGTCTGGCTCAGTGCGGTGAGGTTAAACCACATTCCAGGGCCACGAGGTCCGGACCTACGGCGCTGACATGTCCCCTCTCGCGACTACCGCGCGAAGCGGCAAGGTGGGAGGGGCTCATTTGGAGCAGTTGGAGATGTTTTCCTTGGTCATTGACCACTTCCAGGTGCCGTCCTCGAGGAACATGTGCGCGTCGACCGGCGCCTCGATTCCATCCACCTTTACCTGAGCGGTCACCTTGGTCGACGGCAGCGAGGCCTTGGTGCCGGGAATGCTGGTCTCGCCGGCGTCTGTGACACTGAGGGTCTTGTCCCAGATGATCTTGGGCGGGGTCTCGGCCGACCGGCAGGCGAGGTAGTCGCTCTGCGAGATCACCTTCCGCTGGGCGTTGACCAGGGTGTTGTACTGAGCCTCCCAGTTCCTCTTCCCAAACTGGCCGACCCAAACCTTGAACGCGTCCTCGGCGCTGCCGGCCGGCGCCTTGGCACTCGGGGCCGGGGTGGGCGACCCGGTTGCGGCCGCCGATGGGTCGCCCTCCCAGTCCAGCGCGCCGACGAAGACGGTGCAGTCCTCAGGCTTACCCGAGGCGATCACGTTCGCGTCCACCTTGATCTTCCCGCCGGCCGGGATCAACTCCGGGTAATCAGAGCCGCCTCCGATGATGGCGTCGGACGCATCGGTGCACGCGACCTGAATGCGGGCGTCCTCCACCGGCACAGACAGCGGGTTGGACACCACGAAGGTAACCATCGGGTACCCGTCGCTCCCGGCGACCACCTTGAGGCCCGAGACGGGCATGTCGGGGAACGGCTGGTCGCTGAACGTGCCCGAGGCCTCAACGTCGAGGGTGGCCTCGACCGTGGCCGCCTTCTGGCCTGGCTCCAAGGCGACCTGGGTTCCGATCACGTGGTCAGCGCCGGGCCGGACGAACGACTCGACCTGCGATTCGGTGCCCAGTATCTCACCGGCGGCGTCAAGGACATTGAAGCTGACCGTCACCGTCTGCCCGACGTAGTCCGAGTTGTTGTGCACTACGGCGGTGGCCCACACGTACTCATCGGCCTGACCGAAGCCCGACGCCTTGAGCGTGCCGAGCTCACTGGGTGCGTCGCTGACCGACGCGGACGGCGACGGTGACCCAGTGGCCGCTTCGTCGCCGCCACCCCCGCATCCGGCGAGAGCGAGAACGGCCGCGGTACAAGCGAAAAGGACGGGACGCACTGGTGAAACTCCTAGCGGGTTGGATTTGCGCGTGAAGGACGCGAGCAGCCTCGCCACAGTCGAGATCCTGGTCGGCCTAGCCGGCCCACGATCGCACACCACGATTGACGCCACAGCACCGCTCAGGGCATTGACCGATGCTGCACTGCAACTCACTTCCCCGGGTGGTGTGCTGAGCCCCTGACAGTGTCGGGTGGCATGTGAGGGGCTCACAATGCCAAAGACGAGCACTTCTCAAGGCCACATCTGTACAACGTAGTGGTCTCGTTTCCTGAGTTGCCTCACCCCGCCAACGGGCGCGCCGCCACGGAGAGGCGTGCGTCGATACCAGGAGGCACCGGTGCTCGCCCCCACCTGCTGGCACGGGATCGCCCCCGCCCTCCCGGGTGCCCCGTCGCGGCGAAGTGGGGCAGGTGCCAGATCGCGGTGAAGCCTTCTCGGGTCGCGCGCCGGCGGTTAGACGCGCGCGGCGCGGCGATTGTTGAGGCGCCGAAGGAGGGCGACGTTCACCAGCGCCGCGGCGACGAGCGCCAGGATCCCGATGGCCTCGCTCGTGATCGCAAACCAGGGCGCAAGTTCGCCGGTCGTGGAGGTGACACAGTCGCCGTTCAGCGTGCACGAGCCCGACCCGGTACTGCTCGACGGATTGGCTCCAGGAACCATCCCGAGGAGACCGTAGGCGACGTAGTAGATCGGTACCTCCAGGACGCTCGACGGGAGTGACAGCAACGCCGCGAGCAGGATCACGGGTGCCGAGCCCGCGGTGAATCCTACGATCCCCAGAACGGCGACCACCAGTACATAGACTGACTCGGCGAATGTCAGGCGCAGGTTTCTGACCGACGTAGTCATGAGTTCATCATGGCCCCGGGGGCCAGAGTTCCGGCCTCGATCGACGCCTGTGACCCGTCGGGGCGCGCGCGGATACGCGGCGGTATGCAGCAGATCTCAGCAGGGCTACCGTCCTGTGTTGGTCTCCGCGAAGGAGGGGTTGAGCGTGCAGATCTCGGATATCGCCGATTTGGCCGATGGCCTCACGGGCGTGCGAAAGACGCAGACGGCAGGGGTCGCCCAGTGGCGGTATCAGGGGAGGCTGGTCGTTCGCCAACTCGACGACGCCCATGTGGCGATCCGGGCGGACTTCGACTACCGGGACGAGATCCTGAGGGAGTTCCCTGAGACTTTCAGCGTCCCGACCCGCTTCGCCAAGCACATGATGGTCGTCGCAGACCTGGCCGACGGCGATCCGGGAGCCATTGAGGATGCCGTCGAAGCGCCTGGCGCCTCCAGCAAGGCGGCGACTGACGGCCGCGACGTCGACGACGCCAAGCAGGCAGCGCAGTGACTCAAGTCAAATTCGTCCCCTGATGCCGCTGGGCGGGATGGTGCCATCCTTTGTCCATGGCTGATCAGCCGCAGCAGGAGACGTCTCGCGCCTTCACTCGATTCCAGACCAAGCCGCGGGTGGCCTCCGGGCAAGCGCTCCTGGTCTCCATGCTCGTGTTGGTCGTCTGCGACGTCATCGGCGGCTTCATCGGGGTCGCCTCGGGTGCCGAGACGTGGGGCAAGGCGTGGGGCTTTGACACCCACTCGACGGTGCCGCTGCCCATGGGGGTGGTGCAGCTCGTCCTGGCTTGGTTGGCGGCGCGCAACGTGCGTCCCCCCGTCGGGCTGGTCGCGGCTGTGGTCCTTAGTGCCGTCTGCCTGATCAGCGTCCTGGCCGGCTTGTTCGACGGTGACCTCATCGGCACCGTCGCGTCCAACGGGTTGCTCTCGTGGGGAGTCCTCTGGGCAGGCGTCCTGCTGCTGGTCACCGCGGCCGTCGGCCTGCTCGCCGCGGCTCGGGCAAGGCAGTTGTACTCACGTCGCTGATACCTGCGACGTCCTGAGCCACGAGCATGCTGCCCTGCAGTAGGTCGACTGGCGGCGGTATGCAGCGACGGGCCATGCTCGAAGCGGTCAGTCGATCTACGCTTGGCTCAAGGGCGTTCGTCGGCGGCATCTCCGGCGGGACGCACCATGCAGGCATCCGAGGGAGGAGGCCCTGATGCCGGTGAAGCTCAACCACACGATCGTGTACTGCAGCGACCGGCAGGCCTCGGCATCGTTCCTCGCCGACATCCTTGGGCTCCCGGCCCCGACGAGATTCGGGCCGTTCTCCGTGGTCCAAGTGGCGAACGAGGTCTCCATGGACTTCCTCGAGGAAGGACCCGTGCATCCCCAGCACTACGCGTTCCTCGTCGACGAGGACACGTTCGACGAGGTCCACCGCCGAATAGTCGACCGCGGGATCTCGTACTGGGCCGACCCCCCACGGCGCGTGGGTCAACAGATCAGTACCAACGACGGCGGACGCGGGCTGTACTGGCTGGACCCCGACGACCACGTCCTCGAGATCCTCACCGTGCCCTACGGCGGATGGCCCGAGCAGGCGAGCTCGTAGCCCGCACCGCTACGGGGTCGTCTCGCGGCGGAATGAGGCAGTCGTCGGCAGGGCTTGCGATGCGACCATGGATTGGTGGTCCCCCCGGTGTTGGAGACGGACCGGCTGCGCTTGGACCGGCCGGTGCCGGCCGATGCGGCGGGAGTGTTCGCGGTCCTCGGTGACCCGCGGACGGTTGTGCACAACCCGTCCGATCTTCTCAGGGACGAGGGCGAGGCCGTCGAACTGGTCGCCCGGTGGGTTCACCACTGGGAGGAGCACGGGTTCGGCTACTGGTGTGTACGGATGTCTGGTTCGGATCGCGTCATCGGCTATGTCGGCGTCAAGCGGATGACCGTGCACGGCAGCCGTGTGCTGAATCTGGTGTGTCGTCTTGCTCCGGAGGCGTGGGGGGCGGGGCTGGCCACCGAAGCGGTGTCCGTGGTGGTGTCGTGGGTGGCGTCCGAGATGCCGACCGAGACGATCCTCGGGCGTGTGCGTCCGGGGAACCGGGCCAGTCAGAACGTGGCGCGGAAGGCTGGCCTGCTACGCGACATCGCAATGGATGACGAGGGTGAAGACGGGCTTGATTGGGCGTTCACGAACCGCAAGCTGCCCTGACCGGGCCCGCCGCAGACGGAGTGGTTCAGGCCCGTGCCAGACGCCAAACAGGGCAGCGGACCACCTAACAGCGTCGGCTGGGCCGCGTCGACAGGCTGCCGAAGTGGGGCAGGTCTCAGGTAGGAGAGGTGCGACCGGAACTGCCGACGAGCGCGGGGTCGACCCGCGTAGCTCTGCGAATCGCATGCCGCTCTCTGGCTGGGGATGCCGCCGAGACCAACCCTCAGTCGACCATTCGGGACTCTGCCTGTTCGGTGATCTGAGCGATCAGCGCATCTCGATGCCGCGCGGCGGCGGCCTGCTCGGCGGGGACCTGAACGGCGGTGTTGGCGATCCCCCAGATCATCAGGTCGACCAGGACCGGGATGAGCTCGCTCGCCGGACGACGTGGCACGTAGATCCAGCGCCGGCCGTCTGCCGGGTCACGCACCCGGTCCACGATCCCGCTGTCGCGCAGTCGCTGCAGGCGCTCGGCGAGCGTGTTCGTCGCGATCGCCTCGTCGGCGGCGAAGTCGGCGAAATGGGTGCGACCGCCGATCAGCAGGTCCCGGAGCACGACCAACGTCCACCGGTCCCCGAGGACGTCGAGGGAGGCAGCGACCGGGCACGAGGACCGCAGCTCAGGCGTGGGCGCTGACGACACCACTCCATCCTACTTGCATTTCAGGAGTGATCTCGCTAAAGTCGATTGCATATTGCAAGTCATACTCCAAAAGGAGGGCCCGTCGTGGAACGGACCCAGTTCGAACACGCCATCGTGGGTGGCCACCGCCTTCGCTTCGCTGCTGCGCGGACGCCAGGTGCACCACAGATGTTGATGACGTCGCCGCAGCCGATGAGCGTGCTGACATACCGGAACATGTGGGACCGGCTCGCCGAGCGATTCGATCTCGTCGCCGTCGATCTGCCGAACCATGGCGGGTCGGACGCAACCTCGGACGTCATCACGGTCGATGAGCACGCCGCGTTCCTCGGCGAGATCCTCGATTACTTCGACCTCGAGCGTCCCCACGTCGTCGGACCAGACATCGGGACGCCTACGGTGCTGCGTTTCGTGGCTGACCACCCGGAGCGGATCGCATCGGTCGTCGGCGGCGACGCTGGGACGCTCTCGCCGGTCGAGGGTGAACTGACCTTCCGGCTGCTGGTCAACTCCCGGCTGTTCGGGCTGGCGACGCGCTCACTCGGTCGACAGCTGGGTGGCCGCTTCTACGCGGGCGCGGCGAACCGCGTCGGATTCCACCAGGAGCGGCCCTCGAAGGCAGTGCTGAACGATTTCCGCGATGGCTCGACCGGCCCGGGCAAACTCCGCGGCCAGGTGGGCTTCCTCGCCAGCTACCCGGGCATCGTGCCCCGCATGATGGAGTCCTACCCGTCGATCCAGACCCCGGTCCTGGTGCTCCACGGCGAACACGACACCTTCGTCGCGATGAGCAACTCCAAGCGTCTCAGCGAACTCCTTCCCAACAGCGAGTTCGCCGTCATCCCCGACGCAGCGCACTACTCGTGGGAAGACGGCACCGAGGTCTACCTGCAACACATCCTCGATTGGACCGACAAGGTCGAATCAGGACGACGCTGAGGCCCCGCCCGCCCGAGCCCGACCGATCGTCGGCACGGCCTGAGCGGCGATGTCCAGGAGGACCGACTCGTCGACCCCGGCTCGGGCATCCCAAGCGTTACGTGGCCGACGAATAGTCCACGGGCCGTCGCCGGCTGTTGGGTCGCATCGGCCACGAGTTCGCCGCGCTCGACGGCACGCTCGAGGGCGGTGGCGTAGGCGGACTCGATGCGGGCGAAGTAGTCACGAACCCGGGACCCGGTCTCGGCGTCGCGCATCGCGTCGCGATCGACGCTGGCCAGCCACACCAGCCTCCTCACCACACGGACCTGCCGCGACCCGGAAGGTCGACAGTTGGCGGCATGCCGCAGGTCTCGGCGACGCCGGGTTCGGGTCGATTTCCTCGGCCCACCGGAAGTGGAAGTCGGCGTTCTCGCGTGTGGCGAGCATGCCCTCGGTTCCAGTTATGTGGACATCGTGAGGGAACCTTCACCCGCATCCTTGCGGACGAGGATGCTGATGATGGCCAGGTGTGAGATCAGGACCACGGGCACGTACCAGATCAGGGCCAGCCACATCGCGCCGACGTCGTAGCTGAGAAGGTCGGTCTGGGCGACGATCCGCCCCACGTTTGCGAAGTCGAGCAGACCCACAACGGTCACAACCCACGTGACGGCGACGGCGGCACCCGAGCCCCGGCGCGCCAGGACCAGGGCCGCTAAGGCCAGCAGGGCGGTGGCCATGTCACCCAGCCCGGCCTGGAGCAGCACGTCCGAGGGCACCTCGGGGTCCACCTGACCTCCCACTGCGAGCGTCAGTCCGGTGAACCGGAACGCCTGGACCAGCAGCAACGGCTGCAGCGCCACCAGCAGTGGCTGGACCGACAGCCTGGGCGCCACGTACCAGAGGTAGATCAGCGAGTAGACCAAGGTGGCCATGGTGACCTGGGCGACGAGTATGACGTAGTTCATGTCTGTGCTCCTTCGGGGTCGCGAAAGTTGGATGGGCGGCGCGTCGAGACCGCTACACCCGCAAGTGCCGAGCCAGGACCCAGGTCCGGACGGCGTGGGCGTAGGCCTCGGGTTCGTCCGTGCAGGGTGCGTGCCCGGCGCCGGGGATGCCGGTGGGCTCCGAGCGCGGAAGCCGTCGCGCCAGCCCCCTGCCCATCGCGTCGAACGCCGCCAGAGAGTCGTCCAGGACAAGGACCCACCAGGCATCGGTCGAAGTCCACCAGCCGGGGAGTCCACCGAACGAGGAGCCGTCGGTGCGTCGCTGGTATCGCTCGATCACTGCCGCCGAACATTCGTCCACGTGGTCGTCGTCGAGGACTGCCGTCTTCAATAGCAGCGACGCACCCGTCTCGTGCTGCACCCGGCGGTCGATTCTCATCAGCGGTCCCTTTCGCGCCACCCCATCAATGACCTGCATCTCGCAAGCGACGCTATACATATCACTCCTAAAATGCAAGCGAACTGCCTGCCTGACACCTTCCCATGTGGAGACCCTGTCCGGACTCCTCGGCTGCCCGTCGCGATGCCGGCCAACATCGGACGCGGCTATCTGCCTGCCATCGGAGGCCTGATGGGTGCTCGTGGTCGCGGCCCAGGCCGCGATGGTGGCCGGCGCGGGTGCCTGGTGGCCCTGAGCGGTGGCCGCGGTCTGGCAATCGGGACCGGTTCGGGGATGCAACCCGTTGCTTCGGCATGGCTGACGGTAGTGCCGAGATCGTCCCGAACGAGTAGCCCATAGGGGGGAAGAGACACACATGTGAGGGGAGGGGGAAGTGGTCTCCCCCGGCTCGTCTCGCGATCCGGATCCCGGACCACCGCGACACTCGACAGTCAGCCGGTCGTCCACCCAGTCAAACCGGTCGTTGCCGGTCGCATCCTCGCACCCGCCGCTGGATCGGCGGGTGCGTACGAGCACAAGAGAGGCGCCCCGTCGACGCTCTCGCGCAGGTGTCAGTAACGGATGCGGAGGGTGTTCGATCGTGCGCCGGCGACGAGGTCGGAGCGGTCCAGGACAGCGATCACATCGAGGTTCAGACCGTGCAGCTCGGGGTTGCGCTCGATCACATTGTGGATGTCGAACTGCGACCAGAAGGACCCGCCTGCACCCGTCACGACCTCCTCCACCACGACATCGCCGTCGGGGCCGCCGGTCACGACGATCAGCACCGGAGCACCGGAGATCCCGGGGTCGATGTCTCCGTTTACGAAGACCGTTCCCCCTCCGGACTCCCCGCGGATCTCCACGCGACCGGGCAGCTTGGCCTTGCACCGCGCGGTCAGCCCGCCGATGGGCGAGCAGAACTCACCGGGCTCGATTCCGTCCACCAACTCGACATAGCGTCGCTCGAGGAACCCGTCGATCCGGACATCGATCGGCGGCTGCTCCACGTACCTACCGACATCCTGGGGAGCGGCGATGACGACGTCGATGATCCGTTCACCGAGCCCGTCGACCCACACCCACTGGTGCGGGATCTGCACGATGTACCCCTCCGTCGTCCCGCTGGAGCGCGCACGCAGGTGGATCCGCTGACGCTCACTGGACGGATTGCGCACCGCGACGGGACGCGTGAGCGGATGCACCGGACTGCCGGACGGAAGGTCGAACTCTGCAATGTTCTCCTGCGCGTGATTGTTTCCGCCCGTGACCTCACCCAGCTGATGGGTCGCTGCGACTTGCAGGCAGGTGTGTTCGCCGACCTGGGGAACCCAGACCGTCGACGCGTCGAAACTGGCACCGCCCGCGATGGAGGCGACGGTCGCCGTCTCGATCGGCGCCCAGCTGCCGTTGTCACCCACGCCCGGCGGCGTGATCGAGTAGAACGTCACGAGGACGTCGCTGGCACCATCCGTCCCGTCGTTGTGAATGCGACAGTAGAAGTCGTTCTTGGCGTTGACGAGCGGCTTGTCGCCGCTGCCCATCGGGCGTCCTTGGGCGTCGTTCGGTTGGTCGAAGCTGCCGTCCCGATCCCGGTCGATCCAGATGTCGGGGGTCTGATATCTCTCGTCCCACGGGTCGATGCGCAGGTCGAACTTGCCGTCAGGGACGTCGGGCAGGTTCTGCGCCCAGTCGACTCTCACCTTGCAGATGAGCGGCCACGCCTGGACGTTGTCGTCGACGACCGTGATCGTGAGGTCGCGCAGCGGATCCACGGCGACCTCACCGGTGCGCAGCACGTTCGGTGCGTGGGCGGTGGTGATGAAACGGGTTTGGTGGTTGTTGTTGACCGAATCCAGCAGCACGCGGGTGACGAGGACGCCCCCCTGGTTCGGATTCGCGGCGCTGCCGAGAGGCAGCTTGGGGTCGAAGACGAGCGCGGTCGTGCCCGGGCGCTGCCGCACCTCCACGTAGTACGCCAGCGACGGCGTGACGATGATCTTGAGCACGTGGTACCGGCCCTGCACCGTGTTCTCCGTCGTCCCGTGGGCCTGCAGCTCGACCTCGAAACTCCGCGGATTGCGATCCCACTTGACGCGGCCGATGTTCGTCTGGCCACTGAGGTTCTCGTCGTTCGGGTTCGCGGAATGCGCGTCGGTGAGCCAGCCGAGGTTCTCGAGATTCGACCCGCTGAACAACGGGTGATAGCCGTCGTGCGAACCCATGATGTCGAACGGCGCCGCCGTCGCCTCAGCCGCATCGATGAGGTTCGATCCGTAGATGTCCTCGCCAAGGTGCGCTCCGGCCACGAACTTCGGGTCGATGACGTTGTGCCCGGTCTCGTGCGCCAGCCGTCCCCAGTCCGCTCCCTCGTTCACCGTGATGTACGGGGTGTCCTTGCTCAGCGTCTCGTTGATGCTGAGGCCCGCCGCCGAGAATGTGAAGGTCTTGGCGCTCATGTTGCCCCAGGCGCGGGTGAACTTGCCGCCCGTGTAGCACGTGACGGCGATCATGTCCGGGTTGGCGGCCGCGATCTCGGTCTTGTATAGCTGGACCGCCTCGGCGACCAGTCGCTGGTTGTTCCAGAAGTTGTCGTACGACTTGATGTTGCCGTCGTCGTCCTTCTGCGGGATGGGGATGCCTGCGGCATCCGTCTCGAACACGGCGTGGCCACTGGCGTCGTACACCCGGTTGCCACTCGCATCGACCTTCTGCTTCAGCTCGGAGGTCCAGTGGTAGTCCAGCAGATTGCCGCTGAGCGTCTTCCACCCGGCGGTCAGCGAACCCGTGACCGCGCAGCTCGAGTAGCTTGCCTGGTCGTAGTACGTGCTCACCGAGCTTCCGGCGCCATTCCAGCGGTCGTCGATCGTCGATCGGGCAGTCGCCGGCGGCGACGCCAGATCGGCCGGAGTCACGAGCGCGACGAACACCGCACCGCCCGCCTTCGGCAGCCCCTGCTCGCCGGGAGCGGGCGCCGTCGCGATATCGGCCAGCACGAGAGGAGGCCCATCGTCGAAGTACCCAGGGCTGTCGTTCAGCGCGAAGAGACCAGCGTCGACGACATCCGGGCCGACGGTGACGATGACCGAGCCGTCGCGCGTCTCGGGATGCGTGAGCACGCGCAGACGCTGCTCGGAGTGCTCGAGCACGATCGCCGGGGCGCCGCCGACGTCGACGCTGACCGGAGTCGCCCAGTCGCCGAACCCGCTGCCCGAAAGCACCAGGACGTCGCCGCCGTGGCCAAGTCGGGGCGAGAGCTCCGTGACGACGGGACCGGGAGGGACGGTGGCGAGGTCGTAGACCATGACCTCGCGCAAGCCGCTGACCACAACCCGATCCCCCACCATGCTGATGCCCGCGGGCTCCACGTCGCCTGCGTCGAACAGTACGGCGGTCGCGCCAGCCAGATCGATCTGCTCAACACGCGCGCGGGTGCCGGGCTCGGCGTGGAGCAGAACGCTCTCGCTGTCGTCGGTCCACGTGAGACGACCCGCGTCGGCCAAGGAGCCGATGAACGGCGACATCGTTCCGTTCGCGACATCGACCTCGAGAATCTCACCCGGTCGCGAGACGTAGGCGAGCGAACCGTCCGAATGCGCTGCGAGGCCCACCGCGTTGTCGAGCACATCCGACAGCCGCGACACATCGCCCGTGGCGGGAGTGATCTCTACGAGGGTTCCGGACGGTCCCGCCTGCACGGCCCAGACCGTCCGCCGACCCGGGATCCACGCGATCTGCGCGGGCTTGCCGAGATCCGATGCCACCAGTTCGGGCACCGCTGCCGGCACGGTGAGATCGAGCGCGAACAGGCGCCCGTCTCGGAGCGCGACGAAAGCCGTGGAACCGTCGTCCGTGATCGTCAGGTCCGCGGCCCCACGCAGCTCACCCGTCACTTCGCGCACGGAGCGGTCGAGGCCGACTCCCGACACCCGCCCCGAGATCTCGGTGACGTAGATCATTTGGTCGATCGGGTTGTAATGGCATCCGCTCGTCGCGGTCAATCCGTCTGCGATCGTCGTGCCCGTGACCACTTCAGCCTCCCAGAGTTCAGCGTTGGCTATCCGTTGGCGATGGCATCGACTGCCGGTGCGGTCCAGCCTTCGCCGACGCGCGCGGCCCTCGTGCTCTTGCCTCACGAACCGAAGAGCGTCCGATGCGCCTCCTGATACATCCCGCAATGGCAGGTCGAGGGAGTAGAACATGCCGTCTGTCAGGCCGCTGAGACGGCGTGTTCGGTTCACTCGACCGGATAGCCGACAGTGGGCGATGTGGGGCGGGCCCTGTTCTCGGGCAGGCGGCCCTGTCCCGTCGCGGTTAGGTGTCGGTGTCGGCCCACTGGCGGAGGTAGTGGGCCAGGGCGGTGGCGCGGGGCAGGAGGGTGGTGGCCGAGGGCCCGGGGCGCCAGGTGTCCGAGCTGATGCCGGTGCCGAGGTCGGCGAGGTCGAGGGCCTGCATGAGGGGGGCCGTGTACCGCAGCTGGCGGCGGAGGTCGTCGGTGTTGACGGGGTGGCCGCCGATGGCCCACCGGTCCAGCCAGGGCAGGGCTGCTTCGGCGAGGTCGGCGCTGGTGGCCGGGCCGTCGGTGGCGAGGAGGGCGGTGATGACGCCGATGAGGATGTCGTGGAAGCTGTCCGGCTCGAGGACCTGGCGGAGCCGGCGGATGGTTTGCAGGTCGTCGGCGGCGGCCTTGGTCGGGGTCAGGACGCCGTGGGCAAGCCGGAGCAGTCCGGCGCCGCGGAGCAGGTCGTGCAGCGCGGCCAGCGGGGGCAGGTCCTCCTCGATGGAGGCGGGCCGGTCCAGCATCGACCAGGTGGGGCGTTGGGCCTGAACGCCGCGCACCACGACCCGGGGCAGCCGCCCGCCCGGGGTCAGTCTGACCCCGCCGTCGAGCAGGCCGAGCAGCAGCCGGACGCTGCCGGGGACCTGCCCGACGGTGGCACGGACCAGGGCATCGGTGCCCTCGCGGTCGAAGGCGTCGGTCCACGGCCCGGCCCACGAGGTCAGGTGCTCGTGCTCGGGGTGGGTCGGTTCGGCGATCGCGTCCCGGAAGTCCTCGTAGCCGGGCCACCCGCCGCAGTCCTCCGGCGGGCAGGCGCCCTGGCCGTCGACGCACCCTGGTTCGGGTCCGCCCGGGCCGAGGTTCTCGATGTGGTGGTGCCAGCTATCGCCGAAGTCGTAGAGGTAGCCGAACGTCTCCGGGAGGTCACGCAGGGTGGCGGAGCGTTCATCGCGCAGGTCGGGGTCGTCGGCGGCAAAGTCGGGGTCGGGTATGCGGTAGCGGGCCTGGCCGGCCTCGAACTGGTGCAGGTGGCTGTCGGTCCAGCCCATGGCGGCCTGAAGCACGTCGTGCAACTCGGGCAGGGTCGCGGCGCTCGACACGTCGAGCACACGCACCACCGGCGGCTCCACGTCCAGCAGCCTCACCCGCAACCGCGTCGTCCTCACGGTGAACAACCCTACGACCCAGCCGGTGGGCCGTCGCCGGGTGCGCGAGCCCGCCGTCCGGCCCGCTCAGGTGCGTCGGTTGCGCAGGGTCGAGGCGGCCGCGGCGGCGTCGAGCTCGCCGCGGAAGGCGACGTGCCGGGGGAACCGGGTCCGGACGGCGGCGAGGTAGGCGTGGGCCTCGGGCACCTGGCCGAGGCCGCCGAGGGTCTCGGCGTGGGCGTGGGCCAGGGAAGCGGCGCGAGCGTACGCGCTGCGGTGCTTGCCGGAGACGATCGCGGTGATCCTGGCGTCCGTCACGGCGGCCGCGGCGGTCAGCCACGCCTCGCGGCGCTTGGCGTCGGCGGCCGTGGCCCGGATGGCGTCAGCGAGTAGGCCGGTCAGGGTGGGGCCGGCCGGCTCGGGCCGGTCGGGCCGGGCGCTGGGCTGGCGCGTGGGGGGCCAGTCCTCCAGCCGGGGCAGGACGGCGGGGTCGAGGTCGATGTCGGCGAACAGCGCCCCGAGGTGGCCGGCGTCGGGGGCCGGTGCCGCGCCGAGCGCGGCGGCCCACAGGACGGGCAGGACAACCGGGCCGGGGTGGTCGGCGTGGTGCCAGCCGAGCGGGTCGGCGGCGGTCAGCGCGGCAGACACCTCGTCGACGCGGCCGGCGAGCAGCAGGAGCTCGCAGCGGAGCCGGCCGGTGCCGCCGCCGGCGCTCCCGGTCACGGTGAGGGCGTCGGCCTCGGCGGCGAGGGTCTCGGGGAGCACTCCGGCCTCCTGGCTGGTGGCGGCCATCGCGAGCAGCCGTCGCCGGGTGGGCCCGCTGGTCCAGGCGCGCCGCCTCGCCTGCACGGCCGCACCGGGGTCGCCCAGGTCCGCCTCCAGGTCGGCGAGCCGGTCGGCGGCCTCGGCGAGGTGCCGGGCATCGACACCGGGCAGGTTGAGGGTCTCGCGGGCCGCTGCCCTCGCCTCCTCCTGCCGGCCGTCGGCGTTCAGGGAGTCAACCCAGGCCAGGCCGACGCCGCCCTGGTGCGTCCCGGGGCGCCTGGCCAGGTCGGCCAGCGCATCCACGCCGCCGGCCAGAGTGGCGGCCTCGGTGAGCAGCCGGACCCGCTGCGGCAGCGGCGGGTGTCCGGTCTCGGTCAACAGGCACTCGATCCAGCCCGGCAGGAAGGCGTCCAGGCCGGGCAGCTGCTCCCGGCGGGTGCCCGACAGCTCGGCCAGGGTCAGCGTCCAGTGGCTGGGCAGGTCTAACCAGGCGCGGTGCACCGCGGCGGCGCGGGCATCGGCCGCGGTGGTCTCAAAGATGCAGCGCAGGTACCGGGCCAGCGTCTCGGGCACCTCGGTCGACTCCAGCTCCCACAGCTCCAGCGACCAGCCATCGCCCCCGCCGACGCCGAACGGCGCCAGAAGCCGTTCGTATGCCGCTCGCGCGGCCTGCAGGTCGCCCGCCAGGAACACCTCGCCGACCGCGGCGAACAACGCGTCGGCGTCAAGGGCCCAGGTCGCGGCGTCCTCGTCGGCCCAGCGGTAGCCGTCCCAGCGGTAGCCCTCGTCATCGGCATACTCCCCGGCGGCGACCCGGGCCGCGAACGCGTCGATCCTGGCCAGCAGGTCCGCCGACGAGGCCGCCAGCGGAGGGGTCGGCGCGGCGGCGGGGTCGGGGAAGATGTCGAGGAAGGCCTGCCGCTGCGGCACCGGCAGGCGCTCGGCGTGGCCGACCAGGGCGGCGAGCAGGTCCTCCCGGGACAGGTCCCGAGTTCGGTCGTGGAGGGCCGCGAGGAACACGCCCAGGGCCGGTCCGCCGACCCTCCCGCCTGCTGCCACGCCTTCGCCTCCTGGCCTGCCCGGGCCCATGTCGGGGCCACATCGATCATCCTGGGTACCGATGTTGCTGGTCCGATTCAACCCGGCGGCGCCGACACGCCCGGTCGCGGCCGCCGGACGCAGGCCCCTACATGCAGGCGGGGCCGTCGCGGTCGGGTGGAGTTACAGTCGCCGTTCAGGTCACAGAGGACTTCAGGCCTCGGGGATCGAGACCCGTGGGACTGTCCGCTCATCGGCTGGGAGTGGGGCATCGGCGACGCACCGGGACCTCCGCGTGGGCCAAGGCAGGGAGTGGGGCAGGTCGGCCTTGCGCCTTCGGTGAGGAATCTGAAGGCTTGGGACGTGGCAACGACGGACGACTTGGTCGCTGGGGTTCACCTCGTCGAGGGTCGCTGCGGTGACGCTGAATCTTCCGCATCTCGATCCGTTCGGCATAGGACCGTTCTGTCGGTTGCGCGTGCAGACGACGGCCCCGCAGGAACCCGGGGGTTACGCCTGGGTCGTGGACGGGCGGGTCCACTACGTCGGCAAGGCGGTTGAAGGCTTTGGTCTGATCCAGAAGGTGAAGGGTCAGCGCCTGGGGAGGGCACGTTCCCCACCGGTTCTCCAGCTGCCCCTAGATTGCACCTACTGCCGAACGTCGACAGGCGGCGCTATGACGCGGGTCTTGGGCAGGCTGCCAACCAGTCAGCGATCTCCGGCACATCGAGCTGGCAGCCGCCGCGCTGAGCATCATGTCCTCGGCTTCGTCGAGGTTCTGCCCATGCCCATGGCTGCCTCTCATCAGGCGTCTGGCGTGGCGAAGAGGTGACGACGTCGCCGTGGCCTACCGTGTCCGGCTCAACGCCGCCTGACAACCCGTAGGAGCTCAGACCCGCCTCATACTCCCGCGACGTCGAGCGGGCCGGGCCTCTCAGATGGGAGGATCGGGTATGCGTGAGGTTCGCATCGACCCGGTATCGCTGAACCGGCTGGCACGACTTCTGGACGCGGAGCGTGCTGGGCGGCTCAACAGCAACGTGGCGCTGGCACGGCGCATCCTGGATGGTCGGGTCGTGTGGAACGTGAACGCGACGGCCTCCGGTGGGGGGGTCGCGGAGATGCTCACGACGCTGTTGGCCTACTCCCGCGGGGCGGGAGTCGACACACGTTGGGTGGTCCTGGACGGAAACCCGAGGTTCTTCCGGATCACCAAGCGTCTGCACAATTTCCTGCACGGGTCACCCGGTGACGGTGGCTCACTGGGTGATGCGGAGCGAGCGGAGTACGAGTCGGTCCTCGCCGGCAACCTCGACGCCATGAGGTCACTGGTGCGGGCTGGGGACATCGTGCTGCTGCACGACCCGCAGGCAGCAGGGATGGCGGAGGGGCTACGTGCGGCAGGCGCGCATGTCGTGTGGCGCTGTCACATCGGCCGGGACACACCGACCGAACTGACCGACGTCGGCTGGGACTTCTTGAAGCCCTACGTGAGCCAGGCGGACGGCACCATCTTCTCTCGCGAAGCCTACGGTCCCCGATGGCTTGATCGGCGACGCTCGCGGATCATCCCTCCGTCGCTGGACCCGTTCAGCACCAAGAACGTCAAGCTGCCACCCGCTGATGTCGACGCGACCTTGCGCTACGCCGGCCTCGTGGACAGGCCCGCAGAGCAAGGCAGCCTCGCGTTCGGCCGGCGCGACGGCTCCACCGGTACGGTGCGCGCCCACGGCAACCTCGTTGTCTCCGGAGACATGGTGCCAGGGGACGTGCGCGTGGTGGCACAGATCAGCCGTTGGGACCGGCTCAAGGACATGGCCGGGGTACTGACCGCCTTCGCCACCAACCTGTCCAGACTGCCGAGCGATACGCACCTTTGCCTCGTGGGGCCCGATGTGTTGGGGGTCAGCGACGACCCCGAGGGCGCCGAGGTGCTCTTCGAGTGCGTCGACCTCTGGAAGGCGCTGCCGATTCAGGCGAGGCAACGCGTGCACTTGATCTCGTTGCCGATGGACGACGTGGACGAAAACGCCCACCTCGTCAACGCCTTGCAGCGGCACGCCACTGTCGTCGTGCAGAAGAGCCTCGTCGAGGGCTTCGGGCTGACGGTCACCGAGCCGATGTGGAAGAACCGTCCCGTCGTCGCCACCGCCGTTGGTGGCATCCAGGACCAGATCGTCAACGCGCAGAGTGGCTTGCTGCTGGCCGACCCATCCGACCTGGGTGGCTTCACGGACCTGATCGCCAGCGTGCTCGATGATGACGACCTCGCACAGCGGCTGGGTGACGCCGCCGGCAAGAGAGTGCGCGACCAGTTCCTCGGTGACCGGCACCTCATCCAGTACGTAGAGCTGTTCACCGAGCTACTCCGGGAGTAGCGCAGACTCCCGTCCTGGAGGGTGGGTTCGCACGCCGACCGTCACGCGGCTACTTGACACTTTCGGGCAGGGCCGGTGTCTGGCGAGACTCGGTCCAGGTGTTCGGCGGGAGGCTCTCTTTGCGGCTGCCCACCAGCGTGATGGGTGTGGCTCTCTTTCGGTTTGCTCTCCGGCCGGGCACCGTTGTCGGTGCGTGGCTGCAGAGGGGTCTGCCCTGCTCTCAGTAGCAGTGCCCGCCCGGCGTCAACCGAACAGTGACGGCGGGAAGGACGAAGCTCATGGCGAGGGTGTTCATCGGGGTTGATCCCCACAAGCTGTCGGCGACCATCGAGGTGGTCGATCGACGCGAAAGAGTGCTGGCGACCGGACGGTTCGGCACTGACAAGGCCGGGTACGCGGCGATGCGCAAGCACGTGGTGTCCTACCCTGATCGGGTGGGCGGTGGAGGGCAGCAACGGCACCGGCCGCCCGTTGGCGCAGCGGCTGCTGGCCGACGGCGAGCACGTGGTCGACGTCCCGGCGAAGCTCTCAGCGCGGGCGCGGCTGCTGGACACCGGGCACAACCGCAAGACCGACGCCCACGACCCGCATGCGGTCGCGGTGCGCACCAAGAACCTGCGGGTGCTCGCCTACGACGCGGACCTGGAGGTGCTGCGGATGCTGGTCGACCGCCGCGACGAGCTGTCCAAGTCCAGGCGGTCAACCGGTTGCACCGGCTGCTGTCCGAACTCGTTCTAGGACAGTCCAAGAAGGACATCACAGCGCTCCAAGCCAAGGCGATCCTGGCGTCGGTGCGGCCACGCGACTCGGTCCGCAAGACCCTCAAGCGGCTCGCGCTCGAGCAGCTCGCTGACATGGTGGTGATCGAGAAGAAGATCAAGGCCTCCAGCAAGGAGCTCAAGACCCTGGCCCTGATTGCGGAGATCGACGATGGCGATCGTCCGTCACCGGTCGTCCCTGGATGGTTCGACATTCCCGAGGACGTCAGCGAAGACGAACGCTGGATTGGGGCAGCCCTCGCACCATGCGTACGGATCGTCGCGCCCCGCGCCCCGCGCCCCGCGCCCCGCGCCCCGCGTCCCATGCCCCGTACCGCCCACGCCGCCTGGCGGCGGTTAGGCGCACCTGAGTCTCCGCGGCATCCTGCCGATGTGAGCGCGTGCTCCCTAGGCGCCGGCCGGTCGAAGTCATGGGTCCGACCGCTTAGTCCGCAAACGGAACTCGTTGCCGTCGGGGTCGGTCAGGACGACGACACCGACGTCGCGCTCTTTGGTCCGCTGTGACCCAAGTGAGACGAGCCGGTCGACCTCACCACCAAGGTCGTCGTCGACCAGGAGTTCGAACCACTGGCGGGACGGCAGCCTTGGCGGAGCCACAGGGGAGCCGCCTCACGCGAGCTTCGTGCCGTCGACGGCTGGAACGACCGCTGCCACCCGTTCGTCTGGACCACGACCGCCGACGAAATCCTCAAGAAGGCCAACCGTAAGAACACTTCAAACCCGAACCACTAGCCCCCAATCGAGAGTATCCTTCGGGGAACAGCAATCGCGCGACTCGGCTGTCCTACTAGGGGAGTGCCTCGTGAGGAAAACCTACCGGTTCCTTGCTTTCGCCATCGCCGTGCTCGTTGTCGTCCAGGCTGGTGCGCTGGCCTGGGCCTACTTCGGGCTCAGCAACTGGATCGACGACGGAGGGGTCGTCAACAAGGCTTTCTTGGAGAAGGAAAGTGGCGGCGCCTTCGCCGCAGAGCTGGGCTTCGCCATCCACATGTTCTTCGTCGGCCTGCTCTTGATCCCGTTGACGTCCCTGATCTTGTTGATTGTGTCGTTTTTCGCCCAGGTCCCCGGGGGCGTGAAGCTTGCCGCGACTCTTTTCGGGCTGGTCGTCCTGCAGGTGATCGTGTTGCCTATGCTCTCGCGCGAGGTCGGATCGGGATTCGGTGCACTGCACGGAGTCAACGCGCTGGTGCTGCTCGGGGTGGCGATCATGGCCGGCCAGCGGGCGTCGTCCGTGCCGGCCAAGTCGGCGGCCAACACCCTTAGCGCCTGATCAGTGGCCGCCAAACGCGGCCTGAGCTTGTGGGTTGCCGTCGCCGCCACGGCCGTGGTCGTGCTGCCCTTGGGATACTTTTGGCAGGCCAGCCTGCTCCCTGACACCTATGACCTGGCCACGATGGGCTATGCCGACTGGGGCGGGGGACCGCACGGCGAGCACAGGCCGAGCGGGACTCCGGTGGCTGAACTGATAGCTGACCCCGGGGCACCGGCGGACGTCGAGACCACCCTCACAGTGCGCGAGGACTCAGGCCACTACACCGTCAACGGAAGTTCGCCCGGCCCGCTGCTGGAGGCCACCGTGGGTGACCTGCTCCAGATCACGCTGGTCAACGAGAACATCGACAAGGGCGCGACCCTGCATTGGCATGGCGTGGACGTTTCAAACGCCGCCGACGGCGTGGCAGGAGTGACCCAGGATGCCGTGCGTGCCGGCGAGAAGTTCGTCTACCGCTTCGTCGTCGACCAGGCCGGCACGTTTTGGTACCACTCGCACCAGATCTCTCACGAGCAGGTGCGCCGGGGCCTCTTGGGCGCACTCGTGGTGCACCCGGTGACGCGCGACACCCACGTGCTCGAACAACTCGCCTTGCTTCACGATTACGACGGGGGGCCCACCTTGAACGGCCAGGAGGGCGTGACCGCTATCGATGCCGAGCCGGGCCAACATGCCCGGATCCGCATCGTCAACACCGACAACGGGCTCTCCACGGCATGGGTGACTGGCGCGGCGTACCAGGTCCTCGCCGTCGACGGCACGTCCCTCACCCAGCCCGATCTAGTCGAGGGCAAGGCGGTAGGTGTCCCCGCTGGCGGGCGCGTCGACCTCGGCCTAGTCGTGCCGCTGAATGGCGTCCGCATCGACTTCGGCGGCACCACGACCATGGTGCTCGGTCAGGATCCGACCGACGGCGAGCAGACCACAGCCCCCGACGACTTCGTCGACCTGCTGTCCTACGGCGAGCCAGCTGACCTCAGCTTCGACCCTGCCCACCCGGACCGCTCTTTTGAGTTCCGGATCGGCAAGCGGCCCGGCTTTGTCGACGGCCGCCCCGGCATGTGGTGGACGATCAACGGCCACATGTTTCCCGACGTGCCGATGTTCATGGTGTCCGAGGGCGATGTAGTCGTCTTTAGGATTGAGAACACCAGCGACGACGCCCACCCCATGCATCTCCACGGCCACCACTCGGTGGTGATCTCCCGCGACGGCGTGCCCGCCACTGGGACTCCTTGGTGGGTGGACTCACTGGAGGTGCGCACCGGCGAGACCTATGAGATCGCGTTCGTCGCAAACAACCCCGGTCTCTGGATGGATCACTGTCACAACCTGCCGCACGCGGCCGAGGGGCTGGTCGCGCACCTGATGTATGACGGCGTCAGATCGTCGTATGAGATCGGCGGAGAAACGGACAACGAGCCTGAATGACTGTATCGGGTCAAACGACCAGCCCGTGTGAGCATCACCCTCAGTCATCTGCTCGGGAAGCGAGGCGATGCGGCAGCCCGCCGGGGCAACGCGCACCGACTGACTGCCCCACTCGACCAGAGCGGGGACTCGGGCAGCGCAGATCACAAGCATCCGGATACTGACCGCAATGACAAGCCAGTGCAGCCCTGGCCTGGGCATACCTGAGTCTCTGGTTCTGGCGGTGCTGGCTCGAGGGCCCGTGGCAGCGACCGGCCCCTTCACGCCGCGGCGGCCGGCACCGTCCACTCCAGCGGCGCAGCGATCAACCCCGCCTCATACAGATACCGCAGCATCGAGCGCATGGGTGTCTCCCGTGAGATCGACGAAACGAACTCATCAAGGCTCCAGCCGAACAGGGTGTTGCCGAGCGGATCACAACAGCCCGGCCTCGGTCACCGGGGAGCCCGCGCTCGGGCCGCGCAGCACCACGAAGCACTCCGCGGTGCCCAGCCCGGGCGGTCTCTCGTGGCGCGGGTAGGCGCCGAGTTCGGCGAAGAACGACGCGTCGACCGGCACGCACCGTTCTCGGCCGCCCTTGCCGACCACGCGCACCCGGCGCCGGCCCTGGTCGACGTCTTTGAGGAGCAGGCCGCGGACCTCGGCCGAGCGCAGCCCGCCCAGCAGCATGGCTAGCACCATTGCCCGGTCCCGGTAAGTGGCCAGGCTGGTCAGGAACGCCTGCACGTCGGCCAGCTCAAGGGACTCGGGCAGCCTGCGCTGCTCGCGCACCAGGCGGCCGCCGCCGCGGGCCCGACCCGGGCCGAGGTGGCCCAGCATGCCGCGCGCGGTCGGGCGCAGGCCCTGCCCGCGACGCGGTGCCGGGACGGGATTGGCTGGCACGACACCGCTAATCATCAGGTACTCGAAGAACGCGCGGACCGCGGCCACGCGCCGGTTGACCGTGGCCGGCGCAGCCCCCCGTCGGGCGAGGCGCACCACCCTCGAACTGTTGCCCGGCGCCACCACGCCCTGCCAGTCCACCCACGCTAACACGTCCATCGGCGACACCTCGGCCAGGGTCAGGCCCTGCTCGGACAGGAACCGGGCGAGGTTGGCGACATCCAAGGTGTAGCCCGGACCGTGGCCGGCGAGATTCCCGGGCCCGTAGATGGTCAAGGAACGCGTTCGCATCAGCCGCCCCGGCCCAGCCGCCCGCCAGGCGGTGCCCGCCCTGCTCCACGGCACCGTGACAGCCATGACGGCTCCCTCCTACCGGCAGGATCCACCCGCTCCCCGCCGATCCAGCGGAGGTCAGGCCGCCGCGGGATGTTTTCGCCCGAGCGCCGGTTAACCGATAGGGGGTTGGTCGACCAGATCTTGCGCCAGTGCTCGCGCGGGAACGCGGCGAAGGCGAGGACCTCGGTTTTGGCGTCGTCCATCAGCGGCCCGATCTTGGGGTAGCGGGCGGCGAGCTCGTCGCGGACCTTGTCCCACTGCTTGCTCATCGGGGCGAGCTTGGGTTGGGCGAAGATCGTGCGGAACACCGCAGCGACCATCTCACCTTCGCCCTTGGCCACGTGTGCGAGGACGTTGCGGATGAAGTGCACCCGGCACCGCTGGTGCGCGGTGCCTTGCAGACGCCCTGCTGATGGCGGCGACCAGGCCGGCGTGCTGGTCGGAGATCACCAGGCTTGCACCCCGGTCAGGCCGCGCTTCTTCAGCGAGGTCAGGAACCCCCGCCAGAACACCTCGTCCTCGCTGTCCCCGACGTCCAGGCCCAGGATCTCCCGGCGGCCTTGGGCGGTGACGCCGGTGGCGACGACGACCGCCTTGGACACGACCATGCCGTGCTCGGTGCGCACGTGCAGGTACGTCGCGTCGAGGTACACGTACGGGAACCCCACATGGTCCAGCCGGCGGGTGCGGAACGCCCCGACCGTCTCATCGAGCCCGGCACAGATGCGGGACACCTCGGACTTGGAGATCCCCGACCCGCCGAGCGCGACCACCAGGTCATCCACGGAGCGGGTCGAGACGCCGTGGACGTAGGCCTCCATCACCACCGCGTACAACGCCTGGTCCACCCTCCTGCGCGGCTCCAGGATGGACGGAAAGAAGCTCCCGGCGCGCAGCTTGGGGATCGCCAGCTGGACGTCCCCGGCGTGCGTGGTCAACAGCCGCGGCCGGTTGCCGTTGCGTTCGGTGGTGCGGGACTCGGTGCGTTCGTAGCGGCCGGCGCCGACCGCGGCCGTGGCTTCGGCCTCGATCAGCTCCTGCATCGCCACGCGGACGCATTCTCGGATGAAGTCGGTGCCCTCCCCGGTGCGGAACACCTCGAACAGCTCGGACACGGCAGAATCAGACAGGGCCATCGGTGAGGTCTCCTTCGATGCGTGCTTGGCGGTACACATCGAGAATCTCGCCGGGTGCTGAACCAGTTCCCCACAGCCTGAGCGGCCGTGCCCCCGAGCACCGAGGCTCCCCTGGACGCTTCGTTCGGCCGGGTCGAGCCGCACCTCACGGCGCCGGCGTGCTGGTCACGTGGGGATCGGCCAGCAGTTGGGGCGTCGGCACAGTGTGCCGGAGGCAGTGAGGCAACGACTCGCGATGGGGCCTTCGCAGCGCGGGCCGAACGAAAGCCAAGTTCACGTTGATGCGCTCCTCGATGGAGCCGGCGGCGTCGAAGAGGTGCCACTGCGCAACGGTGTTGGAGGGACCTCGGGTCGTTCGTCCCAATTCTGGCGCTCGAGGCTCACCCCAGCACCGGACCTGCAATCCGCCGACGTCTGCCCGATAGGTTGAAGCATGGACATCACGGACATGATCCTGAGCGACCACCACGAGCAGCGGCGGATGTTCGCCATCCTCGATGACGTCGACCCGGCCGACACTGCCACGCTCGCCGCGGTCTGGAAGAGGCTGACGATTCTGTTGGAGGTGCACGCGGAGGCGGAAGAGAAGCTGTTCTACCCCCGTCTGATGGACCTGGGAACCGGCGTCGGCAGCAAGGACAGCGCGGAGGAGGAGACCCGGGACGCGGTCCACGACCACAACCAGATTCGGGACGCCATCGCGAAGGTCGGTGGCAACGAGGTCGGCAGCGAGGCGTGGTTTGAGGCCGTGGCTGGTGCGCGCGAGGAGAACAGCGACCACATGGGCGAGGAGGAGCGCGAGTCCCTCGCCGACTTCCGACGTCACGCGAGCCTGCAGCTACGCCACGACCTCGCGGTCCAGTTCGCCGCGTTCGAGGCCGAGCACGCCGGCGGCATCCGTGCCCACGATCTGGATGTCGACGACTACATCGAGAAGACCAGCTAAACCCGAAGCCGTAGTCGTTCACCGGTGATCACTCCACCACTGAGCAGGAGCACCTGTGGAGGCACGTGCGGTTCGGAGCACCTGGGGGCCCGGGGTCGAGCGCTCGTTGCATCGCCGGACGCAAGGATGAGGAGATCCACATGACTGCCAGAGGAGATTCGACGGCCGGGGGTGTGGAGCGCCGGTGGGTTGGCACAGCGCTGAGGGACTTTCCGTGGGTGCACTTGGGCCTGGGCCTGTTCGGCAACGCGTTGTTCGTCATCGGCAGCGTGATGTTCTTCTGGGAGAGCGTGAAGACGCTGGGAATCTGGCTGTTCGTCTTCGGTAGTCTCGGCATGCTTCTCGGCTCGGTGGGCGAGTTTCTCGTCCGAATCGAGAAGCGACGTCACGGACTCAACTAGCTGTACTGACCCGGGACGTCGTTGGAGTGGTCATCCGCGCGACTGAGAGACGTAGGAAGGCCTCACGCGGGGGAGTGGACTGGTGAAGGTTCACGACACTGACAAGAGACCGACGCCTTCACGACCTGCCCCCTACCGCCGCGAGCTGGGCGCCCAGTGGCGACGGTGTGATGACCTCAGGGGGCACTTCGGATGCCGTGCTATCGCTCTCTGGGGGCTCCGCGCTCCCACCAGTCGTCCGGCGGCCGTTACTGGGTGAGCGATGCTGCGAACTCGACCGGGCCGTAGTTGCAGAACTTCCACAGTTCCTTCGCCGCCCGGGAGTACTGGAAGAGGACGCGATCGACGTCGAAGGGGTCGAGTTCACCGGCGCGGTACCGGTCCGTGGCCTCGCCGACGCGGGCCACCAACACCGCGAGCTGGGCCTGGTGGTACTCGGCGACCACCGAGCGCGCCGCCTGCCGCTCCGCCTTGCTGGCCATGACGGGAGGCTACGCCTCTGCAAGGGCCGGCGCCGGGCCTGGCGTGGGCCCGCCGTGGCAGGGCACAGCCCAAGACCTCGCCGAGGCGTTCATGCTGCACGCGGTGGGCCTTACTCGGGTGGTCGCGCAGAACCGTCAGCTCGAGGACTCAACGAGTGCTTCGAGGAGGTCCTCCGCGGCAGGTTCCCGCGCGGCTCGTCTTCGACATGACGTAAGCCGCGGGCCGGACCTCCCGTACCACCTCCTGAGCGTCCCTCATCCCCAACTAGGGCACGGCAGACAAGGCGTGGCGCTGTGAACGTCGACCGGAGTCCTACGGGGCGGGGGCCTCGGGTGCCGGCTGCGACGGAGCATCCCCCGACGGAGCTTGCTCCTGCGGCGCGTCCTCCTGCGGCGCGTCCTCCTGCGGCGCATCCTCCTGCGGGGCATCCTCCAGCGGGGCTTGCTCCTGCGGGACGTCGCCGTCCTGGACGTCGCGCGGCAGCGGCACGTCGAGCTCGACATCGAGCGGGTCATCCCCCGTGCCGCTCCAGCCCGGGATCGAGGTCCCGACACTGGTGGTGCTCGTACCGCCGGTGAAGGTGGACACTGCGCGACCGGTCGCCAGCTCGAAGGCCACGATGAAGACCATCGCGACCGCGAAGAGTGCCGCGCTGATCACAGCGATCCGCTTCCAGGGCAGGCCTTGCAGCAACTGCCCCACGGACCTTTCCTCGTCCGGTCGATCGGTGTGGCCCGGGTCCTCGGTGGAGCGACGATCCTCGGGCTGCGCGGATGCCCCTGCAGGGTTCGGCACCAGCTCGCGCACTCGGCCGATTCTTCGAGCCGCGAGGGCCTGCGACGCGACGCGATCCTTCGTCATCGTCAAGTAGTAGGAGTAGACGGCACCTCCCACCGTGATGCACAAACTACCCAGCGCGGCGCCCACCAGGGTGCCGGCCGCGCCGAGGCTGGAGAGCAGGACGGCCGAAGATATGGCGCCCAAGGCGCCACCTGCGGAGTTGATCCAGTTGATCTGAAGACGGTTCGGTTCACTCACTGGCTCCACTATCCGGCCCTTCGCGGTGGCATTCAAAGTCGAGGTGTCGAGGACACGCTCAGCGGTGACCAACCTCTCACCGTGGCGGTCCGCTACACGGCTCGCAGAACCTGGCGACCATGGTGCGCTTGGTTCGGTGTGCATCGCCCGGGTTCAGTGGAGACTCCCGGTTGTGGCGAGCTCGGGTGAGCTGGCCGGGTTTGCAGCGTAGTGGTTGGTCTCGTACTCGACCGGCGGGATGTGCCCGATCTCGCCGTGGAGGCGCCGGTGCTTGAACTTATGCGGGTGATCGTGTCAAGGCCCTCATGACGCGTCGTGGTCGAGGCGTTCGAGGAGGCCGTCGAAGATCTTCTGCCGGGCGATCTGGCCCTTGTTCTGTGCGTCGTCGCGTTGGGCTTGGAGGGTGGGCCGGAACTCGATGGTGGTGACGAAGAAGGTGCAGGACTCGCAGATCGATTCGAAGTGGCAGTCGGTCGCGACGGGGCGGGCGCAGTGGCCGTTGCCGAGCATGCGCCGGTGCATCTCGCCGCGCAGCTTCCGCATTTCGCTGCCCTCGTCGTCTGGTTCGAGTCGCCGGGGCTGGTCGTAGAGTGCTTCGACTTTCTTGGTGACGTTGAAGTACTCCTCGGCAACGGTCTTGTCGGCGATCCGGGCGTAGATCATGGTCATGGCGAGGGTCTTGTGCCCGAGCAGTGCGGCGATCGCGTCGATGCTCATGCCGCGGTTGATCGCCTGGGTGGCCAGGGTGTGGCGGAGTTGGTGGGCGGTGACGTGGCCGATCCCGGCCTCGTGGGACAGCCGGCTCAGGGCGGTCGATACGCGTAGGGAGCTGACCGGCCGGTTGTTCTCCAGCAGGAGTCGCTGGGACCGTAGCCCGGTCGGGCGGTGGTGGGTGATCCAGTCGTCGAGCATCTCCTTGAGCTGTGGGTGCAGCGGGATGTAGCGGTCGTTGTGGAGTTTGCCGACGGGGATCCGCAGCCAGAACGCGGAGCCGATCTGAACGACGGCGTCGACGTTTAGGGCGAGGAGCTCGCCCTTGCGGATCCCGGTCCGGGCGAGGATCTCGACGATGAGCCGCGACAGCGGGTCGGGGTCGGCTCGGCTGGTGCGCATCAGCCTCGCGGCCGCGGCGTCATCGAGGAACCTCGGCAGTGGCTTGTCGATGATCGGGAGGTCGCCGGTGAAGAGCAGCGGCCGCTGCGGCGGGTTGGGGTAGCCCCACTCGGTGATCCGGTCGAAGAAGCAGTGCAGATTGATCAGCCGGTTCTTGATCGTGACCCGCTTCAGTGGCTTGTCGGTGTAGCGGCCGTGCCGGGCCCCGAGCCAGAGCTTGTAGTCCTCGATGTGGCTGCGGGTCAGGTCCGCACAGCTGTGGACGTCGGGCCGGTTCAGTCCGAGCCAGGTTCCGAACTCGCGCAGTGCCTGGTCGATGCCGTGGATCGTGTTCGGGCTCAGGGACAGCTCGACCTGGGCGATGTAACGGCGCGCAGCGTCGGCGAACTCCTCGGGTGCATCGCTCCAGCCGGTCACCGTGACCGGCTCCTTGACCAGCCGACGCTTGGGCTGGGTCAGTTGGCCCTGGTGGAACAGGGTGAGCCGCAGCCGGGTGAAGATCGCCGACATGTTGCGTCCCGAGCTCGGCATGCCGCGACGGACGTAGGCGGCCACGATCTCGTCGCGTGCGGTGCCGAAGTCCTGGTCGGTCAGTCGCTGGGCCGCGATCCCGGTCATGGCTGCGGCCTTCATCAGGGCGTTCCATTGCAACCCGACGTCCTCGGGTTGCAGCCGCAGTCGGTCGGCAGCTTCGACGAACCACGTGTAGGTGCTGGGGCAGTGGCCCCGGGCGACCACACCCAGGCGCAGGTCGATGTCGGTCATCAGCTCCGCCCTGATGGTGAGTTGGCCGGTGACCAGCAGCCATGAGGCGAACGAGCGGGCCTTGTCGATCGCGTCGGCCTGCGCGACCGGGGACATTCGGTCCCAGCCGCCGGCCCGGTCGATCTTGACCGCGAACGTGCGGGCCGCCTGTGTGGTCGAAAGCCCGGTCTTGCGGCCCAGCGCCCTCATCGCGGACAGGTACTGCTCGACCTGGCCCTCACCGGTCGCTGAGAGCGACACCGCGGCCGGCATCAGTGCTCGCCGATCCCATCGCCATGCTCGCCGATGTCATCGACGATGCCTTGGGCATCGATCGCCTCGCTGGCCCGTCGGTACTCCTCGGCGAGCCAGTCGTTGGCCAGGTGGAGGTAGATCCGGGTCGACTCGATCGAGCGGTGGCCGGCCTGTGCCTGGATGGCTTCCAACGCCATCCCGGCCTCGCGGAGCCGGGTGAAGCAGGTGTGCCGCAGCTGGTGGCAGGTCAGCTGCTCGATCCCGGCTCGGCGGCGTGCGCCGGAGACGATCTCGTCCAACCCGGCTGGGGACAGCGGCTGGCCTCGGCGGGGCCCTTTCAGCACGAGGAAGACGTGATCATCCACGCCGACCTGAGGTCGTTCATCATCGAGATAGCGGCCCAGGGTGGCGAAGAAGCGCCGGGACACCGGCACGATGCGTTGGTGCCCGCCCTTGCCCTCGGCGATGAACAGGCGACCCTCACCTGGGCGGATGTCGCCCAGACGTAGGCCCAGGACCTCGCAGCGGCGTAGGCCGCCGAGGAGCATCGCCTCGACCATCGCGCGGTCGCGTCGGGTACGGAGCGCGGCGACGAACGCGTCGACCTGGACAGGGTCGAGCACCCGCGGCAGGGTCCGGGGCGCCCGGATCAACGGGACACCCCGTACCGCACGTTGACCAGGTCGGCGCACCGCCAGTCCGCGGGGCACCGGGTTCTGTGCCACCGCCGTGTCGCCGCGGATAATCAGGTACTCATAGAGCCCAGCGATGCTCGCCAACCTGCGCTTGATCGTGCGAGCCGACAATCCGCTCTCGCCGTCCTCGATGCGCACCACCGTGGCGCCATGGCGGGGTTCGCGTTGGGCCTTGATGAAGGTCAGCACGTCGGTGGTGACCACGTCGTCCGGGTTCTTGTCGACGACGGCGAAGAAGACTTTCAAGTCATACGCCGTGGCCACCAACGTGTTGGGTCGCGCCCGCGCTGCGACCAGATCGAGGTAGGCATCCAGCAGCGGATGTCCCAGCCGGATCAGCTCACCGCCGCCCGGACGAGTGGTACGCAGCAGACAAGGGGTGAAGCCCATGGAGGGGTCTCCGATCGATGCCGCAACCCTCCTCCCGAGTCCCGACGACCCGGGAACGGATCACCTGCATATCGTGACCAGTCGAGATATTCGGCGGTGGCGATCTCGACATCGGTGACGCCGGCCCAGCGGCCCTTGTTGCGGATCAGCTCGGACTTGTGCAGCGAGTTGAACGCCTCGGCGGCGGCGTTATCGTAGGAGTCGCCCTTGGAGCCGACGGATGCGACGACCCGGCCTCGGCGAGGCGCTCGGTGTAGCGAATGGGCACGGTATTGAACTCCCCTGTCCGAGTGATGAATCAGCGCTGACAGGTCCGCGCCCTGACGCCGCCTAGCCCACAGGGGCATGTCCAGGGCGTCCAGCGCCAGTCGGGTGTGCAGGCTGATAGCGACCTGCCAACCCACCACGCGACGGCGGGGTCCCCGCTTGCGGGGCGAACATGTCGATGACGAACCTGGCGTCTCCCCCCAAGCACTGTGTGCAGGGAGGTACCCCCCACCCCGAGTGCGTCTTGACATAGGTGATGTCAGCCACCCAGAGCTGGTCCGGCGCCGAGGCGGCGAAGGCCCGGTTGACCTTGTCCTCGGGGAAGGCGTCCTCGCCCGGCACGGTGGTGCGCGGGGTCTTGACCTTGCACACTCCGCGCAGCCCGTTGAGGCGCATCAGCCGCTCCACGGTGCAGCGGGCCACGTCGTCGTGACCTTCGCGGCGCAGCTGGCGCCACACCTTCCGCGCCCCGTACTCCCCGTAGTTCTCGGCGTGGACCCTGGCGATGAGCGGGACCAGGCCGGCGTCGGCCAGGGCACGCGCCGACGCCGGACGGGTCAGCTGCTGCGCGATCCGCGCGATCGCACCCCGAGCGGTATCCGGATCCCGGCTGGCGTCCACCGCCATCCGGGTCGCTCGCTCCATCAGCTCCTGCGAATACTTCAGTGGTGCTCCCATGACTCATCCTTGCGTGTCAGGAAAGCCTCCACTGAACCCGGGGCGATGCACCTGGATGGCTGAACGTCACCCAGCCGTCACCTGGCCATCGGCTGGGGCGGTTGTTGAGTCACTCCGCCGCGTTGCGCGCGCCTTCGGCCCGGGTCGCAGCGCCCAGAAATGGCGCAGGTCGATGCCCCGGGCAGAGGCGCGAAGGCTCGTAGATCAGGATCGTTGCGTTCGACAGGACGCCGACGGTGACCGAAGCCCCAACTCGGTGCGCAACCACGAGGAACTTGTGGGCGTAGGCAGAGCTGACGGCCGAAGCGGGAGCCGAACGCCCGAATGTGTGGGAGACAACGACCGCGGAGGCGGCAAGGCCGGTGGCCAGGTCGGATCCGCTGACCCTTCCCCGTCGTGGCGGTGCACAGGCCGCCAGTACGCGTGCGGCCCCTGACTGGCTGGGGGCGACGACCCAAGAGGAGGAAGTTTGGCTCGGCGATGCCGCTCGTCGAGGCGACAAGGGTGGCCTTATGGGACGCGGCGGGCTAGCGTCGCCAGCGGAGGAGTCAACGAAGACAGCCGGAGTTGGAGGATCGATGCGCAAGTTCCTGACAGTAGCGGTAGCCGCGATCGTGATGCTGGGCCTGGCCCAGCCCGCAGGTGCCATCACGAAGGGTGGCGAACTTGACGAAGGCGACCATCCCTACGTGGGGCTCATGGTGGCCAAGAATGCCGATGGCGATCCGCTGTGGCGGTGCAGCGGGACCCTCATCTCCCCGCTCATCTACGTGACCGCGGGGCACTGCACGGCGGCCGACACACCCGACGACACGTCCGACGACCCCGTGACGGCCACGATCTGGTTCGAGTCGACGCTGGAGCCCACTCCCGCTGACTTCGGCTACCCCTTCGAAGGCCCGACTTCGGTCGACGGCACCGTCTACACGCACCCGCTGTTCGTCGACGGCGCCTTCTTCCTCTACGACCTCGGCGTCGTGGTCCTTGACGAGCCCGTCGTCCTCGACGAGTACGCGACACTTCCCGATGCCGGGTACGTCGACACGCTGCGCAAGGGCCGCTCCGGAGACCAGCTGACCGCGGTCGGCTACGGCCTGCAGCAGGCCAAGACCAACCCGAAGCTCGCGGACAAGGAGAGCGCGCTGAAGACGCGCTACCAGGCCGACCTGATGATCGTGAACACCAAGGGCGTGGCTGGCATCGGCAAGATCCCCGGTTCGGCGTCCATGCTGCTCAGCGGTGATGCCAAGCACGGTGGCACCTGCTTTGGTGACTCAGGCGGGCCGATCCTTGACGGTGACACCCTTGTGGCTGTCACCTCATTCGGTCTGAACGGCGAGTGCGCCGGCGTGGGTGGCGTGTTCAGAATTGATCGCGATCTGGAGCTGGGCTGGATCAACTCCTTCAGCTAGGTCCGCGTCCCGGAAACCAATGGGATGGCCCCCGTCGCGGAACGCATCAGAGGTGCGTCGATGGGCAACTGCCTTGGGATGATCGTCACTCGTTGCCGCAACCGAGTGATCCTGGACGGATGAAGGTAGTTCCCTCGACCGAAACCTCCGGCCTGATCTGCCCCCTGCCGCCGCGAGCTGGGCGCCCAGTGGCGACGGTGTGATGACCTCAGGGGGCACTTCGGATGCCGTGCTATCGCTCTCTGGGGGCTCCGCGCTCCCACCAGTCGTCCGGCGGCCGTTCCTGGATGAGCGATGCTGCGAACTCGACCGGGCCGTAGTTGCAGAACTTCCACAGTTCCTTCGCCGCCCGGGAGTACTGGAAGAGGACGCGATCGACGTCGAAGGGGTCGAGTTCACCGGCGCGGTACCGGTCCGTGGCCTCGCCGACGCGGGCCACCAACACCGCGAGCTGGGCCTGGTGGTACTCGGCGACCACCGAGCGCGCCGCCTGCCGCTCCGCCTTGCTGGCCATGACGGGAGGCTACGCCTCTGCAAGGGCCGGCGCCGGGCCTGGCGTGGGCCCGCCGTGGCAGGGCGCGGCCGAGGACGGTTGCCTCGTGTAGCGCGACGCGATGCGCTGGCTGTTGTGATCGTCAGTTTCCGGCACAGGGCCTGGAACGGCTGTACCGGGACGGGTCGAAGAACGGCGTGCAAGCCGGGCACATCCCGAAGCTCTTGCGGATCCTGTCGGCACTGGACGTGGCGCAGGCCCCGGAGGACTTGGCGATCCCTCGTTCCGGACGCACCGGCTCGAGGGCGACCTGGCCGGCCTCTGGTGGATCTGGGTCACGGCAACTGGCGGGCGACATTGCGTTTCGTCGCGAACGACGTCGAGCTCGTGCACTATCAGGACTACCACTGAAGGAGAAGGTGAGGACCATGACGATGAAGACCCCGGTGCATTCCGGTCAGATCTTGCGCGAGGACGTCCTGGCCGACCTCGACCTCGGTGTCGGTGAGGCCGCATCGCACCTGGGGATCTCCCGGGTGGCGCTCAGCCGAGTGCTGCACGGGCGCGCCCGGATCAGCCCGAACCTCGCCGTGCGCCTGGAGGAGGGGGGCGTCGGGACCGCCCGCGCCTGGCTGGCGATGCAGAGCGCCTACGACCTGGCGGCCGAGCGGCCAGCGGCTCCCACAACGTGCGCCCCCTCAACGACGTCGTCTGATCCACCGCGCATAGCCCACTTCGTCGCAATCCGGCGATGTCCTCGCCGCCCACTGCGCCCAGGCACGACCTTCACCCGGTTGCGTCTTTCGGGACGGATGCTTTCGCGTTAGGAGCCGTGAGGTTCTGCGCGGACCACCACGGCGTAGGACCCCACCCCGATGAGGCGGTCGGCCGAGACGTCCGGGGCGCCGTCGAGGAGGAACGTTGTCAGGGCGCCGGTCTCGGTGTCGAAGTCGATGTCCTGGACGGTGCCGAGCTCATCGCCAGCGCTGGTCAGGATGCGCTTGTTCACCAGCTCGCGGGTCTTGTCTCCCAACGCCTCCAGCTCGGCGTCGGTGTCCGTGACCACGCCGGCCCGCGGGACCGTGACGGCCTCGCTGCCGAAGGCCGTGATGTCGCGCCACCGGATGACCTCGCCCGTCTCGGTTTTCTTGACCCGGAGGGCGACGATCGAGTGGGTCGAGGGTTCGACGAGGAAACCGCTCACCGTGCCCACGGTGTCGGCGCTGCTGGTGTCGACGACCTTGTGCCCCTTGGCGGCCGAGAACATCATGGCCGGGCATCCTCTAGGTGCGCACGGAACCCATCTACGGCCGCCCCGAAGCCGGCCAGGTCGTGACCGACGAAGTCCCTCACGCTGCTGGGCACCATGAGGTGCTCGCCAGAGGCGGCCATCGTGTCGGGCAACGGGATCAGCACCATCTGTCCCTGGGTGCCGAGCCCCTCGGACGCCTCTACCTCGTAGCCCACGACGTCGCAGTACTCGCCACCGGTGACGTCGACGGACACGACGACGTCGTTCACCGTGCCGAGGCCGACGCCTTCCTCGGTCAGCACCTGGGACCCGAGGACGTCGCCGGCGGACCCCGCACTGCCCCCGGACCCCTCGAGGATCGACTGGGCCGACGCCAGTACGTTCTCGTCGCGCACCATCACCGCGTCCGCGCCCAGGGCGGAGACGCCCTCCCAGGGCAGGAACTCCTTCAGCGGCCCGGCGAACAAACCACGCCCGGCCAGCGTGAACCCGCGGACCGAGCCGCCGCCCGCGGCATACACGACGTCCTTGATCTGGGCGATGTCCTCGCCGGCCATCGTGACCACCGGACGCTGCATGACCTCGGAGGTCCGCATCAGCCTCATCGTCGATCACCGCGGTCAGGAGTCTCGGACCGGACGATCACACCGCCGCGGCGCCGGCGTGCTTGGATCACCAGCACGGCCGCAACGAGGACCACCAGCAGCACCACAACGAGGATCAGCCATCCCCACCAGTCCATCACGGCCTCCTCGCCGTCGACGTGTCCTCGACCTTACTCGTGAGACTTGCACCTGCGGGCGTCTCTCGGTGTTGGGAATCATGTCGCGTTGGCGCGATCCGATGGTGACCTGACGCAATCCCCCACCTGACTCGCATGACGGGCGATGGTGACGGGCGCGCGAACCGCGCGCTCGGCTTCGCGACCGCCCTCGCGGCCACAATCCAAGATCACGTCGAGTCGACCGGCGGATGCACTCGCCGACCCCCAAGGACTCTTCCGCTGCGCCCGCCTACCCGCGCACAGCCCCTGCGTCACGGCGCCGCGATGCGCGCTGGTCGCAGACCGACGAGCTCTTGGGCTCCTGAGCATCCCTGAACAGCTTGCGGACCTACGATCCTTCAGGATCGGGGGCCGAGGAAGCTGGCCGCGGCATCGCGCGGTCTTGCCGGCTCCTTGAGTTCGATGAAGAAGGTCACGGTGTCGGTGCTGCCGATGTTCTCCCCGGAGTGTTCCTGGGCGTCGAGCCACCGGACCTCGCCTGCGGGAATGGTGACATCGACGCTCTGATGGTCGTGGCGCAGTCGGCGCTCGAACGTGGACGCCGTGATCATCACGCTGTCAGGGTGCTGGTGGCTCTGGGTCTGATCGCCGGGGTGGTCGTGGTAGCGCAGGACCCGCACGCGGTCGTTCTCGAATGCCACCGAGTACAGCTCGGGATTGGTCGTGACGGGGTCTACCACGGGTCCTCCACATGGGTCGATTCAGCGTGATGACGTGAGGCGTACCACCGTCCTCACGACGCGTCACGCCGAGCGTAGTGGTTGGAGGAGGTTGGGGGCTATGACGGGAAAGCGAAGGGCATGGGTTCACCGTCGCCCGCGACCACCGGGTGAGTCACACGCCGCCTGTCGCCCGCCCTGGTCGTGGCATGTGCGTGTCGGATCGGGACACGCCTGAGCACCAGCCCCGCCCGGACCGCCGTTCCGCTCACACCCGTTCGACGCGGTCGGCCTGTGGTCCTCGATCGCTCTGGCGCACCTGGTACCGGACCCGATCGCCCTGCTGCAGCGCCTCGGCGCCTCGAAGGACCGACACGTGCACGAATAGGTCCGCACCTCCCGCGTCGGGGGCGATGAAGCCGAACCCCCGCTCCGCGTCGTAGCGCGCGACCACTCCCTCGCCGCCGCGCGCCGGGACGTCGGATGCCTGCCGGTGTCCCGACCGAGCGCGGGTCGTCGACGTCGCGGGTGCGCCCCGTGGCGTCGAGCTGCGCGCCAGGTGCACGTCGCGAGCCTGCGGGCCCTTCTCGCTCACGACGATGTCGTACGTCACCCGGTCCCCCTCGCCCAGCTCGGGGAGATCATCGGCCAGCGCCCGGACGTGGACGAAGACATCGGGGCCGCCCGAATCGGGGGTGATGAACCCGAAGCCCTTGTCCGCGTCGTACCAGGTCACGGTGCCGTCCGCCCCGTCGGATGCCACGGCCTGCTGGGTGGCCTGGTCTCCCAAGGGGAGCAGATGGTCAGCCTGCGACCCCTTCTCCCCGTCGACGACGAGGAACGCCACCCGCTGTCCCTCCGAGACCACGGCGCCCCCCACGATGGCCGAGCTGTGCACGAAGATCTCGGCACCGCCGCCGTCGGGCGTGATGAAGCCGTACCCCTTGGCAGGCTCGTACCAGGAGACGGTGCCCAGCACGCCCAGCGGTGTATCGGCGCCCTGGTCGGCCGTGACCCGGACGCGGCGTGCCTGCGGGCCGCGGTCCCCCTCGCCGATCTCGAACTCGACCACCTGCCCCTCCCGGAGCAGCTTCATCGCGTCGTCGCTGACGATCTCGGACGCATGCACGTAGAGGTCCTGTGTCTCCTGCCCGAGAGCGATGAAGCCGAACCCCCGGTCGGCATCGAACCAGCGGACGGTTCCCTCTGTCACGGCTGACTCCTTGGCGAAGCGACGGTCGGTGTTCCCCCAGTGTCCCCGACGGGACCGCGACACGCGCCCAGCGCCCAGCGCCCAGCGCTGCTCGTACCGTCGTGGCAATACCCGACGTCGACATCCACGCACCCGGCGCTGCGTGTGGTGGCGGCAAGGCGATGCAGTCGGTCGGCTTCGGTGTGGCCGGGTCCTGGTCGGTGGGTCTCGTTCAGGCGCTCCGGTGATCTCGAGCCGGTGGCACACTGATGGGCGTTCTGCTGCCCCCTCCCGAGGAGCCCAGATGTCCTCTGCGCGAGCCGTCCGTGAGGGGGTTCTGCCGCTCACCCGCATCCCAGTCGCCGAGCTGGCGCCGAACGTCGTGGTTGTCGGTGACCCCGAGCGCGCCCGCGCGGTGGGTGAGCGGCTCGAGGGGGCGCGCGAGCTCGCGAGCAACCGTGAGTACGTGAGCATCGGTGGGACGTATCTCGGGGCGCCGGTCACGGTCGTGTCCCACGGCGTCGGCGGTCCGGGGGCCGGCGTGGCCTTCGAGGAGCTGTGCCGGGGTGGGGCACGCCGGATCATCCGCGCCGGCACAGCTGGCGGGCTGCAGCCCGATGTCGGCGATGGGGCGGTGGTCGTGGCCACTGCGGCCGTGCGCGAGGACGGCCTGAGTGACCTCCTGGTGCCGCCGGGATACCCAGCGGTCGCCGATGCCCGTCTGACCATCGCGCTCGAGGATGCCGCCCGCTCGGCCGGTGTCGGGGATGACCGCCTCCACCGTGGTGTCCTCTACTCCAACGCTGCGTTCTACTCCCACGACGTCCTCGGCTCGCGGCTCGAGCTGTGGCAGCGCGCCGGTTGCGTGGCCGTCGAGATGGAGGCTGCGGCGCTGTTCGTGACCGCCGGGCTGCACGGTGTGGCAGCGGCTGCCGTGCTCGCGGTGGACGGCAACCCGCTGGCGTCCGACGACACCGCGATGGAGGGGTACGACCCGTTCCGGGACGTCGTGCGTGATGCCGTTGCCGCCGTCGTCACAGCCGCGCTCGAGGTCGTCGTCACCCCGCTGACCACGACCTGAATGGTGTCCTTGGCTGTCTGGCCGGGCGAACGGTCGTTCCTGCGTCCCATCGTCGCGAGCCGTCCGTGCTGGCTGCTTGCGATGGCCGAGCCCGGGCGGTGCTATCGCCGTCGCTTGCGGCCCCAGGTGGCGTGCTGAGGCTCCGCGGCCACGTCCAGAAGCCATTGTCCCCGGGTCCACGGTGATGCGGACTTCTGATCTTCCGACGTACGCGACCTCTGCTCCGAACGGTGACTCCCCCGAGTGCTGGAGGAGTCGGTAGCCCGTTGGCGTTGAGCCAGGCGATCGTGTCGAGGACATCCTGTGGTGCGTGCGCTGCCAGGAAGTCCCTTACCCCGACATCGTTCACGACCCCAAACCAGCCAATGCCCGTGGGTCGTCTTGCCAGCGTCGTTCACGCGGGTGTGCGTAGTAACTATCCATCGCCGGTCGACCGTCCCGCCGGCGGCACCGACTTTCGTCGGTGGCCCTGGGTGAAACCGGTTGCCAGCAACGGTCACCGGGGGTTGACTGGCGGATCACCTACGACCACCGGGGGAGAACAGTGGCCTCATCGCTCACACCGACCGGTATCGCCTTCGACCGGGGCGGGCCGCCCGGCGGCACAGCGGTCGTCCTGATCCACGCCGGTGTCGCCGACCGACGGATGTGGAACCCGCAGTGGACCGGGCTGACCGCCATACGTGATGCCGTGCGCCTGGATCTGCACGGCTTCGGCGAGTCCGACGTGGCGCCGGTGGGTGCGCTGGACCCCGTCGTCGACGTCCTCGACACGCTCGACCATCTCGGCGTGACCTCGTGCCACCTCGTGGGCTCCTCGTTGGGCGCCGGTGTGGCCCTGGAGGTCGCCTTGGCCCGGCCGGGCCTGGTGCGGTCGTTGCTCCTCGCCCCGCCCGGTGGCAGCCTGCTGAGCGAGCGCACCCCGGCGTTGGCCACCTTCGCCGCCGCGGAGAACGCGGCCTTGGCGCGCGGGGACCTCGATGCCGCTGTCGAGGCCAACGTCGAGGCGTGGGTCGTGGGCTCAGGACGAACCCTCGACGACGTGGACCCGGGGGTCGCGGCATCCGTACGAGTCATGCAGCGGCGCGCCTTCGAGATCGACGCGAATTGGGCCGACCCCGAGCTCGAATGGGTCGAGCCCGACCCACCGGCGGTGGCGCGCTTCGCCGAGGTCGCCGTGCCGGTGCTGCTCGTCGTCGGCAACCACGACCTCGACACGGTGCACCGCGCCGCGGACCTGCTCGAGGCGAAGGTCGCGCTCGTGCGCCGGGTCGATCGCGCGCGCACAGCCCACCTGCCATCGATGGAGGAGCCGGAGGACTTCCTGCGGCTCCTCCTGGACTGGGCCGCGGCGCAGGACTGAGCCCAGCCTTGCTCACGCGCGGGCCCAGCGCAGCCAGATCGCCGCGGTCCGCCGCCACGACCGCAGCCTTGTCTGGGCGTCGGAGTTCAGGTGTGGCCCCGCTCGTGTCGACGATCATGTCCGGGTGAGCCCACCCTCCCGCGTGGCGGCCGACGTCGCCCCAGACCCCCAGGTCGTGACCAGGCTGCTTCGCGACCAGGCTCCGCATCTGGCCGAACTGCCCGTCCGACAGATCCCCGCGTCCGGGAGCAGCAACTGGGTGTTTCGCATCGGCGACAGACTGGCCATCCGGTTGCCTCGCTCGGACGCGTACGTCACGGACCTGGTGAAGGAAGTGCGCTGGCTGCCCCACCTCGGACCTCATCTGCCGACTGTCGTCCCCGACATCGTTGCCGTCGGCCAGCCCAGTGAGGCCTTTCCCCGGCCGTGGGCCGTCGTGACCTGGGTGCCGGGCGACCTTCCACACGCACTGGACGAATCGCAGCAGGCCCTTCTTGCAGACTCCTTGGGCGACTTCCTTCAGTGCCTCCACGAGGTCGACACCGTCGGCACTCCCGCCGGGCCCGAGCACTGGGGCTACCGCTGCGGTGAGCCGGTCACCGACACGATCGACCGATGGGCCGAACACGCGGCCGCAGAACTGGCGGACCTGTTCGACCCGTCCAGCGTTCGGGAGGCATGGCGGCGCCTGCGCGACGTCCCCGCGGCCACCGAAGCCACCTGCTGGGTGCACACCGACCTGTCGGAGGAGAACCTCCTCACCCACCCTGACGGGCGGCTGGCCGGAGTCATCGACTTCGGCGGCATCGGCATCGGCGACCGATCCGCGGACCTGATCTACGCGTGGAGCCTCTTCGAGGCCCCTGCTCGCGACCTCTTCTGGGTCGCATCAGGCGCCGATGACGAAACCTGGACCCGGGCCCGCGCGTGGGCCTTCGTCGGCCCCGGCCTGCTCACCATTGCCAACTATCGACACACCATGCCCTCCCGTGTCGACCGGCTCACCTTGATGGTCGAGACGATCGCAGCGGAGGTGGGCATCGACCTTCGCTGAGGGCCAACGCCAGGCGTGGGGACAATCGGGACGTGCGTTCCTCCGCCGCGTGACGACCCGGCCAGGTCGAGAGAAGCTGGAGCAGGGTCTGCTCGCCTGGTTGGGCGACGGCTCGAACGTGCGTGCCCGGGGGCGGTGGGACGGTTGGCCCTGACGTGCTCCGGTGGTCGGGAGACGCGGTCGGCAGCGACGGGCCATACTTCCCTTCATGACCTCCATTCCGGTGAATGTGGACAACTTCGTTCGCGCCGAGACCGACCGCATGTTTGCCGCGATCGGGCACCAGGCTGGAGGGATCAACCGGTGGCTGCACTTCCGGGTGCCCACCCCGTTGGACCAGCAAACGGTGATCCGGATGAATCGCGACACGCTGTACAGCGCCGTTGTGGCGGACATCCGGGATGGGGCTGTGCTGAGCATCCCGGATGCCGGCGAACGCTACCTGTCGGTCATGGTGATCAACCAGGATCACTACATCAACCAGGTTTTTCACGACCCCGGTGAGCACACTCTTGACATGGCCACCTTCGAGAGCCCGTACGTGCTGGTAGCGGCTCGCACGATGGTTGATCCCGCCGACCCGGCGGACGTGCAGACAGTCAACGCGCTCCAGGATCAGCTTCTCCTGACGACCTCCTCCGCGGTTCCGTTCTCCACTCCCGACTATGACGTCGAGACGTTCACCGCGACCCGTGAGGCCGTGCTGGCCCTGGCCAAGGGCGTGGGGGACTTCGGCGGAGCCTTCGGCAGACGGGAAGACGTCTCTCCGATCCGCCACCTTCTCGGGACCGCTGCGGGGTGGGGCGGGCTGCCCGAGTCCGAGGCCTACTACGTGAACGTCGACCCAGGGTTCCCCGTCGGTGCGTACTCACTGACAGTCAGGGACGTCCCGGTCGACGCGTTCTGGTCCATCTCGCTGTACGACGCCGCAGGCTTCTTCCCGGACAACGGCAAGCCTGTCAGCGTCAACAGCTTGACCGCCGCGCCGAACGACGACGGCAGTGTCACGGTGCACTTCGGCGGGTCCGAGGACCGCCCGAACACCCTCCCTGTCGTTGACGGCTGGAACTACCTGGTGCGCCTCTACCGGCCGCACAGCGAGGTGCTCGACGGCTCATGGACCTTCCCTGGAGCCACCGCTGACCAAGCCTGAACCAGAGCTCGCCGAGCATTCGCTCACAGCCTGATCCGGCCGCCGGGTACCTGCTGCACACCGCCGCGTGATGACGCCTCTGAGAGGACGGCGTTGCGAGTTCCAGGGTGCGCGTCCCGCCGATCGTGGAGGCCAACCACAGCGTTTCGGGCAAACCCCGGGTCGGGTGCGGCGATCCGCTCCAGGAACTCCTCGAACCCGCTTGCGAGCACGATCGGGGTCTCGCGTCCCCACACCGATGGGTGACGCGGTTCGCGAGTTCGGATGCCACCTGCCGACCCTCGGGTCGGCAGGTGGCATCACTCGCTGAGATGATCGGTCGATGAGCACGGAGAGCGAGCCCACAGACCAGGCCGCCGTCCGTCGCCGCCAGGCGCGGGAGAACGCCGAGTACCACCACGCAGCCGCAGCGCGGGCGGCGGAGGCCGAGGCGCGGCGGACGGCCCCGATGGTGGCGGGCTTCGCCGAGGCGATGCGGTCGGCGGGCGTCGAACCCACCCGGCTGCGGGCACGCCCCTACAGCGGCGGCGGGAGCCTGCGAACCGACGTCGTCGGCTGGTACGTGCGGCGGGACCACCGGGCTGCCGTCGGCACGGACGGCCGCTGGTACGTCCTCGTCGTGGCGCCCAGCCTGCGCGGACGGTTGGCCGGCACCCACCTCGAGCCAACCGACGCCCCGCTTCAGGTCGGAGCGGGTGGCCGGGACGGTGACTCGGTGGCCCTGGACGTCCTGCTCCGGCTGCGACTGGAGGCCGGGTCTGACTTCCCGTCCTGACGACCGCATCCGCTGTTCGCCCTGAGGCCGGGGTTGGCCAGCTCACACCCCTGGCGCCATAGGGCGTCGAAGACGCACACGGCAGGCACGGTCTCGACCGTCCTCGCCGCGAGGTCTACGAGCACGACCACGTTGGTGTCCGACGACCGATCGCGAGCCGAGTCCCGCTTGGGTCGAGGGCACCGTGTCGGGCGACGTGGCAGTGGCAATGGTGTTGACGACGGTCCGTCACCGTCGTGGGTGAGGATGGTCCCGTCGTCACCGATCACGTGCAGCCCGCCGTCGCCGGCGGGCTGGAGGACGCCGGGTCAGGGCGCCCGTCCCCACGGTCAGCACGACCTGCGGCGGCCCTGGGCGCAGCCGCACCAGCACGGCCTCCTCACTCCGGTCGGGGCGCCGGCCGTGGACCGCGTAGTAGTCGCCGACCATCGTGCCGCTCCCTGCCAGAGCCCACCGACGACCCCGTCGACGCTGCCGAGGTAGAGCTCGTCGACCGTCCGGCCATCCGCCCAGGGGGCGAGGACGTGGTCGCTGGACGGGGCCGGCAGCCCATCATCCGCAGGGAACAACGCCAGCGGAGTGAATCTGGTGCCGTAGGCCGCGCGGAGCGCAGTGTGCGAGATCGACCCGGTCGTGAGGTCGATGCCCGAGACGGACCGCTCGCCGTCGCCACGCGGTCCACGACGCCGACGCTGTCGGCTCCGGCTGCTCGGTGGCCCGGGCCGACGGCGTAGGTCTCGCCGAGTGCCGCGTTCGACGCGAGGTCGTAGACCGCGGCAGTGCCGTCGATCGACCACACCGGCAGGTAGCGCCCCGACGTCAGCACCGCGCTCCTGAGCTGGTCCACCAGCGGCCGTCGCGGACCTCACCGGTGTCCAGGTCGAGGAAGCGCACACCATCGTGGTGGGCGGCGATCACTGTGCCGTCGTCGCGCGCCCAGCGCATCCCCCGTGAGCTGAAGGTGGCAGAGCACCGCTGGACGGTGACCTCCTCTAGGAGACCCGCCGGCCGGCGGCACTGGCGGATGAGAAGGCGGCTCGGGAAGGGAGCCACCATGCGCATGCACGTCGTCACCGCCGCTGCGAGCCTCACCGTGCTGCTCGGCGGGTGCGCCCCTGGCTCCGAGGGATCCGCGCCGACACCGTCGTCGACCGACCCCGTGAGCGTGTCGCCAACGCCCACCACCTCGGTCCCGGCCTCCCCCTTCCCCGGAGCGCCCTCGCCCGTCGCACCCGGGGACGGGGCCACGCCGACCGCCGCACCGCCCACCCTTGCGGACCTGCGCTCCGAGCCCCGCGTGGTGGCCGCCATCAGCCACCTCGCCACCCGTGAGTCGGTTCGGGCGGGCGATGTCCTCATCGCGGCCTGGACACCGGTCACGTGGACCGACTCCTCGCTCGGGTGCCCCGAGCCCGACATGTCGTACACCCAGGCAGAGGTCCCCGGTGAGCTCCTCATCCTGCGGATCGACGCCGGGGCTCCACCAGTACCACGCCGAGGGCGCGGGGGCCTTCCGCCATTGCGCCGACCCGGCCGCCACCTACACGGTGCGCGGCTGACCTCGCAGCCGGGGAGGGGTCGACGGCCGGGATACTCGTGCACGGCCGGTCGACGACGGGTCACCCGTGCAGACGTCGTGAGACATGTGAGGACCGGGCCAACTCATACCTGGCCCGGTCAGGACGATCCTGACGGACCGACCCGGTCCGGGCGGTGACCGACACGCGGATTCGCGACGAACCCCCGGTGAACCTCGCCACCGCGTCGGTCAGGGGTCGAGGTCTCGGGAGATCCCGGGGAGCAGCGTCTCGCCCTCTCGCAGCGCCGCGAGGGCTCGCGGGTCGACCTGCTCGATGTGCCGCAGCCCCTTGCGCCGGTAGCGGATGAGCTGCACGATGCCGATACCCCAGAAGAGGAACTGCACCGACATGGCGATCCGGAAGTCGTCGAGCGTGTAGGCCTCCGGGCCGGCGGGCTCGAGCTGGTCGAGGATGACTCCGATGAGGGCGATGGTGACCAGGGATGCCGTGAAGCCCCCGATGTTGACCACCGCCGTGGCGCGTCCGAGCCGGGAGGACGGGTGGAAGGTGCGGGCGAGGTCGAACCCGACCATCGACCCCGGGCCGCCGATGGCCGTCACGACCACGAGGAGCACGAGGAGCCACAGGGGCGCCGGCCCAGGCCACAGCAGCACCACCGCCCAGACCGTCACGATCGCCGTCACGATGCCGAGCACGAGGTGCGAGCGGCGGTACGGAACCCGCGCGGTGAACGCCGCCACGAGGGGACCTGCAGCCATCGCCGTGAAGGTCATGACGACGAGGAGATTCGAGGCGACCCGAGGCTCCAGCCCCTCACCGCTGACGAGGAAGGGGTAGCCCCAGAGCATCGCGAAGACTGTCGCGCCGAACTGCGACGTGAAGTGGACCCACATGCCCAGGCGCGTTCCCGGGTTGCCCCAGACCTCCGACAGAGTGCGCGCCAGGGCTCGCACCTTGATCCGCTCCACCGCCTCCCCGCGGTAGGGCGAGTCCTTGACGACCAGCACGAGGACCACCGAGAGCAGCAACCCGATGCCGGCAGCGGTCGCGAAGGAGCGGGTCCACCCCCAGGTGGCGAGCGCCGCCGCCAGCGGAGTGGCCGCCACCACCGCGCCGAGCTGGCCGACCATGCCCGTCAGCTGGGTCACGAACGGAGCCTGCTTGACGCGAAACCACACGGCCACCAGCCGCAGCAGCGAGGTGAAGACCATCGCGTCGCCCGCGCCGAGCATGATCCGCGCTGCGAGGCCGACCGGGAAGGACCCCGCGAAGGCGAACCACAGCTGCCCTGCGCTCATGAGGATCAGCCCGGTGAACATGAGCTTCTTCGATCCGAACCGGTCCAGCAGCACCCCCACCGGGATCTGCATCGCCGCGTAGACCGCCAGCTGCACCACCGTGAACGTCGCGAGCTGGGACGCCGAGATGTTGAAGCGCTCCGCCGCGAGGAGCCCGGCCACCCCGAGTGAGGTGCGGTGGAACACGGCCAGCACGTAGACCGAGAGGCCGACCGCCCAGATCACCCAGGCCCGGCGACGCCCGATGTTGTGCACCTGGCGCAGCACGGGACGAGTCACCGGACAAGTCTAGGAGCGCGCGGGTACCCGCTCCTCCGCGATCGAATTGCCCCCGTCGACCACGAGAACCTGGCCCGTCACGTACGACGCACCCGGGGAGACGAGGAACCCGACCGCCGCGGCGACCTCCTCCGGGGTGCCCGAACGACCGACCGGCGTCACGAGCCCCTCATCGGCCTCGGACGGGGTCTGGGAGCCCGTCGCGATCCAGCCGGGAGCGACCGCGTTGACCGTCGTGCCGTGCCCGGCCTCGTCGACCGCGAGGGCCCGGGTGAGGCCGACGAGCCCCGCCTTGGCGGCGGCGTACGCGGCATCCGCCCGCATCGCCATGACCGGGCCGCTCACCGAGGTCACCATGACGACGCGGCCGCGGCCGCCGGCCCGCAGGTGTGGGAGGGCCGCACGGGTGACGAGGTATGCCGTGTCGAGGTTGCGGGCGATCGACGCGCGCCAGCGCTCGTGGTCGGTGCCGAGCACGTCCCCCTCGAGGTAGTCGCCACCGCCCGCGACGGAGACCATGCCGGCGTTGTTGACGAGCACGTCGAGCCCACCGCCCAGGGCCAGGGCGGCATCGACCACGCGCTCTGCTCCCTCGGGGGTGGTGAGGTCGGCGACCACGCCGGCGGCGAGTCCCCCGGACGCCTCGAGCTCCCCGGCCCGCTCGTGCACCCGCGCGGTGGTGGCGCCGACGACCACCGAGGCCCCGCAGGCCATGAGGAGGCGTGCGCACGCCATGCCGATGCCGTCGACCGCCCCCGCGCCGGTGACGACCGCGGTGTGGCCCGTGAGGTCGAACACCGCGGGCACAGCGGGCGCCACGTCAGGACACCGAGGCCGCGAAGGCCTCCTCGAGCACGTCGATGCCCTCGTGCAGCAGGTCGTCGGAGATCGACAGCGGAGGGAGGAAGCGGAAGACGTTGCTGTAGGTGCCGCAGGTGAGCGTGATGAGGCCCCGCTCGTGGCAGGCCCTGTTGACGGCGGCGGCGAGCGCCGCCGCCGGCTCCTTGGTCTCGGGGTCGCTGACGAGCTCCATGGCGATCATCGCGCCGCGGCCCCGGACCTCGCCGATCTCCTCGAACTTGTCCGCGAGCCGGTCGAGCCGTTCGGTGAGGATCTCGCCGATCTCGCGGGCTCGTCGCGCGAGGTCGTCCTCCTCCATCGTCGCGATCGAAGCCAGGGCCGCCGCGCAGGCCACGGGGTTGCCGCCGTACGTTCCACCCAGGCCGCCGTGGTGGACGGCATCCATGAGTTCGGCCCGGCCGGTGACGGCCGCGAGCGGCATGCCGCCGGCGATGCCCTTGGCGGTGGTGATGAGGTCGGGCACCACGCCCTCGTGGTCGCAGGCGAACCAGTCGCCGGTGCGGCAGAAGCCCGACTGCACCTCGTCCGCGATGAGCAGGATGCCGTGCTCCCGGCACCAGTCGGCCAGGCCGGGGAGGAACCCGTCGGGCGGGACGATGAAGCCGCCCTCCCCCTGGATCGGCTCGATGATCACGGCCGCGCAGTTCTTCTCCCCGACCTGGGCATGGATCTGGTCGGTCACGGTGCGCAGGGCGTCGGCGGCGCAGGCCTCCGCCCCGCCCGGCCAGCGGAAGGGGTAGGCCATCGGCACCCGGTAGAGCTCGCTGGCGAAGGGCCCGAAGCCGTCCTTGTACGGCATGTTCTTGGAGGTGAGGCCCATCGTGAGGTTGGTGCGTCCGTGGTAGCCGTGGTCGAACGCCACGACTGCCGTGCGCCCGGTGGCGTGGCGGGCGATCTTCACGGCGTTCTCCACCGCCTCGGCACCGGAGTTGAACAGTGCGGTGCGCTTCTCGTGCTGACCCGGGGTGAGGGCGTTGAGCTTCTCGCACACCTCGACGTAGACGTCGTAGGGCGTGACCATGAAGCAGGTGTGCGTGAACGCCCTGATCTGCTCGGTCACCGCGTCGACGACCCGCTGGTTGCCGTTGCCGACCGTGGTGACCGCGATGCCCGAGCCGAAGTCGATGAGCTGGTTGCCGTCGACGTCGCGCACGATGCCGCCCGCCCCCTCGACGACATAGACCGGCAACCCGGTGCTCACCCCGGCGGAGACCGCCGCGGTCTTGCGCGCGTGCATCGCCCGGGACGCCGGGCCGGGGATGGGGGTCGCGAGGATCCGCTTCTGCTCGATCATTGGACGATCATATTCGCGATCTCAGCCCGGCGATACCACGGAATCCGTCGTTGTATAGGCAATGGACGACGTAGACCGCATGAGTTGACGAGGAGGGCTACTGGGCGCGGCAAAGAGGTGGGTAACCTGATCGGGTCCCTTGTCACCCGCGAGACGGGAAGCGTCGTGAGACTCCTGCTGGTCGAGGACGAGCGCCCCCTCGCCGAGGCGCTCCGGGAGACCCTGCGCGACGAGGGGTGGGTGGTCGACCACGCCGGCGACGGCCGCACCGGCCTGCAGATGGGCCTCGCGGGCGGCTACGACATCGTCGTGCTCGACATCATGCTCCCCCAGCTCAACGGCTACGACGTCCTCAAGCACCTGCGCGCCAACGACGTCTGGGTCCCTGTGCTCATGCTCACCGCCAAGGACGGGGAGTACGACCAGACCGACGCCTTCGAGCTGGGCGCCGACGACTACGTGACCAAGCCCTTCAGCACCCCCGTGTTGCTGGCCCGGCTCCAGGCGCTGGCCCGTCGCGGCGCGCCCGAGCGCCCCGTCGCCCTCACCGCCGGCGGTCTCACCCTCGACCCCACGACGCGCAGCGTCACCCGCGAGGGTCGCGAGATACGGCTCACGGCACGGGAGTACGCCCTGCTGCACCACCTGATGCGCCGAGCGGGGCAGGTGCAGAGCAAGACCGAGATCCTCCAGCACGTGTGGGACTCCGACTACCCGGGCGCCGACAACGTCGTGGAGGTCTATATCGGCTACCTCCGGCGAAAGATCGACGCGCCCTTCGAGGTCAAGTCCCTCGAGACGGTGCGAGGGGTCGGCTACCGGCTCAATCCGGTCGGTCCACGATCGGCAGACTGACGCAGAACCTGCACCACCCGTCGGGCGCCTCGCCAGCCGTCACCGTGCCTCCGTGGGCGCCCACGATGTCCGCCACGATGGCCAGCCCGAGGCCGGTGCCTCCGGTGTCCCGGGTGCGGGAGTCGTCGAGCCGCACGAACCGCTTGAACACCCGCTCGCGGTCCTCCACGGCGATCGGCGGTCCGTCGTTGTCGACGGTGAGCTCGGCGGTGCCCGACTCCGCGGCCAGTCCCACCCGAATGCGACCGTGGGTGTGGCGTTCGGCGTTCTCGAGCAGGTTGCGCACCACCCTGCCGAGCCGGCTCTCGTCGCCCTGCACGCGAATCGGCTGGAGTGACACCGCGACGGCCGCGCCCCGGAACCGGACGACGTTCACCTCGGCGAGGACGACGTCATCGAGGTCGACGTCGGTCACGCGCAGCGTCATGGCCCCCTCGTCGGCGGCGGCCAGGGCGAGCAGGTCCTCCACCAGCACGGCGAGGCGGTCGACCTCGTCCGAGGCGCGACCCGCCACCTCGCGCCGCTCCGCGCTTGGCCGGTCCTCGGCGAGACGGTCGAGGAGGACCCGGATCGTCGCGAGGGGACTGCGCAGCTCGTGACCGGCATCGGCCACGAAGGCCCTGCGGTCGGCATTGGCCACCCGGAGCCTTTCCAACACCCGGTTCATCGTCTCGGCGAGCTTCGCCAGCTCGTCGCGCCCCGGAGGCACCTCGATCGTCGGGGCCGGCTGCGAGGCCACGACCGACTCCACCTGGTGGCGCATCCGTTCGACCGGACGCAGCGCCTGGCTCACGGCGAACGCCGTGAGCGCTCCCAGGATCGCCGCCAGGCCCACGGCACCGATGAGGGCGAACTCCGCGGAACGGATCAACGCATCGGTCTCGACCCTGGTGGCCACGGCCACGAGCACGACGTAGGGGCTCCCGTCCGCGGCGGGGGCGTCGGCGACTGCGACGGCGTACCCGCCTGGAAGGGAGGGAAGGTCGTCCCGGACGACCACGCGGATGGAGCCGGGTTGGATGTCGGTGTCGGCCACCGGCGCCGAGAGCGTCCTGTCGGAGGTGAGGAGGACGCGGCCGGTGCGCGCGTCGACCACCTGGGCGACGCGGTTGCCGAGTGCCAACGGGTGAGCGGCGAGCAGCTCTCCGATCGGGTGGAGCCCCACGTCGGCGCGCAACTCGGTCGCCTCCGCCACCGCGAGGTCGCGGGCCGAGGCGTCGAGGAGCTGGCCGAGGGAAAGGTAGACGACCCCGGCGATCGCACCACTCACGAGGATGACCACCGGCATGGTGAGCACGAGGATGCGGCTGCGGACGCCGAGCCGGAGGGCCATGCGCCGAGTCTAGGGACCGCTGCCCTGTCACCGTATTCGCCAGTCGCCCCGAGGCTGCGGTGCCGCCCGACGTTTAGCCGCTCGCCAGGCCGGGCATGGACCAGGTATGACCGTCGTGCAGCCCCAGGCACCCGACCGGCTGAGGGCTGACCTCGCGCAGCGGGTTCGCGGCGAGGTCCGGGTCCACCGAGGCGCTCTCGGCGCCTACGCGGTCGACTCCTCCAACTACCGCCAGGTGCCCCTGGCGGTCGTGACCCCTCGTGACGTCGAGGATGCCGTGGACCTGCTGCGGTTCTGGCACGAGCAGGCCCTGCGAGTAGTCACTGTTCGACGGGTGGGAGGAGCCGGCCCGGGGTCGGCTCCCCCTGGGGGAGGGGCACGGGCTCGTCGTGCGACCCGGCACCCGCGAACGGTTCGAGGGCACGCTGAAGACGCAGGAGAGCTGATGGCGAAGGGGAGGACCGCGACGGCGCGGCGCGCAGCGGGTGCGCGGGGGACGACCCCCGGGACCCTCGTCGTCGTCGGCTCCCTCCCGGGCAAGATCGCGACGCCGTCCCTGAGCGCCTACACGGCCTCGAAGAGGGGTCTGCACGGACTGGTGCGGACGCTTCAGGTCGAGGCACGTCAGTCTCCGGGCACGTCCATCAGCCTCATCTCGCCCGGCGGGGTCGACACGCCGGTGTACCGGCGCGCCGGCACTACCTGCACCGGCACGGCCAGGCGCCGCCGCCGGTCGACCAGCCGACGAAGGTCGCCGCGGCCATCGAACGAGCCATTCGCCGGCCCCGACGGGATCGTGGCGTCGGCATCGCCAACGCGGTGGTCCTGCTGGGGTTCCGGGCCCTCCCCGGCGTCTTCGACGCCATCGTCACCCCGCTCATGGACCGCGCTGGTCTGGCCCGGGAGAACGTCCCCAACGGGCCCGGCAACGTCTTCGAACCCCTGCCGGTGGCCGGCGCCGAGGCGTATCGGCATCGGAGCACCCGAGATCCGAAAAGAAGGAGCACTGCGATGAACGACGAGATGACCGAGGGCGAGATCCGTGCCGCCGCCGTCAGTCGCGCCGTGAGCGCTGACGCCGATGCGGTGTGGGGTGTGCTGTCCGACGGGTGGGCCTACACCACCTGGGTCGTCGGTGCCTCCCGGGTGCGGCTCGTCGACACCACGTGGCCGCAGGAGGGAGCAGCCATCCACCACTCGTTCGGGGTGTGGCCGGCGGTCGTCGACGACGCGACCACCTCCCTGCGGTCCCGCCGGGGCCGAGAGCTCGTGCTGCGGGCGAGGGGGTGGCCGATGGGCGAGGCCCAGGTCGTCATCCGGCTCGAAGACGAGGGGCCGGGTCGGTGCATCGTCTCGATCGCCGAGGATGCCGTGTCCGGGCCGGGCACGCTGACCCCGAGGGCGCTGCGCCAGGTTGCCATCCGGCGCCGTAACGTGGAATCGCTCAAGCGGCTGGCCTACCTGACGGAGCGCCGCTCCGGTGAGGAGGAGCCGTCGTCCTGAGCGACCCCCCTCTCGACCGGCCGGTTCACCGTAGGACCCTGCTCCACGCGGTCCGGGCCAGCGCTCGCCGGGCCGCCCCCGACGGCCCAGCGGCCCGCAGGGCCACCCTGGCCGCGTTCCAGCCGCAGGCCCCGTGGACCCCGCCCCCCGGGTGGGCCGAGGCACCGGCGAGGTAGAGCCGCTCGAAGGGGGTCTCCGGTCGTCCCAGCCCGGGCGTCGGCCGGAACACGAGCTGTTGGTGCAGCATGGCCGTGCCCTGGTTGATGGACCCACCCACGAGGTTGGAGTCCGCCCCCTCGAGGTCGCCCGGGGCCTGGACGTGCCGCGCCACCACCGCGTCACGAAAGCCGGGTGCCACCCGCTCGACGGCATCCTCCATGCGCTCGACGTGACGAGCGAGGACGTCACCCTGCCAGTCGATCTCCCGAGGGACGTGGGTGTAGGCCCACGCCGACTCGGTGCCGGCGGGCGAGCGGGTGGGGTCGGCCGTCGTCATCTGGCCCAGCAGCATGAAGGGCCGCTCGGGCACTCGCGCGAGGCTGAGGTCGGCGGCGAAGTCGACGAATCCGTCGAGGTCGACCCCGAGGTGCACCGTGCCTGCTCCTGCGGCTCGTTCGTCGGTCCACGGCACCGGCCGCTCGAGGGCCCAGTTCAGCTTCACGGTGGCGTGGTCCCACTGGAAGGAGTCACGCAGGTCCGCACGGAGTCGCCCGGGGAGCGCACTCGTCCCCACGAGCTTCTCGTAGAGGGACGGGGCGTCGACGTCGGCAAGCACCGCTCGTCGCGCTCGCACCGCGGACCCGTCGGCGCAGCGCACCCCCACCGCCCGCCCGCCGCTCAGGACCACCGACGCGACGCGGGCCCCGGTCCGCACCTGTGCGCCCACCGACTCGGCCCGCCTCCGCAACGCCTCCGCCAGCCGCCCGGACCCGCCCCGCGGCACCGGGAACCCGACGTCCTGTCCGAGCATCGCCAGGAGCCACCCGAAGAGCGCACTTCCGCCAGCATCCGGGGGGAGGTCGCTGTGCATGGCGTTCCCCGTGAGGAGCAGGGGGCCGCCGTCACCCTCGAAGAGCTCCTGTCCCAGCCGCCGCACCGGGCTGAGCCCGAGACGGGTGAGGTCGAGGGTGCCTCGGGCGCCGAGCTCTCGCAGCAGGCGTGATCCGGGGCCCAGCGGGGGAAACGGCGTGAACAGCGCATCGAGGAGGGGGTCGCGGACCCTCAGCCACTGCCGGTGGAGGCTCAGCCACGCGTCACCGTCGCCCACGGCGAACTCCTCGAGCCCTGCCGCCGTGCGCTCCGGGTCGTGGTGGAGCACCGCGGTCCCCCCGTGCTCCAGGCTGTGCGCAAGGACGTCCGGTGCGCGGACCCACTCGAGGCCGTGGCGGTGCAGGTCGAGGTCCCTCATGACGGGGCTGGCGGCAGCCAACGGGTAGAAGGCGCTGAAGAGGTCGGAGACGAACCCTGGCGCGGTCACCTCGGCGCTGCGCACCGCACCTCCGACCTCCTCGTTGGCCTCGAGGACCAGGACGTCCCACCCGGCCTCGGCCACTGCGTTGGCCGCGACGAGGCCGTTCGGTCCGGCGCCGATGACGACGGCATCGACGGTCGTGGTCATCGCGGCACCTCCTTCGGGACGACAGCAACCCTGACACGGATGCCGGCACGTGACGGCCGAGAGTGCCTGCCCGTTTGGCGCCCCCCGCACGTCGCGGCTCCGTTTACGGCGTGCTCCGGGTCGCTCGAGCCCCTCGCCGCCGACCTCGGCCCGCTCTCCGCACCCCTCGTCCGCGCCCTCGCCACGCTCGGCAGCATCGACCTCAGCCTGGTCCGGGCCGTCGGGTCACACCTCGACGCGACCGCGATCCTGGCTCGGGCTCGGCGCGGCGACGTGGTCTCCCACGCCCTGGTCACGGCCGCCGACGGCGGGGGCGCACTGGTCGCCAGGGTGAAGGAGGCCACCTCCTCGTGGGTCGCGACGGACACCACCCGGGTGCGCACCTCGGGCCGCTCGGCAGGAAGGGTGGACGGCGGTCTCGCGGCGTTCGTCGCCGGTCTCGCCCTCGCCGGCCAGGCGACGAGCGCGCCCGAAGGAGTGAAGGTGCCCACAGCGGGGTAGGTACCGACAGCGGGGCAGGAACCGACAGCGGGGCAGGAACCGACAGCGACGAAGAGCCCCGCGGCCCGCCACCCCGGCGGCGAGCAACGAGAGGACGACCGTGACCGACGCACAGCAGCCCACCGACGACATCACCGTTCCGGGGGTGCCCACCTCCCGGGCCCCCTCCCTTGAGGAGCCGACCGAGCCGCGCGCGCCCCTGCCACCGAAGGGCGACCAGGCCGGCCCCGACACGCGCACCCCCACCGGGGCCGAGACCGACGTCTCGCCCGAGCAGGTCGCCCAGCAGGGACCGTTCCTCACGACGGCCCACGGGGCACGGCTCCGGGATTCCGATCACTCGCTCAAGGCCGGTCGCCGTGGACCGACACTCATCCAGGACCACCACCTGCGCGAGAAGGTCAGCCACTTCGACCACGAGCGCATCCCCGAGAGGGTGGTCCACGCCCGCGGCGCCGCCGCCCACGGCACCTTCGTCGGCAACGGCGAGGCGACCGACGTCTGCCGGGCGGCCTTCCTCGGGGAGGGCGTGGAGACCCCGGTCTTCGTGCGGTTCTCCACGGTGCTGGGCTCGCGCGGCTCTATGGACACCGCCCGTGACACCCGCGGGTTCGCAACCCGCTTCTACACGCAGGAGGGCAACTACGACCTGGTCGGCAACAACATCCCGGTGTTCTTCATCCAGGACGGCATCAAGTTCCCCGACGTCATCCACGCCGGGAAGCCGCACCCCGACCGCGAGATCCCGCAGGCGCAGAGCGCCCACGACACCTTCTGGGACTTCGTGTCGTTGCACACCGAGGCCCAGCACCACACCATCTGGAACATGTCCGACCGCGCCCTCCCGCGGTCGTTCCGCACCATGGAGGGTTTCGGCGTGCATACCTGGCGGCTCGTGAACGCCTCAGGGGAGACCGTGCTCGTGAAGTTCCACTGGAAGCCGCGACAAGGCGTGCACTCCATGACGTGGGAGGAGGCTCAGCTGACCGGGGGCCTGGACCCCGACTTCCACCGACGCGACCTCGCGGACGCCATCGAGGCCGGCGCCCACCCGCAGTGGGACCTCGGCGTGCAGGTGATGCCCGACACCGAGGACGAGATGTTCGAGGGCATCGATCTCCTGGACCCCACGAAGTTCGTGCCGGAGGAGCTGTGCCCCGTGCGCGTCCTCGGCACGATGACCCTGGACCGCAACCCGACGAACTACTTCGCCGAGACCGAGCAGGTCGCCTTCAACCCGAGCAACCTCGTCGCCGGCATCGACGTCACGAACGACCCCCTGCTCCAGGCGCGGCTCTTCTCCTACCTCGACACCCAGATCACCCGACTGGGTGGCCCGAACTGGACCCAGATCCCGATCAACCGCGCCCACGCACCCGTCAACGACAACCAGCGCGACAGCTTCCACCAGGACGCGGTGCACGGCGGGGTCGCGCCCTACCGCCCCAACTCCCTCGATGCCGGGTGCCCGTTCGTCGCTGGTGACGACGACGGCGCGTTCCTCGACGTACCCGCCCACATCGCCGAGGGCGTGAAGGAGCGGGGCAACCCGCAGTCCTTCTCCGACCACTTCACCCAGGCCGCCCTGTTCTACCGCTCGCTCAGCCCGGTCGAGCAGGACCACGTCGTGTCCGCCTACACCTTCGAGCTCTCCCGGTGCTGGGACACCACCATCCGCGAGCGCCAGCTGCTCGCCCTGGCCAACGTGCATCCCGACCTCTGCCAGCGCGTCGCCGAGGGGCTCGGGCTGCCCGCACCGGATGCATCGGAGCCGCCGACCTCCACGGCGACGAGCGCGGCCCTCACCCAGCTGGGCGGAAGCTGGCCGGTGGCCGGGCGCCAGGTCGGCATCATCGTCGGGGACGGGTTCGACGCCGGCGCGGTGACGACGGTGCGGCAGGCGCTGGACGCTGCCGGAGTGGTGCCGCTGGTCGTCGGCCCGCACGGCGGAGTCATCCACGGCGTCGCCATGCAGCGGTCGTACGCCGTGGCCGCGTCGATCGAGTTCGACGCAGTGGTCGTGGTCGGCGCGGTACCGCCGGCCCCGGACGCGCGCACCTCGGCCGACGCCAAGGCGGGAGCGGACGCGGATGCTTCCGACCCTCGCGTGGTCAAGCTCGTCGGAGAGGCCTGGCGCCACGCCAAGGCCCTGGGCGCCATCGGCGCCGCAGATGCCGTCCTGACCGAGGCGGCGGCGGACGCCGCCGCGCCGGGGGTGGTGACGGGGACGGCAGGGGCCGTCGCGGACGGCATCCTCGCGCTCCTCGCGTCCCACCGCGCCTGGCACCGCTTCGCGCCGGTCTCGCCCGAGTAGGCGCGCCGGGAACCATCGCCGGCGCGGACGCCGCGGAGAAGGCGGGTGGGCGCGTGCGGCCATCCGCCGCGAGTCGCGGCCGGTCAGAAGACGGGTTTGCCACCGGTCACGCCGAGCACGCTTCCGGAGACGTAGCCGGCCTCGTCCGAGGCGAGGAAGACGAATGCCGCAGCCACCTCCACCGGCTGACCGACCCTGCCGAGAGGGGTGTCGGACCCGAAGCCCTCGACCTTCTCCGGCGCCATGGTCGAGGGAATCAGCGGGGTCCACACCGGGCCCGGCGCCACGGCGTTCACCCTGATGCCACGCGAACCGAGCTCCTGCGCGAGGTTGACCACCAGGTTGGTCAGGGCGGCCTTCGTCGCGGCGTAGTCCAGCAGGTGGTCCGACGGCTGGTAGGCCTGGATCGAGGTCGTCGCGATGACGTTGCCTCCGGACTCCTCGAGGTCCCCGGCGAGCTCCCGGACGAGCCAGAACGTGGAGAAGACGTTCGTCGCGAAGGTGCGCTCGACCTGTTCGGGGGGGAACTCCTCGAGGAGGTCGTGCGTCATCTGGTAGGCGGCGTTGCAGATCAGCACGTCCACCCCGCCCATCTCGGCCCGAGCCCGCTCGGCCACCGCACGAACCGCGCCGTGGGTACGAAGGTCAGCCGCGACGGCCACCGCGCGACCCCCGACCCGCTCCACCGCGGCGACGGTGTCGCGGGCGTCCTCCTCCTCCTCGGGGAGGTGGGTCACCACCAGCTCGGCACCGTCCTTGGCGAAGGTCACCGCGATGGCGCGCCCGATGCCGGAGTCACCCCCCGTGACGAGCACCCGCTTGCCGACCAGGCGGTCGCGACCGACCCAGCTCTCCTCGCCGTGGTCCGGGCGGGGCCGGAGTTCGTTGGTGTGCCCTGGCCAGGACTGGGTCTGCGCCGGGATCTCGTTCGTCATCTACTGCCTCCGTCGTTGTCGCTGGCACGCCGTTGACGCGACGCTTCGTGCAGCGACGCATACCCAGGAGGGCTCCTGGTCACGCACGTGCGCCGGTGCGAAGCGCGGGTCCGGCCTGGAGCACTGCCGCGGCCACCTCGTCGGGTCGGCGCTCGGGGAGCCAGTGGCCCTCGTCAAGCTCGATGAACCGGTAGGAGCCACGAACGTGCTCGGAGGTGCGCTGCGCGGCCACCCGCCCCATAGCCGGGTCGCGCTTGCCCCAGAGGAACGTCGTGGCCACGTCCACCGCCCCCGGGTCGAGTCCGCGTCGAGCAGACCGTGACCGCCGAGACCCCGTGCGGGATGCCGGGCAGCCAGGTGCCAGGCCAGCAGGCCTCCCCAGTCGTGGCCCACGACGTGGGCGCGCTCGCATCCGACCGCGTCCAGGATCGCGAGGGCGTCCGGGCACCCACCCCACCTCAGGATGCCGGCCGCATCAGGAGACCACGGCGTCGAGGGTCTTCTTCAGCGCGCTGGGCTGCTCGGGACGGCGAGGGGCCGAGCTCTTCGCGGCTGCCAGATCATCCCCGATCTCGCGGAGCTGGGTTCGGGACAGGCCGTCGCGGACCTTCGGGAACCAGTCCTGCTCCTCCTCCTCGATGTGGTGTGTCACGTTCTCGATCAGCACGGTGGTCTTGGCCTCGAAGCGCTCATCCGACGGGCTCAGGGCGGCGAGCTCCATCACCAGGACATCGGCGACATGGTGCTCCTCGTAGGACTCGAGGATGTCCTGTTCGAGTTCGGGCAGAAGCTCGCGGACACGCGGGTACATCACCTCGTTCTCGATGTAGGTGTGGATCGTCAGCAGCTCGATCACCTTCTCCACGATCCGCCGCTTGCGTGCGGCGGTCGTGGAGGACTTCTGGAACTCCCGGAACAGCGCCCGGACCTCCTTGTGGTCCTCGCGCAGCATGACGATGGCGTCCTGGGACATGGCTCTCCTCGGGGGTGATGGACTGCGCGGTGGCAGCGGCTCAGTGGCCCGTCATACCCGGGGCGGGGCGGTGGGAAACCCAGGGGGAAAGCTGCACGCGCGGGCGGCAGGGAGGACAGCTGCTCATCCGACCGCAGCGCGGTCGCGACGTCCGCGCCGTCCCAGCGCGTCCGTGGTTGGGCGGCGTCATCCGGTGAGCCGAACGGTGGGCCCGACGACGTGCCACCGGCCGTCCCGGGAGCGCGCGGCCAGACCGGCCGCCTGGAACTCCGCCAGCCACCCCTCCATGGGCCACCAGCCCCACCTCGCCGCGAAGAGGTTGGCGTTGCGGACGATGTCCTCGAGATGCTGCACCGGCGGGGACTGCACCGGGTGGTGCTGGTGGAAGGCCATCGCTCCCCCGACCCACAGGAGCCGACCACCCGCACGGCGGAGCCGCTGACCGAAATCGGTGTCCTCCCCGCCGTACCCGACGTAGGACTCGTCGAAGCCCCCCACGGCGCACCAGTCGGTGTCCGTCATGGCGAAGGACAGGGACCAGAACAGGGTGACGTCGTCGTCCGGCCGCACCGCTCCGGGTGGGACGACCGGCCTGGCCGGATGGGGTCGGGCCGCTGCCAGCCACGCGGGGTCGGTGGGGTCTCCGCCTGTCGACGCCGGCAGATAGCGAACCTCGCCGCACAGGACAACAGGACCCGCACCGTGGGCCGGTCCGATGACGCCGGTGGGTGGGTCCAAGCCGTCCTGCAGCACCTCTGAGTACCGCCGGAGCAGGTCCCCGTCCGGGATGCAGTCCACGTCCAGCAGGACGAGCTCTTGGCACCCGGCCGCGATCGCTTCCGCGACCCCCCTGTTGCGGGCCGCGGCGAGGGGCAGCCGCCCCGAGTCACGTGGGACGTGGACCACCCGTGTCGGCCACCGCGCCGATCCCGCTCCTCCGACCAGTTCGTCGACGGAGTGGTCGTCCATCGCGACGACGACGTGCAGGTCGGGCGCGCGCGACCCCGAGAGCAGACCACGCAGCTGCCCCACGAGGTGCTCGTGGCGCCCATGGACGATGGTGACCACCGCGAGGGACGGGCTCATCCGTCCGCCGGAGTCGACGCGGCGTCGAGGGCCATCCCGTCGAGAACGGCCGCTGCGTCGGCGGCACCTCGGCCGGTGCTCCACGCGCTCCATCCCCGACCCCCGGCGAGATGAGCCCGCTCGAGCAGGTCTGGCCACGCGTCCGCAGGGGGCCAGCGGGCCAGACCGGCCGCGACACCCAGGTCGGCCACGGCCCGCGCGGTGGCCGCCTGCTCGCCGAAGGGTCGGGTCTGCGCGATCACCACCGCCGGTGTGCGCGATGCCGCCACGTCCGCCACGGCATTCTGGCCTCCGTGCGTGACCACGACGGCCGACTCGTGCAGCTCCCGCCACAGGTCGGGTGAGGGGTGTCGAGGGGTCCGCTCGCACCAGGTCCAGTCCGGGGTGGCACGTCGAGCGGCATCGACCTCGGCTCGGGTGACATCCCGGCCGCCGCCGCCCCACAGCACGAGCACCTTCTTGTCGAGACGCTGGACCGATGGGACCGTCCGGCCCTCGAACTGGGAGATCCCGCCCGCATGGAACGCCTTCCTACGCCAGTGGTCGGGCCAGTCCTCGGCGTGGGTGCCGGAGGGCCAGGGGGCGAGCAAGCACGCGGCGACGTCGTACGCCGCCCGGTGCGCTCGATCGCACCGGGCGCCCGGCAGGGCCACGACCACCACCGGGGAACCGCAGAGCCGGGCCAGGAGCGCCGCCTCGACCGAGACGTCGACCACCACGAACGACGGTTCGGCGTCCGCGATCCACGACGCGATCTCGGCAGCCCTCGACGCGAGGCCTCGGTGCCTCAGGGGCGCCCAGTGCAGGACCCCCCCGGCGGTGGCGTCGCGCCCGGGTGCGCCGGGGCGGATGTCCTCGTCGTCCCGCGAGAGCTGTACCCAGCCGCCGGACCACTCCTCCGGACGGGGCAAGGAGCTGAGTCCGGTCACCGGCGTCGCCATCCGCGACGCGATCGTCATCGCCCTCCTGGCGTGGCCCCGGCCGTGGTGGTGGACATACCACCCGATCACGCCGCACCCTCCACCCTCGTCAGGTCCTCGTAGACCCTGAGGTAGTCGGCCACCATCCGCTCGGCAGAGCATCGCTCGACGGCGTGGCGCCGGATGCCGGCCCGGTCCAGCCGTGCGACGGCAGCCACCGCCTCGGCAGCACCGGACACGTCCCCCGGCTCGACGAGCACGCCCACCTCCCGGGTGATGAACTCTCCCAGACCGCCACGGTCGAAGGCCACGACCGGGGTGCTGCACGCAAGCGCCTCGGCGGCGACCAGACCGTAGGGCTCGTCCCACATAGGTGTCACGATCATCGCGGCGCTCGAACCCACGAGCCGGCGCAGCCCCTCGGTGTCGAGGTGCCCGACGTACGTGACGTCGGGACCCAGCCGGGGCAGCACCTCGTCCCGGACGTAGCCGGGGTCCGACACGGGCCCGGCGATCCTGAGCCGTCGGCCCGCTCTTCGTGCGACCTCGATGGCCAGGTGGGGCGCCTTCTCCCGGACGAGCCGCCCGACCCACACCAGGGAGCCTCCCCCGGGCCCCGGTCGCCACCGCTCGACGTCGACTCCGTTCGGCACCACTGTGGCCGCGGCGACGTGGGACCACGAGGCGGCGGTATGGCGGCTGACCGCGACGTACGTCGAACCCCGGGTGCCGGCGATGGCGATGGCCGGCTCCAGCCACGGGGTCGGCGGGGTGTGCAGCGTCGTCACCATCGGCGCGGCAGCAGAGGCCGCCATGGCGACCGGCAGGTGGTGGAGGCTGTTGTTGTGGATGACGTCCACATCGTCCCGTTGCTGCAGTTCCAGCATGACCTGCAGGTAGGCGTGGTGCTCTCGCAGCCAGGACTCGGGCACCATCGAGACGTCCTGCTCGGCCGCAGCGCTGAGCCGAAGGGGTGCCACGTCCAGTGTTCTCGCCCCCAGGGACGGGTCGCTGCCCGGGCCGGCGAAGACGGTCACGTCGACGCCGCGCTCGCGCAGGCCTCGGCAGAGGCGCCAGGACAGGGACTCCAGCCCGCCGGCGAAGGGCTCCGCCAACGGATGACGGGCCGACCCGATCATCACGACGTGCACACACACCACCACCAGTTCGCGAAGCCGCTCGAGAGCGGGGACGTCACAGTGAGCGCCGTGGACGTGCCGGGAACCGGCCCAGGCTCCGCACCGAGATACCCACGTCGAGGATCGGGCAAACCGCCCGACGAACACCGGGGGGAGGCGCGATCGTCACGGCGTGGCACGGCCGTTCGGCCACAGGGGGCGTACCGTGGGGACTCAGAGAGCATCGAGCGAGGTGACAACCATGGCGGACGTCGACGATCTCCTCGATCGCCTGGTGCGAGGGGTTGTCCGAGGGGCCTCGGAGGGCGTGCCGCTGCCCATGCGCCTCTGCCTGACGGCGGTGTCGATCCTCGGCGGGACCGGGGGAGCCATCACCTTGGCCTACACCCATCTCGAGCGGGTCACCCTGTGTGCGACTGACTCCACGGCGAGGACCCTCGAGGAGGCGCAGGACGTTCTCGCCCAGGGCCCGGCGCCCGAGGCGTACACCACCGGGAGCTACACCCGCCTGGACGTGGACAGCGACCTGACGCCGGACCCCCGGTGGCCGATCCTGCTCACATCGGGCGTCACCTCTCTCGGACCGTTGGTCCTGCACGCCATCCCGCTCGGGAGGGGGGCCGACAGCGTGGGGGTGCTGAGCGTGTACCAGTCCGGTCTGGAGGTCCAGCTCGACGTGGCTGCCGCGACCGTGCTGGGCCTGGCGGTCGGTGCGGCCCTGCTCGCCGATGCTCCCACCCGTTCCGACGCCGGCCAGGGCGAGTGGGACGAGCGGGCCCGGGTGCACCAGGCCACCGGGATGGTGCTTGCCCAGCTCGGGATCGGGCCCGCGGACTCAGTCGCCCTCCTGCGTGCTCATGCCTACGCTCATGACCGGACCCTGACGGACGTCGCGGCAGATGTCATCGACCGTCGACTGGTGTTCGCCTCCACGCCCGGCAAGGAGATCACGTCATCATGACTGACGAGAGGATGCTGCGAGCCGTCGCGGGAGCCGCGGCCAGCAGCGTCGTGCAGCACGAAGCCGTCGGTGCGCTCGACCGCCTGCTGGAGGAGGGCGCCGCGGCACTCGGCGCCAGCGCTGCCGGTGTCCTCGTGCTCGGTGCCGACGAGCGCCTCGAGCTCCTCGCGGCCACGTCGCACGCGGTGTCAGAGCTCGAGGCCTACCAGTGCCAGCGTGATCAGGGCCCGTGCGTGGACGCGGTCCGCAGCGGCGAGCCGGTGGCGGCCGCCGACGAGGTGGAGATCGTCAGCCGGTGGCCGGACGTCGGACCGGTCATCGTCGCGAGCGGCTACGGCTCCGTCCACGCAGCACCCCTTCGCTGGCTCGATCGCACCTACGGGGGATTCAACCTGTTCTTCGACGACCGCACCGAGCTGCACCCCGACCTCGAGGCGGCAACTCGCGCCCTTGCGGACACCGCCACCCTCGTCATCGTGACGTCGGGATCGACCGATCCCGGAAGTATCACCGCGACGCTCGTGGAGGCGTTGGCGGGCCGGGCCGTGGTGGAACAGGCGAAGGGAGCACTGGCCCACCTCCGCGACCTGGACATGGCCGGCGCGTTCGCTGCCCTTCGGGTCGAGGCTGAAGCGGCAGGCGTCCCGCTCGGTGAGGCTGCCCGTGCGGTGGTCGAACGAGCTCGGCTGGGGCGGATGACCTAGGCCGCGGGGGCCCCAGCGGCCCGTCCGTGCCGGTGCCTGCCCGTCAGGGCCACTCGACAGGCGCCGTAGACTGTGTGACGTGAGCGAGGTGGAGAAGTCCGACGTGGCGGTTCCTGCCCCCCTCGACCCGGTCGCCGGGGCCCTCATCGGCGTCACCACCACGGTCGGCACCACTCCGGCGGAGGTGCTGGAGGAGCTGGCCGGCGCCGCCGTTCGCCTCACCGCGGGAGCCGCCTGTGCGAGCGTCGTGTCCCGCCGCGGGAAAGACGTCCGGGTGCTCTTCGCCACCCACGACGTGGTCGCCGACATGTCCGCTCTGGGCGAGGAGGAGCGGTGTGAACCGGTGCCGGACCGTCTTGTCGTTCTGGGACTGGGCGACGTCACCTGCCACCAGCTCGAGCTCGACGACGGCTCGAGCACTCACCTCTGCGTCTACTCCCGGTCACCCTCCGCGTTCGACGACACCGCTCGCGCCACCTTGCGACTACTGGCCGTGCACGGGTCGGTTGCCCTGCGAGCCGCTCTGGCACAGGACGAGGCAGGCAACCTCGAGCGGGCGCTGAGCTCGAACCGGATGATCGGCACGGCGGTGGGCATCCTCATGGCCGAGGAGAAGCTCGGGGCGGAGGACGCTCTCGAGCTCCTCCGAGCGCAGAGCCGGCAGCGGAACTGCGCCATCGACGAGGTCGCGGAGGCGCTCGTCGCACGCCAGGGCTGACGGCCACGGTCGACCCGTGCGCACCTGCTCGCCCGACGCGGAGAGGAAGTACGGCGCCAAAGTCCCGTCCCGCGCCCATGGTGGCTACGGTCGAAGCGTGTCGGGAGGCAGGGGCCCTTGACACCCGGTCCGACAGCGCGGCCATCCTCCTTCTTCGTCAGGACGGTCACATGCGCGCAGTTGAGCCCCGCACCTCCCCCGACGGCATCGACGATGCCGTCACCGAGCTCCTCCGACCCCATGACGGCAGTCCCGGCGTTCCGCCGGAGGTGCAGGAAGACGTCGTGCTGAGCGGGATGGACCTGGCCGACTCGATCGCCATGAAGTACCGGGGTCGCGGGGTCGACCTCGAGGACCTCCGGCAGGTCGCCCGGTTGGCACTCGTGAAAGCCGTGGCGCGCTACCGGCCCACACAGGGGAGCTTCACGGCATTCGCCGTGCCGACGATCCGGGGAGAGATCAAGCGCCACTTCCGCGACCACGGGTGGGTGGTTCGCCCTCCGCGCTCGCTGCAGGAGGGGCGTGCCGCGGTCACCGCCGCCCAGGAGTCACTGCGCCACCTGCACGGTCGCCAGGCGACCACGGCCGAGGTGGCCGAGATGCTCGGGTTCGAGGAGGCCAAGGTCCGGGAGACCCAGTTCTGCGCCTCGGGCTTCAGGCCGGCTTCACTCGATGCCCCGATGAGTGCTGGCGGCTCGCCGTCCCTCGGCGAGCTCATCGTCGATCCCGATGACCCCTACGCCTGTGTCGAGCTGCGGTCCATGCTCAGGGACGGCCTGCAGATGCTGGACGACCGGGAGCGGTTGGTCGTGCGACTACGGTTCGCAGAAGAGTTGTCGCAGGCAGCGATCGGCGAGCGCATCGGGGTCAGCCAGATGCAGGTGTCCCGCATCCTCGCCTCCATCACCCGACGCCTGCGGCTGCACCTGCACAGCGCGATGGCGGCCTGACGACCTCACCCTCCCCCACCGACGTCCCGACGATGGAGACACCCATGGAGCCGACGAGCCACCTCCTGCCCGACGGTTCGACCTTTCCCCCGGTCACCCCGGATCCACCACCCCCGCCGGGCTACGTCTCCCCGCTGGACCCGGTGCCTGACGACGACGCCGAGGGCACGGGTTCGCAGTCCCCGGGCGTGGCAGGGGACGAGTCGGCGCGGACGTGAGGGAGGCGAGCACGGGCTGCTCGCCGGGATCGCCGCCGGACCGTCACCAGTCCTGAAGGGCGCGGAGCAGCCCCGCGGGATCCTCGAAGGTGTAGTCGGCACCTGCCTCCCGCAGCTCTGCCGCGCTGGTGCCACCGCACTCGAGCCCGACGCCGATCCTGCCGATCGCGGCACATGCCTCCAGGTCCCAGACCGAGTCCCCGACGAAGAGCGTCCGACGGGCGTCGAGGTTCCCCCTGGCGACGGCAGCCTCGAAGATCTCGCTCGCGGTCTTCGACTCAGCCACGTCCGACCCCGGCACGACCGCGTCGAACGAGGGGCAGCCCGCGCAGCGCGAGCAGGACCCACCACATGCGGCACGAGGGGATCTGCACCCATCCCGATGGCGCGGTGGACGACCGCCATCGCGGGGGTCATGCCGTACTGGCGAAATGCCTGCCACCAACAGAGGGTGTGGACGTAGGTCGTGTCGAAGTCCGAGGTCGTCTCGGGGCCCTGAGGAACCACTGACGCCGGCCGCTCCGCACCGCGACGAGCCACGACGGCGTCAGCCCACACGCCGCCTCGACGGTCCCCCGAGGCAGGCCCACACCACGTGCCCGGTCCGGTCCTCGCCGGACCCCCACTCGTGGGCGAGTGCCCGGACGACTCGCAAGCCCCGACCACTGTCACGCCACACCCCACGCGGCGCAGGCAGCGGGGTCGTGGGGCTGCCCCCATCGGTGACCTCGATCTCGAGGGACTCCGGGCGCACCTTCCACCGGACCCTCATCGTGCCGTCCGAGAGGGCATGCGCATGGCGGAAGGCGTTGGTGAGCAGCTCGGTGACGACGATCTGGGCGTCCTCCACCAGCTCCTCCCCCAAGCCGCGGGCCATCAGGTCATCGGCCATCCGGGTCCTCACCCGACCGACGGATTCGGTATCGATGGGGGCACGCACCGTGCAGATGATGCACCCTTCGCCGGGCCCTGGGCGCTCCTGGACATCCAAGCGGTCAACGGTGACGATGCCACCGCCCGCCTCGCTGCCCCCATGCAGGGTGTGTGCGCTGTCCTTGTGCACGGTGGGTCCTTCCTTTGCAGGGAAGGCCTCGCTGCTGGACCGGGCGCGCTACCACGACGTGGCAGCGGACGAGCACACCGTACCACTCGGTCCCCCCAGAGTCTCGCGCGCAGACCGCTCCGTGCCCGCTCCCGAACCACCGAGGACCGCACGGTAGACGTCCTCGTGGGCGCGCGCGACGGCGTCCCTCTCCCGGATGCGCTCACCCGGCTCCGGACGCCGCGGCGTTCCCATCGCGTGTGCGTCGAGGATGGCCTCGCCGAGCGAGGGAACGGAACCGGGCCGGGCCGGACGACCGAGGGTGCGGTAGGTCACGCATGGCCGTTGGTCCGCGTACCACCCGCAGTCGGGAGCCAGGACGGTGGTGCCGAGGTCGTGGCAGGCCTCGAGCCACCCGGAGTGCGTCCCGAAGCGGTACGGCAGCACCGACACGTCGAGTGCGGAGAGGTAGGAGTAGAGCTCGTCGTCGGTGAAGTAGTCATGGATCCTCAGGTCCACCCGCCCGGCCCCGGCGAGCCCGCGCAGGTGACGCTCCAGCGTGCCGTCGTGGCGGGCGCCCCCGGGCAACATGACATCGGTGTGGGCGTCCACGCGCAGGGCCGCGTCGGGGACCCGGTCCAGGACGCTCAAGATCTCGTCGACCGCGGCGGCGGGAGCCATGCTGGCCCGCAGGCTCTTCGCGTGGACCCCGACGACGAAGCCGTCATGGGGTGGACGTGGTCGGGCGATCCACTCCTCCGGCACCACGTGCGGGTGGGGCAGTACCACCGCCCGGCGGCCCCACCGGTGCTCGATCTCGCGGGCCGCGCCCGGAGTCAGCGTGATGAGCGCGTCCGCGGCGGCCACGAGCACACCGAGCTGCTCGTCGTGCAGCTCGGCACTCGAGTGGTGCGGGTTGCGCAGGTCGTGAACCGTGAGGACGAGAGGCTTGCCGTGACGGCGGAGCGCCCCGACCAACAGGTCGAGTTCCCTCGGACTCACCGCATCGAAGCCGAAGTGGATGTGCATCAGGTCGAAGGAGTCCCCGTGGTCGCGGACCCAGGTGGGGTCGAGCATCCGGGGGGGCCACCAAGTGCCGGCCGGCGTGTCCGCCGACGGGCGTGGGTCGTCGAGGCGCAGCACCGCACCGCCTCCCCTTGCCGGCGAGAGATGACGGACGTAGACGTGACCTGACGGGACAGAGGCGACCGTGATGCTTCCGTCGCGTGGACTCGGAGGCGTCACGGTGTCAGCACGACGCACTCGTCGTGCGGCCCCCGCGAACACGGGCGGAAGGGGCCTCCACGGGACGGTGAGGAGAGGGCGACCCGGGCGTCACCCTCCTGTACCACGCAACTACCTGCATCCTCAGTCACTCCTCGGTCGTGGTGGTCGTCGAGGGACGGTGTACCCCTCGCCCGGGGGGGCCATGCGCCGCAGGGGTGCTCTGCACCGGGACGGCTTCGTGGTGACCGAACGCCTGGCAGCGCCGGCGCAAACGGCTGGCGTAGAGTGACAGGGTGAATGGTCCTGACGGCGACTCGGCAGTGAACGCGGTCCTCCAACGCGACCTCCGGTCGTTGGCTGCCGCCTTCGCAAACCTCGGCGAGCAGGTCGACGCCAAGCCGACCGAGGCGCTGGGGTCGCTCGTCTCCGTCACGCGGGAGCGCGTGACGGGCGCTGATTCGGTCAGCGTCACCACCTTGCGTCGCGGCCAGTTCGTCACCGCTGCGGCCACCGATCACCTCGCGCGCGAGGTCGATGCGGCTCAGTACGAGGTGGGCTCCGGGCCGTGCGTCGACGCCGCCCTCGACGCGACCATCTACCGCACCGGCGACATCAAGCGAGACACGAGGTGGCCGGAGTTCGGGAGGCGGGCCGCTGAGCTCGGAGTGGCGAGCATGCTGTCCTACCGGCTCAACCTCGGCGACGACGACACCGTCGCGGCGCTGAACCTGTTCTCCCGGGACGAGGAGGCCTTCGATGACGAGAGCGCGACGATCGGACTGCTGCTCGCCACCCACGGCGCCGTGGCAGTCATGGCGAGCAAGGGTCGCCTCGAAGTGGACAACCTCACCCGCGCACTGGAGTCCAATCGGCTGATCGGCACGGCGATGGGCATCCTGATGTCCACCCACCACCTCACCCAACAACAGTCCTTCGACCTCCTCTCCGTCGTGAGCCAGAACACGAACCGCAAACTGGCCGACATCGCCGCGGACGTCGTGGCCCACGGCGACCTGGAGCCGGGAGTCGAGACTCCCCGTAGCTGAGGCGCAGGACGACAGTACGTTTGGCTGCCCGGCGGACCGGGCAAGGACACCACGGGCAAGGACACCAGGTGGCCGTCCCTCGGTCCGCGGCGAGCCGACGAAGGAGATCATGCACGACGAGACGACACCCGACGTCGACCAGCGTCGGCTCCGTGACCTGAAGCTGCAACAGGCCATCAATGCGCTCACCCGTCAGTGCCAGGGGGATCCCGCCCCACAGGTCGAGGCCCGGCTCAGGAAGACGCTGCGCGACCTCGACCTGGCCGACCAGCCGGGGACGTGGCTCGAGTCCGTGGTCTCCGCCATCTCGCGCGGCGACCCGTACGTCGTCTCACGTTTCTCCGGGGAGCACACCAGCGTGCCGGAGCCGCAGAGCCGGCCCCGGAACGAGGTCATCGACTGAGCACCAGCCCAGGGTTTTGACCTGCCGCCTCCGCGGGTAGCGCACCAGAAGGGCCGCCGGCACGGTGACCCCGTCGGCCACGATGCCGGAGTCGACGAGCGTCAGGATGAACCGGCCGTGCCCAGCTCCAGCAGACGGGGCGTAGCAGTCATCACCGGGGCACCGCCGGGATCGGTAGGGCCACGGCGGTCGAGTTCGCCAGGTCGGGCTACGACGTGGCGGCCCTCGCCCGGGGAGCAGCAGGACTTCGCGGGGCCGCCGACGACGTCGAGCGTCATGGTCGGCGCTGCCTGGTCATCGAGGTCGATGTGGCCGACGAGAATGGAGTCGAGCGGGCTGCCGACCGGATCGTCGCCGAGCTGGGACGCCTTGACGTCTGGGTCCATGTGGCGTTATCGGGGTCACTGGCCCACTTCTGGGACACCACCCCCGAGGAGTACCGACGGATGACCCACGTAACCTACATGGGTTAGCCAACGGCACGCGAGCAGCGTTGCGGCACATGCGGGCTCGGGACCCTGGCGCGATCCTCAAGGTCTCCTCCGCGATGGCATACCGGTCCATACCGCTCAAGTCGGCCCACTGCGGGGCGAAGCACGCCATCAAGGCCTTCACGGAGTCGCTGATCACCGAGCTCAAGGCCACCGGGAGCCACGTCACCATCGGACAGGTGACCCTTCCGGGGTGAACACCACCCAGTTCGGCTGGAACCTCAACCGGATGCCGACCACCCGGGCCCGGTGCCCCCGATCGTGCAGCCCGAGGTCTGCGCCCGAGCCATCCGGTTCTCCGCCGAACACCCCCGCCGGAACATGTGGGTCGGGATCTCGACCGCCTACACCGTGCTGGGCAACCGCATCGCCCCCTGCCCTGCCCGACTGGTACCTCGCCAAGACCGCCGTGCGGTCCCAGCAGACGAACAGGGACCCCCTCCCCCGCTGGGGCTCGAACGTCTTCGAGCGCTCGAGGGATCCGTGAAACTGCGCCACGAGGTCCGGCCCGGTCCCGGCAGGGGCGCGCCGCGTCATCGGGCTCGTCGCGTCCGACGCCGGCCCCCTGTTCATGTGCCCGGTCGACTCGATCGACCCGACGCGGCCGCCAGGCTGGCCGCGGCGGGGCACCTCATCGGGACCGGCGATCGCTGGCGCGCAGAGGCGGAGGTCGTTCGAGCGTGGGTGCGGCAGCACTGTTGGAGCGAGCGCCGCCAGTCCTACACGTTTCATGCCGGATCCGAGGACCTCGACGCCTCCGTGCTCCTGGGGTCACACTCGGGTTTCGACCGTGGCCCGCGCATGTCCTCGACCATCGACGCCCTCACCGCCGAGCCGGGGGCCGGGCCGTTGCTCTACCGGTACACGGGAGCGCACCGGGACGAGGCGACCTGCACCGCGTGCGCGTACTGGCCGGTGAAGGCCCCGGTGGGTGTGGGCCGGCTGGAGGAGGCCGCGGCCCGGCTCGCGAAGTTCTCCGGCACGCGCCGGGCGGGGCCGCGCTCCTGCGAGCAGCGGGACGCGGGCACACCTCCGGGGGTCCCGTTTAGTCCGTGTCACGGTCGGGTACCTCTGGCGAACGCGGCGGCGACGGGCCGTCGCCCCCACCAGACTTGGAGATCGATGATGAGCAGGATCACCATGGCCGTTGCGTTCGGCGCCGGGTACGTTCTCGGCGCCCGCGCTGGACGCGACCGCTACCGCGAGATCAAGGGAAGGGCCCGCGCCCTCTGGAACAGCGACACGGTGCAGGACCAGGCGACCAAGGCCCAGGGGGTTGCCAAGGATCAGGCAGCCAAGGTCCAGGATGCGGCCAAGGACCGGCTCCCCTCACGCCTGGGGGGAAAGGGCAGCGACCCCCACAGCGACGGCGAACCCGGCCGCAGCGCCGACCACGGGGTCGCCACCGGACAGTCTGACGACTCCCTTCGCAGCCTCGAGTCCGTGAACTCCTCCGGCGCGGCGACGTGAGCACCACTGAGCCCAGGGGGACCTACCCCGGGGGCGACTCGAGCGACACGGCCACCATGGGCACCGGTGAGCTCATCGCGAGGTTGAGTGAGCAGACCAGCACCTTGGTGCGGGACGAGATGCGCCTGGCGCAGGCGGAGTACAGCGCGAAGGCGAAGCATGCCGCGACCGGGCTGGGGATGTTCGGTGCTGGAGGCCTGCTGGCGCTCTACGGTCTGGGCGCGCTGGTGGCGGCTGCGGTCATCGCGCTCGCCCTGGTGGTGCCCGGGTGGGCCGCCGCGCTGATCGTCGGCGGCATCCTGCTGGCGGTCTCGGGGGTCGTCTCCCTCCTCGGCAGGAAGCAGGTACGGGAGGCGACTCCGGCAGCGCCCGAGCGCACCGTGCGCAGCGTCAAGCGCGACATCACCGATGTGAAGGAGCACGCCAGCCATGACCAGCACTGACCAGGAGCGGGCCACCGCGTCCAGCGACCCGGACGACATCGAGGCGCAGATCGAGCGCCACCGGGAGGAGCTGAGCGAGACCGTCGAGGAGCTCGTGGACCGGGTGAACGTCAAGGCGCGCGCCCAGCGCAGGGCCGAGGAGACCAAGCAGCGTGTCCTGAGCGAGGTCGACCGGTCCCGCCGGGAGCTGCGGTCCGGCGACCCGGCCCGCGTCGCCAGTGCCGTCGCCCCGCTGGCGGTCGTCGTCGCCGTCGGCGCGCTGGTCGTGTACTGGTCGAAGAGGCGTTCGTGACGGCACGGACCCGTGATGAGCGCGAGGGCTCCGGGCAGGAGCGGCCGGACAAGCCGGACACCCCCGCCGAGGTCAGTGGCCGCGGCTGGGGCTACACCGCGCGCAAGGCGTACCGGGAGTTCTCCGACGACCGCTGCGCGGACCTCGCGGCGGCGCTGACGTATTACGCCGTGCTCGCGGTCTTCCCCGCGCTGATCGCCGTGTTCTCCCTGCTGGGGGTCCTCGGCCAGAGCCAGAAGACCGTGGACGCGGTGATGCCGGTGCTGGACGACGTGGTGGGCACGCAAGGGGCCAGCACGCTGGAGCCGGTCGTGTCCTCCCTGGCGTCCTCCCCGGGGGCGGGACTGGCGCTGGTGCTCGGGCTGGCCGTCGCGCTCTGGTCCGCCTCGGGGTACGTCACCGCCTTCAGCCGGGCGATGAACGACGTCTACGAGATCGGGGAGGGGCGACCCTTCTGGAAGCTGCGCCCGATCATGATCGCCATCACCGTGGTCATGCTGCTCCTCGTCGTGCTGGCCGCGCTGATGCTCGTGCTGTCCGGACCGGTGGCCAAGGCCGCCGGGGATGCCGTGGGGCTGGGCGAGACGGCCCTGACCCTGTGGAGCTGGCTGAAGTGGCCCGTCATCCTGGCCGTCGTCGTGGTCATCGTGGCCCTGCTCTACTACTCGACGCCCAACGTCAAGCAGCCCAGGTTCCGGTTCATCAGCGTCGGCGCCGGGATCGCGATCGTCGTGTGGGTCCTCGCCTCGCTCGCGTTCGGGCTCTACGTCACCCAGTTCGCGAGCTACGGCAAGACCTACGGCTCGCTCGCAGGCGTGGTGATCTTCCTGCTGTGGCTGTGGATCACCAACCTCGCCCTCCTCTTCGGAGCCGAGGTCGACGCCGAGCTCGAGCGCACCAGACAGCTCGAGGGCGGGATCGAGGCCGAGCGTGACCTCCAACTCCCTCCCCGCGACGCCAGCAAACTCGAGAAGACCGCGCGCAAGCGCGAGGCGGACGTCGCCAAGGGCCGGGACCTGCGCCTCAAGGAGGGCGGGGACCGCACCTCCGAGCGACGCTGACGGGTCCGACCGAGGGCGACGGCGCTGCTGCGCCCGGGGGGTGCGACAACGGCGTCGCGCCCCCCTGGTGCGTGGTTCCGGTGAACCCGACCGCAGCACGAGGCGACTCGTGCACGACAAGGTCATCCTGCAGGTCAGGTCGAGAGGCCGCAGTGCTCGATGGCGAGCACGGCCAGGGCCTTGGCCGCGGTGAGGACCTCCTCGACCGGGACCTGCTCGAGCGGACCGTGGGCGAGGAAGGGGTCGCCCGGCCCGTACTGGATGGTGGGCACTCCGCCCAGCTCGGTCATCAGGCGGAGGTCACTGCCGTATGGAGCGCCCCAGACCTGCTGCGGCCGGTCGGAGACGGAGGCATGCGCGGCACAGGCCCGGTCAGCGAGGGTCGACCCCTCGGGCAGGCGTGAGGATGCGAAGACCCCTCCCCACCAGTCGATCTCCACGGGGTGGTCACACAGCCACGCGTCGGAGTCGCACGCCTCGGCCACCGCTGCCTCCAGGGCGGCACGGGCGGCCTCGACGCTCTCGCCCAGCGCCACCCCGTAGCGGCCCTCGGCGACGAGGATGTCGGGCACCGACGAGGCCCAGTCACCGCCGCGGACCGCCCCCACCTCGATCGGGTAGGGAACGTCCCACCGGGCCATGATCGGGTCGGCGACCGCGTTGCGGCGGGCCTCGAGGTCGCGCAGCGCGCCGAAGACGGGCCAGAACTTCTCCACCGCGCTGACCCCGGCCGTGCGCATCGAGCCATGGGCCGCAAACCCGTGCACGCGGAGGCGGAAGGTCAGCGACCCGCCGTTCGCGGGTGCGATGTCGAGCCCGGTGGGCTCGGGGATGACGCACGCATCGGCGCGCCAGCCCCGCTCCAACAGCGCGAACGTTCCCATGCCGCCGTCCTCCTCGCCCTGCACCGCCGCAAGGATCAGGTCGCCGACGAGGGGCACCCCCAGGTCGATGAGCGCCCGCGCGGCCCAGATCGCCGCGACGAGTCCGCCCTTCATGTCGCATGCCCCCCGCCCGTGCACGGAGCCGTCCTCGAGCCGCCCGTCGAAGGGGTCCCCGGAGGGCCACCGGGCCAGGTCGCCGGTCGGCACGACGTCCACGTGGGCGTTGAGCATGAGCGAGGGGCCCCCGCCGCGGCCGCGCAGGGCGGCGACGAGCCCCCAGGCCTGCGCGCGCTCCACCTCCATGCCGGGGAACGCCGGGGCGCTGGCCAGGTCGGTCAGGGGCACCTCCCAGTGGTCCACCTCGAGGCCGAGGTCGGCGAAGCGCCGAGCAAGGAGGTGCTGGATGCCGTGCTCCTCCTCGGTGCCCGAGACGCTCGGCACGCGCACCAGCTCCTGCAGGTCGGCGACGACATCGCCCTCGTGGTCCTCGACCCACCCGACCACCCGCTCGATCAACACCCTCTGCTCCTCGCCCGTCGCCATGGCCCAAGGATCACGCACTCGGCCCCGGGGTCGAGCACTGAACGGCGGAAAGTCTTCGGCGGACCTCGTTCCGACCCCGCCAGCTGCCCGGCACGCAGCACGCTCCACCTCCACGGCCGCGGCCGCGGCGGAGGTACCGTGGACCCCGCGCCCGGCATTCGGCGCCTTCCGGTGCGGCAACGACGAGAAGGGCCACGACATGAGCTTCGACAACCCGCAGGGAACCCGCGGGGCGCGTCAGCCGGCCGGCCCGGTGACAGCGTTCGTCAACCGGCTGATGGCCAAGGTCGCCGGTAGGCGCGGGTCGATGATGGGCATGGACGTGCTCACGCTGACCACCATCGGCCGCCGGACCGGCGAGGAGCGGACCACGCCGCTGGCCCGGTTCTCCGACCCGCAAGGCGCTGTCCTCGTCGTCGCCTCCGCGGCAGGCGCCCTGGGAAACCCGGCCTGGTACCACAACCTCGCCGCGAACCCCGACCGGGTGCGCATGGAGATCGACGGCCGAGTGACGTACGTGGCCGCCGAGCAGCTGCACGGGCAGGAGCGCGCGGCCGCGTGGGAGCGCATCACCGCCGCGATGCCGCGCTTCTCCGGCTACCAGGAGAAGACCGACCGGGAGATCCCTGTCATCCGGCTCGTCCCTCGCACCGCGTGAGGACCGACGGGCACTTCGAGCACGCGACCGGCTCGCCGACCCCGGCCCGCCGGCCCTAGGCTGCCGGCGTGAGCCGCGAACGCACGGGATGGCTGTTCGTCGCCGTCCAGGCCGCACTCCTCGTCGCCCTCGTGCTCGTGCCGACCGGCACGGCCTGGCCCTTGCCGGGCTGGCTCGGTGCCCTCTCGTCGGCGCTCATCCTCCTCGGGCTGGCGGTGGCCGCCGTGGGCAGCCTGGCCCTGGGCCGCTCCCTCAGGGCGACACCGGTCCCGAGCGCACGTGGCGAGCTGCGCACCGGCGGCCTCTACCGGTGGGTCCGCCACCCCATCTACGCCGGCGTGCTTGCCGTGGTGGCCGGCCTGACCGTGGGCACGCGGCAGTGGCTGGGTCTCACCCTCGGGGTGGTGACGGTGGCCTTCTTCACCGTCAAGGCGCGGTGGGAGGAGGCGCGGCTCGCCGAGGCGTACCCCGGCTACGAGGAGTACGCCGCGGCCACGCCGAGGTTCGTCCCTCGCCCACGGGGGCGGCGGCGCCCTCCCCGCTGACGACGGGCCCCGGTGGCCGCCTCAGTCCTCCGGCAGGGCGGCGAAGGCCTTCTTCGTGGACCGGTACCAGCCCATCCCCTTGAGCGGGTTGCGCCACCGGCCCCTCATGTCCTCGTGGGCGGGCCGGTGCGCCGAGTCCCCGGCGGCGACCGCCTCGCGCAGGTGCCGGTCCTGGGCCTTGATCACCTCGTCCGCGCTGTCCCCGCGCAGCCCCAGGTCGCAGGGGCCGCCGAGCTGGCGGCACGTCATCGTCTTCATCGGTGTCCCTTCGGTCGGATCGGGTGGATCAGGCAGGGCCGCCGCCCCGGCGGCGGACGACGCGGGTGAGCACGTCGGGGTCGGCGCGGAAGACGATGCCGGTGACCCGGCCGTCGACCACGGTGAAGTCGAAGAGCACCATCGCCCGGCCGCGGTGGTACCAGGCGGCACCGGGGCGGTCGCCGACGAGGGCCGGCAGTGCCGCGGCGGCCGCGCCGTCGAACATCGCCGCCACGGCGTCGCGTCCCTCGATGCGCTCCGGGGTGCCGGTGGCGACCGCCGCCGGGTCCGTGGTGACGAGGACGTCGGGCGCGAGCAGGCGGAGCAGGCGCTGCAGGTCACCACCGCGTGCGGCCTCGAGGAAGGCGTCGACGACCTCCCAGTCGGCCGGCGCACCGTCCGGGCCGGCGGAGCGCACCTTGGCGCGGGCGCGGGAGGCCAGCTTGCGGGTGGCCACCGGCGTGCTGTCGAGCATCGCGGCGATGGTCGGGAAGTCGAAGCCGAACGTGTCGTGGAGCACGAACGACACGCGTTCGGCCGGGCTCAGCCGCTCCAGCACCACCTGCAGGGCCACGCCGACCGTGTCGGCGAGGGCCACGTCGTCGGCGGGGTCGCTGCCTCCCTCCGTCTCAGCAGGCTCGGCCGGCTCGGGCACCCGTGCGCGGAGCCGGTCCAGGCAGAGCCGGGTGACCACGGTCGTCAGCCACCCCGGCAGGTTGACGACCTCGTCGGTGGTGCGGTCCAGCCGCAGCCACGCCTGCTGCACGACGTCCTCGGCCTCGGCGTGGTCGCCGAGGATGCCGCCCGCGATCCGGGTCAGTCGGGCGCGCTCGGCCTCGAAGGCCTCGGCCTGGTCCATGTGCCCACCCTCTCGTGTCGCCGGTCGTCATGGGGATGACGGACGGGACGGGACGGGTGTGACCACGGCCGTCCGGCGGTGCCCGCACGGGAGAACGGTGGGCAACACGCCGTCGGGGGAGCCCAGCTCCTTGCGGCCGGCCACGCGGCCCGCGACGATGCCGTGCGTGGACCTGCGGCAGGGGCGGTTCGTCGAGACGGTGGCGTGGCTCGAGAGCTTCGCGCGCGCCGCGGAGGTGCTGCGGGTGCCGCCGGACGTCGTCGAGCGACGGGTGCGGGCCCTCGAGCGCGAGCTCGGGCTCCCCTGTTCGACCGCTCGCGCCGGACCGTGCGGCTCACCGCCCACGGTCGGCGCTTCCTCGACGAGGTGCTGCCCGCGATCGACGACCTCGACGCGGCGCGCACCGCGCTGCGCCGCGCGGCCCGCGAGGAGGGTGCCGTCGTCGCCGTCGGCGTCGGGGCCCTCGTCGACGTCGCCGAGGTGTCCGTGGGGCTCGCGGGCCTGCGGGCCGAGGAACCGGGAGTGTCGGTGACGCTGACGACCGGCACGGTCAACGAGCTCGTGGCCGCCCTGGTCTCCGGGGACCTCGACGTCGTCGTCGGCGGCATCCTCTCCGACGACGTGCCGGACGGGGTGTCGGCCCAGGAGATGCGCCCGGACGAGCTCGTCCTCGTCACCGGGCCCGAGACCTCCGGTCGCGTGCGGCGCCTCGAGGACGCCGCCGAGGATCCGTTCGTCGGCGTGCTCGGAAGCGCCGAGCTGGGCCGTTACCTCGAGCTGGCCTGCGCGACGCACGGCGTCGAGGGCGTCGTGGCCCTGGAGGTGGCCTCGGTGGCGGCGGCTCGCCGGCTCGTCGCCGCCGACCTCGGCGTCGCCGTCCTGCCGCGCTCGGTCGTGTCGGGGCCCGGTCCCGAGGTGCGCCTGTGCCGGCTCGACCCGGCGCCCGCCCTGCCCCCCCTGTCCGTCCTCACCCGCTGCGGCCCCGCGCCGTCCGCGCCGGCCTGCCGACTGGCCGACCTCCTCCTCGGGCCGGCGTAGCGGGCCGGCGCGCCGCGGGTGTCATTCCCCGGTGGCGCCGTCGATGCGTTCGCGGAGCAGGTCGGCGTGGCCGCAGTGGCGGGCGTACTCCCCGACGAGCTTGGCGAGGTTCCACCGGATGCTCCGGCCGTTGCCCGGGGCGGTCGAGCCGAGGTCGTCCGTGCCGGTCAGCGCCGCGTCCGTGGCCGCGCACCACCGCCGCCAGGTGGCGAACGAGACCTCGACGTCGCCCGGACCGCAGTCGACGTCGTCCTCGCGGCCGTCGGCGTAGTCGCCCCACACCCACTCGAAGGGGGTGTCGTCGGTGAGCGGCCATGCCCCGTAGGCGTGCTCCATCTCCGCGAGGTGCCTGACGAGACCGAGCAGCGACAGGGCCGACGGCGCGACCGAGCGCTCCGCGAGGCGGACGGGGGACAGGCCGTCGCACTTGGCGGACAGGGCGTCGCGGTAGAACGCCAGCCAGCCGAGGACGAGGGCGCGCTCGTCACCGTCGGGTGGCTGGGGCGCGCGGCTTCGCGTGGTCATCGCTCGATCGTCGCGCAGCCCATGGGCGGAGGTGGTGCTCCGAGCCGCGCTTTCTCAGGTCCGGCGCCAGACCGACACGTGCTGCTCGCTCTCCGCGGTGAAGGGCGACCGGTGCCAGTCCGCCCACCGGTGCTCGAGGGTCATGCCGGCCAGCCGGGCCATCAGGTCGAGCTCGCTCGGCCAGACGTAGCGGAACCGGTGCCGGCCGTACCGGTGGTGTCCGGCCGCCGTGCGCGTGAAGTGGTGCGAGGACGCCTCCTGGGTCACCGGATCATAGGTGTCGAAACCCGTGTGGTCGTCGGACACCTCGAACGGCACCGCGGACTGACCGGGAGGCAGGCGCCGCAACGCCGGTACCCCCACCTCGACGACGAACCGCCCCCCGGACGCCAGGTGGCGGGCCGCGTTGGCGACGCAGGCCACCTGCTCGTCCTGCGTCCGCAGGTTGCCGATGGTGTTGTAGACGAGGTAGACGAGCGAGAACCCGCCGCACTCCGGTGCGGTGGCATTCGCCATGTCCCCCACGACCACGGGGAGGTCGGTGTCGCGGGGGACCTTCTCGCGCAGCCTGGCCACCATCGGCGCCGACAGCTCGATGCCCGTCACGGACAGCCCGGCCGGGCCAGCGGGATCGCGACCCGCCCGGTGCCGATCGCCAGCTCGAGGACGTCGACGGCGGGCTCGAGCACCTCCGGGGCGAACGCGCCCACACCGGGGGTGTCGTAGCGGGCCGCCGTCTCCTCGTCCCAGAGGTCGCTGCTCGTCACGGCACCGAGGCTGCCCCGCAGGGCCGTGGACGACAACCGGTTTTCCGGCTCCGGCCCGCGCCGGTCAGGCGGCGACCGTGGTGAGCACGTCCTCGAGCACGCAGAGCCCGGTGTCGAGGTCCGCCCCGGTCGTGTAGGGGGCCACCGACAGCCGCAGCACCGGTCCCTCCGGGGTGCACCCGCACCAGAGGTCGACGCCCCGGTCGTGGAGGCGCCGCAGCAGCGCCTCGGGGTGGGTCCCGCGGGGAAGTCCCACCGCGACCATCGACGGGGCCCGCGGGGCCGGCGGCAGGGCGGTGACCCCGGGCAGGGCCAGCAGCCGGTGCTGCGCCTCGGCGGTCAGCGCGCGCCAGTGCTCGTGCAGGCCGTCGGCCTCGAGGGACTCCTGGTAGGCCACCGCCTCGCGACCGACGAGGTGACCGATCACGTCGTCGGTGCCGACCCAGGCGAAGCGGCGGGTCAGCGTGGCGTCAGCGGCGAACCAGCTCGTGACGGCCGGGCGAAGGTCGTCGACGGCGTCGGTCGGCACGACGAGGAAGCCGCTGCCCTGGGGCAGGTGCAGCCACTTGTGGAGGGTGAGGCAGACGAACACCCCCGGCCGCTCCGCTGGCAGCGGCAGCAGTCCGGCCGTGTGGGCCCCGTCCACGACGGTCGCGACCCCGCGGGCGGAGAGCTCGGCGGTCAGCGCGTCGACGTCGTTCACCTGCGACCACGGGGACGTGACCTGGCTGACGACCACGGCGCGCGTCGTGTGCCGGACGGCCCCCAGCAGCCGCTCCACCAGTCCCGCGGGGCGACCGTCGACGACCTCCAGGTCCACGCCCCGGTCGGCGAGCAACCGCAGGAGCACCGTGGTGGCCTCGTACTCGCGCGAGGTGGTGACGACGTGGTCGCCCCGCCCGAGGGCCAGGTGGCCGACGACGGTCTGCATCGCGGTCGTCGAGTTGCGCACGAAGACACCCCGGCCGTCCGGCACCCCCAGGTGCCGGCTCACGGCCAGGCGCGAGGACTCGAGCAGCGGGAAGACCCGCTCGTGGTAGAAGGACGGGTAGTCCTCCTCGGCCTCGTGGCGCAGTGCCCGAGCGGCGCGCAGCACCGGCGTCGGCGTGGCCCCGAACGAGCCGTGGTTGAGGAACACCCGGCCCGGCCGGAGCGCGTAGTCACCCCCTCGATCCATCCCGCCATCCTGCCCGCCCGGGGCGCAGCCGGTGCGTGCGTCGACCTTAAGGACTCGTGACGCCCTCCGGCCCACGGCGGCCGGGCCGACGGGCCGTGACGGGTCGGCCGAACGGCGGCAACGGCACGGCTGCGGGCGCGGCACGCGCCCCGACCTGCTTCGATGGGTCCGCAGGGGCTGGACCGAGGAGGAGACCGGACGATGGAGTCCTGCTACTTCGCTGCCGTCGACGACGACGCCGCGCTGCGCGCCCGGGACCCCGGGGGCCCGAGGGGCTGGGCCGGTTCGCAGGTCGTCGCCGCCGACGGGGTGATCCCCGTGCTCGCCATCCCACGGCTGCTCGCCCTGGCGTCGGGCTCCGCCGCCACGCTCGACCTCGCCGTCGTCGACCACCTGTGGCCGCGGATGCCGGAGGACCCGCAGGCGGACCTGTCGTGGATGGCCGAGCCGATCGTCGAGCGCCTCTCTCCGGCGGTGTGCGACCGGCTCGCAGCCATCGACCTCTCCTGGGCAGCCGAGCTGGCCCGGGCCTGGGGTCCGGTGATCAACTGGCCGGCGCCCGAGTGCGAGCAGCTGGTGCGCGACCTGGTCACGCTCGCCCGCTCCGCGCGGGAGCAGAGTCGCCCCGTCTACAGCCGCTACGCGCTGTAGGCCGACGTCGCCACCGGCGCCCGACCCCCCGGACGTGGGTGGGCCGGGGGCCCTCAGCGGCGACCGTGAGCCGGGCCACGGACGCGCTCTGCCAGCATCCGGACCCTGCTGTTCCGGCCGTCCGGGTCGTCGTCCTCCGTCGCGTCGGGCACGTCGTCGCCGCCGCCCTGTGGCCTGACCACCACCAAGGTGTCGCCGAGCTCGCGCCAGCGTCGGCGCAGCACGTGCGGCGCCTCCTCGAGCGGAACCGCCCGCCACTGCCTCTCCGAGCACGTGGCGAGGCCGACCGCCTCGAGCCGGCGCACGGCGTCCGGCACGTCGAAGTCGACGCCGTCACCGCACCGCTCGTGCAGCCACTCCTCGACCCGTTCGTCGAGCACCTCGCTCGCGGCGGGTCCCTCGAGCAGCCCGCGGTAGGCGAGAACCGCCTCCTTGTAGTCCTCCGCCTCCCCCGAGTCCAGCACGGTGTACAGCACGCCCGGGCCGTCGGCCAGGGTGCGGGAGTACAGCCCTTCCGACAGCTTCTTGAGGTACTCCGTCCTTCGGTTGGTGTACTTCGTCCACTGCCGCCACAGGTAGCTGCCGAGCGCGACCACCGCGCCGAACAGGGTGACGAGGACCCCGGTGCTGATCGACGGCCTGTCCTGCCGCAGACCGATGTAGGCGGCGACGAGGAGTGCGAGGAAGCCGAGGGCGCTCGACAGCTTGGTCACCGAGATCACGACACCGCCGACGAGGGCCGGCACGCCGATGAACACCTTGTCGACCATCCGCATCGAGACCCGGGTGCCCGGCACCAGCATCTCGAGGTCCGGCCGCGGGACCTCCTGGAAGAGCTTGACGTGCTCGGTTCCCGGCTCGAACCGGAGCTCGCCGAGATCCCGGCCGGCGTCCACGAAGTGCCGTTCCTCGTGGTAGCGCGCGTACATCGCGACCCGGTCGTACTGGTCGAACTCGATGGTGCGCTCCCGCAGCCCGCGCCAGCGGCTCACCTGCTGCCGCTCCCGGCGCACCCCACGCCGCCAGAAGCGCAGCTCCGCGAAGTCGTCGAGATCGGCCTTGACCTCGACCGCGAACACGGCGGACTCGCCGAGCGCCTCGTGGAGCACCTCGCGGGGGACCCTGTCGTAGTTCGCCCGCTCGAGGAGGTCGGTGAGCTCGTCGAGCAGTGTCTGCCCCCCGCCTCGGCCGCGGCACGGGCACGGACCCACCGCTCGCGGTACCAGGCATGGAGGACCGCGCCCAGCCCGTGCGCCACCGAACGCAGGCCGTCGGCCGTGTCCGCATCGAGGTCGCGCACGGCGAGGTCGACCGCCTCCTCCGTGGTGAACGGCAGGTAACGAGTCCTCAGCACGGTGGCGCCTCCTCGGGTGGCTGCGGCTCGCCGGACATCACCCCATACTGTCAAGCGGAAGGCCTTCTGCGGGGGGCCAGGCGCTACCGGGAACGCACGCTGACGTCGGTGAACTCACGCTGTCCGGTCCCGGCGACCTTGAGCACTGCCCTGGGGCCCGGGTCCATCGGTCGCCCTGCCCCGGCTCCCATGGCGAGGTGTCCGGGATCACCCGGCTCCTCTCGATGGTGCGGTCGATGGACCCCTCGTCGAGCCCGACGTCGAACCTGCCTTGAGCCGCTGACGTGGGTGACGAATCCGGATGAGCGTCGACCCCGTCCTCGTCGTCGACGGCGCCAGGGTCGTGAGGTCGCGCGCGGACGGCTGGTGGCGCGACCGCACCGACTAGCCTGCTGCTCGAGGCGTCGCGGCCCGGCCCGACGCCGTCCCACCCGAGGAAGGGATGCCGATGACCCGTCGCGCGCCTCTCGCGCTGCTCGCCCTCGGGGTCGCCGCCGCGGCGATCGCCCGCCCGGTGGCAGACCGCCGCGCCACGGTCGCCGCCGTGCCCCGCGGGCTGCGGCATCCGGTGTGCTGGCTGCCCCTGCGGTTCACGCCGCCCCTGGTGCGGATGCTGAAGGCGCTGCCGCAGCAGCCGCAGCCGCTGCGGGAGGGGGTCACCGCCTCGGAACGCACCGTCACGGCGGCGGGGGACGTGCCGCGGTCCCCGTGCACGTCTACGAGCCTGCGGGGCGCGCCCGTCCCAGTGGTGCGGTCGTGTGGACCCACGGCGGCGGCTACGTCGTCGGGCACCCGGTCGGCTACCACGACACCTGCAGCCGGATCGCCGACGAGCTCGGTGTCCTCGTCGTCTCCGTCGACTACCGGCTGGCACCCGAGCACCCCTTCCCTACCGGGCTCGAGGACGCCTACACCACGCTGCTCTGGCTCCACGAGTCGGCCGAGCGGCTCGGCGTCGACCCGCAGCGGGTCGCGGTGGCGGGCGACAGCGCGGGCGCTGGGCTCGCGGCCGCCCTGGCCCAGGTGGCGCTGGATCGGGGTGAGGCACCGGTCTGCTTCCAGGCGCTGCTGTACCCGATGCTCGACGACCGGACGGTGCTGCGGGAGGACCACCAGGGGCGCGGGGCGTTCGTGTGGACACCCGCCTCGAACCGCTTCGGCTGGACCTCGTACCTCGGCGCCCCGCCGACCCGCGACGGGGCCCCCGAGTACGCGGCGCCCGCCCGCCGCGCCGACCTCGCGGACCTCCCGCCGGCGTGGATCGGGGTCGGCGCACTCGACCTCTTCCTCGAGGAGGACGTCGCGTACGCCCACCGGCTCGTGGACGCGGGCGTACCGTGCGAGCTCGTCGTCGTGCCGGGGATGTACCACGCCGCCGAGCGCTTCCGCGGGAAGGACCCCCGGATGGTCGAGTTCACCCGGAGCATGGTCGACGCCCTCGGCCGTGGGCTGCAACGACGAACCGCCGACGCCGGGGCCGCGTGATGCGCCGTCCCGACCTCACCGTCCTCGCCACCGCCGCGACGACCGTCCTCCACCACGTGGTCGGCACGGACCAGCGGCACCCGCCTGTACGGACTCACCCGGCGCGACCTCGGCACCGGGCTGCTCGCCAACGCCGTCGCCGTGCTCGGCTGGGACGCCATCTACTACTGGAACCACCGCCTCAATCACGAGAGCCGGTGGCTGTGGGCGATGCACGTGGTGCACCACTCGAGCGAGCGCTACAACCTGTCGACGGCGCTGCGGCAGCCGGTGGCCGAGGGCCTGACGATGAGCGTGCCGTACGGCCTGCTCGCGCTGCTCGGCGTCCGCCCGGCCGTCATCGAGAACGCCCGCGCGCTCAACCTCATCTACCAGTTCTGGATCCACACCGAGGTGGTCCAGAGCATCGGCTGGCTCGAGAACGTGCTCAACACCCCCTCCCACCACCGGGTACACCACGGGTCGAACTCGCGGTACCTCGACCGCAACCACGGCAGCATCCTCATCGTGTGGGACCGCGTGTTCGGCACCTTCGAGCCCGAGGCCGAGCCCGTGACCTACGGGCTCACGACGAACATCGGCTCGTTCAACCCGGTGACGATCGCGACGCACGAGTGGCGTGACATCGCCCGGGACGTCGCGGGCGCGCCGACGTGGGCCGAGCGCTGGGCCTCCCTGCTGCGCGGGCCCGGTTGGGCCTACGCCCGCCGCCGCGAGCTGCTCGGACCGGCGGCCGACGCGGCCGCCCCCGCCGTCGCGGCCTGATTGGTATCGCGGCCTGAGTGGCGTCGCGGGCGTGACCACGCTCGTCCTCACCGTCCTCGGCGACCCTGCACGGCCTGCTCGACATGGACGTCCACCCGGCACCGCGGGTTCCGTCCCCAGCGGCCGGGTCCGTCACTCACGCGGGCCTGGATGAGCTACACGTGGTTCGCCACCGCCTACTCACACGACGACCCCGTGACCCGGCTGCTGACGTTCGCCCAGATGGCCGGCGTCCTGGCGGTCGCAGCCGCAGTGCCCGCCGGGTTCTCCGGTGACCTCGTCATCGCGTTCGCCCTGTGGTGGGGCTACTTCGTGTCCCTGAGCGCGGACGCCCTGGTCCGCAACCGGCGTGCCGCCTTCTCCTGGGGTCATGGCCACTACGTGCTCTTCGCTGCCGTCGGGGGCCGGGCTCCAAGCACAGCTCGACCTGCCTGGCCGTCCTCCGCCGCCTGCGTGGCGTTCCTGACCGGCATCGCGGTCGGGCGGAGCCACTCTGTCTAGGGTCGGGAGCGGACCGCGGCGCTCGTTCACACGCCTCGCGGCTACCGACCTATATTGCCGAGAATGGTGAACGACTCCAGGGCTCGCTGGTTCGGTCTCGTCATCATCAGCCTGGGCGTCTCCCTCGTCATCGTCGACACGACCATCGTCAACGTCGCGATCCCCTCGATCATCGACGACATCGGCCTCACCTCCACTCAGGCCCAGTGGGTGCAGGAGATCTACACGCTCGTCTTCGCCGCCCTGCTGCTCGTCTTCGGTCGGCTCGCCGACACCTACGGCCGACGACGGCTCTTCACCATCGGCGCCGTCGTGTTCGGGCTGTCGAGCGTGCTCGCCGCCCTCTCCGGCAGCGGAGGCGCCCTCATCGGTGCCCGCGCCCTGCAGGGCATCGGCGGAGCGATGATGCTCCCCACCTCGCTGTCGCTGCTGAACTCGACGTTCCGAGGTCGCGAGCGGGGAATCGCCTTCGGCATCTGGGGCGCCACGATCGGCGGCACCGCCGCGCTCGGGCCCCTGCTCGGCGGCTGGCTCACGACGAGCTACTCCTGGCGCTGGGCGTTCGGCATCAACATCCCCCTCGCGCTGATTGTCATCATCGGGCTGCAGCTTTTCGTCGCCGAGTCGCGGGACCAATCGAGCCGGGGCCGCCCGGACCTCACCGGGGCGCTCCTGTCGGTTGTGGGGTTCGGCGGCGTGGTCTTCGCCCTCATCGAGGGCCGGACCTACGGCTGGTTCACCAGCGCCACCCCGCTGACCATCGGGTCGTGGTCCTGGCCATGGACCCTTTCGCCCGTGCCGGTCGCCTTCGTCGTCGGAAGCGCAGCACTGACGGGCTTCGTCCTGCTCGAGCGACGACGACAGCGTCTCGGCGAGCCGGGCATGCTGGACCTCTCGCTCTTCGCGATCCCGTCGTTCCGAAACGGCAACATCGCGGCGGCCATCGTGAGCCTCGGCGAGTTCGGGATCCTCTTCGCGCTCCCCCTGTGGTTGCAGAACGTGCTGTTCTACAGCGCGTTCGAGACTGGGCTGGTACTCCTCGGGCTGGCCGGAGGGAGCTTCCTGGCGTCGGGGCTCGGAGCGGCGATCGGTCGAACACGTGGTCCGCTCTTCATCGTCCGGCTCGGCATCGTCCTCGAGATCATCGGGGTCGGCGGCCTCGCGCTGCTCCTGCGGCCGGACTCGACGTGGGCCATCGTCGTGCCGCTGCTCTTCGTCTACGGCATCGGTGTCGGCTTCGCCACGGCCCAGCTGACCGGGGTCGTCCTCGCCGACGTGCCCGTCGAGAAGAGCGGCCAGGGGTCGGGCACCCAGAGCACCTCCCGCCAGGTGGGATCAGCCCTGGGCATCGCCATCCTCGGCACGGTGCTGTTCCTCGTCCTGACCGTGCAGCTCGATGACGCGCTCGCGTCGCAGGGCATGCCGGACCAGGCGCGCAGTGAGTTCGTCGAGGCGGTCGAGTCCAGCGCCGGGGCCGCCATCCCGGGCCTGGCACAGAACCCCCAGACCGCCCCGGTCGCCGAGGCCGCGAGCCAGGCCTTCACCGACGCGACACGGTGGTCCGCCGGCGTTGCCGCCGGATTCCTGGTCCTCGGCCTCGCCGCCAGCACCTCGCTGAGCTCCGGGCGCCGGCAGGACGCCAGTCTCGACGCAGGATCCGACGCAGAGACCCCGACATCCTGACTACCTCAGGCGGGCCGCGCCGCTCCGGCACAGCCTTCAGGACCTGAGAAAACTGCGATACTCGGCTGTCGCCGTCGCCGCACCCGGCGACAATGGGCGGATGGTTGGATCGCGACACGACGAGGTGGAGCGCAAGTACACGGTCATGCCGGGCACGGAGGTGCCGGACCTCACGACACACGATGTCGTCTCCAAGGTGCGCAGCCGGCCCCGCGAGGACCTCGTGGCCGTGTACTTCGACACCGCCGACCTGGACCTGCTGCGACATCAGATCACGGTGCGGCGCCGGGTTGGGGGCTCCGACGAGGGGTGGCACCTCAAGGAGCCCGCCGGGCGGGACACCCGGACCGAGACCCGCCTTCCCCTCGGCCGCACCGTCCACACCGTCCCGGAGCAGCTGCGCGAGGCCGTGGCACCCATCTCGGGTGAGCGACCACTTCTGCCGGTCGCTCGGGTGTCCACACGGCGGGTCGAGTACGAGCTCTACGGGCCGGGAGGCACGGTCCTGGCGGTGCTCTGCGACGACGACGTGCACGCCGAGCGGCTGCTGGCTCCCAGGCTGAAGCAGCACTGGCGGGAGTGGGAGGTGGAGCTCGCGGGCGCGCCGCCCGACCTGCTCGACCGGGTGGAGTCCGAGCTCGGGCGGGCCGGCGCCCGCCCCGCCCAGGTGTCCGCGAAGGTGGCCCGGGCCCTCGTCATCGAGTCACCGCCCCGGGAGTCCGACCCCAAGGAGTCGGCCCCGGGAACAACGGGCCGGAGCGCGCGCCGTTCCACCACCTGGCAGGTGCTCGCTGCGTACCTCGAGGAGCCCCTCGGTGTCCTGAGGGAGCGCGACGCCGGGGTGCACGGCGAGGCGGTCCACAGACTGCGGATCGCCGCCCGCCGGCTCCGGTCGGCGCTGAGCACGTACGAGTCCGTGTTCGCACCGGGATCCGTGGACGACCTCCGAGAGGAGCTCCGCTGGCTGGGTGGCGCCCTCGGCGACGCCCGCGACTGCGAGGTCCTGCGCGGCGACCTCGACGCGCTGCTCGCGCAGGAACCTGAGCGGCCGTACACCGCCAGGCTCCGGGCGCGGATCGAGAGGGACCTGGACGCCTCCCACGCACTCGGCCAGCAGCAGGCCGTGGAGACCCTCGCGAGCGAGCGCTACCGGATGCTGCTCAGGTTGCTCGAGGCCGTGACCCGGTCACCGGACCTGGCTCCCACGGCATCCGATCCCGCACGCAGGGTGCTCCCCTACCTGCTGGCGCGCGACATCCGGCGGGTCCGCCGCGCCGTGCGGGCGGCCCGGCGGACGGACCCGGGCACGGCTCACGACCAGGCCCTTCACGAGGTCCGCAAGAAGGCCAAGCGGCTGCGCTACGCCGGGGAGTCCGCGATCCCGGTCCTGGGCAAGCGTGCCCGACGACTGGCGAGGAGAACCAAGCGGCTGCAGGACTCTCTCGGCGCCCACCAGGACACCGTCGCGTGCCGGGTCTGGCTCGAGGACCTCGCCCGACGGTCCGCCGATGACCCAGAGGTGGCCTTCGGAGCCGGCCGCCTCCATGCCCGCGCGGAGCAGCGCGCCCGCGCCGCTGAGGAGGACTACGAGGAGGATTGGGCGCGCCTTCCGCACAGGCACGTCGACCGGTGGGTCCGCGGACGGCCCACCTGACGCCTCAGACGCGCTCGGACGTCTCCGAACCGGACGTCGACCGGGCGAGCAGGATCTCGCGGGCACGACGCTCGACGAGGAGCTCGAGGAAGTCGTGGACCGTCGACTGGGGCTCGATCTGGCTGCGCGCCTCGTCGATGGCGGCCTGGACGTCGTCGCGGGAGATGCGCCCTGCGAAGCGCTCGGTGAGGTCGTCGACAGCCCGCACGTAGTCCGGCTCGTGGTGCTTCGGCTCGTGCGGCCTCTCGGCATGGGGTGCGGTCACCGGCTGACCTCCTGACGGGCGCCTGCATGCGCGAGGTGCGTACGAGGAGCGTAGCGTCGGTGGCGCCAAGGGGGCCACCGGTTGAACGGGTGGTGACCAGCAGGTGACCGGACTCACGCGAGGTCCGGAGTCACAAGGGTGTGACGTCGACTCCGCTCAGCGGATCTTCTTGGCTCAGAGGACCTTGGAGAGGAAGCCCTGGGTGCGTTCGTGCTGGGGGTTCCCGAGCACCTCGGTCGGGTCGCCCTCCTCGACGATGACCCCGCCGTCCATGAAGACGAGGTTGTCCCCGACCTCGCGGGCGAAGCCCATCTCGTGGGTGACGACCATCATCGTCATGCCCTCCGAGGCGAGGTCCTTCATGACGTCGAGGACGTCACCGACCAGCTCGGGGTCGAGCGCCGACGTCGGCTCGTCGAAGAGCATGAGGTCCGGCGTCATCGACAGCGCCCGCGCGATGGCGATGCGCTGCTGCTGCCCACCGGAGAGGTGGGCCGGGTAGGCCCCCTCGCGGTCGCCGAGACCGACCCGCTCCAGGTTCTTCCGGGCCACCTCCACGGCTTCGCTCTTCGAGCGCTTCTTCACCTTGGTCTGCGCGATCGTGAGGTTGTCGATGACCGTGAGGTGCGGGAAAAGGTTGAACTGCTGGAACACCATCCCGATCCTGCTCCGCAGCTGGTCGAGGTTGACGTCCGGGTCGGTGACCTCGACGCCCTCGACGAAGATCTTCCCGGACGTCGGCTCCTCGAGCCGGTTGACGCAGCGCAACAGCGTCGACTTGCCCGACCCGGACGGCCCGATGACGCACACCACCTGGCCGCCGTCGACGTGGAAGTCGATTCCCTTCAGCACCTGGTTCTCGCCGAAGTACTTGTGCAGCTCCTGCACGTCGATGGCCGGAACGCTCTTGTCGACCTTGATCTCGGACATCAGCGGGCCTTGTCGGCTCGGGCTTCCATGCGTCTGACGACGATGGAGAGCGGGACGGTGATGATGAGGTAGCTCAGCGCCACCGCGAACAGCGGCGTGAGGTTGACGTACTGCGACAGGTTGCGTCGACCGAAGTCGGTGAGCTCGCTGTCTGCGAGGCTCAGGCCGATGACGTAGACGAGCGAGGAGTCCTTCGTGAGGAGGATCAGCTCGTTGGTCAGCGGCGGGAGGATGATCCGGAACGCCTGGGGGACGACGATCGAGATCATCGCCCGCGAGTGCGTCATCCCGAGCGACCGGGCCGCCTCCATCTGTCCCTTGGGCACCGCCTGGATGCCGGCGCGGATCGTCTCGGCCATGTACGCGGCGCCGACGAGGCCGAGGGCCACCGTGACGACGCCGAGCGTCCCACCCGGAAGCACCCGGCCGGGGAAGGCGACGGGCAGGCCGTAGTAGAAGCCGATGAAGACGATCAGCGCCGGCACGCCACGGAAGAACTCGACGAAGGTCGTCGAGATCCAGCGGTAGGGGCCCACCGAGGACAGCCGCATGAGCGCCAGGATCAGACCCAGGACGAGCCCGAACGCGAAGGCACACGTCGTGTACAGGATGGTGTTCTTCAGCGCCGTGGTGAAGATCGTCGGGAACAGCTCAGGCAGGATGTCGCCGTTGAAGAACTGCTCCCTCAGGGTGCTCCAGTCCGCCGTGAAGATGATGGCGATGAAGAGGACGACGAGGATGCCGTACTGCACACCTCGGGACACCTTGGAACGCCGGCGTGGGGACATCGCCATGACTGGCTCCTGAGCTAGGCGGGACTGATGGAGGGGCTCCGCTCTCAGCTGGTGCTCGGGGCGTCCCCGAACCAGGTCGCGTAGACCTCGTCGTAGCTTCCGTCGGCCTTGGCGTCAGCGATGACCTTGTTCGCGGAGGCGAGGAGCTCGGCGTTGCCGTCCTTCTTGACCGCGAAGCCGTACTGCTCACCGGTGGCGAACTCGGCCGTCACGAAGGTGTCCGGGTTCTTCTTCGCGTAGTCGAGCAGCGGGCCGTTGTCCTGGATGATGGCGTCGATCTGGCCGCTCTTGACCGCGGACGTCTGAAGGCCGAGGTTCTCGAATGCCACGAGGGTGACGCCCTCGGGGGCGTTCTCCGTCGCGTACTTCTCGCCGGTCGTTCCGGTCATGGTGCCGAGGGTCTTGCCGTCGAGGGCCTCGAGGGAGTCGATGGACTCGTCCTTGGTGAGGAGGGCCTGGGTGGCGTCGAAGTATGGGTCGGTGAAGTCGATGGCCTCGGCGCGCGCCTCGGTGATCGTCATCCCGGCTGCGGCGAGGTCGCACTTGCCGGAGTTGAGGGCCTGACCGGACTGGATGCCCTCGAAGCCCGTGACGACGATGGCGGGCTCGAGGTCGTTCGCCTCGGCGATCATGTTCACGAGGTCGATGTCGAACCCGACGATCTCGTTGCCCTCCTCGAACTCGAACGGCTCGTAGGGCAGTGACGTGCAGATGGTGAGCTTGCCGTCGGTGATGACGTTGACGCCGCTGTCGGAGGTGCTGGTCTCGGTGGCGCACGCGGTCAGGGATGCAGCGAGGGCCCCGGCGGCGAGGAATGTGGTCACATGGCGGGTGTTCATGCGAGACACCCTAGGGGCACGAATAGGTCAGGTCACGTTCATCCATGTTTCAGGTTCGCAAAGTTCTCAACCCGTGAATAGCGTCCGCCGACGCCCCCCGCGACCTCGATTGGAAGCACACCGAGGACCTCGCAACCTGTGCATGGTGAGCACCCCGACCCCCTACACCGCAGACCTGTCGCCGGACGCCCCGCAGACGATCGTGGCCGACACGGTCGTGCCGCGGCCGGGCAGGCTGTGCACCCCCACCGTGCCACGCAGGGCGGCGACCCGGTCCTGCATGCCGGTCAGGCCGTGCCCCACCGGGCGCCACGGGTCATCGCAGGTGAAGCCGATCCCGTCGTCGGTGACGGTGATCTCCAGCCGGTCGAGGCGGCGGGCGAGCTCGACCTGCACGTGTGTGGCCCGAGCATGCTTCAACGAGTTGGCGAGTGCCTCGGCGACCGTGAAGTAGCCGGCAGCCTCCACCTCCTGCGCGAAGCGCGTGGTGCGCAGCGAGGGGTCGGCCGAGAGGTCGACGGGCACCGGGTGTCGCGCCGCGAGCGCCTCGACGGCTGCCAGCAGCCCCCGGTCCGACAGCAGGCTCGGATGGATGCCGCGAGCCAGGTCCCGGAGGTCGTCGAGCACCCGGTTCAGCCCCGTCGCCAACAGCTCGAGGTACTGCTCGTGGGCCGCCTGGTGCAGGACTCCCACCGCGCGGATCTGGCCGGCGAGGCCGATGAGGGCGACGAGGTCCTGCTGGACTCCGTCGTGGATGTTGCGCTCGATGCGCCGCCGCTCCGACTCCTGCGCCCGGACGAGTCGGGTCCTGGAGGCAGCCAGCTCCTCTGCGTGCGCCGCGAGGTGCTCGGTGAGCCTCACGTTGCGCACGGCCAGCGCCGCCTGCCGGGCGAAGGTGGCGACGACCGTGTGGTCCTCCGGGGTCCATGCGCCCGAGGACTTCGGTCCGCAGGCCACGACTCCAAGCTGCTCGTCGTCCAGGACGATGGGCACCACCAAATCGGCGTCCGGGGCATCACCGGCGTCGAGTCGCACCTCGGCCCAGTCCAGGCCGAGGCCCGATTCCAGCGTGGCACTCATCCTCGGGAGGAGCGCCTCGAGCTGGAGGGTCTCGGCGAGGGTGTCGCCGAGGTCGGCGATCGCGCGCGCGGGGTCGGTGCGGCGCCCGAACACCCAGCGGTTGGCAAGCCGCTCGAGTCGCGTCCTCGCGGGCTGGAACGACAACGCAGCGAGCACGGCGACGGCGACCGCCCACGGCACGGGCAGGTAGCGACCGGCCGTGGCGCCGACCCAGGTCGCGACGGCCACGAAGGTTCCGGCGATCGCCAACCACAGGGCCCCGAAGACCAGGGTGCGGCGCAGCACCACGTCCACGTCCAGTGCCGTCGGCCGGAGCAGGCCGAGGGTCACGGACACGTTGATCAGCGCCAACACGCTGGCCCAGAGGAGCCAGACGATCACGCGCCCGGCGCCGTCGCCGGCGAGGAGGAACTCGGTGGCCACCCCGATCGGGAGGAGGACGACGGGGAGCAGGAGCCACCGGATTCGACGTCGCACGTCGGGTCCGGACCGCCTGTACCGCAGTCCCAACATCGCGAAGGCGCCGAGCCAGAGAAGGGTGGTCGACATCGAGAGGATGCCGACCACGTCGTCGCCCAGGGAGAACGGGAGCACCGCCAACGGGTTGGGGACGGGCTCGGTGTCGAGGTACCAGGCGTTGGTGACGTTCTCGGCGGACAGGCCGACCACGAGCGGCAACGGCAGACAGACGAGCGCCGCCCCCAGAAGGCCTCGCTCCCCTCGGGTCTGGACGCGACCCGTGGGAAACAGGCCGATGAGGAGGAGCGCACCCACGCCGGTGAGCGCCTCCACGACCCCTCCTGCCAGGGTTGTCCACGCGAGCTCGAGGTCGGCTCCCCGGGCGCTGAAGACCTGGGCGAGGGTTCCCGCCAGCTCGCTGACGGGGCCCAGCCCCGCCATGACGGCGAACCACGTCGAGGCAGGCAGGTCTCCGCGCCGCCTGCGCACGAGCGAGGCCAACCCGATCGCGACCAGTTCCAGCGCCATCCACAGAGGGTCTCCCCATTCGCCCGCACGGGCCAGCACCGCGACGTTCACCGCGGTGGCCATGACGCCGGCGGCGAGCACGGCCTCCGGGAGCCAGCCGGTGTGGCGCGCTCCCGAACCGCCGACACCATCAGCGCCGGCCCGGGGGAGCGTCTCGGGGCGTGGTGCGCTCAAGTGCTCCCGCCGTCCCGCAGGATCGGCCGGGCCCGGCCCAGCTCGTCGAGGAACGCCAGCACCGCGGCCACGCGGCGGTGCAGCTCGGGTTCCTGCGAGAGCCCCAGCTTGGAGAAGATCGAGGTGGAGCACTTCTCGATGGAGGACTCCGAGAGGTGCAGGGACGCAGCGATGGACGCATTGGTCCTCCCTTCGGCCATGAGCGCGAGGACCTGGCGCTCACGCGGGGAGAGCCGGCCGACCGGCGAGTCGGCGAGTCGATGCGTGCGGGCCACGAGCGCCTGCACCACGTCGGGATCCACGACGGAGCCGCCCCTGACCACCTCGCGCACCGCGCGGGCGAGCTCGGCCGGGTCGCCGACCCGTTGCTTGAGCAGGTAGGCCATCCCGCGCGTCCCGTCGCGGAAGAGAGCCATGGCGTAGTCGGGGTCGTTGTGCTGGGAGAGCACGACGACCCCGAGCGATGGGTGCGCGGACCGCAGGCTCAGGGCGGCGTCGATCCCCTCGGTGGAGTGGGAGGGCGGCATCCGGATGTCGGTGACGACCGCGTGCGGCTCCTCGCGCGTCACCACCTCCACGAGCTCCGTCGCGGAGCCGACGGCGGCGATGAGGTCGATGTCCTCGGCCAGCTCGAGCGCTCGGCGCACCCCCTCCCGCACGAGGTAGTGGTCCTCGGCGACGACGACGCGGATCTGCCCCGACATGACGTCCATGATGCTCCTGGCCCCGCCATGGCGAACACCCCGAACGGCGCACGATCGGGTGGGGCCAGCCGGAGGAACCTGGGTGGGCACCCGGGTCTCCCCGCGGCCGGGGGCCTGATGTCGTGGAGTCACCCCACCGCGAAGGAGAGCAGAGCGATGACCCACGGGACCGACGACCACCTCGACGACGGCGACCGGAGGCGGGTGCGCATCTCGGTGTGGCTCATGGTGGCCGCAGCACTCGTCGCGCTCACCGGCATCTTCGGCTTCGGAGGCCTGACCGGTGCGGGCGACTACTTCAGCGACGACGAGGCGGAGCAGGCTGCCGCCCTGCAGGACCACTACTGGCAGATCTGGGGGATCCTGTTGCCCCTCGCCGTCGCCGTCATCGTCTCGGGCGTCTCCCTGTTCATCCTGTCCGGGGTGCTGACCCGGATCGGTGAGGGCTGGCCCGCTGCCGTGACGCGGGTGGTCAGGGTGGTCGTCATCCCCCTGACCCTGGTCGCCACGGTTCCCGTACCTGTACGGCCCGGATGCGAGACCCTCCGGCGTGGGTCGAGGCCGTAGCGGGCGCCTCGGGCATTGCCGCCTACCTCGCCACGATCGCCCTTGGCGTGGCGATCTTCGGCCTTCCACTCCCCACCTGGACCGGCGTCGCCCTCGTCCTCGGAGCCGTGGCGGCCATCGTGACGTACCTGCCGCTGTTCGTCTTCGTCGGGACGCTCCTCGGTGGCATCGGCATCCTGCGCTGGGACGCCAGGACGGCCGCGAGGTCCGACGCGCTGGTCGGCGACCTCGGTCGGTGATCAGCGGGCGATGCCGGAGCACCGATCACGGAAGGAGCGTGCCGCCGAGCGCACCCCACAGGGGGCCCGCGAGCACGCCGAGCAGCACCGAGGCCGACGGACGCCGTCACGGCAACTCGTGCCGACCAGAGCTGCCGGTGACGCTCAGGCCCGGGGCCGGGGTGTCGCGGCGCAGCGTCGGGGCGATCCACCGGAGGTAGTAGAAGAGGGACGCCAGGCTGTTGGCGAGCACGGCGACGGTGAGCCACGGCATCCCGCCGTCCCAGCCGGCCGTCGCCGTCGTGAGCTTGCCGACGAAGACGACCGTCGGAGGCGTGCCGACCAGGCCGAGCAGCGCGACGACGAGCGCGACCGCCAGGCCGGGCCGCGCCCGGATCAGGCCCGCATAGCCCGAGAGGTCGCGCACCCCGGGGAGGGCCGCGGTCACGGCGAAGGCGGCGAGGTTCGTCACGGCATACCCGCCGAGGTAGAGCAGCATCGAGGGCAGGGCGAGGTCGCTGCGGCCGGCAACGGCCACCGGGACGAGCAGGTAGCCCACCTGGCTCACCGTCGACCAGCCGAGCAGCCTTCGCGGGTCGTCCTGCGCGAAGGCGGCGAGGTTGCCCAGCGTCATGCTCGCGACGGCGAGCACCCCGACGAGCAGCTCCCCACGCGAGGGTGTCCGGGAGGGCGAGGACGAGGCGGTAGGCGGCGACGACGGCACCGACCTTCGGCACCGTGGTGACGAAGGCGGCGGTGAGGGCCGTCGACCCCTGCGCGGCATCCGGCACCCAGAAGTGCGCCGGAACGCTGCCCGCCTTGAACGCCAGCCCGGAGAGCACCGCGACGAACCCCACCGCGACGACGGCCGTCGGGGCGCCGACGAGGGCGGAGCCGAGCTCCGGGTAGGCGGTCGTGCCGCCGACCCCGTAGATCAGTGTCACGCCCAGGAGCATGAAGATCCCGAACAGGGCGCCGAGGAGGTAGGTCTTGAGCGCGGCCTCGGCCGCACGCGCCGTGCGTCCCAGGCCCACGAGGGCGTAGAGCGGGATGCTCGCGAGGAGGAAGCCGACGGCGAGCACGAGGAGGTCGCGGGCACCGGCCAGCACCAGCGTGCCGGCCGTCGCGAAGAGGAGCAACGCGTAGGTCTCGCTCTCGCGGTCGTCCCCGGAGACCTCGTCGGCGGCGAGGCCGAGGACGAGCAGGGTGGCGAGGGAGGCGAGGACCCGCGCGGTCGTCGTGGCGACGTCCACGGCGAAGGCGCCCTCGAATGCCGTGCCGCCTGCACCTGCACCGGCGATCGCCGCCACCACCGAACCGAGCAGGGCTGCGGCCGCGACCGCTCGCAGCACCCACTGGCGCCGACGGGGTGTGAAGGAGCCGCCGAGGAGGCACACGAGGCCCCCTCCGAAGAGGAGGATCTCGGGCAGCATCGCCAGCGGGCGCATCGCCATCGCCGAGTCCACCCCCGCTACCCGCCCAGCGCCGCGACGACGGCCGTGGCGGCTGGTTCGATGACGTCCAGCAGCGGCCGTGGGACCAGGCCGATGACGAGGGAGAGGACCAGCAGCGGCCCGATCGCCCACGCCTCGTGCGCCCTGACGTCACTGAAGTCGAACGACCGCCCCCGGGTCTCTCCGGTGAAGATCCGCTGCAGGGTCCACAACAGGACCCCCGCGATGACGAGGATGCCGAGCAGCGCCACCGCGCTGACCGGCACCGCCGCGATGCTCCCGGTGAAGATCTGGAACTCGGCGATGAACCCCGAGAACCCCGGCAGCCCCAGCGACGCGAAGGCGGCGACCGCGAAGAGCACCGTCGTGCGCGGGGCCCGGCCCGCGAGCCCGCCGAACTCGGCGATCTCGTAGGTGCCGGAACGGTCGAGGAACATCCCGGCCAGGAGGAACAGGGCGGCCGTGATGAGGCCGTGGCTGACCATCTGGGTGACGGCTCCCGTGACCGCGATGCCGCGCGCCTGGGCGGTGTCCGAGGCGACGATCCCGGCCGCGCCGACAGCGAGCACGACGTACCCCATGTGGTTGACCGACGTGTAGGCGATCATCCGCTTGAGGTCGCGCTGGGCGAGGGCGACGAGCGCACCCCACAGCACGGAGACGATGCCCACGACGAGGACGACCCAGGCCCAGGACCGCCAGGCATCGGGCAGCAGGGACATGCCGAGGCGCACGAAGCCGTAGGCCCCGAGCTTGAGCAGTACGCCGGCGAGCACCGCCGAGCCCACCGCGGGTGCGTCGGTGTGTGCCGGGGGCAGCCAGGTGTGGAACGGCACGGTCGGGGTCTTGACGGCGAGTCCGAGGAGGATCGCACCGAGGACGACCACGCCCGCCGTCCCCCGCCCGGCGAAGGGGTCCTGCCGGGCGAGCTCGACCATGTCGAAGGTGTGCGGGTCCGCGGCGAGGTAGAGGCCGATGAACCCGGCGAGGAGGGCGAGCGACCCGAGGAAGGTGTAGAGGAAGAACGTCAGGGCCGACCGGGCGCGGTCCCCGTGCCCCCAGCCGGCGATGATGACGTACATCCCGACGATCGAGAGGTCGAAGAAGACGAAGAAGAGGATGAGGTCGGCCGCGGCGAAGAACCCGATGGAGACCGTCTGCAGCCCGAGGAACAGCGCAGCGCGGGACGCCGGCCGGTCCTGGTCGCGCAGCGCAGTAGACCGCGCAGGCGAGGAACACGACGGCGGTCATCGCGACGAGTGGGAGCGACAGGCCGTCGAGGCCGACGTGGTAGCTGCTGTCGACACCGGGGATCCACGGCACCTGCTGGTCGAAGGCGAGGTCGCCGGCCGGCGGCGTCTCGTAGCGCCACCACAGGGCCGCGACGAGCACGACCTCGATGGCCGTCGCGGCGACCCACACCCAGCGCGCGACGGCGGCGAGGCCGGGAGGAGGAGCAGGGCCGCGCACAGGGCGGGGAAGAAGATGATCAGCGAGAGCACGGGTCACCTCACGACGACGAGGAGCGCGATGCCGGTCGCGACGAGCACGACGGCTTGGACGTAGTACTGGTGGAGCTGACCGGTCTGCGGTCGGCGAGCCAGGGCTCCCGCCCGCCGCACCGTCCGGGCGAGGCGAGGACCGCGCCGTGGATCCACCTGAGGTCGACCCGCTCGGCGCCCCGGGCGAGCGCTCCCGTGGCGTCGACGCCACCCTCGACCGCCCCGCCGATCACGGCGTCGTCGGATGCCGCTGCGCCGCCGGCCAGGCGACCACGCCACCGGCCGCCGTCGAGACCGTCCGGGTGAGCTGCTGGTCGGTGCGGTCGAGGAACCGATGCCGTGCAGAGGGTCGGTCGGACGACCACGACGTGCGCGGTGCGCTCCAGACCGAGCCAGGTCAGCGCCCACCGAGGTTGCGGCAGGGGCCGGCCCCAGACGGCGACGACGACGGCGATCGCCAGCAACCCCGAGGCGAGCAGCTCGGGCGTGCCGGGATGCACCACCTCGCCACCGACGGTGCTCGCCAGGGCAGTCGAGATGGCCGGCACGGCGAGGAGCCCCGAGCGCCAGTGCGCCCGCGGCGAGCACCGCGACGGACGACCGTCAGTTGCGACGGGAACGATGCCCCGTGGCTCCTCCTCCGACCCGCGGACGCCGCGTCGCCTCCTTGACCTCCTCCCGTCGTGACCGGTTTCCAGAGCACCCGCAGCGCCGCGCCGGCGTAGGCCGCGGAGGCGGCGGCTCCGATCAGCCCGACCGCGTACAGCGTCGGGGACTGCTCGAGGGCCGCGGCGAGCACGAGGTCCTTGGACGCCCAGAGCGCGAGCGGGCGGCACGCCGGCGAGGCACAGCAGCGCGACGCTCGCCGCGACGCGCAGGACCGGCCAGCCGGCCACCGCTCCGCGGAGCCCGCCGAGCTGCTTGGTCCCCAGCGCCGACAACCACGCCCCCGCCGCGAGGAACAGCGCCGCCTTGGTGACGGCGTGCGCGACGAGGTGTGCGGTGCCCGCCGTGACGGCGCCCAGGCCACCGGCCATCACCACGTAGCCCAGCTGGGCCGAGGTCGAGGCCGCGAGCAGCTGCTTGAGGTCGCGCTGGCCGATCGCGACGACCCCCAGGGCGACCGTCGTCAGGGCTCCCGCCCACGCCGCCGCGGGCCCCGCCCAGGACGTCGCCTGGAGCAGCGGCGAGAGACGAAGCAAGAGAAAGCCACCCATCGCGACCATCGCGGCCGAGTGAAGCAGGGCACTCACGGGGCTGGGGCCGTCCATCGCCCGGGAGAGCCAGAACGCCAGCACGAGCTGGGCCGCCTTGCCGAGGGCCGCGACGAGCACCCCGAGCGCGAGCACGTCGCGCCACCCCGGAGAGGCGCTCGCGAGCGCGTCGAGGTCCAGGCCCGCACCCCCGGCGAGCGCGGCCGCCGCCGCCACGTAGAGCCCGAGGTCCGCTGCCCTGGTCGTGACGAAAGCCGTGAGCCCGGAGCCCACCTTCCGGTCCTCACGCCAGGCGAAGCCGATGAGGGCGTAGGACGTCGCGCCCATCACCTCCCAGGCGAGCAGGAGGGTCGGCATCGTGGTCGCCGTCACGGTGAGCACGGCCGCCGCCAGGAAGACGAGCATGAGCCCGTGGAACCGGGCTCGGGACTCCCGCACGTCGACGGCTCCGGCGAGGAGCACGAGGGTCGCGACGAGGGCCACCGTCGGGGCGACGACCGCGGCGAGGCCGTCGACCCCGAGCGCGAGGTCGGACCCGGCCACGAACGGCACCGCCACCGTGGGCCTGGTCAGGGCCACGACGACCGCGAGCGCCGAGGTCGCGGCGGCGACGGCCGGGCCCGCGGCTGGTGCGACGCGTTCGGCACGGCCCCGCGGGGCCAGCAGCAACACCGCGCCCGCGACCGTCGGCAGGCCGACGAGGGCCCACAGGCACGCCTGCGCCAGCGAGCTCACCGAACCACCACCGTCCGTCATCGCGCGAGGTCCGTCGCGGAGTCGGTCATGTCGCTGTTGCGGTGCCGGTGGAGCAGGGTGGCCACGGCGAACCCGGTGGCCATCTCGACGGTCATCGCCGCCAGCACCACGAGCAGCAGCACCTGACCGGTGGGGTCCGGGGCCAGGAACCACCACATCGCGCCGGCCGCGAGGATCACGGCGTTGACCATGACCTCAAGGCCCATCATCACCATGACCACGACCTGCTGCGAGATCGCGCCGTAGAGGCCGACGGCGAAGAGGGCTGCGGCCACGAGAAGCACGAGCTGGAGGGTCATCGGCCCACCCCGCCGCGCTCGGGGTCCCGGGGCGGGCGCTGGTCGAGGTCGTCGCCGAACCGGTCGTAGCGGGTGCGGTGGGCGGCCAGGACGACGCCACCGACGATCGTCGCGACCATGACGGGGCTGACGACGACCATGACGAGCATCTGGGGGCCCATGAGGGCTTCACCGAGGGCCGCAGTGACGTCGGGTGCGGGCACGCCGCGACGCACCGGCCAGTCGACGAAGAGCGCCCCCGCGCCGAGCACGAGGAACGTGGCGACCGCCACGCCGAGCGCGGACCTCTTGTCGTGGACCATCGACATGGGCATGAGCGCGGGGTTCATCCCCATGTACATGACCATGTAGACCGCCATGATCGCCATCTCCATGAGCATCATCAGCACGGTGACGACGCCGACGTAGTTCTGCTGCATGAGCACGAGGACGAATCCGACGGCGACGAAGGACAGGGCGAGCGCATAGGTGGCTCGCGCCATCGAGTCGACGACGAAGACGAGCGCGGCAGAGGCCACGGCCACGACGCCGAGCACCCAGAACGACACGTCCACGATCACGCGCTCACCCCCTCCACGCGACGACGACGGCGACCACGAGGTCCTGGACCAGCACCGCAGGCAGGAGCACGACCCACCCGACCTCCATGAGCAGGTCGGGTCGCACCGCGGGAACTCGTCGGCGGAGCACGACGAAGACCGCGAGGAGCGCGGCCGCCTTCAGGAGCACCCACGCCCAGCCGGGGAGCAGAGGTCCGGCGCCGCCCCCGAGGAACATCGGCACCGCGAAGGCGGCTCCGGCGGCGAGCAGCGCGTAGCGCCCGGTCTGGACGAGCAGCCGGTCGACGCCACTCAGCTCGGACAGCACGCCGCCCGCGATGTCGGACCCCACCGGCGGGGTGAACGGCCCCCACACCGAGAACGCGACGACACCCAGGCAGTAGACGACGAAGGCGACCGGCATCCACACGACGAACCACAGCCCCTGCTGGGCGGCCGCCACCTCCCCCACGTTCAGGCTCGCCGCACCGAGCGCGGGGGCGACGAGCGCGAACATCAGCGGCAGCTCGTAGGCCAGCGCGAGCGCGAGGAACCGGTAGCCGCCCACGAGCGAGTGCACCGAGTTGGCTCCCCAGCCGGCGAGCCACACCAGGGCCCACACGGCGACGTCCATCGTGTTGAACCAGACGACGCCGACGTCGAGGTCGGAGATCACCCACTCGCCGAGCGGCACGACCGCGACCATGAGCAGGGCCGCGACGACGAGGCCACCACCGCCGATCCGCCACAACAGGGTGTCGGCCGACAGCGGGTGCCCGGCGGCGCTGGCGCAGCAGCCGGGCGGTCTCGTCGAGGGGGCGGCCGACGGCCCGGCCGATCGGCGCCCCCACGGCGCGGGCGCCGAGCACCCCGTCGAGCACCACTGCGGCCGCGACGAGGACACCGAGGAGCGGGATCGCGAGCACGACCCACCCGCTTCCCACCACCGTGGGAGTGTCAGGCACCGGCCCTCACCTCCGAGGTCGCCGCGAGCGGTCCGAGGCTGGCCACGACGAGCCTCGCGACGGCGAGGTCGCAGCCCTCGACCAGCGGCCCGACGGCCGAGGCGGCAGCGGGGGCGGGGGCGCCGGTCCCGGTCTCCGCCCGGTCCAGGAGGGCGAGGAGTCGGTCGAGGCAGTCACCGGCGAGGTGGTCCGGAAGTCCGAGCTCGCGGGCCTGGTCGGCGGGCACGACGCCCACCCCGCGCAGCGACCACCGGAGCAGCCGGGATGCCGCGACGCGGCGCCTGAGGTCGGCGAGCGCCGGCGCGGATCTGTCGTCGGGTCCGTCGAGGACGTCGTCGCGCACCGCTCGGGCGCGCGCGGCGCCGTCTGCCCAGCCGGCGAGGTCGAGCACCGTGGCCACTCCGTCGCACGCCCGCGCGGTGACCGGGCCGTGCGCTCCGGGGGCCCCGGCGCCGGAGTCGACGAGGCGGGCACTCGCCTGCGCCACCAGGTCCCCGTGCAGCGTCACGTCGAGCACGAGCCCGGCCGGCCAGTGCGGCAGCACCGGCCCGAGCCGCACGGGGAGAGCGTCCATCTCGAGGCCGTCACGGTCGTCATCGGACCCCTCGGCGAGCGGGATGCCGTCGGGGGCCATGTCCATGTCGCCGTGGTCCATCCCCCCGTGACCCATGTCGCCGTGGTCCATCCCCCCGTGATCCATGTCGCCGTGGTCCATCCCGGAATCACCGGACTCCTGGTCCTCGGCCGGCTCGTCGGCGCCGGTGCGGGAGGCGGCATCCCCGGCCTGCGCCCGGGCATCGCCGAGGTGCGCCGCCGCCTCGTCGAGGGCGCCGACGACGTCGGCACCGTCGGCGAGGTCCACCCGGGTGCGCGGACCCGGCATCGCGTCCCACAGCCGACCCACGACCTCGTCGAGCTCCTCAGCGGGTCGACCCACCACCATGAGCACGTCAGCGCTGGCCGGTGATTCCGCGAGCCGCCAACCACGTTGCACGACAGCACGTTCCGCGGCGACCCGCACCATCCATGACCCGGGGCACTCGACGAGGAGCACCTGTGCCACCCGCACCGCCCTGCTTGCCAGCCAGTCGTTCAGACCCATCGCAGGGCCCCCTCACGCCAGGCCCACGCCACCGCCACCATCAGGGCGCCGAGGAAGACGAACATCTCGGTCACGGCGCCGGCTCCGAGGTCGGCGACGACCACCGCCCACGGATACATGAAGAGCATCTCGACGTCGAAGGCGAGGAAGAGCAGCGTCGCGAGGTACCAGCGCACGTGGTAGCGCGACAGGGCGTGTGCCTCAGGCACCCATCCGGACTGGTACGGCACCGTGCGCAGCACCGAGTGCCACGGCACGAGGAGCCAGTGCGCGGCATACAGCAGCGCCACCGCGAGGAGCCCGAGGCCTGCCGTGACGACCAGCCCGGTCATCGACGGCCTCGCCGGGACCGCGACGGCCGAGACCCGGGCCCGGCGGGCGGGGTCGTCGAGACGGGACTACGCACCATCGCAGTCTGGCCGAAGGGACAGCCTCGGGGCACCGCGCGTGCCCGGGTGTTCGCCCGGGCGTTCGCCTGGGGCGGGGTCAGGACGCCAGGTGGTAGTCGCCGGCCTCCGCGAGGGCACCCGCGACGGCATCCGCCGGGAGCGGTGAGTCACTGGTGACGGTGACGGTCGAGGTGGCGCCGGCGTCGAGGTCGACCAAGACCTCCGTGACGCCGTCGAGCGCCGACAGCTCCTCGGTCACCGCGCTCGCGCAGTGTCCGCAGGTCATGCCCGTCACCGGGTAGCTCGTCGTGGTCATGGTGTCGTCCTTCCGGTGGTGCGTCGAGGAGTCCGGATGCCGATGCCGCTGGTGTCGTCGTCGTGAAGCCACCTTACCCCCTAGGGGTATACCCGACCATAGACCCCCGCGGGTTCGACCGCGAAACCGCCGGTCAGGACGAGTGGCCCGAAGACCCCGCCGAAGGGTGGGTCACCCGGCAAGCGAGGTCACCCAGTCGACCACGGGCGGCCCGGCGACCTCGGCGCTGTAGATGCTCGCGTGGTCCGCGCCCGGGACGATGTCGACGGTGCTCTCGTGCCCGCCGGCGCGCAGTGCGTCGGCCAGCCCCTGGGTCGCCCACGCAGGGACGACACCGTCGGCGTCGCCGTGGAGGAGCAGGGCGGGGACCTCGGGACGACGGCCGGCGAGGAGGACGGGGTTGGCCAGCGCCCACGCGTCGGGGTTCGCGGCTGGCGGCTCGCCGAGCAGCTCCTCGGCCATGGGGGCGAACTCGCGGATGTCGTAGGGGCCGGCGAGCCCGACGAAGCCGTCCGCGTCGACGAGGGGCTCCTCGCATCGGGGTTCGACGGTCTCCGGAGCCAGGCTGGCCACGGCGGAGAGGTGGGCGCCCGAGGAATGGCCCAAAAGGACGAGCGACGTGGGCTCGATACCGGCCTCGCGGGCCGTCGCGGCACCGTCGGCGAGCGCGCACAGGACGTCCTCGACCGGCACCGGGTAGGTCACGGCATCCGCAGCGGCCCGGATCCGGACCGGCATGGCGAGGATGCCGGACTCCGCCAGCGCGTCGGCGAGCTCGTCGTAGCCGGACGGGTCGGCCGAGACCCAGCCGCCACCGGGGATCATGACGACGACAGGAGCGGCGGTCACCCCCGTCGGCAGGTGGGGGTAGGCCTCGAGCCCCGGGAGGTACTCGTGCGACACCGGGCCCGCGGAGTCGTCGCTCGGGGAGTCCCCGGCGCAGGAGGTGAGGAGCAGCACCGACGTCACCAGCGATGCCACCGCCACTCCCCGGCGCACGATGGTCATGCCCTCATCGTCCCACCGGTGTCCACCGCCCCCACGGTGGTGGCGTCCTGCCCCCAACTTCGGCCCTCCGCCTGCACCCGCATGAGAGGGTGACGAGGTGGAGCCGGTCGTACGGGTCGAGGACCTCACCAAGGACTATGGCGCCGTGCTCGCCCTCGACTCCCTCACCCTCGAGGTCGGCGAGGGGACGACGGGGCTCGTCGGGGCCAACGGGGCGGGCAAGTCGACGCTGTTGAAGATCCTCCTCGGCCTCGTGCCGGCGACCAGCGGCCGGGCCGAGGTGCTCGGCCACGACGTCGTCACCGACGGCGAGGCCGTCCGGGCCGGCGTGGGCTACCTCCCCGAACACGACTGCCTGCCACCGGACGTCAGCGCCAGCGACTTCGTCGTCCACATGGCGACGATGTCCGGGCTCCCCCGCGTCGCCGCGCGCGAGCGCGCCGCCGAGGTGCTGCGCCACGTCGGGCTGGCCGAGGAGAGGTACCGGCCGATGGGCGGCTACTCCACGGGCATGAAGCAGAAGGCCAAGCTCGCCCAGGCTCTCGCCCACGACCCGCGCCTCGTCCTCCTTGACGAACCGACCAACGGCCTGGACCCTGCTGCGCGCGACGAGATGCTCGGGCTCGTCCAGCGGATCGGCCGGGACTTCGGCATCGCCGTGATCGTCACCTCGCACCTCCTCGGCGAGCTCGAGCGGGTGAGCGACCACGTCGTCGTCCTCGACGGCGGTCGCCTGCTGCGGGCCTCCCGCACCGACGAGTTCCTCGACGCCACAGGGTCCCTCCTCGTCGAGGTCCTGGGCGAGGACGCACAGTCGCGGATGGCGGAAGCGCTCACGAGCGCGGGCGTCGTCGTGAGGTCGCGGGGCACGATGCTCATCGTCGACGCCGCCGAGCGGCCGGTGGACGTGCGCGACCTCATCCGCGACACGGCGAGCGACCTCGGCGTGGGGCTCGTGCGCCTCCAGGTCGACCACCGCCACCTGGAGGACGTCTTCGCCGACACCGCCGTGCCCGGCGACACAGACGTCACCGAGGTCGGCGGCCGCCAGGTCTCGGAGGGGAGGGCGCATGACTGATCCCTCAACGGAGACGCCCCAGGGCGGAAGCGTCATCCACGACCTCGGCTACCGGCCCTACACGGGCCCGCGGCTCGGGTCCGGGGCGATCGCCCGCGCGCTCACCGTCACCGGCTTCCGCAACGCCTTCGGCCTGGGTCGCTCGGGGCGGTCGAAGGTGCTGCCGTTCATCCTGCTGGTGCTGAACCTCCTGCCGGCGATCATCGTCGGCGGCGTGCTGGCCTTCGTCGGCCTCGACCGTCTGCCGATCGGCTACGCCGAGTACGCGTCGACGACCCAGGTGCTGCTCGGGGTGTTCGTGGCCTCCCAGGCACCGGTGCTGTTCTCCCGCGACCTGCGCCACGGCACCATCGCCCTCTACCTCGCGAGGCCCCTGCGCTCCGACACCTACGCCGTGGCCCGGTGGGTGTCGCTGCTCGGGGCCACGCTCGTGTTCCTCGTGCTGCCGATCGTCATCCTCTACGCGGTGGCGCTGCTCACCGAGCTCGACGTCTCGGAGCAGACCCGGGCCGCGGGGGTCGCGCTCGGGCTCGCCGTGCTGCTCGCCCTCGCGCTGACCGGGGTGGCCGGCCTCATCGCGTCGTGGTCGACCCGCCGCGGTTTCGCCGTCGTCGCCACCATCGCGCTGCTCGTCATCGCCAACGGGGTCGTCACGGCCATCCAGGGGATCAGTTCCGACGAGGGCCGGCCCCGGGTCGGGGAGGTCGCCGGCCTGTTCTCGCCGTACTCGCTCTACCGCGGGCTGATGGCCTCGTGGAGCGACACCGAGGCACTGACCCCGCCGTCGACGACCGGAATGGAGCTCGCCTACCTGGGCGTGCTCGTCGGGCTGTCCGCGGCGTGCCTGGCCGCCCTCGTGTGGCGCTACCGGCGGGAGGCGACCTCATGAGCGTGCTCAGGCTCGACCAGGCGTCGCGCTGGTACGGCAACGTCGTGGCCGTCAACGGCATCTCGCTGACCGTGCGCCCCGGAATCACCGGCCTGCTGGGCCCCAACGGCGCGGGCAAGACCACGCTCATCGCCCTGATGTCCGGCTTCCTCGCCCCCTCGGCCGGCACCGTCACCCTCGACGGCCAGCCGGTGTGGCGCCGCACCGACGCCTACCGGTCGATCGGGCTCGTCCCCGAGCGCGAGCTGAGCTTCGACTACCTCACGGGGCGGCAGTTCGTGCTCGCCAACGCCGAGCTGCAGGGCCTGGAGCACCCCGGGGCGGCCACCGACCGGGCCCTCGAGGTCGTCGAGATGGTCGAGCCGGCCGCCCGCCGGATCGGCACGTACTCCAAGGGGATGCGCCAGCGCGTCAAGCTCGCCTCGGCCCTCGTCCACGACCCGGCCGTGCTCCTGCTCGACGAGCCGTTCAACGGGGTCGACCCCCGCCAGCGGCTGCACCTCATGGCCCTGCTGCGGCGGATGGGCGCCGAGGGGCGCACCGTGCTGTTCAGCTCGCACATCCTCGAGGAGGTCGAGCAGGTGGCCCGGCAGATCGAGGTCGTCGTGTCGGGACGGCACGCGGCATCCGGGGAGTTCGGGGAGATCCGGCGGCTCATGACCGACCGCCCGGTGCAGTACGTCGTGCAGGCCGATGACGACCGGCGGCTCGCGGCCCACCTCATCGCCGAGCCGTCGGTGGTGGCGGTCTCCCTGCGACCGGATGCCGGCGTCGACGTCTCGGTGTCCGACTTCGGCAGCTTCGCCGTGCGCCTCCCCAGGGTCGCGCGGGAGCACGGCATCCGCATCCTCGAGCTCGCCCCGACCGACGACTCCCTCGAGAGCGTCTTCGCCTACCTGGTGGAGGGCTGAGCGGTGAACCGCACCATCGTCCGCCTCTCCGTGCAGGCCGTCGGCGGCCGCCGACGCGGACTGGTCCTCGTCCTCATCCCGGCCGCGCTCCTCGTGCTGGCAGTCATCGTCCGGCTGCTGACCGAGGATGACGTGGGCTTCGACCCGACGGTGGGGCTGGGCTTCACTCTCGCCCTGCCGCTCGTGGCGCTGCTCGCGTCGACGGCGGTGCTCGGTCCCGAGGTCGACGACGGCTCGATCGTCTACCTGCTCGCCAAGCCGGTCAGCCGGCACGTCGTGGCGGTGAGCAAGTTCGCCGCTGCGTGGGCCACCACCATGCTCCTCGGGGCGCTCCCGCTCGTCGTCGTGGGCCTGGTGCTCGATGCCTCCGAGCCCCGGCGCGCGATCGCCCTCGGCGTCGGCGCCGCGGTCGCCGGCACGGTGTACGCCGCGCTGTTCCTCGCACTGGCTGCGCTCACCCGCAACGCCGTCGTCGTCGGGCTGCTCTACACGCTGCTGTGGGAGGGCGTGCTCGGCTCGATCTTCGTGGGGGTGCGCTGGCTGTCGGTCGGCGCCTGGGGCCGTGGGGTGGCCGCCGAGGTCAGCCCGCTCGTCGAGGACGCGGGCACCGGACTCGCGTACTCCGTGGCCGCGGCTCTCCTCGTCACCGTGGCGTCGGTGTGGTTCACCGGCGAGCGGCTGCGCTCCTTCACCCTCCGCGGGGATGAGTAGGCCAGGACGCGTCCCGCGGGTGGGCACTCGCTCCCCCGGCCGGCCCACGCCCTCGAGGCTGACTACCGAAGAACCGGAGTCGGTCGGGTGCTCCGCTCGCGGCGACTCAGGCCTCGTCGGAGCGCGTGCGGTCGGCCAGGTGCGCGAGCAGGGCCGGGTCGCTCGAGGAGAAGCGGTCGACCTCCTCGCCGGCGTCGCACCTGTAGAGGCCGACCGTGACCCGCTCGTCGCTGCGGGCCAGAACCTGCCAGATCCCTCCGGAGACCTCCCACCGGGTGACCCGCTGCACGTCCTCCGACGGTTCGCCGCCCCTCGCTCCCGGCTCCGTGGTCACGGCACCTTGACGACGGTCAGGAGGACGGCGGCGTCCTCGAGCGCCGTGAGGGAGTGCCGGGCGGGCGGGATGATGACGTGGTCACCGGCCGTGCCGTCCCACCGCTGGTCGCCGCTGGTCAGCCGCACCCTGCCCCGGAGCACCTGCAGGGTCGCCTCGCCCGGGCTGTCGTGCTCGGCCAGTCCCTGCCCGGCCACCAGGGCGATGACGGTCTCACGCAGCGCGCGGTCGTGGCCCCCATGGATCGTCAGTGCTGATCTGCCACTCGACTCCTGGCGCGCCTGGTCGAGGGCCTCATCGACCCAGTTGCCGATCGAAAAGGATTCCATTGCGGCACCGCCTCTCTCCGCTGGAGAGTACCGCGCCCCACCGAGACGGCGGGGCGCGGTATTCCTGCAGGTCGGGCGACCGTCAGTCAGCGCGTCACTGGGTCTCGAAGCCCAGCGACGGGATCCAGCCCTTCACCCGGGGCAGCGTGGTGAACCACGAGGTGTCGCCACCGGAGCTGCCGTTGCAGCCCGTGTCCGACCGGCTGTGGACGCCATAGCCCCAGCGGCTGCCGCCGCTGGTGAGCCAGTACCAGCCGCCGCCGGAGTCGCCGCCGCACGCGTCGACACCGTCGACCCGGGTCATGCCTCGCACGCTGGCGTCGGAGTTGGCGCCCACGACACCGCAACGGTTGCCGACGGCATCCGGGTCGGTGTAGTTGGCCGCGAGGCACACGGTGTCGCCCACCCAGATCCAGGACTGCGTCGGGGCGACCCCGTCCATGTCGACGGCGCGGTCCGACTGCCACTGGGCCCAGACGTCACCGTTGGACTGGGCCGAGAAGGGCCAGTTGCGCACCCAGATGGTCGCGACGTCGACGTCGCCCGAGTTCCGCTGCGCCCACCGGGTGCCGACGGTGCGGTTGGCCGTGCCCCAGCTCTCGCCGTTGGCGCCGACGCAGTGACCGGCAGTCAGCACGTAGCGGCGGTTGGTCGTGGACGACAGCGCAGTCGCTCCCACGGAGCACCAGTCGTTCCCGACTGAGCTCTTCCACATGATGGAGCCGGCGCGCACGGCATCGGGGCAGCTGTTCCGGTCGGTGCACGCGTCGGCCTCGACACTCTGCTTCGTCGCCGCCTCCACCCGGACGTTCCGGGGCGCCAGCTTCTGTGCCTTCTCCACCTCCGCGGACGGCACCTGCACGACGACCTGGTTGGTCGGGACGTCCAGGCCGACACGGCCATCGGCGGCTTCGCCCAGCTCGCCCTTGCCTGAGCGCAGCGCCCCTGCCACCTCATCGAGCTCATCGAAGGAGTACGCGACGAGGTGCGTGCTCACGTCCAGGCGTGCCGCGCCGGCCTCCTCGAGCACCGCCTTGGCGAAGCTCTCGTCGGTCGCGTTGACGTGCAGGGTGTTCTTGCGAGGGTCGAACCAGGCCCCGCCGAAGGCATGGACGTTCTTGGCGATGACGGCGTCCCACAGCTCCTTGCGGGCGTCCTGGCCCTGCGCCGCGGCCTTCGCCTGCTCGGGCGTGAGCTTGGGATCCACGCGCAGGTACGCGTCGATGGTGGCAGCCAGGGCGTCCTTTCCGGCATCGGTCGCAGTCCGTCCCTGCTCGCCCGCGGAGGTCTTGGTGTCCCCTCTCGGAGCGAGGCTCTGTGACTCGCGCTGCAGCCCGGTTCCGCCCCCGTCGATGCCGCCGTCTGCCGCGCCGGCCGCCGCTCCGGCCGTCGCTCCGGCCGTCGCCGACAACGTCGCACTGAGTGCGATGGCTCCCAGGACGGCGAGCTTCGCCCGTCCCACTCCTCGTGTTGGTCGTTTCATGGTGCAGTCCCCCCGGATGGTGTCTCGCCGACGCCCTGTGCGTCGCCACCGTCAGGAGTCAGCGGCAGGCGGTTTGATACGCGACACCCGATGCTCGCTCGGGTGGGGCGTGCGGCGCGTGCATGCAGTCCCAACCGGACGGCGCCGCCAGCCCGTGGGTTCCACTCACCCAGACCCCGATGCTGCCGCCGAGGGGTCGTCCAGGGCCGCGAGCGCGGCGGCCAGGCGCTCGGTTTCCCGCCGTGCCATCCGGTGCCGACGCCGCACCGCGGCGTAGGCCTCGACCCCGGCCGGGTCGGGGTCGACGGTGGCGCCGGGGCGGACCATGGCCCGCCTCGCGGTGTCGACGTCGGGATGGATCCCGTGACCGACGCACGCGCAGATCGCGGCACCGAGCCCGGCGGCGTCGTCGAGGCCGGTGCGGCGGACCGGCCGGGAGAGGACGTCGGCAAGGACCTGGAGCATGAGGTCGGACTTGGCCCCTCCCCCGCTGACGACGACCGTCCCCGGGTCGCGCCCCAGCGCGCGCTCCATCGCCTCGACGTGGTCGGCCATGGTCAGGGCGATCCCCTCGAGCACGGCGCGGAACACGTGGCCGCGGCGTTGGCTGCCGTCGAACCCGAGCAGCGCGCCGCGCCGGAACGCGGCCTCTGGAGGGGCGAGCCAGTCGAGGACGGCCATGAGCCCGCCACACCCCGCCGGGGCCGCCTCGGCCTCCGCGCCGAGCACGTCCTCCGCCGGACGTTCGGGCGTCCTGCACTCGCGGGGGTACACGAGGTCGGCGGCCCACGACACCGTCCACATGCCGCGCCGGATGCCGTTGCTCTCGTAGAGGTAGCGGCCCGGCTCGGCCGCGAAGTTCACCCACACCGCGTCGTCGTCGCCCGGCGGTCCCGCACCGGCCGTCATCGCCGCGATGTAGGTGCCGAGGGAGAGCAGCACCGTCGCGCCGTCCACCCCCGCGCCCAGGGCCTCGACCGCCTTGTCGTTCGCGGTGGCGTAGACCGGGACCCCTTCGGGGAGCCCCGTCACCACCGCAGCGTCGCGGCTCACGGTGCCCAGCAGGTCACCCGGCTGGACCAGCTCGAAGAGCTTCTCCCGCGGCATCCCCGTGGCGGTGTAGGCCGCGGCGTCCCCGGACCAGTTGATCGTCCCCATGTCCACCGGCCAGGGTCCGCGACAGTTCGCGGCCGAGTCCCGGAACCGCCCGGTGAGCCGATGGGTGAGGTAGCCGGACGACGTCGTCACCCATGCGACATCCTGGCGGTCCTCGTGTGGGCGCGAGACCCGCTCATCCATCCAGCTGAGCACCGGCTCGGCGAGGGTTCCGTCGGCCCGCAGCAGCGCCCGGCAGTAGCGGATCGTGCACAGCCCCACCGCCTCGATGTCGCCCGGGGACCCGGCGAACGCCTCGAGGGCCTCCCGGCAGGCGGCGCCGACCGAGTCCCACAGGTCGTCGTCGGGGTGCACGACCCAGCCCTCACGCGGTGACTCCGTGGCTCTCAGCGGTCGCTGGGCACTGGCGTGGACCGTCCCGGCGTCGTCGACGACGTGAACCTTGGTGCTCTGGGTGCCGTTGTCGACCGCCAGGACGTACCTCGGGCTCACGCCTCCTCGCGCGGGGGGATGCCGTCGAACGGGTCGGTGAACCCGTCCAGGGGGATTATCGTGCCGGCGTTCATGACGCCGTTGGGGTCGAAGGACTGCTTCAGCCCCTCGAGGAGTACATAGGCCGAGCCGTGCTCCTCGTGGACCCACGGGGTCCGGTACTTGCCGATGCCGTGGTGGTGCACCATCGAGCCCCCGGACCGCAGCGCCTCCTCGACGACGATCGAGTTGATCGGGACGTGGTACGTGGCGAGCTCCTCCTGCGGGTCGCACCGCACGTCGTAGTCGTACACGAAGTAGAGGTTCGTCCCCGTCTGGTAGCTGTGCGAGGAGTGCGCACCGAGCATCGTGATGTCCGCGAACCGCGGAAACTCCCGCTCCAGCCGGGCCGTCACGGCGTCGTAGAGGCCCGCGGCCCGCGACCACGAGCACGAGACCTCCGTCGTGTACCCGAGGTGCGGGCGCCGCAGCATGTCCTCGCGCTCGGCCACGAGGCGCTCCGGACCCCAGTTGAGGTCCGTGAACCAGGCTTCGATCGCGCTCGGGTCCACGGGCTGGACCCCGTCGAACAGTTCCTCGATCGCCTCGGCCGTCGCCGCGGCGAGCCGTTCGGGCCCCTCCGCCACGAACACGACGAGGGTGCGTCCCTCGGTGAGGTCACCGAAGTGCTGTGTGGCGTCCTGCGGCGAGTACACCCGGCACACCGACGGCCGGTACCCGTCGGTGACGATCCGCCGCAGCCCCTCGATGCCGGCCCCGAAGTCGTCGACGAGGTAGCCGAGGTACCGGCAGGTCTCGGGCCGGAAGGGGAAGAGCATCACGGTGACCTCGGTGATGAAGCACAGCGCCCCCTCGTTGCCGATGACGACGTGCCGCACGTCCGGCCCGGCAGCCCGGCGCGGGACGGGCTTGATGCGGGTCACGGTGCCGCCGGGGAGCACGGCCTCGCACCCGACGACGAGGTCCTCGATACCGCCGTACAGGGTCGACAGCTGCCCGATGGACCGCGTTGCCACGAGCCCGCCCAGCTGGGCCAGCGGGCGGGACTGCGGTGAGTGGCCCGTGGTCAGCCCGAGCTCGCGCACCGCGTCCTCGAGCGCCTGCAGGGGGACCCCGGACTGCACGGTGGCCATCATGTCGACGGGGTCGATGTCGAGAATGGCGTCCAGGCCCGAGCCGTCGAGGACGACGGAGTCCTCGACGACCGTCTCCAGTCCGCCCTCGGTGGCGGTCCCACCGGAGCGCGGCACGATGTTGACGAGCTCCTCGTCGGCGAACCGCAGCACGGCCGCCACCTGTTCGACCGTCGCCGGCCGAGCGATCGCGGCGGGGAAGGGGCCGTCGAGCATCCCGTGAGCGGCGGCGTACTTCTTGTACCGGTCGACCGAAGCTGCCCGCAGCCGGTCGGCGTCGGTGTCCACGCGGTCAGCACCCAGGAGGTCGGTCAGGCGGTCCACGATCTCGGCCCGGGACAGGGACGATCGGGAGGCGGTCACGGTGGGTTCCTTACGGTCGGGGGTCAGCGGACGAAGGTCAGCGGACGAGGTAGCCACCGTCGACGACGAGAAGGTGGCCGTTGACGTAGTCCGACGCCCGGCTGGCGAGGAAGACGACGGCGCCCATGAGGTCGGCGGGGTCGCCCCAGCGGCCGGCGGGGATGTGCTCGACGATGCGCCTGGAGGCCTCCTCGTCGGCGCGGGCCCTGGCGGTCAGTGCGGTCGCCATGTAGCCGGGCGCGATGGCGTTGACCTGGATGTTGCGGTGCCCCAGCTCGTCGCAGTAGGCGCGCGTGAACCCGGCGATCCCGGCCTTGGTCGCGGCGTAGGCGGGCGAGCCGAGCCCACCGAGGAAGGAGAAGAGGCTGGCCACGTTGATGATCTTGCCGTGGCCCGACTCGAGCATGACCGCGGCGGCGGCACGCGAGAGGTCGAAGGCGGCCGTGAGGTTGACCGCGACCATGGGGTCCCACTGCTCCCGTCCGAAGTCCTCGACATCGGCGACGAGGCAGGTACCCGCGGAGTTGACGAGGATGTCGACGCTCCCGAAGGCTGCGCGGCACTCCTCGACGATTCGCTCCGGCTCTCCCGGCGCGGTCACGTCGGTCTCGATCGACCTCCACCGGCGGCCGGCCTCCTCGACGCGTCGTTGCGTACTGCCGTCATCCGGGGTCAGCGCGGCGACGAGGACGTCGGCACCGGCCCGGGCCAGGGCCACCGACATGGCCTTCCCGAGGCCAGTCGTGCCTCCGGTGACGACGGCGGATCGGCCCTCGAGCGAGAAGGCGTCGAGCCCGAAGTCGTCGAGGATCACGGTGCACCCGCCCCGAGCCGCGGTACGGGCACCCGCGACCCTGCGTCCATGCACGCGACCCTAGCAACGCGTTGAGGAACGCGGGCCGCGCGCGCGTCGACATCCGACACGGTCATCTCGGCACGAGACCGTCGAGGTGTCCACGGACCCCAAGGGCTCCCAACTGCTCCCGGCGACCCGTAGGCGGTGGCGGTGGCGGTGGCGGTGGCGGTGGCGGTGGCGGTGGCAGGTGGCAGTGGCAGTGGCAGTGGCAGTGGCGCAGCGGATCAGGTGAGGTCCGTCGTGGCTACGGCGCGTTGCGGTCCAGGTCGGCGAAGGCGGCCCAGATGACGAAGAAGTCGAGCGCGAGCATGACGCAGGCAGCGACGGGGTTGTACGGGATCCACACGAAGTTGCCGAACATGCTCAGCGTGGCGACGATCACGGCCAGGCCGCGCGCCCAGTCGGCCCGGCGGCGCAGCGCGATGCCGGCGGCGATGGCGGCGACGCCGAGCGCCAGGTGGACCCACCCCCACTTCGTGCCGTCCGACCCGAGGAAGTACCCCCTCGCGGTGGTGAATTCGGCGTCGCTCAACAGCGCCCCGAGCCCCTGCACGAGGTGGAAGAAGCCCACGACGATGAGGAGCACCGCCACGAACGAGGTCGACGCGACGCGCCGGTGGCTGTCGTAGGTGCGCGTGGGCATACCGCGCGAGTCGACCTTCTTGGACATGGGCCCGTCCTTCCGTGGCATGCCGGCGCCCGGGTGTCCGGGTGTCGGTGCACCACTGTTCCACCCGGTGCACCCTCCTCGCGTCACCCAGACCGGATGACGTTGGGCGCCGCGGCCCCAGGTGAGGACCCTGACGGGGATGGACAGCGGGTCTTTCACCACGACTCACGGTGAGCTGGCGAGGGGACTCGAACCCCTAACCGCCTGTTTACAAGTGACCAGGGGTGAAAGCGGGCCAATCCCCTGACCTGCAGAGATCGATGCAATTCTATTGGTGGAGAGCATGATTCCGACTGCTCCTGTGCCATCCTTAAGTCCACCTATGACCACTTCTGACCACTCATGCAGGACGCCGATGCCCGGCCAAAGATTGGAGAGTTTCGGGCCCTCGGAGCAAGCCTAGGGCCCTCGGAGGCGGGTCCAGGCCCTCAAACCGGATGGCACGACCCTCAAACCAGGCGGCACGGGATGGCGCGGGACTCGAAGCCTCCAGGTCGGAGGGCTTCTACGTCAGGAGACTCTTGCGCCTGTTCCGCAGACCCTTGCCCCATGTCCTCAGCACCTGTTCCGGTAGGGGGACGGCGCCGTTCTCGATGTCGTCGATGACCGACTCGGTCGCCTCGAGCAGCTCGCGAAGTGTCCGTTCGGCTGCGCGTTGCGTGAGACCCATCTGCAGCGCGAACGCCATGAGCGACTTCCGGGACAGACCGTCACGACGGCCGCCGATGCTCAGGGCCATCGTGTAGTCCCGGTAAGGGAGGGTGGAAGGCAGGTCGTACGCGGGCGCGACCCGCCACTCTCCTGTCGCTTCCGATCCCAGGATCGACACGTTCTTGGCGTGGACATCGCCGTTGCCCGTCAGCCAGGCGTACGCCACCTGGCGAAAGATGTCGCGTATGGCGATCGGTCGCGCGGCGCACCACGTTGCCAGCCCGGTGAGGAGCTCCTCGGTGGTGACGCGGTACTTGTCGGCCGGGTAGAGCCCGAGCACCTGCGTTCCGTCTTCTACCGGCAGCGATGCCAGTCGCCCGTCCGGGAGGGTGACGCGGTCGAACCGAGCAACGAGGAGCCCTGGCCGCCCTGTCCTGTCGTGGACGACTCGGGCGTTGACCGTGGGGATGCCACCTCGGTTGGCGACGGCGATGAAGTACGCCTCGTTCGCCACGAGGTGGGGGTACTCCGGCGGGTCGATCTTGAGGACGATATCGTCCCGACCCGAAGCCGAGAGGCACCGACATCATCCGCGCGGAGGCCTTGTCCTGCACCCCCGCCAGCGCCGTGGGGTCCACGATGCCTGCCTCGCCGAGGATGTCGCTGAACAGAACCTCGGAGAAGTCCCGGTCCACCGTGATGAGCGGCTGGTCGCCCTGCGGCGCAGCCCCCGTGGGTACAACTTGCACGTCGCCCACGGGTCGTGGCCGACAGCCAGCAGCAGACTGAGCTCGTCGTCCGCAGAGGTCTTGACCGCACGACGCAGCCCGGTCAGGCGCCGGCCCTCGGGGAGAAGCCCCGCGAAGTACGGCGGCACTGCTCCCCCACGGACCATGACTGGTTCCAGCGCACGGGGCAAGGTGGTGGCGACGGCAGGAAGGTTTGCCTCGAGGTACTCCTCGACGTACCTGAACTCGACCCCTCCGGCGGTGCGTACCAATGTCGCCGCGAGGATGCCCTGCTTGTACACGTCCGCGTCGAGGCTTCGAACGTCCCGTTCTGTCATGTCGGTGCTGACCCCGTGCTGATACCGACCCGCAGTTCCAAACCCAACACGTCGAGGACGTCCATGACCTTGTCGAGGCGCACCGATGGCTTCCCGCGCTCGAACTCGATGAGGAACTTCGCGGAGACGCCGCCCAGGTCGGCAACCTCGGCCTGGGTGAGGCCTAGGTCCCGCCGACGAAGCCGTACGGCATCAGCCACCGCTTGTGTGGACGCATTCGCCATTCGAGAGCCCTTCCATTCAGATCGATCGGTCAGATCCGGGGCGAAACACTCGCTCCCATGACCGGAAACCCCAAAATAGCACCGATCGGTGAGTTTCCTGAGGCAGCAGCGCTGGAAGACCCACAAGAATCCAAGAAACTGAGCGATCGGTGCGGTGGGCCGAGTGCCTGCGGGCAAGGGGTCTCACGTCGAGCGTGGCCTGCTCGCTTTCGCCAGACGGCGCAGTCTGATCACGTCGCCGGGGCTGACCGAGTCACCACACCAGTCCGCGGCCTCCCGCCAGGTGACACCCTCCTCGTCGACCATCTTCATCAACGCCGCGGCGGCACGTCCCTCGAACTTCACGACGGCCGCGTCACGCTCTCGAACCGCGACGCTGACCCGCGCCCCCAACCTGCTCAGACGCTTCTCCTTCGCGACTCGGCGAGCGCGCAGCTTCGCCTGTGACTCCAGCGCCTCCCGGCGCGCCGCCTGCCGCGCGGCCTGCTTGCCCAATGGAGACTTCACGATCCTTGCCCCTCCGTCGACGCTGGCTGTCCCCCCTATAAGCCCGCCGACCCCCTCTTGGCGGACACCCTTCGCCCAAGAATCTTTCGCTCCGACGCTTCGGCTCCAAACCAAGCTGCTCGCACCACCCAGCCCCAGCGTCCGACCGTCGCCGGCAACTGCCTCCCCGCCAACGCAACGTCTCCCCCTCAAAACGGACGGATGCCGTGTCCCACACACCTCTTGCATCCGAGGGTTCAGCTTTATCGTTGGTACGTTGAAATTCGGACCCGTTCGGTCGCAGGAGGAGGCACGATGAGCACGGATCCAAAGACACCGGCCGAAACCTCCCGGACCTCGCCGCGAGCGCCGGGACAGGTTGTCAGCTGCGGCTGGTGCGGCGTGGACGTCGCAGTCCCCCCACGCGGACGCGTACCGAAATGGTGCTCCGATACATGCCGGCACCGGGCCTGGGAACAGCGCCGAGCAGCCGCCTCCGGCCTCTCGGCCGTCGAGATCAAGGACCGCGTCGTCGAGACCGTGAAGACGGTGACCGTGGTCCAGCACCATCGCACCGAGGTGCCGGTCGTCTCCACTCCGCAGAGCGCGGCGGAGTACGCCCAGCTCCTCACCGAGCTCGCCGCGAAGATCGACGCCGGCCGCATCTACGACCGCGACCTGCCCACACTCGCACCCGCCATCGCGGCCCTGGTTGAGGCCATGACGCGACGGCAGGGTCCCCTCGGCAACCCGTGCTGGTGATTCGTCCCCAGTACCGCAAGCGCAGACCTTCCGCCCCCGTTCCGAACGCGTGGTTGGGTCGCCCACCATGGCCATCGCCAGCGCGGTGAAGCACGACGGTGTGACGCAGGTGCGAGGCGCTCGGCCGCACCGGTGAGCGTGTGACTCCCGCGGAAGTCGGGGGTGCTGCATACCGCCCAGAATGGGCGTGCGCCCGGGGCCGCTTCCTGGTCACGCCTTGGACGACGTCAGGTTCGTCGCTACACCACCGACTACATGTCAGATGGACCCGGCATTTTGGCGCTCAGTGCAGGCCTGTACAGCCGTGGAACGACGTATTGGCCGTTGTTGACTCCCAACAGCCCGCTCAAGGTCAATTGATCAATAGCCTCTGCACCCTCATCCAAGGACTGGACCCCGAGGCGTGCGTAGAGTTCGTCAGCCGACCGGTAGAGCGCGCTGCCCCCTCTCAGCCGGTCAGCGTATCGCTGCACCGCCGGAAACTCATTCAAAACGGTATCTTGCAACCGACGCCGAGAGAGTTCACCAAATGCGCTGCCCACCTCACTCTCGTTAATTAAGGGTATGGACGGCCTGTCGGCCTTGCCAATCTGAATCCCACGTCGATGGTTTTGTCGGGCTCGATTCAAAGCCATGGTCAGGAGGGTGATCAGGTTCCTTGGATTGAAGGTTCTACTCCCGTCTGACGTGTCCCGAGCAAGTTTCTGAGCCATCGTCTCTGGCGGGCCGCTCTTCCGCCTCGACTTCGTAGGCGTAGGCAAAAACGCCTTCCAAGCTTCTTCATCCCAACCAGCAACCGGCACGCCGTTCAACAATCTCTCCGTGAAGGGGCCGTTGTGTATAAGCCGCCGTGTTATCAGGTCCCGCATCGAATTAAAGGTCCAGACTATTTCAGTGCGACGTAAGTGGGTCGCATTTGTAAACGCGCCATCGGCAGTCATTCGCATCAACATGTCAGACCGAAGAAAAATCTTGAGGCGAATGACATCACTATGTTGCAAAGACTCGGAAGCATCCAAATGCGTGCGGAGTAGTGCCCGCAGCGCGCGCCGCTCCACAGAAGAGTCGTGGACGAAGCATTCATCTAGCCTATCGAATGCGAGCCAAACACGTTGCCCCTGGTGTCGCAGGAGATCTCCACACTTCTGGAGCAAAGAGAAAAAGTCCGGATATGTCAGGATTACGGACGCTGGTGTGCTCGATGTCGCTTCCGGCAGTTCAAACTTGAGAGCCACGCCCAACTCAAGGCCAGGGATGCCGCCTGTGGCCTGGCCCTCGATTGAGCGCGATCTTCTAATGCGGCTAAGCAACGACTCTTTCTGTGGTGCCGTATCCCGAAGGCCCATCAGCTCCAAGATTTCGCGAATCTCCTTTGCGGTTTCCACCATGCTCGGGGCGTGTTCTAGCTTGTCCACAACATAGTTCGCGATGATGCTGGTCAGGTACACGGCCCAGATTGAACGCAAGCGTTCCTCAGAGTCATCTCCTTGGAAGAGGGCGCGAAACTCAGGCGCAGCCGTTGGATTCGACGCCCGGATGACATGAAGGTCAGGATGGAGGTCTGTCTCGGTGATCATCCGATAGATGGCGCTCTTGCCTGCGCCCTTGCCTCCCGCGATCACGTCGACTTCGTCGCGAACGACGCTTAGGTAGGCCTCGTTGTCAGTTACGAACAAGTCAGTGAGGTCACTTTCATGCTCGGCCACATCGCTGCCCAACTTGATGTTCTCCATGACATGCAATAACTCGCGCGGGCGCATGACCTCACCCTAGCCAGAACTCGGAGCATCCGTCGAGTTTGCTGGATGCTGTCGTTCATCGGACCTTTGAGTGATCACTTTGAGCATGGCCGCACATGGTGCCAGCGCTTCGTGAACCAGTCGCCTTCGAGCCACTCGGCGTGCGAGGTGATCCGGGCTGCAAGGGCACGAGGGATGCGTGCCCTGGATGGGTTGCGTCACTGCGCCGCCTGTCCACCCCTGCGATATGCGGCAAGAGCGCATGCTGTCGACGACGCCTGAAACCTGATCAGTTTTCAGGCGTCGTTGACACATGCGCGGTCCGCCGGGGACGCCTACTGCACACTGTTTCCGTGACCACACTCTCTGACCTTGTGTTCGTTGGTCTAGGCCCGCACTTGCTTTCACGGTGACCTCCGCAACCGCAAGGGCACGAACCGTGGAGTGCGGGCGGCGTAGTCGGCGTATCCCTCGAATCGCTGGGCCAGGCGTGTTTCCTCCCATCGTGCTTTCACGTTCAGGAGCAGGACCAGCGCTGCGAGTGCGAGGAGCCGGAGCACGCTTCCGGCCGCCACCGTGATTGAGGCCATCATGAGCAGCAACCCGCTGTAGATGGGGTGCCGTGCGTACCGGTAGAGGCCGCCAGTGCGCAGCTGTGCGTGGGCGTTCGGCAACGGCGTGGCCGTCAGACCTCGGCCGAGTCCCGTTGCGCCGATGACCATCACGGCCAGGCCCAGGACGGTGGCCGCGCCGCAGGCGACGGTGAGAGCGGTGGGCACCGGCCAGTCGTCGCCATTGGGGAGCACCACGAGGATACCGATCAGCACGAACTGGCCAGCGACCAGTAGCCGCGCGGTCCTGACATCACCAGAGGCCGGGCTGTCTTCGTGCGCCGCGGCGGATTCTGTGGGTGGGCTCATCTGATCTGCTTCCTTCGCGGACGGGAAAGTGGAGCCATCGAGTGGTTGGATGCCGAGGTTCACCGCGCGTCGGCGAGCCCCATCATCCCTTGGTCCTCGGGTCGAGCACGTGGCAGTGGTAGTCGGCGGCGCCGTCGAAGTCGGCGAACCGGATGAGGACGGTGACCTATGAAGGGGACGGTCCATCGGCGAGGTGTTGGCACTCGTTCACTCCAGCGCATGAGCGCGAACATCGAGGTGCGTCACATCGCCGCCTGTCGACCGTCCTTCATACTCGGCACTTGGCCACGCGCCGTGGCGTTCGTCTGGTCGGCTCTCCCGTATGGGGTCGCAGGCGTAGCGCCGGGCCGAGCGAGTGCGGCAGTGGATAGCATTCGAGAGTGAGCACACGGCTGCGGAAGACGATCACATCGAATCTGTTCTTGCTCGGCTGCTTGGTGATCGTTGGACTCCTCTTCATTGATGGGACGCAGCGCACCAGGTTCTTCTCGGTCTGGGTCCCGGTCGGTGTGCTCGCCTCGGCGCTCATGGACTACTACGTCTGGAATCGCCCAAGTCGCGTCCAGCGTCGGAAGGAACTCCGCGACAGACCTCGGTACAGCGACTAGCGATTCACGATCGCTGTGCGTCACAACGCCGCCAGATGACCGCATGACTTCGCCAGATGAAGATGACGTCAATTGCTCGATGTCGCCCTTGGCTGGTGGGCTCCGCAGCTTCAGGCGCGGCTGTCGAGCGCCCAGGCGATTCCTGCTAGGCAGCCGCCACAGAGAAGACCGGCCAAGGTCGCTTTGGCGTATTCGCCCGTCCTCACGAACTCGAACACGAGACCCCCGCCCGTGATGACTCCCAACGCAAGGAAGAGCCAAACGCGCAAGTTCAGCGACGGACCTTGCCTGTCGTGGGCCACAGCTGCGAGTCCTCCCGTAGGCACCTCATTCCCGCGCTCCATCATGACGGGCAGGCGCCCCACACCGCCGCGAATCGCCCTACGAAGTCACCGTGCGCTCGCGCTCAGGCGGGCAAGTAGCCGTTCCCCCAGCACCACGTCGTGCGGTAGCTCCCTCAGCGCCGACCCTTCGACGTCGGCGCTCTGACGTCGAAGGACAGCCGCGAGGAAGGCCCAGTGGCTCGCCGCCATGTCCTCCTGCGAGTACCCGTCGAATGCCTCATCGGGCCCGACGACCACCCGTGCTGTGTCCTCGATCTCCTCCGCCGACGTCGAGGACCAGATGTCTGGAGGGCCAGAGACACTCCAGCCCCGATCCTCGAGAAGGAGCACTCGGTCGCCGTTCGAGAGGACGGCCTCGTGCCTCGCTGACACGGACAGCCGTCGAGGGTCAGCGATCGCGTCGTCGACCTCTACGGACGTCACCAAGCGCGTCACATGCACCACACGCTCATGATCACACTGACATGCCCGGGACCGCGGCCCGTAGGGTCGCAGACCTGCTGCATTCCGC
>CAVSRM010000008.1:0-742877 GCA_963730365.1 uncultured Actinomycetota bacterium | reverse complement strand
CACGCTCAGGGATCCAGGCGTCAGCCCACAGTGGGAAGCCGGGGAGGCGGACGCCTCTTGAAGACCACATCCGCTGGACGAGGTCGTCCCACACATCGACCCAGGTTGTCTCGTCGGTCGTCAGCTGGTACTTGGACAGGTCAGCGATAGATGAGTCGTCGTCCAGGATCCATTCGGCGTTCCAGTCGTGGACGTTCCAGCCGTCTACGGGGGCACGGACCACTGTCGGCGGAACTTCCGTCTCCCTCAGCGCACGCTCCCGGCCAACGTAGGTGCCCAGGATGAAGACTCGGTCGCGGACCTGTGGCGTCCCACCGAGAGAGGGGGAGGAAGTGCGGGGAGAGCACCGATGGTGTCGCCGAGACGCGGTAACCGATCTCACGCAGCGTCTGGATGATGACGTCCCACTCGTGTTCGTGTGCGGGGGCCGGCGATGTTCCGCACGTTCTCGAGGAGGACAACAGCCGGCGTCCGGTCTTCGAGGATCCTTGCGATGTTCCAGAAGAGCGTTCCCCGTGCCTCGTCCATGCCGCGCTGGCGCCCTGACTTCGAGAACGGCTGGCAAGGAAACCCTGCGGCGAGGACGTCGTGAGCCGGGACGTCGACCGGGCCGTCATCCGGAGTTGCCATGGTGATGTCGGTGTTGACGACGGGGCGCCGCGACTCTGGCAGTGGTTCCACCCAGTTGCGCACGTACGTCTGGCGCGCCTCGCGGTCGATCTCCGAGACGTAGACGCACCGTCCGCCGGCGTGGTCCAGCATGGCGTGGAAGCCGCCGATGCCAGCGAAGAGGTCTGCGTACCTGAACGCTGATCCTCCGCTTGTACCTTGCCAGCTCGAACTCATGTCCGAAGCTTACCAGCTCGGAGCCGCGATACCTAGTGTCGGTCAGCGCCTGTGTATAACGTCCTCAGGTCCCCCTTGCCCACGGGTCCGGGCGCTTCGGGGTGACCGCCATTCGTGCCGCCGCGCTCGACTAAACGGGCGACATCCGGAACGCCGCGGCGTCTTGAACGAGGGACGTTGGGAGACAACCAATTATCTCTGAGTGCGCGGCACGAAGTGCTCTCAGGCGGTCAATCAAGAACCCAGAAACGTCACTATCTTAGTACCAGAAGCTGCCGGGTTTCCGGAAGTAGTGCGGAATGAACGTCCATTTCGTAGAGGGGGACTTAAGTGCCAGGAACTCCCTCCATCTCTGGTGCGACGCCTCGTACTGTTTGCCATCCCATTGTTTCCCGCAGGCGCATTGAGCGAAGAACGACACGGTTCCCTTCCCTGGATCAGTCATGGGAATCCAGGCAACGAGGTCTAATCCGTTATCCGCGGTGTCCCTCGGATGGAAGTCCACGGGATCTGCTACGACCACGCCCCGCAACTCTTCCGCGAGCATTTCTAGTCTCAAACGGTGTTCCGTGAAAGCGACTCGTTCGCAATCCCTTTGCGGTCCCGTACATGTCCACCTCGATTCGGGGCCGAAGCAGCGCCTTGAAGACATTGAAGGAAACCCACTGAAATTGCGCAGTGAGTCTTGCCATGGTCTGCTTGCTAACATACGAGAGGGAACTGCAGGACAGATAGAAGATGTAGGGCAAGTGCGTCTCATCAACATCGACTCGTGAAATGCGCATGAACGAGGCGTCGACATCGAAGGGGTATGTAGACCCTAGGGCCTGTTGCCTGTCCGCCAGTAGCCGAAATATGTTGGTTGACCATTCGTGGCGGTTGTCGGTCTCTTCAGCAGCGCGACCAAAATCGCCATACTTGGGATCTGAGAGTGCATCAGGATCCCCCCACTCCTCAGCGAGGGGATCTGGTTCTGCGACGAAGCCGCCCGCGCCTTCGCCAAGATCCTCGCCAAGAGTCGCGAAGTCGATCTCAAGAATTCTTTCGGCAACATCGGCAGATCCCCATCCTGAGCATCCGGAGACGTGGCCATGAAGTCGTCAGCAAACTTGGCCACTTGGGCGAGCCGCTCTGCACTGAACTGACCGTCAATGTCGCCCAAGCAAAGGAGTTCGACATAGTCGGCCCAGTAGTCGCTCGCTCTGTGCAGGTACCTTCCCCGCCAGTGCCGCAGAATCAAACATCGGAGCGTGCGTCCCGGCGTTGCTTCCTGCGGGCAGATGCCGAAACCTCGCCGGCCAACTCTTCGATCTCGTCAAGTGATGAAATGGCTACATCTGTCACGGTCACACGATGGAGAAGGGACTGTGCACTTAGTAGCCGATCCCGGGAGGCGCGGATCGACCGCAGAAACAGATCATCGACGTCTAGGGTGGCCCGAGCCGCCTCTTCCACAAGTTCGCCCCGATGGAGGGCCGCGAGTCCCTCCGGATGCGCAACCGCGGCCGCGAGCAGCTTCATATTGCGAGTTTCGCCCAGCTGGTGCGTTCGACATCAAGCCGCTGCACGTATAGCCAGGTTGCGAGGTTTCTGAGCCGGTCTCGGTTGACGCTTCGGAAGGAGGATTGCTCGAGTGATGGAAGTTCTAGGTACTCAACGATGTTCTCGTAGTTCAAGGAGAGTGTGAGCAGGGAGAAGGCGACGTCCTCCTCGGAAAGTTGCGGCCCCTCGGGATCCTCAAAAATGAACTCGAACAAGCGCAGCGCCCCAAGGAGTCGGCTTACATAGTCAGCACGACTGCCAATGATTCTGGCAATTTGCCGGTAGACTCCTTGCCCCGCTGTTGTCTTGTACTCTTCGAACAGGGAGTCGAGGTAGCGAGCCTTGGCGGCTGGTTCCCACTGCTTTATGCCTGTGATGTGTCGGTAGCCTAAGTAATCAAGCACGTCCTCGCGGCGGTTGAAGATGGCACAAGGCAGTCTCCTTAGCGCGTCCACGTCCAGGACTTGGTCGGCCATCGCCTGGACGGCGTTCCGCCGGCGGGGGGATCGACTCGGGTTAAGGAGCAAGGTGACCGCTGCAAACCGCCTGTTTCCCTCAAGAACCCAGTAGCCTGAGTCGGCTTCGCGGCGCGTTACGAGAAGCGGTTCAGCGGGGAAGTAGCCTTTGACGGCGATTGAACCCATAAGTTCAACGAGCCCAGCGTCCTGGAGCATCCACTCGAGAACCGCTTGTTCGTCCGTCGCATCTACCGTCGCAGGGATACGGGGATTCCGGGGGTCGAAGTGCAATTCCTCGACGGTAATGGATTCGTACTCGATCTCCACAGCAGGTCCTCATCAACGGCAATATGCGTCCACTCGGCGCACAGGTTGGGACAACGTACCGCAGCGCCAACCCGATCGTCCGAGTTGCGATGGGTCTCTGCTGAGGCTGCCACGCCTGGCATGGCACAGTGCGGTGGGCCATCCTCGGCGATGGCACGGTGAGTCTCACATCCGTTGCTAAGGCAGGTCCAGGATGAGGGCTGCTGAGCTGTAAGCGTCCCGCTGAACCTGACACTCCCATAGGCGGACTACCCGCCAACCGTGGTCCTCCGCAAGCCGGGTGGAGCGCTCGTCTCGTTCATGGTTGCGCCGCATCTTCTCTGCCCAAAGGTCGGCGTTGGGTCCGGACCACGGAGTCTTGCGGCCATGCTCGGGACACCCGTGCCAGAAGCATCCGTCCACGAAGACGGCGACGCGGCGCGACGGCAGGACGAAGTCCGGGGTGCAGCCCTTCGCGATCTGCCGGTGGAGCCTGAACCTCCCGCCGGCCGGCGTGGACCGCCTGGCGAAGCAGCACCTCAGGAGCCGTGTTGACCTTGCGGCGCCCAGCGAGGTGCGCGCCCGCCTCAGTGCTGACCCACCGCTCCGCCACGGCTCCAACCTACGTCGGCAGTACCCCAGATTCGTACCCCAGAAAAGTACGGCAGTGAGGTGCGAAAATGGCGTGATCGGGTACCCCACAGCGCCCTGACCTGTGCTTATGCACCCTCTCGCGGACCCCATTCGGGGATTTTGCAAGCAGGGGGTCAAGAGGTGATCAGTGCGATGTTGATCAGGTGAATTGGTCAGCCCGCCCCCTTGTCAACCTGAGCTGCTGCCAGGTGCCGCGCGCAGCCCTCGCGAGGCGGCCCACCGGACCCGCAGCACAGGCTCGAGCGTCAGCGCCGGCAGGGCAGGGCGAAGCACCGGTTGACCCTCAGTCGGGCGAGGTTCCGAACGCGGCATACAGCGGCGCGAGGTAGGTCACGAGGCCCCGGCCACCCAAGGGTGCGCCGGGGACGGGGAGCTGGCGCAACAGCAGATCCGTCGGCAGCTCCGGCTGAGCAGGCAGGGCCGGAACCGGCGCGCCGCTCCAGAAGTCGCCCTCGGCCAGGGCCAGATCGGCCAGTGCCATCATCGCTCCCAGCCGCAGACCCTCGGTCGTCGGCCCCGAAGGCTCCACCGCACCAGGTGACGGCTCGCTGCCGCGCAGCTCGCGAAGCCGGTTCAGCAGTGCCGTCCGGCTGCGCCCCCGCCACAACAGGATGGCGAACGGGTCGTCGTCGAAGCGTTCTGCCAGCAGGTAGAAGGTGGCCGCGAGGTGCTTGCACGGCACCTCCCAGTCCGGGCAGGAGCAGGAGAGGGACATGTCCGCGGCCCGTTGCGGGAACAGCGGCGCCCCAGCTGATCGAAAGACCTCCTCGAGGTCCTCCGGCATCTCGCCCGCGAGCAGCCGGGCACTGTGGATCGCCTGCTCCGCCAGGGTCACCTCGACCTTGGCCCACACCAGCTCGCTGAACGCGGGCAAGGCGATCGAGACCTTGTACGGCGCCCTGCGAGAACCCTGCACCGACGCCGTGACCACACCGGGCGCCACCGCAAGGGACAGCACCTGGCCGCGCCGGGCGTAGTTCTTGCCACGGGTCAGTCGTGTGCCGAGCGCGAAGGACTCCAGCACCTCGAGAAAACGCCGCGACCACCAGTGCTCCCCGATCGCACCTCGTGCGCTGCGGGCCACGAGCCCGCCCTCCACGGTGCGGGGCTTGGACGGGGGCGGAAAGCCGCCTGACGGTCTCGAACGGCCGCGGCCGGGCGGGCTCACTCCATCACCGACCCCGCCTCGAGCGTGAACAGCTCACGCAGGGCAGAGGTGGAGAGGTCGGTGAGCCAACCCTCACCGCTGCCCACGACGCTGGCGGCCAGCCCCCGCTTGTCCTTGATCATCAGGGCGATCTTCTCCTCCAGCGTGCCCGCGCACACCAGCTTGCGCACCTGCACCGAGCGGGTCTGCCCGATCCGGAATGCGCGGTCGGTGGCCTGGTCCTCCACGGCCGGGTTCCACCAGCGATCGACATGGATGACGTGGTTGGCCGCGGTGAGCGTGAGCCCCGTGCCCCCGGCCTTGAGCGACAGGACGAACAGCGACGGACCGCCCCCGGCAGGGTCCTGGAACCGGGCGACGAGCTCGTCGCGCTGGCCCTTGCTCAGCCCTCCGTGCAGGTACCCGACCTCACGGCCGAACCGGGCACCGAGGTGGGTGCGCAGCAGGTCGCCGAACTCGGCATACTGCGTGAACAGCAGCGCCTTCTCCCCCGAGGCGAGCACCTCGTCGAGGGTCTCCTCGACCCGCGCCAGCTTGCCTGAGCGCCCCGCCATCCGGCTGCCGTCCCTGAGGAACTGCGCGGGGTGGTTGCAGACCTGCTTGAGCTTGGTCATGGTCGACAGCACCAGCCCGCGGCGCTCGATGCCGTCGGTGCTCTCGATGCGGTCCATCATGTCCGCGACGACCGCCTGGTACAGCGAGGCCTGCTCGCGGGTGAGGGAGCACACCACCTCCATCTCGATCTTGGCCGGCAGGTCGCCGATGATCGAGGTGTCCGTCTTCAGCCGGCGCAGGACGAAGGGTTGGGTCAGCGCTCGGAGGTGGGATGCCGCATCCGCGTCGCCGTGCCGTTCGATCGGCGTCGCGAACCGGTGCTTGAAGGACGCGGGCTCACCGAGCAGCCCGGGGTTGGCGAACTCCATCAGCGACCAGAGGTCACCCAGCCTGTTCTCCACGGGGGTCCCGGTCACAGCGAACCGGTGCGGCGACGGCAGCGCCCGCACCGCGACCGCCGCGCGAGTGGCCGCGTTCTTGACGGCCTGGGCCTCGTCGAGGACCACGCGACGCCAGCTCAGCCGACGCAGCGCCTCGACGTCGCGGATCACCAGCCCGTAGGTCGTGATGACCAGGTCGCTGGATGCGACCACCTTCTCGAAGGCCGCGCCCTTGGGTCGCTCGGCCCCATGGTGGACGTGCACCCGCAGCCCCGGGGTGAAGCGGGCCGCCTCACGCTGCCAGTTGCCGACGAGCGACATCGGGCAGACCAGCAGGGTCGGATCCCCCTGCGCGGGCTCCCCGCCGTGGATCAGGGCCAGCAGCTGGACGGTCTTGCCCAGCCCCATGTCGTCGGCGAGGATGCCGCCCAGACCGACCGACTCCAGGAACGACAGCCAGGCCAGACCACGTTCCTGGTACGGACGCAACTCGCCCTCGAAACCGTCCGGGGCGGTCATCGGCGCGAGCCGGTGGTCGACCTCACCGGACAGGAGGTCCGCGAGCCAGCCCTGCGCCTCGACGTCCACCACCGGCAGGCCGCCTGGCCCGTCCTCCAGCGCCCCGAGCGTCGCGAGCACCTCCCCGACGCTCATCCGGCCTCCGCCGCGTGGCGTCCTGGCCAGGAACCCGCGGGCCCGGGCCAGGCGGTCGGCGTCGACGTACACCCACTGACCGCGCACCCGCACCAGGGGCTGCTGGGCCTCGACGAGGTCGGCGACCTCCGCCTCGGTCAGGGTGTGCTCCCCGACCGCCAGGTCCCAGCGGAAGTCCACGAGACCATCGCGGCCGATCGTCGCGGTGGTCGCGACCTGGCCCGGCTGGGCCGGGGTCGACACCGAGAGCTTCGCGCCCAACCGCATCGACGGGTTGGTCCACCAGCTGGGGAGGAGCACGCCGAAGCCGGCGGCCAGAAGGATCGGCGCGGCATCGGCGAGGAAGCGGTGCGCGCCGTCGGCGTCCAGGGTCAGCGACGACGGCTTCGCGGTGCGCAATGCACCCTCGATGTGCGGGTAGAGGCGCACCGCACGGCCGAGCTCTGCGAGCAGGGTCTCCTGCGGATCGGTGACGTGACGGGCGAGCGCGCGCAGGGCCCCCTTGGCACGCCACACCTGCCCGGCGTCGACGACCAGGCTCGGCTCCGCCGTCGACTGCAACGCGAAGTCCACCCGCCACGTGGTGTCAGGCACCACCTCGCCGGCCGTTGCCTCTCCGACGGCCGCCACCGCTGCTTCGGCCGGTTCGACCAACCGGAAGCAGGCCCGCACCGCGCCGACCTGGGTGACCTCCCGCTGCCAGTCGGCCAGCGCCTCGTCCAGGGCGGCCAGCGCGACCGGGGTGGTGGCGAAGTAGGGGTCCGAACCGGCCAGAGCGGATCGGAACGAGGATGCCGTCCGCCTGCCCTTGACAGGAGGGAGACGCGAGCGCACCGCCGCGTCCACCAGGGCGTCGGTCGCGGCGGCCAGCGACCGCACCGCGGCCGCACCTCGGTCAACGACCGCCGGGTCCTCAGCCGTGAACGAACCGGGCAGCCCCCCGGCCACGGCGCGCAGCCACACGGCATCCGCCCCGGTCACGACCGCCGACCAGACCGCCATCGCCCGACCGTCGCCCGCCTCTCGCACCCCGGGCAGGACCCGGCCGCGTCCGACGAGGTCCACGGCGAACCCCGCGAGTGCCTGCAGCGCCCGCAGGTCGGCACCGGCGAGCGGTGATTCCGGGTCGAACTCGCCGGCGCCGGAAGCCAGCAGATGGTCGAGGGCATCCTCGGGGGTCAGGGACAGGGTGGGGACCTCCCACTGACCGACGGCCGGGAGCTGCCCGACCGGCGAATGCGACGTCTCCGACTCCGCGCGGGTTCGGTGCACCTCCGCCGAGGCGGACGGTCCCCGGCCCTGGTTCGGCAGCAGGAGGACAGCCGTGCCCGGGGTGCCTACCCGGGCCGATGCCGTAGCCGTTGCCGTTGCCGTTGCCAGCCTCTGCGCAGGAACGGCGAAGGGGTGCGGCTGCCGTGCTGGACGGCGACCCCGGCGCACAGGGGGCTGCGGCGGTGCCTCGGAGTCCTCGGCCCACAGGACCAGTTCGCCTCTGGGGTCGCGCTGGGTCGACCACCAGCCGTGAAGGACGATCAACGAAGCTCCAGTCCCACGATCCGCCGTTCGAGATCGCCAACGTACCCGATGATGCGCCTGGGGCCGTCCCGACTCCTAGCGACGTGCGTGGGGCAGCCGCGGGACGTGCAGGTGCCTCTGGCGGCCGACCGCTGCTGCCACCCGGTGCGCGTCCTTCGTGAACGATGGTGGTGCCGTCTCGGCCGCTTCTGCTACTGCGTCGGGCAGCCGGGTGCGCAGCGACTCAACCCGGTCGAGCGCGAGCTCGGGATGCAGCTCGAGGGCGGTCGCGACATCGACCCAGTCCTCGACCGACACGTCGCGGACCTGCCATGCCCTGCCCACCTTCATCGAGCTGCGCACGGTTTCGCCCGGCTTCAGGTACGGCGCGTAGCTGGCCGCGTCGTACAGCGGCGCCAAGGCGACCCGAGGGCCCCGCAGCAGCAGGCTGTAGTTCTTCGCATGTGCGTCCGTGCCTCCAACGAGCACGTTGAACGCAAACGCGTCGAAGAACGCCATCCGCACCGCCTCACGGTCGGCAAGCCCCAGCGTGCCGAGCAGCGCAGCGACGTTCCGGACGCTCGGGCCTGCGTCGGCCTGGTACTTCTTCGACGACGGGTAGCTCATCGCCTGGAGAAGGTCCTCCTGGTGCAGACGCAGCCACTGCCCGCCACGGTCGCGGCCCCGGTCGTAGCGAGTGGAGACCAGGGTCTTCGCTCCGCCGAAGTCGACAAGCTCGACGTGGGCGACGCGCAGCCCGAGCAGCCCTGCGGCACGCAGACACACGAACTCGTTGACGTGCAGGTCGCCGAAGCGAGTGTCGGCGCGTGTGGGCTTCAGGATGTGGGTCGTCGGGGTGGAGTCGTTCGGCACACCCCAGGCGCCGTCGTCGAGGAGGTGCAGCGCGACCTTGGTCTGAGCGCCGGCCAGGCTCCACCGGCCCGAGCCGGCCCCGACCTCCCAGCCGGCATCGCGCACGGTCAGCTCACGCAGCATGTCGCAGACTTCGGCCTCGGACAGGCGGCGCACGTCGCCGGTGCGCTGGGCCGCATCCGGGGGGTCCACGTCGACCGGCAGCACCTGCACAGCCCCGGCGGCGTCACGCCCGACGTGTCGCAGTAGTGCGAAGGGGTTGCGCGCCGACACCTGGAAGCGGCGACCCCACTCCTCGCGCACGGCAGCGTTGTCAGGCAGCAGACCATCCAGCCATGCCGAGACGACGCGGTTTCCGTGGCGCCGCCCGGACAGCGGCATCGACAGCGACAGCGGGGTCGGGCTGGGCCCAGAGGTGTACCCGACGTCGTAGGCGAAGCTCAGTGCGCCACCGGTCGCCTGCTCCACCCTGCCGGCCAGGACGCCGTCGAGGAAGACGTTCATCTCGGTCATGACGATTCGCCTGCGAACATGTCAGCAAAGGGGTCCTCGTCCAACGAGCTGGGCTCGGGCGATGGCCCCAGCTTGACGGTCAGGCCGAGCGCAGCCAGCACGTCGAGCACCTTGCGGAGCTCGGCGCCGGGGTTCGACCCGGTCTCGAGCCGAGAAACCCACTGTCGCGGGACGCCAGCGCGGTCAGCCAAGGCTTGCTGGCTCAGCCCGGCCTCTTGCCGAGCAGCGCGGACGGCGGCTCCAAGGTCGCGCACTGTGGCGAGCACGGGGCCTCCTCTCGGCCACTGTCTGGCCAGCGTGACATTTACGGTTGTCACGCTACCATGACATAGACATTTGTCATGGTAATCAGACAAATCCATGTGTCACGCCAGCCAGACAGAAGCGATGGGTCGGCATGCCAAGAGTGACTACGAGCGAGGGGGCGCGTTCCTTCGTGGCACCGCCAGCTGTCGATCAACGAAAGGGAGCCCACTGGAGGAGGAGAGGCGGCGGAGACCGAACCACCTCCGCCACGCGAGGAGCCGCCTTGCAGTTGCTCCGCCATTGCCAACATTGCGTCGGCTGTACCCCGGATTTGTACCCCAGAAGAGTACTGCAGTGGGGTACGAAATGGGCGTGATCGGGTACCCCAGAACGCCCCATTCCGTGCTCAATCAGCCTCTCGCGGAAGCCCTTCGGGGATTTTGCAAGCAGGGGGTTGGGGGTTCGAGTCCCCTTGGCTACACGCACTCGCGCACCCCCGAATGTCATGACCCCCACCTCAGGTACGAAGCCCGATATGCGAAGGGGAGACGGGTAGCGGCCCGTCTCCCCTTACTCGTCAGCGTGTGGAAGGGCTACTTGCCGGCGTTCCCGTTCGCGGTGATGCTCGCAACACACTGGCCCTGGTTTTCGAAGCCGAAGGACGTGAAGCCGCCGTGCTTACAGTCGTCCTTGGTCCCGGGGGTCGGCACGACGAGGGAGAGTCGCGTGTTGTCGATCTCCAGCCCACCAGGCACGGCGACCTGGTAGAACCAGCCGTAGCGGTTGCCCCCGACGACGTCAGGGATCGTGTCGCCACTGTTGCTCCGCGTGGTCGTGTAGACCGTGTTTCCGGTGGAGTCGATGACGTTCATCGTGACGGCGAGGACCCCGTTGTCGTTGGCGAACACCTGCTGCAACGTGTACCACCCTGCCTGTGTCGCCGGGATGCTCACGGCGTTGGGTGACTTGTAGTAGTCGCCGGGGTAGGCGTTGTTGTCGCCGAACACCCACAGACCGTCCGCGTCCACGCCCACATGGAAGACGAAGTCGCGAAGGTGACCGCTGTCCGGGTCCGTTGAACTGCTGGCCACCGTGTACTGAAAGATGGTGCCGTCGGGCCAGGACGGGTCGAGATAGACGTCCTGCTCAGCCATCCAATCCCCCGGCCACTCGTACCGGTACCCATCGAACCTCGTGAAGGGCCCGGTGTCCGATTGCGTGACAGTCGCTGTCTGGTCGGCCGCGTTGTGGGTGATCGTCCCGTACCAGCCGTTGCTCTCGTCGAGCCAGCCCGACGTATCGCTTGAGAAATCCTGCTCCCACAGGGTGCTGTTCGCTGCGTTCGCTGGAGCGGCCCCCCACACCAGCGCTGTCAGGGCAATTCCGATCGCGCTCAAGATCCACTTGCGCATTCGCTTGCTCCTTGCTCTTTCGTTGTCGTGTTCACCGCCCGTTTGGCGGCCTTGCCACGCTAACTCCCCACGCTGTTCCTCTCAGCCATATGAGAGAATTGCCTCATAGCCCCCCATGTGCTTATCGAATCGGCCCCTTAGCGGGCATCTCGCCATACGCCACAGTCCACATTTCCGGCTCTTCGGCTCATCCCAAACGAGACTGTAGACGTGGTCTGAATCCGCCTGTTTCCAGTAGTGATCGGGCGATGTAGTTGGTGAGGTTGCGGAAGCCGAGGGCGGAGCCGCGCAGCTGCTCGGGGCGGGGCGACCATTGATCGCTTTGGTGGGTCCGTTCGAGGTGCCTGGCCGGTCGAAGTAGGCGAGCACCTCGGCGGCCCGCTTCTTCAAGGTCCGCCCAAGCGTGATGAGCGCGGTCAGCGCTTTCGGGACATCGGCGCTGACCGCGTCGATGACGGCGTCCATGAGCTCGCGCCCTCGGGGGCCGTCTCGAATGGGGTGAGAAGTTCTCCCTCATCGCACCCCCCGGGGCCCTGTCCTCACCGACGGAGTTCCAAGGTTGCGGGCGTGTCGCTCTGGTGGATCTTGCCGGGTCCGGAGTCGGCCAGACGGGTAGCCCCATGTGGGCGGAGTGACGGAAGGGGGCGCGGACATCGTGGGCGAAGTGACGGGGGTCGTCGGCGCTCAGGCGGACCGGACGAACCGCTGGGGGTCGGGACGGCCGCCAGCGGCCGTCGGCCGACCTTTGTGGGCGTCGGCGTTCGTTGTGATCAAGAGGTGCTGCCCGCGTCGCTCGGTGGTTTGGTGTTCCCTCCGCCGTACGAGGACTCGCCGGACCAAGGCGACCTCAGCGCCGCCGACCTCCCTCGGCTGGACCCCAGATTCGTACCCCAGAAGCGGACTGCAGCGGGGTGCGAAATTGCCGCGATCAGCTGCCTCGCAGCGCCCTGACCTGCGCTTGTGCACCCCCTCACACGCCCCACAGGGGGATCTTGCAAGCAGGGCGTTAGGGGTTCGAGCCGCCTTGGCTCCACCCAGGTCAGAGGCCCTTCCGCTCGTCGGGAGGGGTCTCTGTCGCGTTCGTACCCGAGAAGCATTGAAGTGGGTCCTGCGTAGCAGTCCGATGGCGCTCCAGCCGGCCTCCCGAACACGGTCAGCGTCAGACCCGGGTCGCGTTCCAGGGCGCCAACCACGCGCCCATCGCGTCCGCCGCCGAGGAGTCAGCATCCCCTCATGCACGGGAGCCTGGCATCTCCCTTGCGGGCATCCGACGCCTCAGGCCCATGTCGAGGTCCCTGAGTCACCGGCGCCATCACGTCATGACGGGGGCCCTGGCCTGCCCTCACGGGGAGTCGCCGGGGTGGTCGGGGTCGCCGGTCTCGGCCGTCTCGGCCGTCGCGCCGGGATCGGGGGTGGGGGGATGTACCGGGCGAGGATGCGCCGGCCCCGGATGAGGTTGCCGCCGACCGCGACCCCGACGGCCACGCCGGCGGCGAGTGACATGGAGATGATGGCGACGCTGCCCAGGATCGACAGCGCCCCCGGCTCACCCTGGGCCAGGGCGAGCATGGCCCGGTAGAGGGTGAACCCGGGGACGAGGGGCAGGATGGCGACGCCGAGGTAGACGCTGGTGGTCGAGCGCTGGACGGCCGCGGCGACGACGCCGATGAAGCCGACCACGCTGGCGGCCAGCACATACACCACCCACCCGCTCGCCGACCCGCGCTGGGTCAGCAGGGCGATCGCGATCCAGCCCGCCGAGCCCATGAGCAACGTCGGGGCGAGCGCCCGGCGGGGGGTTCCGTACGCGATCGCCAGCCCAGCCATCCCCACGACGGCGCCGATGACCGAGACCGGGAGAGGCACCGAGGTGGCATCGATGGGGCTGTACACCAAGCCGAGGCCGGCCCCGATCGTGTTGCCGGCGAGCATGCCCAGGGCCAGTGCGCCCGCGGTGACGAGGGCGGAGATGCCCCGGGCCACGGCAGAGAGCGGGGCGTTGTTGAGGCCGTCGATGACCGAGGACACCACCGCCACCCCCGGCAGGTACACGTAGAGGGCACCCACGACGGCGGGTCCGACGACGATGGACATCCCGTTGGCCGCGGCGAGGTTGGGGACCGCGGCGATCACCACGGCAACCAAGGCGGTCCCGAACACCTCGGGGAGTCCCAGTCGCTCGACCATCGGGATGATCGGGGCGGTCAGCAGGGTCGCGAGCAGGGCGACCAGCACCGTCGTCGCCGAGAAGCCATTGAGGTAGACGACCCATCCCATGACCGAGGCCAGCACCGCCAACAGGTAGTAGCGCTGCCGCGGGCCGGGTGCCTTCTTGAGCCGTTTCAGGTCGTGCACTGCCGCAGCCACCTCGACGTCTCGCTGCTCTACCCGGTCCAGCAGGTCCACGGTCCCCGACAACCGGCCCAGCCGCGGACTGGCCACCCGGACCGTGCGCATGACCGTCACCGGCGCCGACATCCCGGGTGTCCAGTAGCTCAGCGTCACCGAGCTGAGGGTGGCATCAACCTCGCACTCCGGCAGCCCGACCGCGGCCATGAAGGCTCGCAGCCGGCCGATCACCTCGCTGACCGAGGGACTCGACTCGAGCATCTGCTGCCCCGCGTCGGCGGCGAACGCCAAGGTGACCACCACGTCGGTGGACGCGGTCCAGCCGTGGTCGTCCGTGGGCAACGTGCGCCTCCTCATCCGTTCGACGTGGCGACCCGGTCTCGCCGGTCAGGTCCCGCTCGTCGCGCGCTCCACCTCGTCCACGCCCCATTCCGCCCTCCGGGCAGGGCGAGCGAAAACCGTGGCGCCGACGAGCCTCACACAGGTGCACAGGGGAGGTCCACCCCTCGCTCCCGTCGACGCAACGGCCAGGACCGGGTAGCACACGAACGGGGGTGTGTCCCCGGCGCCGAAGAACACGGCGAGGAAGAGAAGATCCGCTGCGAGGGTCGCCCACCCGGCCCATGCAGGCCAAGAACCAGCGAGATGACCTCCGAGGCGAGTGCCGGGTCGTCGTAGTCGACCTGCCGATGACCTACCGAGAGGTGTCAGTCCGGCGCGGCGGCCCGCGAGGCGAAGAGGTTCAGCCCGAGTCGTTCGGCGAGGTGCTTCGTCACGAGCTGTCCGCGCACGCTGTTGCCGGCCTCATCCAGAGGCGGCGCGAAGGTGGCGAGGCCACCCTTGCCGGGGGATACGGTGACGATGCCCCCGCTGACACCGCTCTTGCCCGGCACGCCCATCTCGTAGAGCCAGTCGCCCGACAGCTCGTAGAGGCCGGCCGTGGCCATCACCGCCAGAACCCGCCGGCACACGCCGGACACGATCACCGTCTCACCGGTCTGCGGGTTCACCCCGCCGTTGGCCAGCGTTGCCGCCATCACCGCGAGGTCGTGCACCGTCACCTCCAGCGAGCACTGGCGCGTGTAGATGTCGGTGGCCTGGTCGGGGTCGAAGTAGAGGCGGCCGTAGCTCTCGAGCAGGTGCGCGATGCCCTGGTTGCGCAGGTTCGTCGCCGACTCCGACGCGTAGACCTCCTCGTTCACGCTGAGCTCGCGCCCGGCGAACCGTGACATCCCGTCCCGGATCCACTCCCACTTCGCGTCCGCCGTGTCCCCCGGCACGAGGCTGGTCGTCGCGATCGCGCCGGCGTTGACCAGCGGGTTCATGGTCCGGTCCTCGTTCAGCTCGACGGCCATGAGGGAGTTGAAGGGGAAGCCGGTGCTGTTGACGCCCAGCTTGCGCCGCGCCTGCTCGTAGCCGATCTCCTCGCAGACCAGGGCGAACACGAACGGCTTGGAGACGCTCTGGATCGAGAACCGCGCGTCGGCGTCCCCGACGTCGACCGACCTGCCGCTGGCGCCCACCACCGAGATGCCGAACAGGTCGGGGTCGGCCGCCGCGAGCACCGGGATGTAGTCGGCCACCGCCCCGTCACCGTTCGAGCGGTAGAGCTCGTACGCCTCCGCCACGAGCCTCCGCACCTCGTCGGGCCGTGGAAGGTCACCGGTGGAGACGCGCGCGGGCGTGGTCTCCTCGTCGTACGGGAGCCCCTCGTGCATCGTGAGCCTGGTCATCGGTCGCCTCTCTCTAGGGCTGCGGGAAGCCTAGGGCCACGCCCGGAACGCCCGGCCGCCAATCGACGGTCACCGTCAGGCGTCGACGATGACCGGGATGACGAGCGGGCTGCGCCGGTGCGCACGGTGGGCCCAGTTCGACGTGGCCCGGCGGACGAGGTCCTCGATCTGCTCGAGGTCCTCGATGCCGTCGCTCGACGCCTTGGTGAGCGCCTTCTGCACGGCGGGCGTGGCGCCCGAGAAGTCCACGGCATCCGGCGGGAAGCCGTGCACGAGGTAGTCGGGGTCCTCGGTGAGCTTGCCGGTATCGGGGTCGACGATGCACACGATGGTGACGACGCCCTCCTCGGCGAGGGTGCGCCGCACGTGCAGCGACTCCTCGGTCGCTCCGCCGACGGTCATCGCGTCGACGTAGACGAGCCCGGCCGGCACGGTGCCGGCGATGCGGACCTTGCCGTCGACGAGGTCGACGACACTGCCGTCCTGCCCGATGAGCACGCGGTCGGCATCCACGCCGGTGCGGAGGGCGATGTCGGCGTTGGCGCGCAGGTGCCGCCACTCGCCGTGCACCGGAAGCACGTTGGAGGGGCGAATGATGTTGTAGCAGTAGGCGAGCTCGCCCGCGCTGGCGTGCCCCGACACGTGCACCTTGGCGTTGCCCTTGTGCACGACCGTGGCGCCCCACCGGGTCAGCTCGTTGATGACGCGGTAGATCGCGTTCTCGTTGCCCGGGATGAGCGAGCTGGCCATGAGCACCGTGTCACCCTCGGTGATGCTCACCGGGTGGTCCCGGTTGGCCATCCGCGCCAGCGCGGCCATCGGCTCGCCCTGCGACCCGGTGGCGATGATCGTCTGCTGGTCGGGCCGCAGCCGCTCCAGGGCCTTGAGGTCCTTGACGACGAGGCCGTCGGGGATGTCGAGGTAGCCCAGCTCGCGGGCGATGCCCATGTTGCGCACCATCGACCGGCCGACGAAGGCGACCTTGCGGCGGTGCCGCTGCGCGGTGTCGAGGATCTGCTGGATGCGGTGCACGTGGCTCGCGAAGCTCGAGACGATGACCCGTCCCTTGGTCTCGCGGAACACCTTGTCGATCGCCGGGGCGAGCTCGCCCTCGGAGACCGTGAACCCGGGCACCTCGGCGTTGGTCGAGTCGACGAGGAAGAGGTCGACGCCCTCCTCGCCCAGGCGCGCGAAGGAGCGCAGGTCGGTGACCCGGCCGTCGAGGGGGAACTGGTCCATCTTGAAGTCGCCGGTGTGCAGCACGAGACCGGCCGCGGTGCGGATCGCGACGGCGAGCCCGTCGGGGATGGAGTGGTTGACGGCGACGAACTCGCAGTCGAACGGGCCGAACGTCCGCCGGTCGCCCTCGGCGACCTCGACGGTCACCGGGGTGATCTTGTGCTCGACGAGCTTGGCCTCGATGAGGGCCAGGGTGAGGCGCGAACCGACGACGGGGATGTCGGGGCGCTCGCGCAGCAGGTAGGGCACGCCGCCGATGTGGTCCTCGTGGCCGTGGGTGAGGACGATCGCGTCGATCGTGTCGAGCCGGTCCCGGATCCAGGTGAAGTCGGGGAGGATCACGTCGACCCCGGGCTGGGACTCGTCGGGGAAGAGCACCCCGCAGTCGACGACGAGCAGCCGACCGGCGTGCTCGAAGACGGTCATGTTGCGGCCGATCTCGCCGAGCCCGCCCAGCGGGACGACGCGCAGGCCGTCCTTGGCGAGGGCGGGCAGGGAGCCGCTGGGCTTGCGGCGCGAGCCCCGGCGGCTCATCGGCGGGCCCCGGTGGGGGTGGTGGCATCGGCCAGGGGGTGGTGCGTCGTGGTCACGTGGTGCTCCGGTGGATCGGGTGCGGGTGGACGGGAGGTTCGAGGTGTGCGGGGACCCGTCGGGGTGCCGACCAGCCGGCCGGACGACGGACGGGGATGCCGTGGCCGGGCGCGGCGCACTCGCGCCGCGGGGCGGCTCGTCGACCCCTCACACCCCTCAGTGTCCCCTCCCGCAGGCACGGCGTCCACGCCGACCCCACCCGCGGGGCCCGCGGGTCACGCCGGAGACCGCGGGTCAGGCTGTTGCCGGCAGCAGCGCGAGGGGCCCGTAGTAGCCGATCGAGGCCAGCACCGTCCGGAACCCGTCGAGCAGGTAGGGGTCCCGCATCTGCGGCGATGAGGGCACGACGACGAGCGCCACCTCTGTGCCGGCCTTGAAGTGGTCGTCCGCCTCGGCGTTGGAGAAGGCCTCTCCGTCGGCGGTCACGTAGCAGAGCAGGTCGGGCGCGGTGGCGAGCACCGTGGGCGACTGCCCCGAGTAGGCGATGAGGTTCTCGTTGACGTTGACCACAGTGACCGAGTTGGCACCCGTGCCCGAGGCGGTGCTCGTCTCGGTGATCGTCACATGGCCGGTGTCGAAGCCACCGGCCGTCACCTCCCCCATGGCGGTGATCTTTCCGCGAACCAGCACGGAGCCCCCCAACTGATGGGCGACGTCGTTCACCGGGTCGCTCGACGTCGCCAGCAGCCTGCCCACCTCCAGCGCCCTGCTCGTCGTCCCGCGGATCGCGCCCTCACTGATCTGGGCCCCTGTCATCGCCCACGACGCGGAGCCCGCGTCCTCGGCGAAGACGCCGCCACCGAGGAGGGCCCTCATCGCCGTGTCCGCGGTCGCCGGGTCCGGAGTCGCGAAGCGCAGCACGAGGTCACTGTTGCCGAGCACCACGGTGCCCAGCGGGACCTTGGCCGCGGCGAAGGTGCACAGCGGCAGCGAGGGCACCGCACGGTCGGCTCCCGCGCCGTCGATGACCGGCAGCCCGGTCTGCGACGAGAGCAGCAGCGGGATGAACGTGTTGCCCGCGCCGATCTCCGCCGGGACGATGTGGTCCAGGGGGTGGCCCACGACCTTCTCCAGCTCGCGCCAGGCGACTCCGGCCGCGTCCGAGGGGAACCCCGACGCGGCGGCGGTCGGCGACCCGACCCCGGCGGAGATCGCCCCGGTCGCGTCGGGCGGGACGCTCGCGACGTCGACGATGCGCACCGGGTTCCCCGACGTCGCGATGTCATCGATGAACTGCCGGCCCAGCGCGAGGGGGCCGCCACCGCCGGAGCCGAGGAAGCACGCTCCCTGCAGGAGGAGGTGAAGCTCGTCGGAGGACAGGGTGCGTGGCTCGGTCATGGCGCGTGCTCCTTGAAATCGGTGTGGGCTTCGGGGTCGGGGTCGGGGTCGGGGTCATGGGCCGGGTCGTGGGCGGGCGTGGGGGCGGGGTCCACGGCCTCGATGAGGGTCAGCACGTGGCCCTGGCCCATGGTCTCGGCCAGGGAGCGGGCCCGCCCGAGCTCGTCCTGCCGGTCGCGGCCGGTCGAGGCCCTCGCCCGCAGCAGGTGCAGCAGGGGCGTCACCGCCCGTTCGCCGCTGCGCTCGGCGAGCACCAGCGCGGACGTCGTGGCTGCGAGGGCGCGTGGCGGGTCGCCCGCCGCGAGCGCGGCATCGGCCTGGAAGACCCCCATGAGGGTCTGGCCGAGGATCACCCGCATCGCCGCCAGCTCGTGCACCGCGCGGCGGACCTGCTCGGCGTCATCGATCGAGCGGTCCTGGACCGACCCGGCCCAGCCGAGGACCGCCTTTGCGATCTGGGCGTAGACGGGAAAGGGCTCCGACTCGGCGAGGTCGAGCAGCTCGCCGGCGTGGCGCCGGGCTCCGGGGACGTCACCGGACAGCGCGGCGAGGAAGGCGGCGGTCTCCAGGACGATGGCCTCGCTGAACCGGTGGCCGAGGGCACGCGCCTCGTCGATGCCCTGCTCCGCGGAGCGCATGACACCGGCATCCCCCGTCGTCAGCCACTGCGCGAGCAGCAGGGGCAACAGCGCGGTGAGCCGGCGCTGCTGGACGAAGTCGCCGTGGCTCGTGCGCACCTCGGCGTCGCGAACCCGGTGCAGCGTGGCGATGGCGTCGTCGAGGCGGCCGTGCCAGAACTCCATGTTGCCCACCATGAGCGTCGCCTCGAGGACGAGGTCCTCGTCGCCGATGTCGGTGGCCATCGCCAGGGCACGGTCGCCGAGCGCGGTGGCGGCGCGCAGGTCCCCCCGGAAGGCGGCGGCCATGCGGAGCCCGAAGATGGCCTGGAAGCTCTGCCGGGTGGGCGGGAGGGACTCGGTGATGGCGTGCGCCCGCTCGTAGGCGGCGAAGGTCTCCGGCGCCGACTGCCCGCGCGTGATCATCCGCCCGGAGCCCAGGGCCAGCACGAGGGTGAGCTCGAGGTCTGCCCGGTCACCGCCCTCCTCGTCGGCGAGGTCCTCCAGGTCGCGCAGCCCGAGGTCGGCGTGGCGCTCGGCTTCGCCGTACGCGCCGATGAGCAGGGCCTGCTCCGAGGCGCGCGCCTCGTACTCCGCGCTCCTGCCGGGGTTCCCGGCAGCCCGGTGGTGGATGGCCAGCCGGTTGACGTAGCGCCCGGTCCCCTCGTCGGGAGTGTCCTCGAGGGCCTGGGCCGCCGCCGCGTGGAGGGATCGCACGGTCGAGCTGAGCGGCATGTCCCGGGCCGCCGCCCACAGCAGCTGGTGGGTGAACGCCACCCCGTCCCGGTCGGCGGTCCACAACCCGGCGGCGAGCACCTCCTCCTCGGCGCCGGCAGCGCCGTCGACTCCCGTGCCGAGCACCCCGAGCGTCCGGCGCAGCACACCTCGCTCGAACTGCCGCCCCAGTGCCGCACCGGCCTCGAGGGCCGTCCGGGCCTCGCTCGACACCCGGTCGATGCGGGCCACCAGCACCCCCCGCAGGTCGGGGGGAACGGCGAGGTCCGCGGGAGGCCCGCCGCCGGATGCGTCGAGAAGGCCCTCCCCGGACAGGTACGTCACGAGCTGTTCGGCGAAGAGGGGGTTGCCCTCGGTCCGCCGGTGCAGCCAGCCGCCGAGCCACGGCGGGGGGTCCTCGCCGAGCAGGGACCGCGCGAGCTGCTCCATCTGGTCCTGGTCCAGCGGGCCGATGGTGAGCACGAGCCCGGAGTCGTCGTCCGCCCCTCGGGGCGCCTGGTCCGGCTCGTAGCACGTCGATATGACGGTCACCGGGCAGTCGGCGACGGCGTCGAGCACCCGTACGAGGAGGTCCCGGGAGGTGGGGTCGAGCCACTGGACGTCGTCGAGCACGAGGACCAGCGGTCCGGCGGCGGTCATGGCCCTCAGGAGCGCGGTGAGCGCCTCGACCATCCCGTCGAACCGGTCCTCGGGCGGGGTCGCGGCCCACGTCGACCCGGGCCCGGGGAGGTCGAGCAGGGCGGCGAGGAACGACCCGCGGTCCAGGAGCCGGTCACCGGCACCGGGCGGCAGGGACTCCGCGAGCGCGTGCAGCCTCGCCCAGAACCGTTCGGCGTTGGCGGTGACGTCATCGACGCTGGACACCCCGGCCCACCGGCGGACGAGGTCTCGGACCGGGTGGAGCCACCGGATGCCGTGGCTCTCACTCCGGCACACGGCCCACTGCAGGCCGTTCACGCCCTCCTCGCGCCGCCGCAGGATGTCGAGCAGCACGGTCTTGCCCGAGCCGGGTTCCCCGACCAGCGCCACCCTCCGCAGCCGCCCGGTGACGGCCGAGCCGTGGACGGCATCCTGCAGTGCCGCCAGCTCAGCCTCGCGACCCACGATCCGGTGCTCCCGGGCGACCGTCCCTCCTGCGCGGGGCTCCAGCGAGAAGACCTCGACCGGGGCCCCCACCCCCTTGAGCTCACGGGTTCCGAGGGAGGTCCAGGCGGCGACGCCGGCGGCGTTACCCAGGACGCTCGAGTCCACGAGCAGCGACCCGGGCGAGGCACCACCCATCAGCCGGGCGGCCAGGTTGATGTGCGAGCCGTAGCAGCTGAACCCCACCTGCACCCGGGCCCCGACCAGTCCGCTGAACGCGGTGCCCACCGTCGTCCCCGCCCGGAACGGCACGGGGCACTGCCCCCGCAGGGCCAGTAGCAGACCCAGCGCGCGCTCGACGTCGCCGGGGAAGGAGACCGGAGCTCCCCAGTAGAGCAGGACCACCCACCCCTTCTCGGCCCGCTCCACCTGGTGCAGCACGCCGCCATAGGTGTCGATGAGCCGGAAGACGTCGCTGACGAGCCGCCGGACGTCCTCGATCGGCGCGTCGTGGTCGAGCCCGAGGAACGCGGTGACGACCGGTCGCAGCTCTCCGCGGCGGTCCCACGTCAGCAGCCGCTCGGGCGCGAAGCGGGCAGCGAGGGGGTGCGGTGGCCCGGGCGGCTCCGGAGCCGCCACCGGTGCCTCGGCGACGGCGGTGAGGTCAGCGGTCCCGAGGAGGTGACGGTCGTCGCGGTGCTCGACCGGCACCACGTCGGCGAGCAGGGCCGCCGCGGCCCGGTCGAGCAGCACCTGCCCGGGACTGCCCGTGGCGGCGAGGCCGGCCGCCCGCTCGACGGCCTCGCCCCACGCCACGTACGTCGACCTCGCCGCCCGGGCGTCGTCGAGCACGTCCCAGCGCACCTCGCCGACGGCCAGTGCGACCTTGACGCCGACGTCGAACTGCCCGAACCGGGTGCGGATCGGGCCGCGCCGGTGTGCCGAGTCGGCGATGGCCGCGGCGGCCGCCGCGACGTCGAGCACCGTGTCCGCGACGGGCCCGGTGGGGAAGATCCCGAGGATCGCGTCCCCCCCGAACTCCGCGACGTAGCCGCCGTGCTGGTGGACCGCCTCGACGATGGGGGCGAAGACCGTGTCGGCGATGTCGGCGAGGGCCTCGGCCCCACGGTCGCCGTTGGCGGCCAGGGTCCAGGCCATCGAGGTGAACCCCACGAGGTCGACGCTGAGCACGGGGCCCACGGACCGCCAGGAGTCCGCTCCCGCCGCGACCGCGTCGAGGAGTGGCCGCGGGACGAGCTCATGCACGCGGGGCGTCCGGCCTCGCGACGAAGGGGACCGACAGGGTGCCACTCACGTAGCCGCAGAGCGTGTCGACGTCGTACCCGCCCCACCACATGGTCAGCTGCCAGTTCTGCGAGGTGCCGACCGTGCCGTCCAGGGCGCCGGAGTCATCGACGACCTCTGGGGTTCCGTCCAGGGCGAAGTCGTAGGTCACCTGCATCCCGAGGAACTGCTCGCCGGCCAGTCGGACCCCCATGAGGATGGCGTCGTCATCGAGGGCCATGATCCGCCGGTCGAGCGCCAGCCGCTCCACTCGGTCGGTCGCGTGCTCCCGTCGTTCGGTGAGGTCGCGCAGCCGCTGGGCGCGGTAGCCCGCGTAGTCGAGGATGCCGGTCGCCTCGGCCACCACCGCGGACTGCACGGCGACCGTGTTCATCCGGGGCGCGATGAGGGCCTCGTCGAGGAAGACGTCCTCGATGCCGAGGTCGGGCCGGGTGACGTCCCAGAGGGCCTTGCGCCGCAGGATGACCGACCCCGGGCTGCCCACCTGGAGGTCGAACGGGTCGATGAGCACCTGGAACGGCTGCTCGACCAGCACGAGGTTGCGCTGGTGGAACTGCGGGTCGCCGCGCAGGTCGACCGGCAGGCCGACGAGCGCGCTGTCCGGCTGCGGCTCACCGTGCACCGACACCGACCTGACCGTGACGCCCAGCGTGTCGGTGAAGGGCCACCGGGGGCACACGGGGTCCTGGAACCGGATGACCCGGTCGAACACCGGCTCCCCGGCCGTGGTGAAGGTGGGCCCACTCACGCCCCGCGGGTCGTCGCTGGGGTCCGGGTCGGTGGCGAACCGGCACTGCCACCAGCCCTCGAACTGGATCTCCATCATGGTGTGGCCTCCGCGATCTGGGCGGTGAACCGCTGCCCGACGAGCTCGATGGTCCGGGCGATGAAGGCCAGCCGTGGCGGCGCGCCCGGCATCCTCGAGACCTCCCTGGCCTGGGCGGCGAGGTCGGTCAGCTCCGCGCTGAGCACCGCCCAGGCCGCCTCGCGGTGCGGGAGGAAGCCGACCGAGCCGTCGACGGTGAAGGGTGGCCCCGCTCTCGTGCCATCCTCCGGGGCGTGGGCCGGCAGCGAGGTCAGCACCTCCGCGAGCGGCCGGATGACCATCGTCATCATCGGGAAGAACCCGACAGCGGTGAGGGCCGAGGACTCCCGCGCCGACTCGTCGGTGCTCATGAGCAGGCGCAGCAGGAAGCGCAGCATCGTGCGGTAGGACGCGTCGAAGAGCTCCGCGGAGGCCAGGGCCACGGGGTCGGTGAGGGTGGTGGCCTTGAGGCCGGACTCTGTCGTGGGGTTGCCGGGCACTGTCGTGGGGTTGTCGACCACGAGGCGCGCCGGCTCGAACGAGGGGTCCTCGGCCAGGAGGGTGTCGTAGTCGGTGAGGATGGTCGTGAAGGCGACGAAGTGACCCTCGTCGCCGGCGACCTCGGCCGCCTCCCCCTGCTCGATGATGAGGTCGATGGCCGCGAGCGCGCTGTCCAGGTCGCTCACCGTCGACATGAAGACGTCGTAGCCGCCGCCCATCGCCCCCACCCGGGGGAAGTCGGTTCCAAGGGCCTTGCCGCCGAGCTGGTGGTCGCTGCCGACGAGGAACAGCGGCTCCTCCTGCTTCGCCAGCGTCGTGAACCCCCTGCGGATCGCCTCGTAGAGGGCCACGATGCTGGGCGGGCCCGGCACCGACGGGTCCGGCGTCGGAGGGCACTCCACCGTGACGAGGCGTGTGCCGTCGCTGCCGTCGCCGGGGTGCTGGGGCTTCTCGAAGCAGGCGAACCGGTGGACCGTGTCCTTGGAGAACCGCGTCAGCTCCATGACGTGGCCGTAGAGCGACGTGGCGTAGGGGAAGTTCGGGCGGGTCAGGACCGGGGCGGCACCGATCGCCGTCAGCAGGTTGGCGACCAGGCCCAGGTGCTCCATCTCCTGCCGGGCGACGGCCAGGATCAGCTTCTCCCAGTGCGCGACCCGGATCAGCTGCTCCTCGGTGAGGCCCTCGTCGGTGCGCTGCTTCAGAGTGAGGGCGCCGAACAGGTACTGGACCATCAGCGAGTGCTCGACCTCGGCCGCGGTGGTGAGCAGTGACACCAGGTCGGCTCGCGTTCGCACGGTCTCCTGCGCCATCGGAGTCCTTCCATCGAGGCCCGACAGTCCTGCTGCCGCAGATGTCGGATGCTCCGATTATGGAGCACACGGGCCCGCCCCCGCCTGACTTCGCGGTGGGCGGAGCGGGTCAGGGGGTTCGGCCCCCTGCCCGCGGGCCGGGTACACCGATTGGCCGACCGATGACGACGTGGTTCGCGTAGATTGGCGGTTCGTCGACTCGGGCCGAGCGCCGCTCGTGAACCCGTCCGGAACGAGGAGCACGATGACCGACCAGCAGCCTGCCCCACTCCAGCCGCCCGCCGGCGCCTCCGCCGCGCTCATCCTCACCGCACCCGAGGCACCGCAGCCCGTGGCGACCACCGCGGCACCGAGGATGGCTCCCGCGGTCGAGGCCGCCGCCCTGCCCGGGCTCGACGCCAAGGTCGACACCTACCTCGAGTCGCTCCTCGCGGCCGAGCCCCGCTCGCCGGAGTTCGCGGCCAAGGCCACCGACGTGCGCACCATGGGCGACCTCGACATCCGCTCCGCCGCCGAGACCTCCAACCGGCTCCTCAGCTCCCCCGTGAAGGCGCTGCAGGAGGGCGGCCTCGCCGAGGGGTCGAAGGTCGGCTCGACCCTGCTCGAGCTGCGCAGGACCGTCGAGGAGCTCGACCCGAAGGAGGCGACCGTTGCCAAGAAGTTTCTCGGCATGGTCCCGTTCGGCGACAAGGTCACCGACTACTTCCGCAAGTACCAGTCGGCCCAGAGCCATCTCGACGGCATCCTGCATGCCCTGCGCGACGGCCAGGACGAGCTCGCCAAGGACAACGCGGCCCTCAACCTCGAGAAGCAGCGCCTCTGGGACGCGATGGCGAGGCTCAACCAGTACGTCTACGTCGCCGAGCGGCTCGACGCGCGGCTCGCCGCCCGCATCGCCGAGCTCGAGGTCACCGACCCCGACCTGGCCAGGGCGCTGCGCGACGACGTGCTCTTCTACGTCCGCCAGAAGCACCAGGACCTGCTGACCCAGCTCGCGGTGTCGATCCAGAACTACCTCGCGATCGACATCGTCATCAAGAACAACATCGAGCTGATCAAGGGGGTCGACCGGGCATCGACCACCACGGTGTCGGCCCTGCGCACGGCGGTCATCGTGGCCCAGGCCCTGGGCAACCAGAAGCTGGTCCTCGACCAGATCACGGCGCTGAACACGACCACCAGCGGGATGATCGAGCGCACCAGCGAGATGCTCCGCGACAACTCGGTGCTGATCCAGCAGCAGGCGGCCTCGGCCACCATCGGGCTGCCCCAGCTGCAGGCGGCCTTCGCGAACATCTACGAGACGATGGACGCGATCGACGCCTTCAAGGTGGAGGCCCTGGACACGATGGCCGCCACGATCGGCACCCTGGAGACCGAGGTCGACAAGTCGCAGGCCTACCTCGAGCGTGTCCAGCGCCAGGACGACCGGGTGGCCCACGGGTCGCTCGACCTCGACGGCGCCGGGGGCGCTGGGCGCTGAGAGGCCGCTCGGGCATAGTGAGCACATGCCGGGTGGGTTCCTCGGCCGCCTCTTCGGCCGCGGCCAAGACGTCGAGCAGGACGATCGGCTCGTCGTGCCTTCGGTCCCGACGAGCGCGGACCTGCTCGCCTCCCTCGACCGCGTCGAGTCGATGGTCGACGACGGTGCGGTGCCCGCGCCGGTCGCGTCCCGGGTGCGGCGGGTGGACCGGGTCGTGCGCGACACCATCCCCCGGCTGCCCAGCCTCGGTGCCGGCAGCCCCCAGGCGTACTCGGTGATGGCGACCGCGACCGACTACCTCCCCGAAGCAGTGGGCGGATACCTCCGACTGCCGCGTCAGTTCGCCGACAACCGCCCCGTCGACCGCGGCAAGTCCTCGCTCATGGTGCTCATCGACCAGCTCGACCTGCTCGCCGCGACGATGGACAGGGTCTTCGACGCCGTGTGCCGGGCCGACGCCGACGCGCTCGTGGCCCACGGGCGGTTCCTGGCGGAGAAGTTCGGGTCGGCCTCGACCGGCGGGGCGCTCGACCTGGGGGCGGCGCCGCTGCCCCCGATGCCCGGCTCCGCCGGGTCGCAACCGACCAGCCCGGATGCCGATGGGCGGGGTCGCCTGCAGCCGCCGGCCGGGCGGGACGCCTCATGAGTTCGCCGCACGCGGTGCCGACCCCACCGCGCACGGCCACTCTGGCGGAGGCCGTCGACGCGGTCGCCTCGCTCGCCACGACCGCCGGGGTCGACGCCGCGAGCGCCCGGCACGAGGCGCTCGCCCTCGCCGCGGCCGTCGCCGAGTCCGCACCGCGGGCCGCCAGCGACTGGGGGGTCGCCATGGGCGGCGCCAGCACCCAGGACTTCTTCGACGCGGCGAGCCGCGGCCGCCGCTGGCGTGGGGCGCCGACCCCGACCCTCGGCACCCTGGCGGCCGAGCGGTCCCCGCACGCCACCGCCTACGCCGAAGCCCTGGCCCAGGTCGCCGCGGCGGCCTGCGAGCTGGGCGAACCGACGATGCGCGTCATCGGGAACGCCTCGGTGGCGGCGGCCGCCCAGCGGGCCGTGGTGCGCCCTACTGCGCCGGCCCCGGTCCCGCGAGCCGGGGCAGGGTCGGGTCGCCCGCCCACCGGTACCCCGACGCCGGGCGGGGACACCACGCCGGATGGTGCCGATCGCACCGACGTCGCCGAGGGGATGCAGGCGGGGTCGGCAACCGAGCCGGCCGAGTCCGCCGTCCCCCCGAGGAGCCTGGAGGAGCTGCTGGCCGACCTCGACGCCCTCATCGGGCTGGAGCGGGTCAAGCGCGAGATCCACCGGCAGGTGGCCCTGCTGCGGGTCGAGAAGCTGCGGGTCGATGCCGGCCTGAAGAGCCCCACGATGACCCGTCACCTCGTGTTCACTGGTAACCCCGGAACGGGCAAGACGACGGTCGCCCGACTGGTCGGGGGCATCTACCAGGCCCTGGGGCTGCTCTCCCGTGGCCACCTCGTCGAGGTCGACCGCTCCGAGCTCGTCGCCGGCTACCTGGGCCAGACGGCCACCAAGACGGCCGACGTCGTCGCGTCGGCCGCGGGCGGGGTGCTCTTCGTCGACGAGGCGTACAGCCTCACGAGCAACGGCTCGGGCGGGGACCAGTTCGGCCAGGAGTCCGTCGACACCCTCGTCAAGGAGATGGAGGACCGGCGCGACGACCTCGTCGTCATCGTCGCCGGCTACCCGGCGCCGATGGCCTCGTTCATCGCCGCCAACCCCGGTCTCGCCAGCCGGTTCCGCACCACCATCGAGTTCGAGGACTACACCGACGACGAGCTCGTCGCGATCCTGCACCACCTGGCGGACCGCGCCGACTACGCGCTCGATCCCGAAGCCGTGCAACGGTTCCGCGAGGTCCTCAACCGCACGCCCCGGGGCACCTCGTTCGGCAACGGCCGGTACTCCCGCAACGCCCTGGAGTCCGCGATCGGCCACCACGCGTGGCGGCTGCGCGAGACGGAGGCGCCCACGATCGAGGAGCTGCGACTCCTCGTGGCCCGCGACTTCGACGAGGAGCCCCCCGACGAGGGAGCCGCGGTCGCCGCCGCTGCGTCACACCAGGCACCCGCACCTGCGGACCCGGACCCCCCCACCCACCGTGACCCTGACCCCGAAGGCACCCCGTGACCACCACGCCGCCCCCGCCCCCGCGCTCGTCCGCCGTGGCTCCAGCGCCCGGCCGACCGGTCGGCGCCCCGGTCGGCGCCGCGCCGGGGGGGAAGACTGCTCAGCCCGCCGTGGCACCTTCCCCGGTGGCAAGTACCCCCGTGGTGGCCCCTGCCGGGGAAGCTCCCGCCGGCGGCCTGCGCGGCCGACTCGACTCGGCGGCGGTCTCGACCCGGGGGGCCATGGCCGGCACTCCGGGGCGGCTGCGGGCCATCGGCATCGTCAGCGTGGTCGCGACGCTGTTGTTCGGGCTCGCCGCGGGCCAGGCCTTCCGGTCCGCGGACGGAGCCCTGGATCGGGCGGCCGCGAACTCCGACCAGCTCGTGCGGATCCAGGCGATCCAGACCGACGTGGTCCAGGCGGATGCCGACGCCACGAACGCCTTCCTCGTCGGCGGCCTGGAACCGCCCGCCCAGCGCGCCGACTACACCGAGGCGGTCGCCTCGGCATCCCAGCTGGTCGCGGCGGCGGCGCAGCACCAACCCGCTGACGGCGCGGCCCTCGGCGCCCTCAACCAGTCGCTCATCACCTACACGAGCCAGGTGGAACAGGCCCGGGCGAACAACCGCCAGGGCCTGCCGGTCGGGGCGCAGTACCTCAAGGGCGCCAGCGCCGACCTGCGCGCCGACGCACTGCCCCTGCTGGCGAACCTCACCGAGGCCAACGAGGCCCGCGTCACCGAGGAGTTCGACCGGGCCGCCCGCGCCGCGCTGTGGATCGTCGTCGCCGGCCTGCTCGCCCTCACGGTGCTCGTACTCTCCCAGGTGTGGGTGGCCCGGCGGACCCGTCGCTACCTCAACGTCCCGATGGCGTCCGGGGCCCTGCTGGTGCTCGTGACCCTCGTGCTCGGCACTGCCGGGCTGCTGGCCGTCAAGCAGGACGTCGACAGCACCCGCGACGGTGTCTACGCGGCCACCCTCTCCACGGCCCAGGCGCGGATCGCCGGCTTCGACGCCAAGTCCAACGAGAGCCTCACCCTCATCGCCCGCGGGTCGGGCTCCGCGTTCGAGGAGGCGTGGCAGGCGTCGTCCGAGGCGGTGACGGGCGAGCTCGAGACGTTCGAGGAGAACCCGGCATCCGCGGGGCGGGCCCCGCTGCCATGGCCCGAGTACGCCACCGTGCACGAGCAGATCCGAGCCCTGGACGACGGCGGCGACTGGGAGGGTGCCGTGGAGCTGGCGACCGGTCAGGACGCCGGCACCGGCAACGCCACCTTCGCCGCGTTCGACACCGCCTCCGACGACCAGCTGGCCGACCTGAGCGGCCAGACGTCGCAGCGGCTCGACGACACCGGTGGGTGGCTGCCGGTCGCGGGGGTGCTCGGTGTGCTGGCGGGGGTCGTCGCCGCCCTGTGCGCCTGGTGGGGCGTCTCGCTGCGACTGGAGGAGTACCGATGATCCGTCGACGCCACACGCTGGCGGCGCTCGCCGCGGTGTCCGTGACCCTGGCCACCGCCTGCACGAGCGCCGGCGACTACGAGTCCACGCCGCTGGTCACCCCGTCGGCCACGGCGGAGTCGTCGGCGAGCGAGACCCCCACGCCCTCACCGTCACCGTCGGCCACCGACGTCACCACCGCCAACTGCCTCGAGTCCTACGCGCCAACCGGCGACACCCCCGCCCCGGGGGACATGCCGTCGGGCAGCACCATGAAGACCATCCAGGACCGGGGCCGCCTCATCGCGGGCGTCTCGGCCGACACGCTGCTGCTGGGCGCGCGCAACCCGGTGTCCGGCCAGATCGAGGGCTTCGACATCGACCTGCTCCGTGCGGTCTCCGAGGCCATCTTCGGTGACCCGGACAAGGTCGAGCTCAAGGTCATCACGGCCGCCCAGCGCCTGCCGGCCCTCGAGGACGGCAGCGTCGACATCGTCGCGCGCAACATGACGATCACGTGCGACCGCTGGGAGGACATTGCGTTCTCCAGCGAGTACTACCGTTCCGGCCAGAAGGTGCTTGTGCGGCTGGGCGAGACGACCGAGAGCGGCGACCCGATCACCGGCATCGAGGACCTCGCCGGCAAGAAGGTCTGCGCACCCAACGGCTCGACGAGCATGGACACGCTGCGCACCTTCGAGGACGTCGAGGCCGTGGGGGCCGACACGCACACCGGCTGCCTCGTGCTCTTCCAGCAGGGCGAGGTCGACGCCATCACCGGTGACGACACCGTGCTCGCCGGCCTGGCCTCCCAGGACCCCTATGCCGAGGTGGTCGACGCCCCTGCCTTCACCGCCGAGCCGTACGGCCTCGGCGTCAACCAGGAGAACACCGACTTCGTGCGCTTCGTCAACGGCGTCCTCGAGGAGGTGAGGGCCGACGGGCGGTGGACCGAGAGCTACGACACCTGGCTCGCGGACTCCCTCGGCGAGGCTCCTGACCCACCGCAGCCGGTCTACGGGCGGACCCCGTGATCTCCGCGGTGCACGGAGCCACGGCGCCGACGGCCCCTGGTCGGCTGGGCCAGCCCCTCGTCGCCCAGGACGCGCTGCGCTACCTCGAGGAGCTCGGCGCGTGGCGCGACCAGCGCAAGGCCGAGCTCGACGAGCTCGACCAGGCGGCGCTCGGCGCGGCGGACAGTGCGGCCTACACCAGCGACCTGCTGCTGTCGATGGCGCTGTGGAAGGCGGTCGCCGACCGGCACGACCTGCTCGTCGCGACCTGGGACTCCGGCCGCGTGGGCACGACCGAGCTGGAACGGCTCTCCACCCTGGTCTGGGGGCGCCTCGACCAGACGCTGGCGTCCGGCACCACCGGGGCATCCGCCGGCGCAGCCAACCTCCCGGCAGGAGCCCTGGCCGTCTCCCTCCACGAGGCGTGCCGGCTGTCCGACGCCCTCGCCGCCTCGCTGCGGGCCCGCCTCGGTCTCGGCCCGTCGGAGGCCGACCAGCGCGCCCGAGTGCGAGCGTTGCGCGCCTCGGTGGAACGGGTCCGCGACCTCGTCGACCGGGAGCCGGCCAGGGGCCGCGCCGCCGCGCAGTCGGCGCTGGACCGCCTCGACGCCCGCACCACCGACCTGCTGGCCAGGGTCAAGCGCGGCGCCGACATCGGTGGCCTCCTCGGGCCGCTGGAGCAGGACGTCGCCCTCGCCGAGCGCGACCTCATCGTCGGCGCGTCGAACCGCCGCGCCGACGCGCACGACGAGGAGCGGGCCAGGGCCCTGCGCCGCGAGCTCGAGGCCCGCGGCGCGGCGCTGCGCAACCTCGCGGCGCGGTGCGTGGCCCAGGTCGCTCCCGCCCCCTTCCTGGCCGTGCCCGACGTGTCCGCGCTGGGCCCCGTTCCCACCGACCCCGATGCCGTCGACGCCTACCTCGTTCGCCTGGATGCCGTCGGCCGGGCGATGACCATGGCCCAGGAGGCCTACGCCTCGGCGCTGGCCGAGCGCGACGAGCTGAGGCTCACCCTCGGGGCCTACGCCGCCAAGGCTGCCGACCGGCGGGCGTCCTCCCGCTCGGAGGAGGCCGACGGCGACCTCGCCGAGCTGCACCGCCGCGCGAGCGTGTCGCTCGACCACGAGCCCGCGGACCTGGTGCGCGGCCGCGCGCTCGTCGCCGCCTACGCGGCCTACCTGGGCAGTGACCGGGAGCAGCCCTCGCACCCACGTCCCCACGGAGGAACGTCCTGATGAGCACGACCGCCTGCGTCCAGCCCGGGTGCACGGGCGCCATCCTCGACGGCTACTGCGACGTCTGCGGGTCGCCCGGCCCGACCCCGTCCGGCCCGTCGAGCACCACACCCATCGGCGGGGTCTCGGGCCGCTGCGTCCAGCAGGGGTGCACCGGCGCGATCCTCGACGGCTACTGCGACGTCTGCGGGTCGCCCGGCCCGGCCGGCGCGTCGGGTGCCGCGCCCGCGACGTCGAGCAGCATGTCGGTCGCGACCTCCCCGGCCGGCCTGGCCTCGGCGCCGTCGTCCGTGTCGCGCGCCTCCAACCAGCTCGCGTCGACCGCCCTGGGGTCGGCGCGGGCCAGCGCCGCCGGCAGCAAGGTCACCCGCCGGGTGGGGACGTCATCGACCCGGCTGCGGGGCGCACGGCTCGGGGCCGGCCTGACCTCCATCCCTCCGGTGCCGGCGGTGGATGCCGCCGGGGCCGTGCTCGAGAACCCCATGGTCCCGGAGGAGCGGCGCACCTGCCCGTCGTGCGGGTCCCCCGTGGGCCGCTCCCGCGACGGCGAGCCGGGGCGCACCGAGGGCTTCTGCCCGACCTGCCGCAACCCCTTCTCCTTCACCCCCAAGCTGCGCGCCGGAGACGTCGTCGGTGGCCAGTACGTCGTGGCCGGAGCCATCGCCCACGGGGGACTGGGCTGGATCTATGCCGCCCGCGACCGCAACGTGTCCGACCGGTGGGTGGTGCTCAAGGGCCTGCTCAACTCCGGTGACCCCGACGCCCTCGCCGCGGCGATCGCCGAACGCCAGTTCCTCGCCCAGGTGGAGCACCCGCTCATCGTCGAGATCTACAACTTCGTCACGCACGAGGGCGCCGGCTACATCGTCATGGAGTACGTCGGCGGCACCTCGCTCAAGCAGCTGCTCAAGGAGCGGATGCGCGCGGCGGGTGGCACGTACGACCCGCTCCCGCTCGACCAGGCGATCGCGTTCGTCGTCGAGGTGCTCCCCGCCTTCCAGTACCTCCACGACCTCGGCCTTGTCTTCTGCGACTTCAAGCCCGACAACCTCATCCAGGTGGGCGACGCCGTCAAGCTCATCGACCTCGGCGGCGTGCGCCGGCTCGACGACCTCGACTCCGCCATCTACGGCACCCTGGGCTACCAGGCCCCGGAGGTGGCCGAGGTGGGTCCGAGCGTGGCCTCCGACATCTACACCATCGGGCGCACGCTCGCCGTGCTCGCCATGGAGTTCCGCGGATACCAGAGCACGTACGTCGCCTCGCTCCCACCGGTCGGCGACACCCCGCTGTTCCGCCAGCACGACTCGTTCTACCGGCTGCTGCTCAAGGCCTGCGCGCCCGACCCCGCCGACCGCTTCATCTCGGCCGACGAGCTGCGGGTGCAGCTGCTCGGGGTGCTCCGCGAGGTGGTGGCCTCCCAGCGCGAGGGCGCTGCCGAGCACTCCCGGTCCTCGCTGCTCTTCGACGTGCCGACCGTCTCCGACGACTCCCTGGACTGGCAGGACCTGCCCCGCCTGCGGCCCGACGACGGCGACCCGCAGATGCCGTGGCTGCGCACCGTGAGCATCGACGACCCCGGGCAGCGCCTGGCCGCCCTCGAGGGCGCCCCGGCGGGGAGCCCGGAGGTGCTGCTGGCCCGGGCCCGGGCCGCGCTCGAGGCCGGGCAGCTCGGCCGGGTCGACGGCGCGGTCCGCGCCCTGCTCGCCGACGACCCGTGGGAGTGGCGCGCACTGTGGTTGTCGGGTCTCGTCGCGCTCGCCCGCGAGCAGACCGCCGAGGCGCAGAGCGCCTTCAACGCGGTCTACGGGCAGGTGCCCGGTGAGCTCGCCCCCAAGCTGGCCCTGGCCTTCGCGTGCGAGACCGGCGGCGACAACGACGTGGCCGAGTCGCTCTACGTCGTCTGCGCGCGCACCGACGCCAACTACATCGCCCCAGCCGCGTTCGGCCTGGCCCGGATCCGCGCCGGCCGAGGTGACGTCGAGGGCGCGGTGCGCGCGCTGGACCTCGTTCCCTCGACGAGCCGGGCCTTCACCCAGGCGCGACGCCGGCGGGCCTCCCTGCTCGCCGGGTCAGGGGGCGGGCTGCCCTCGTTGGCGGCCGCCCTGGACAGCATCGAGAGCCTCACCATCGACCCGGTCGACCGCTCCCGCTTCCGCGTCGAGGTGCTCGGCTCGGCCCTGGCCCTGGTCGAGAAGCAGGGCGCCGACACCACGGTCCTCATCGCGGGCCGCCCCGCGGCCGAGCCCGCCCTGCGCGACGGCCTCGAGGCCGCCTACCGCGACCTGGCCGGCCACGCGTCGAGCCGCGAGGAGCGGGTGCACCTCGTGGACGAGGCGAACTCGGTGCGTCGCTGGACGTTGCGATGACGCCGGCGGAGGGGGGCGCCGTCGGGCCCGACGCCGCGACGACCGTGCAGGATCCGGCGGGCGCGGCGCTGCTCTGCCCCTCGTGCCAGAGCCCCGTCGCGGTCGGCGAGCGGTTCTGCGAGGCCTGCGGCACCGACCTGGGCGCCCCCCCGGCGGTCGTGCCACCCCGGGTCGAGCCGTCCCCGGAACCTCCCCCCGAGGCAGTCTCCGAGGCGACCCCCGGGGTCACCGGCCCTCCCGCTGCGTGCCACGAGTGCGGTGGCAACGTCGCCGACGACGGCTACTGCACCCAGTGTGGGGCTCGGGCACCCGACCCGCGCCACCACGTCACCGAGCAGCCCGCCCCCTGGGTGGCCGCCGTCTGTGACCGCGGCGTGCGCCACACCGGCAACGAGGATGCCGTCGCCCTCGCCGCCGGGCCGGACCCCGGGTCCTACGCCGTGCTGGTCGTCTGCGACGGGGTGTCCTCCTCGACCGACAGCGACGTCGCCAGCCTCGCGGCGGCGCGGGCCGCGCGCGACGTCCTGGCAGACGCCGGGCCACAGGCACCGGGCGCGGTCGGCACCCGGGTCGCGGCGAGCGCGAAGGCGATCGTCCTCGCGACGGACGCGGCCAACCAGGCCGTCATCGCCCACACGACCGACGGGCCGGGCAACCCGGCGTCGTGCACCTTCGTCGCCGCCGTCGTCGACTCCCCGGAGCTCGTCGTGGGTTGGCTCGGTGACAGCCGTGCCTACTGGTTGCCCGACGACGGCGGCGCCCCCCGGTTGCTCACGACCGACGACTCGTTCGCGGCCGAGCAGATCGCCGAGGGGGTGCCCCGCGCGGCCGCCGAGAGCGGTCCGCAGGCGCACGCGATCACCCGGTGGCTCGGCGTCGATGCCCCCGACCACACACCCCGCACCGTGTCGCTCGACCTCGACGGGCCGGGCTGGGTTCTGGTCTGCTCCGACGGGCTGTGGAACTACTGCTCGGAGGCAGTCGACGTCGCGGCCCTCATGGCTGCCACGAGCCGGAGCGCGGGCGCCGAGCCCCTCGTGCTCGCCGAGGCTCTCGTCGCCTGGGCGAACGCCCAGGGCGGGCAGGACAACATCACCGTGGCGCTGGCCCGGATCGGCCACGAGATGCCGTCCGCCGGCGCACCGCCCCCCTGACCACCAGCACCTGAAGCCGAGCCCAGCCGAACCCCGCCGAACCCACGACGCACACCACGAACCGCACCGAGAGGAAGTCAGGCCAGATGGCAACATTCTCAGCCGACGTCTACCAGAACGAGTTCCTGCCCGACGGGGGGACCGACGTGCACGCCATCGTCACCGTCGCCTGCTCCGGCGCCGGCGAGGCGGGTCAGTCCGGGTCGGGGGATGCCGCCGAGATCATCATCGTCGACACCTCCGGGTCGATGACCGGCAAGAACCTCGTCGCCGCCCAGCAGGCCGCGGTCGCGGCCCTGGACCAGGTGCTCGACGGGGTGTGGTTCGCCGTCATCGCCGGCAGCCACCAGGCCTACCTGCCCTACCCCCAGGACGGCCGCTCCGCCATGGTGCGCATGGACGCCCGCACGCGCGCGGAGGCGAAGTCCGCAGTGGCCAGGCTGCGGGCGGACGGCGGCACGGCGATGGGCACCTGGCTCACGCTCGCCGCCCGCCTGTTCAACGCGGTGCCCGGCGTCACGCAACGGCACGCCATCCTGCTCACCGACGGCGACAACCAGCACGAGACGCCGCAGCAGCTGGACGCGGCGATCGAGGCGGCCCGTGGTCAGTTCCAGTGCGACTGTCGCGGCGTCGGCTCCGCGTGGCAGGTCGACGAGGTGCGCCGGATCGCGACCGCCCTGCTCGGCAGCGTCGACCTCATCGCCCAGCCGTCCGAGATGGCCGCCGACTTCGAGCGGATCATGCGCCAGTCCATGGGCCGGGGGGTCGCCAGCGCCGATCTCCGGGTCTGGACGCCACAGGGCTCGCAGGTGCTCTTCGTTCGCCAGGTCTCACCGACCGTCGACGACCTCACCTCGCGCCGGCAGGAGGTCAACCCTCTCACCGGGGCGTACCCGACCGGGGCCTGGGGTGACGAGTCGCGGGACTACCACGTGGCGGTGCGCCTGCCGGCGAAGGTGGTCGGGCAGGAGCAGCTGGCCGCGCGGGTGCAGGTCGCCCTGGCCGACGAGGTGGTGGCGCAGGGCCTGGTCAAGGCGCTGTGGTCCAACGACGACACCCTGACGGCACGGATCGACCCGGCGGTCGCGCACTACACGGGTCAGGCCGAGCTGGCCTCCGTCATCCAGGACGGCCTGGCGGCGAAGGCGGCCGGCGACACCGACACCGCCACGGTCAAGCTCGGGCGGGCCGTGCAGCTCGCGGCGGAGACCGGCAACGACGAGGCGACGACGAGGCTCCGCAAGATCGTCGAGATCGAGGATGCCGGCACCGGCACCGTCCGTCTCAAGCGCAGCGTCAGCAAGCTCGACGAGATGGCGCTCGACACGGCATCCACCAAGACGACCCGGGTGAAGAAGTGACCACCTCGTCGGCGACAGCGAGCGGCCCATGGCGCAGGCTGGTCCCGTGAGCACCTTCACCTGCCCCAACGGGCACGCCTCGACCTCGAGCGACTACTGCGACAGGTGCGGGGCGCCGATCCCGGCCGGTGCCGGCGCACCGGAGGCCACGAACCCCGACCCGGCTCCCGATCCGTCCCGGGACCCGGTCAGGACCACCGGTGACCCCGAGGGTGCCGCTGCGAGTTCCGCACCCGACCCCCAGGCCTGCCCGAACTGCGGCGCTCCCCGCGACGCCGCGGCGCTGTTCTGCGAGGCGTGCGGGTACGACTTCACGACGGGCACGATGCCGCGCCGCCCCGACCCCGCGACGAGCGGTGCGATCGAAGGCGAGGCCGCCGAGGCGGACCCGGCGCCGCTGGCCCCGGCCATCGCCGTCGAGTGGGTGGCCGAGGTCTGGGTCGACCCCGACTGGTACGCGGCGCAGGAGAGTGAGGACCCCTGTCCGTCCCCCGGTCTTCCCGCGGTCGTCGAGCTCGCGGCGAGGAGTGTGCTGATCGGTCGCCCCTCGACGAGCCGGAACATCCACCCGGAGATCGACTGCACCGGCGACGCGGGGGTCAGCCGTCGGCAGGCCCAGCTGACGACGGACGGCCAGCGGTGGTGGGTCGAGGACCTGCAGTCCTCGAACGGCACGTACGTCGGGCCGGCGAGTGGGCCCCTGCCGACCGACCCCGTGCCACCGGGTCAGCGCCGCGAGCTCTCCGAGGACGACCGGATCTACATCGGCGCCTGGACCCGCGTCGTCGTGCGCCGCGCCACCCCCGAGGAGCGGGGGGAGTGAGGAGGCAGGGGTCGGTGGGGACCCTCAGAACGACAGCATCCCGCTGACCAGGGCGCGCCACGTCACGGGACCGACCACCCCGTCGACCGCGACCGTCGCGATGTCGGTGTGCAGCGCCTGCTGGAAGCCCCGGACCGCCTCCTCCGTGAGGGGCCCGAAGCTTCCGTCCACCGCGAGGCCCAGGTCGGGATCACCCGACAGGTTGCGAAACTGGAACTCCTCCTGGACCCCCCGCACCGCGTCGCCGGTGCTCCCGCGCCGCACGGTGACGATCACGGCCGCCCACGTGTGCGGGCCGACGATCCCGTCGACGGCGAGGCCGAGCTCCGCCTGGAAGGTCCGGACCGCGCCGTCGGTGAGCGGCCCGAAGCTGCCGTCCACGGCGATGCCGTGCCCGTGCGCCCGCAGGAGGTCCTGCAGCGTGCGCACCGGATGACCATGATCGCCCCGCCGCACCTGCGGCCAGGGACTGACTGAACCCGACATGAGCGCACCCCTCCCGACTCGTGGGGCGACGGCCACCGACTCCCCGATCCATCGTCTCGCCCCAGCCCTGCGACGTCAATCGCCCGGACACCGAGGGAGCGCGGCATGCACGAGCACGCCGAACGAGGGTGCGTCGCTCGGCCCGCACCACCGGCTGCCGGCGGCGGGTACAGCTCGGGCGGCTCAGTCCCGCGGCGCGCGGCCGGTGCGGTAGGCGTAGGCGACGAGGCCGGCGCGGTCCCGGCACGCGGTCTTGGCGAGCAGGTGGTTGACGTGGGTCTTGACCGTCGCCTCCGAGACGAAGAGCCGCTGCGCGACCTCGGAGTTGCTCAACCCTCGCGCGACTTCGGTGAGGACGTCCAGCTCCCTGGCCGTGAGGCCGTCATCGATGGTCTCGGGCGCGCCCGGCTCGACGCCGACCCGGGCGCCCGAGGCCAGGGCCTCCAGGAGGCGGCGCTGCACCGAGGGGTCCAGCTGGGCCTCGCCGGCGGCGACGGACAGCACCGCCGACCGGATCTCGTCGGCCCCGGCGTCCTTGGTGAGGAACCCCCGCGCGCCGGCCCGCAAGGCACCGAACACCCACTGGTCGTCGGCGTAGGTGGTCAGCACGACCACCCGCGCGCGGGCGCCGCGCACGGCCAGGTGGCGGGTGGCCTCGACACCGTCCATGGTCGGCATGCTCAGGTCCATGAGCACGACGTCGGGGTCGAGGTCCTGCACCTGACGGAGCGCGTCGGCGCCGTCCACGGCCGTGCCCACGACCTCGAGCCCGTCGAGGAGGCCGAGCATCATGGCGAGGCCGTCGCGGACCACCTTCTGGTCGTCCACGACGAGGACCCGCACGGCGGTGGTGACGCTCATCGGGGCACCTCCTGCTGCGCTCTGGGCATGGTCAGGCGCACGCGCCAGCCGTCGCCGTGCGGCCCGGCCTCCAGCAGGCCGCCGGACAGGGCCGCGCGCTCGGCGAGGCCGGTCAGGCCGAAGCCACCCGAGGGGAGGCCGGTGGGGGTCCCCCCGTGGTCGGCGACCTCGACGGTGACGTCCCCCGCGGTCCAGGTGAGGGTGACCTCCGTGGCCGCACCGTGGGCGTGCTTGGCGACGTTGGTCAGGGCTTCCTGCGCCGCCCGGTACACAGGCAGGCCACGCTCGGGGGCCAGCACACCTGGCTCTCCGTCGACCCGGTAGACGACCGGCGCCCCCGTCGCGAGCCTCGCCTGCTCGACGAGCTCGGGAATTTGGCCCGGACCGGGGAGTGACTCCCCCCGCAACGTCTCCACCGCGCGCTTCGCCCCCGCCATCCCACTGCGGGCCAGGCTCTGCGCGTTGCCGACCTGCTCGACGAGCCGGGGGTCCGCGTGGGTGTGCTCGGCGAGCAGGCGTGTCCCCTCGAGCTGCACGGCCAGTCCGGACAACGTGTGGGCGAGCACGTCGTGCAGGTCGCGCGCGATGCGGCCGCGCTCGGCGAGCACGGCGGACTCCTCGCGGGCCCGCCGCGTCTCTGCCTCCAGGCGCAGCATCTCCTGGGCGCGCTCGTTGGCATCGCGGTTGGCACCCGCGAAGGCCGCCGCAACGAGCAGGAACCCGGCGCCGATCGCGACGTTCAGGGCGGCACCCGCCGGATTCCTCGAGGTCGAGCCCTCCGCCCACGCCAGCGCGCAGACCACCACCACCCCCGCCACGATCGCCGGGCGGCGACGCAGGCGCAGGCCGATCCCGGTCACGGCCATGAACGACAGGATGTACGCGGGACCGTGCGGGTTGAGCCGGTCGATGACGGCCCCGAGGAGCCCGGCACCCACGAGGCACGCGAAGAGGACGCGCTCGTCGGTCAGCCGCGGGTTCAGCGAGACCACCCAGAGCCCGAGGCCCGCGAGGGTCGACGTCAGCACGACGACCCGCAGGCCACCATCGGGAAGCTGGCCGAGGAGGGTGCTCACGCCAACGAACCCGGCGGCCACCCACCCGGCGATGACCAGGACCCGCCGGAGATCGGCGGGTCGGTCCTCACTCGTGTTCTCGACCATGGTGCTCCTCGCCTGCCGACCCACACCGTGCGGATCAACGGTAGAGCGAGACGGGGCCCCCGGCGTGGACCTGTTCGTCGGACAGGCGGCCGGCCCGGATGCCGGTGACGGCCAGTCGGCTGAGAACCATGGCGAGGGCCATGATGACGAACGCCGCGGTCCACGCGTCCGCGCCGGTGATGAGGTGCGCTCGCGAGAACTCGCCGATACCGCGGCTGAACCAGTGCTCTGCCCCGTAGGCGAACAGGACGCGGCCGCCGATGACGGCCACCCACAGGGCCGCGAACGCGGCACCGGCCGTCGCAAGGACGCGCTCGCCGTCGCGGTGCACGCGCACCGTGAAGGCGGCGAGGACCCCGAACGCAACCCCGGCGAGGAGGCCCACGAGCTCGAGCCGGCCGTCGTTGCCCAGGCCCGGGAGGTCCTTGAGGTAGAACCAGCCCGCGCCGGCGACGACGAACAGGGGGAGCGCCGCGCGGCGCCTCGTGAGGGTCCGGGTCCCCAGGTTGCTCGAGAGGATCCACGCAAGGAGCGTGAGGTTGAGGAAGTACTGGCTGGTGGTCATGAGGTCTGCTCCTGGCTGTCGGTGACGGCGTCGATGTCGTGTCACCACTGTCGTCGCCGATCGGCAGCCCGCGCGTCGCCACAGGGGTGGAACCCTGCAGGACGGCCCCTCCACCCACGGGTGGAGAGGCGCGAACGCGGCGCTCGACGTGGGCGACCAGGCGGACCGTGCAGCCCCGCGCACGGTCCGCATGTCCGGCCCGGGTCAGCCCGGCGCCGCCGGCTACTCCGCGTCCCGGCTGGCGGCGATCTCGGCCTCGAGCCGGATGACGTGCTGGACGGCGTTGATGAGCGCGAGGTGGGTGAACGCCTGGGGAAAGTTCCCGAGGTGTTGACCGCTGTGCGGGTCGATCTCCTCGCCGTAGAGCTCGAGCGGGCCGCAGAACGACAGCAACTTGGCGCACAGCTTGTGCGCCTTGTGGAACTCACCGATCTCGCAGAGCGCGGACACCAGCCAGAACGAGCAGATGGTGAAGGTGCCCTCCTCGCCGGCGAAGCCGTCATCGGTCTCCTCGACCTTGTAGCGCAGCACGAGCCCGTCGACGGTCAGGTCGTCACGGATCGCCAGCACCGTGGCTCGGATGCGTGGGTCGTCCGGCGGGAGGAAGCGCAGCAGGGGAGCCAGCAGCAGTGACGCGTCGAGCGCGGTGCTCCCGTAGGACTGCGTGAACACCCCCCGCTCGTCCACCCCGTGCTCGAGGATGTCGTCCTTGATCTCCTGCGCCGCGAGCTCCCACTCCTCGGCCTTGGCGTCCTCGCCGGTCATCCGGGCCAGGCGCGAGCCGCGGTCGAGAGCCACCCAGCACATGATCTTCGAGGAGGTGAAGTGCTGCAGCTCCCCCCGTACCTCCCAGATCCCCGCGTCCGGTTCGCGCCAGTGCTTCAGGGCCTCGTTGACCTGGGTGTCCAGGATCGGCCAGATGCGGTTGTCGAGGTAGTCGGCGGCCCGCGAGTGCAGGTAGACGGAGTCCAGCAGCGCACCCCACACGTCGTGCTGCTTCTGCGCGTAGGCGGCGTTGCCGATGCGGACCGGCCTGGACCCGGCATACCCGGGGAGGTGGTCGAGCTCCTCCTCCGTCAGCTCGGCCTCGGAGCCGATGCCGTACATGATCTGCAGGTCGCCCTCCCGCTCCGCGATGTCGGCGATGAAGGAGAAGAAGTCGACTGCCTCCCAGTCGAACCCGAGCGAGTACATCCCCCACAGCGCGAAGGTGGAGTCACGGATCCAGCTGAACCGGTAGTCGTAGTTGCGGTTGCCGCCCAGCGTCTCGGGGAGCGAGGCACTCCCTGCCGCGACGACGGCGCCGGTGGGAGCGTAGGTGAGGCCCTTGAGGGTGAGGGCGCTGCGCTGCAGGTAGCTGCGCCACGGGTGGTCCGGGAACCGGCCGCGCCCCAGCCAGTGCTGCCAGTGGTGCGCGGTCCACACCTGCTTGGCGTAGGCCTCCTCGTAGGTCGTCGGTGGCACGGCGCCGCCCCACGACAGGGCGACGAAGTGGCAGTCGCCGGCCTTGAGGAGCGTGCGGCTGCTCGCCTGTCCGCCCTCGAAGCCGAGCCGCATGTCGGTCGTCACGGTCAACCGGGTGTCCGACCCCTCCGCTCGAGCCTCTCCCTGGTAGTAGCTCTCGCCCGGGTACCGCCAGGTCACGGGCAGGCGGCCGTAGTCGAGCACGGGCTCGCAGTCGACGACGGTCTGCACCTCGCCGGAGACGCAGCGGATGGTCCGCAACAGGATGTGCTCCGCCTCGTAGTCGGTGGGTGTACGGGCGTAGGTCTGCGAACGGTCCTCGTGATGGTGCCAGGGCCCGACGATCAGGACGTCCCGGACGATCATCCATCCGGTGGGGGTGCCCCAGGTGGTCTCGAGCACCATGGTGCCCGGGAGGTAGCGCCGGTCGGCCGGCACGTTGACGTCGAGGGGCGCCACCCGGAAGCGCCCGGCCCGCTTGCCGAGGATGGACCCGAAGACGCTCTGGCCGTCGAACCGCGGAAGGCACATCCAGTCCACCGAGCCCGCCGGCGACAGCAGGGCAGAGACCTCGCCGTCACTGAGGAAGCCGTAGTCGCCGATGGGCACCTCGTCCGGGGGCCGGATCGTGGGGGTCGACTGCGGCTCGTTGCTGCCGGGATGCATGGCCACCAGCATCCTGCCGACCCGTCGGCCCCGCAAGGCAGCCCGCAGGACCGCCCGCACGGCAGCACCCGATGACGGCGAGGATGACGCGGCACGGGAGCGACTGGCGACCTTCAGTGGTCCTGGCGCAGGAGGCGGCGGCGGTCATCCGGCATCCGCACCGTCCAACCGGTCGCGTCCAGGTGTCCCAGGAGCGGTAGGACGACCCGTCGCGTCGTGCGGAGCGCGAGCCGGGCCTCGCCGGCCGTGAAGGGTTGGGGCAGCGCCTCCAGCAGCGACACGGCTGCGCGCACGCTGTCGGGCAGCAGGACGACACCCGGGGCCAGGCGCACCACGTGACCACGCCGGTGCAGCAGGCCGATGGTGGCCTCGTCCACCCCCAGCTCGCGCAACCGAGCGATATCGGGGGCTGCGAACGGAGCTACGCCGAGATCGGCGCGCAGGGCCTCGAGCGCTGCGGCGGCAGCCGCCGGAAGGTCCCGTCTTGCGCCGGTCGTGAGTCGTCCGCGCTCGTGGGTGAGCGGAGACGCCGCCAGCGCCTCGACGAGCACCGGGTCGGGCAGGTCGAGAGAGCGTGCGGCAGCCGCCGGCGCGACACCGTTCGTCCCCGTTGCCTGCGCCTTCTCGACCAGCGAGACGAGCCTGGAGCGGAGCTCCACCGCCCGTTCGGGACCGATGACCCAGTCGCCCCCCACGACGGCTCCGTCGGGCAGGGGGTCGGTGACGACTCCGGCGCGTCTGAGCACCGAACGACTCACCACGCCACGGCGCCTCAGCTCGGCTGACAGCGAGCGGTCCGACGTCACGAGGTCGTGGGCCCTGGCGGCAGCAGCGCCGCGACGGCGCAGGTCCGGGGGAACGGGGTCGAGGATCTCCACCCCCCACACCGCACGGTTTCCGGGGTCGCGGAGCACGGCTCGGTCTGCGACCCGGAGGGGCAGGGGCCGCTCGAGGGTGAGCCGGAAGACGTGTCCGCCCAGACGTCGGGCGTGGACAGCGACGAGGGCGGAGCCGCAGTGCATGACGGGGCGCTCAGGCACCGCGGCGTCCCCGGTGATGACGACGTCCACGACCGTGGGGGTGACGAACGCCCCCGGCGTGACGAGGGCGCTGCCCCTGGCCACGCCCTCGGGGGGTCGGCCGCCGAGGTCGAGGGCCACCCGGGCCACCGCCCCCGCCCGGTCGCGAGCGATGCCGAGAGCCTCCACGCCGCGAACACGAACCGTCCCGCCCGCTCCCTCGAGCGGGTCACCGACCCCGACCGTCCCCGAGACCAACGTGCCCGTGATGACGGTGCCGGCGCCCCGCACGTGGAAGCGGCGGTCCACCCACAGGCGGACGTCCTCGGCGGCATCCTTCGGCGGCACGGCGGCGAGGACGTCGGCCAGGGCGGAGCGGAGGTCGTCGAGGCCCTGGCCCGTCCGGCTGCTCACGACGACCGAGGGAATCCCCGCGAGCGACGTGACGGCCACCTCGGCCTCGGCCCGGGCCAGGGCGGGCGCCGGGTCGGCGAGGTCGGAGCGGGTCACGACGAGAACACCCTGCTGGACCCGCAGCGCGTCGAGCGCGGCGAGGTGCTCGGCGGCCTGTGGCATCCACGGGTCGTCGGCGGCGACGACGAGCATCGCCACGGGCACCGGACCGAGCCCCGACAGGGTCGTCGCGATGAACCGGTCGTGACCGGGGACGTCGACGAAGACGACGTCGCCGACGGGTGGGAGCTCGGTCCAGCAGTAGCCCAGCTCGATGGACAACCCCCGCCGGTGCTCCTCGGCCAGCCGGTCGGGATCCGTGCCGGTGAGTGCCCTCACCAGTGTGGACTTGCCGTGGTCGACGTGGCCGGCCGTGGCGACGACGTGCACCTCAGGCGCCCATCCGGTCGGCCAGCAGTGCGCACACCACGCTCACCAGCACGTCGTCGAGCTCGTCCGGGATCGTCCGGAGGTCGAGCAGGAGACGAGCGTCGTGGACGTGCCCGACGACGGCCGGGTCCCCGAGCCGCAGTGCCCCGGCCAGGTCGGGGGGCAGGGCGACGGCCGCGCTCGGCAGGGCCACACCCGGTGCCCCTCCACCACCCACCCGTGCCTCCGACCAGACCGCCTCGGCCACCGGGCCGATGGCCCCTGCCACCCGGACCGCCCTGCGCCACAGCGCACCAGGATCGGCCGCCAGGGCCCGGGCCACCGGTGTGGCGGGGCCCAGCAGGGTGGCCTCGAGGGCGGCGAGGGTCAGCTTGTCCACCCGCAGCGCACGCGCCATCGGGTGGCGCCTCAGGCGGTGGACGACGTCGGCCGCACCGAGCAGCAGACCGCATTGCGGCCCCCCGAGCAGCTTGTCCCCTGAGGCCGTCACGAGCGATGCGCCGGCTCGCAGGGCCGTCATCGCGTCGGGCTCGTCCGGAAGACGAGGGTGGGGGCGGAGCAGGCCCGATCCGATGTCGGCCACGACGGGCACCCCCAGCGTGGCCAGGCGAGCCACCGGCACGCTGGCGGTGAACCCCTCGACCCGGAAGTTCGACGGGTGCACCTTGAGGAGGAAGGCCGTGTGCTCGCTGATCGCGGTGGCGTAGTCCTCCAGGCGCACCCGGTTGGTCGTCCCGACCTCGCGCAGCCGGACGCCGACGGACTCGAGGAGCTCGGGGATGCGGAACCCGTCGCCGATCTCGACCAGCTCCCCCCGGGCCACGACGACCTCGGCGTCCGTCGCGAGGGCTCGAGCCGCCAACGCCAGGGCGGCGGCGCCGTTGTTCACGACGTGCACGTCGCCGGCCGCCGGCACGGCAGCTCGCAGGGCGTCGAGGGCACCGGCACCGCGCGGGCCCCGGCGTGCGGTCGACAGGTCCATCTCGACATCCGTCGGCCCGGATGCCGTCACGAGGGCCTCGACCGCCGCCGCCGACAGCGGCGCCCGTCCGAGGTTGGTGTGGACGACGATCCCCGTCGCGTTGACGACCGGGCGCAGCGAGGTGCTCCGCAGCGGCAACCCGTCGAGGACGGCCGCCACGACGTCGTCGGGGGCGAGGTCCCCACGTCGGCAGCGGTCGAGCGTCTCGACGACGGCGGACTTGACCCGCTCCCGCCCGAGGCGCTGGGTCGCCGCGCCCAGGCCGGGGTCAGCGAGAACCGTGTCGGTTCGCGGAACCAGACGTCGAGGGTCGTTCACGCCGTTGGTCCTCTCGTGCCCGGCGAACGTGTGGCGGAGACGGACGGGAATCGAACCCGCCTGACCGAGATCCTCGGTCACGTCGGTGTTGAAGACCGCGCCCGTCACCAGACGAGGAACGCCTCCGTCCCCGACCCTAGCCCTCCCATGCCGTGACACGGCCCGTCGGTGCCGTTCCTCGGCAGCGAAGGAGGGTCGCCCGACGGAGGCCGATCGTGGGAGCCGGACGCACGGTGGGACAGCCCGACTTCGGTCGGCGCCCTGCGGCCCATCCCCGATGCCGCTCCGCTAGCGTGGTGGAGGACGAGATCGGCTGTCGCCGACCCCGGTCGCAGCGAAGGGACGGTGGACGACGTGCGCACTCCGCTCGAGTGGCCCGTGCTGAGGCAGCTGGCGGGCGCCGACCGCCTCGGCCGTGGTGCCGCCGTCGTGTCCGAGGCGACCCGTGAGCTGACGCCACGCACGAGCTCGGCCGACGCCGTCGTCGACTCCGTGTGCCCGTTCTGCGCCGTGGGCTGTGGCCAGAAGGTCTACGTTCGGGACGGCCGGGTCATCCAGATCGAGGGTGACCCCGCCAGCCCTATCTCACGAGGACGACTGTGCCCCAAGGGAAGTGCCAGCACCCAGCTTGTCACGTCCGATCATCGCGTCACCAAGGTCCGCTATCGGCGCGCGCACGGCACCGAGTGGGAGGACCTCGACCTCGACACGGCGATGGACATGATCACCGACCGTGTGGTGGAGACGCGGCGCCGCCACTGGGAGTGGGAGGAGGCGGGCAAGCGCACTCGCCGCACCCTGGGCATCGCCAGCCTTGGAGGAGCGACCCTCGACAACGAGGAGAACTACCTCATGAAGAAGCTGTACACGGCGATGGGCGCGATCCAGATCGAGAACCAGGCGCGTATTTGACACTCCTCCACCGTCCCCGGTCTGGGGACGAGCTTTGGCCGCGGAGGGGCCACCACCTTCCAGCAGGACCTGGCCAACTCGGACTGCATCATCATCCAGGGTTCGAACATGGCCGAGTGCCACCCGGTGGGCTTCCAGTGGGTCATGGAGGCCAAGCGGAAGGGTGCGAGGGTCATCCACGTCGACCCCCGTTTCACGCGGACCTCGGCAGTCGCCGACCTCCACGTGCCGCTCCGGGCGGGGACCGACATCATGTTCCTCGGGGCCCTGGTGAACCACGTGCTCGAGAACGAGCTCGACTTCCGGGAGTACGTCGTTCACTACACGAATGCCGCCGCCATCGTCAGTGAGGACTTCCGCGACACCGAGGAGCTCGACGGGCTCTTCTCGGGCTACGACCCGGAGACGAACCAGTACGACCCGGCGTCGTGGCAGTACGACGACGCCCCGCAGGCGCCTGCCGCGGGACAGCGCGACCCGGGGCAGCCGGCCGGCCCTGAGCCGTCGGAGGCGGGCGAGGCGCACGCGGCCGGCCGGTCCGAGACCGCCGGCTCGGGCGGACCCACGGTCTCCTCGAAGCCTGAGCGTGACGAGACGCTCCAGCACCCGCGGTGTGTCTTCCAGATCCTCAAGCGGCACTTCGCCCGCTACACGCCCGAGCTGGTGGCACAGGTGTGCGGTGTATCGCGGGAGCAGTTCCTCGAGGTGGCGCGGGCCCTCACCGAGAACTCCGGCCGGGAGCGGACGAGTGCGTTCTGCTACGCCGTTGGCTGGACCCACCACTCGACCGGTGTGCAGACCATCCGCACCGCCTCGATCCTCCAGCTGTTGCTCGGCAACATCGGGCGGCCGGGTGGCGGCATCCTGGCGTTGCGTGGCCACGCGAGCATCCAGGGCTCCACCGACATCCCGACGCTCTTCAACATCCTCCCCGGCTACATCCCGATGCCCCACGCCCACCGGCACGAGACCCTGGCTGACTTCGTCGCCGAGGATGCCGGGTCGAACGGGTTCTGGGGGAACATGGATGCCTACACCGTGAGTCTCCTCAAGGCCTGGTGGGGCGATGCGGCGACGGCGGACAACGACTTCTGCTTCGACTACCTGCCCCGGCTCACCGGCCACCACGGCACCTACGACACGGTGGTCAGCCAGATCGAGGGCACCTGCCGCGGCTACTTCGTCGTCGGTGAGAACCCGGCGGTCGGCTCGGCGAACGGCAAGATGCAGCGGCTCGGCCTGGCGAACCTCGACTGGCTGGTCGTGCGCGACATGGCGATGATCGAGACGGCCACCTTCTGGAAGGACGGGCCCGAGATCGAGACGGGAGAGCTCCGGACGGAGGAGATCGGCACCGAGGTGTTCTTCCTGCCGGCCGCGTCCCACGTGGAGAAGAAGGGCAGCTTCACCAACACCCAGCGGATGCTCCAGTGGCGCCACCAGGCGGTGCAGCCGCCGGGTGACGCCCGGAGCGACCTGCAGTTCTACTACGAGCTCGGTCAGCGCATCCGTGACCGCCTGGCCGGGTCCACCGACCCGATGGACCGGCCCCTGCTCGACCTCACCTGGGACTATCCGACGGAGGGCCCCCTGCACGAGCCGAGCGCCGACGCCGTGCTGCGCGAGATCAACGGCTGGGACGCGGAGGGGTCGGCACTCTCCTCGTACACCGACCTGAGGACGGATGGGTCGACCGCGTGCGGCTGCTGGATCTATTGCGGGGTGTACGCCGACGAGGTGAACCAGGCGGCTCGCCGTACCCCGCACTGGGAGCAGTCGCTCGTCGCGCCCGAGTGGGGCTGGGTGTGGCCGGCCAATCGCCGGATCCTCTACAACCGCGCGTCCGCGGACCCCGACGGCCGACCGTGGAGTGAGCGCAAGCGCTACGTGTGGTGGGACGCGGACGAGGGGAAGTGGACCGGCGCGGACGTCCCCGACTTCGTGGCCGATCGCCCGCCGGACCACGTCCCCGAGGAGGGCGCCAAGGGGCCCGACGCCCTCGGGGGTCGCGATGCGTTCATCATGCAGAGCGACGGCAAGGCCTGGCTCTACGTGCCCACCGGTCTCGCCGACGGCCCGCTGCCGACGTTCTACGAGCCGGTGGAGTCGCCGGTGCGGAACGCGGTGCACACCCCCCAGCACAATCCTGCCCTCGAGGACGTCGCCGAGCCGGCCAACCCGCTCAACCCGACAGCGAGTCGGGTCTTTCCCTTCGTCTTCACGAGCTACCGGCTCACCGAGCACCACACCGCCGGCGGCATGTCGCGGACGCTGGGCTACCTCAGCGAGCTCCAGCCCGAGATGTTCTGCGAGGTCTCGCCTCGTCTGGCCGAGGAACGGGGGCTCGAGCACGGCGGCTGGGCCACCATCGTCACGGCCCGGTCGGCGATCGAGGCGCGGGTCCTGGTCACGGCCCGGATGCGGTCGCTGCGCGTGGGCGACGAGTTCGTCGAGCATGTCGGCCTCCCCTACCACTGGGGCCAGAACGGCCTGTCCCGCGGCGACTCGGTCAACGACCTCGTGGGTATCGCGCTGGACCCCAACGTGCACATACAGGACAAGGTCGGAACCTGCGACATCCGGCCCGGACGGCGTCCGCGCGGCCCCGCCCTCGTCGCGTTCGTCGAGGACTACCGCCGCCGCTCCGGCGCGCACCCGGCCGAGGAGGAGCCCTCGTGAGTCATTCGCTGTCCGGACCACTGCACGACGTCGCCGGCGACGCCGGCCACGAGGGCCACCCCCCGCGGATGGGCTTCTTCACCGACACCTCCGTGTGCATCGGCTGCAAGGCCTGCGAGGTCGCGTGCAAGGAGTGGAACGCCGTCCCCGAGGACGGGCTGTCGCTCACCGGGATGTCGTACGACAACACCGGCGCGTTGGGGGCGGACAGCTGGCGGCACGTGGCGTTCGTCGAGCAGCCGACCGGACGGGCCACGCGCACCGACCTCGGGATGCCGGGGGTCGGGCCGCCCCCTGCCGTCGAGGCAGCGCCTCCGTCCGGCCCGGGCCAGGAGTCGGAGTCCGGTGAGGGTGGTCTCCGCTGGTTGATGTCCTCCGACGTCTGCAAGCACTGCACGCACGCCGCCTGCCTCGATGTCTGCCCGACCGGCTCGCTCTTCCGCACCGAGTTCGGCACCGTCGTGGTGCAGGAGGACATCTGCAACGGCTGTGGATACTGCGTCCCGGCGTGCCCCTACGGAGTCATCGACATCCGCAAGGACGACGGCCGCGCCTTCAAGTGCACCCTGTGCTACGACCGGATCGGGGAGGGCATGACCCCGGCGTGCGCGAAGGCGTGCCCCACCGAGTCCATCCAGTACGGCGAGGTCGGCCAGCTGCGCCTCACGGCCCGCCACCGGCTCGGCGAGCTGCGTGACCAGGGCGTCGACGGCGCCCGGCTGTACGGCGCCGATCCCGACGACGGGGTCGGGGGTGATGGGGCCTTCTTCCTCCTCCTTGACGAACCAGAGGTCTACGGTCTGCCTCCCGACCCGGTCGTCACGACCCGCGACCTGCCCTCGATGTGGCGGCACGTCGGCGCTGCTGCGCTCGGTCTGGTCGGCATCGCCGCCGCCTCCTTCCTCGGGAGGCGGCCGTGAGGGAGCAGCGAATGGTGCCCTCGGCGGAGTTCGAGTCCTACTACGGTCAGCCGGTCATCAAGGCCCCGACGTGGAAGACGCCCGACGTGCCCGCGTACCTCTTCCTCGGCGGGCTGGCGGGCGCGTCAGCACTCCTCGCCGAGGGGGCGGCGTTCACGGGAAACCACGAGCTGGAGCGGGTGGCGCGCGTGGGTGCCGCTGTCGGCGCCGGTCTCGGCGCGGCGGCCCTGGTGCATGACCTCGGGCGGCCGGAGCGCTTCCTCCACATGCTGCGGGTGTTCAAGCCGACCTCGCCGCTCTCGGTCGGCTCGTGGGTCCTCGCCCCTTTCAGCGGGCTCTCGGCGGCAGCGGCGACCTCCCAGCTCACCGGCGCGCTCCCGTGGCTCGGGCGGGCAGCCGGCGTGGGGGCGGCGGCCCTCGGCCCGGCTCTCGTGACGTACACCGCGGCACTGCTCTCCAACACGGCGGTCCCTGCGTGGCACGACGCCTACCGGGAGCTGCCGTTCGTCTTCGCCGGCTCCGGTGCCACCGCCGCGGGCGGTTTCGCGCTCATCCTCACGCATCCGGCCCAGGCGGGTCCGGCTCGGCGGATGCTCGCGGCGGGCGCGGTGATGGAGCTCGCGGCCTCGGAGACCCTGACCCGCAGGCTCGGCATGGTGGCCGAGCCGTATCGGCAGGGCCGGCCCGGGCGCCTGATGAGGGCTGCTCGCGTGGTCACGGCCGTGGCCGGTGGTGCCGCCCTCCTCGCCGGTGGCCGCTCCCGCGCCGTCTCCGTGCTCGCCGGGGCGGCCTGCCTCGCTGCGTCCGCGTCGACCCGTTTCGGCATCTTCGAAGCCGGACTGGTGTCGGCGGCTGACCCGAAGTACACCGTCGTCCCCCAACGAGAGCGGTTGCGAGCCCGCCAGGAGCGTGAGGCGGCCCCCACAATTGCAGGGTGACGACCCTTCGCGCGGAGCCCTCCACCCCACTACGCCTCACCCGGTTCGCGTCCGGCGGAGGATGCGCGTGCAAGGTTCCGCCGGATGAGCTCGAGCGAGTCCTCGGCGGCCTCGTGCCGGCCAGCGGCCCCGACCTGCTCGTCGGGGTGGCGACTGGCGACGATGCAGCAGTCGTGCGGATCGAGGGAGGACGGGCCGTCGTCCTCACGACCGACTTCTTCACGCCGGTGGTCGACGACCCGTACGACTGGGGCCGCATAGCGGCTGCGAACGCCCTGTCCGACGTGTACGCGATGGGCGGTGAGCCCCTCGTGGCCGTCAACCTGCTGGCCTGGCCGAGGGACCGCATCCCCTTCGACGTCGCCGCTGACGTGCTGCGCGGCGGCGCCGATATCGCCCGCGAGGCCGGCTGCCACCTTGCGGGCGGCCACAGCGTCGACGACATCGAACCCAAGTACGGGTTGGCCGTGACCGGTCTCGCCGACCCGGACCGGCTGTTGCGCAACGACTCCGGAGTCGCGGGTGTCCCGATCACCCTGACGAAACCCCTCGGGCTCGGCGTGCTGAACAACCGGCACAAGGCGACCGGCGAGGTGTTCCCCGACGCCGTGAAGGTCATGACCACCCTCAACCGGGACGCCTCGAGGGCCGCCCTTGCGATCGGCGCCCGATGCGCGACGGACGTCACCGGCTTCGGTCTGCTCGGCCACCTCTTCAAGCTCTGCCGGGCCAGCGGGGTGTCGGCTCTCCTGGACTCCGCCGCTGTCCCCTACCTCGAGGGCACGCGCGAGTCCATGGATGCGGGCTTCGTCCCGGGGGGGAGCCGCCGCAACCTGGACTGGGTGCGGCCGCATCTGCGCTCGACGGCCGACGACGGCGAGCTCCTCCTCCTCGCCGACGCCCAGACCTCTGGTGGCCTCCTCGTGGCCGGAGAGGTGCCGGGCCACCCCGTGATCGGAGAGCTCGTTCCCCGGCGAGAGCACGCGGTCGAGGTGCGCTGAACCCCTGCGCACGTCGGCCCGCTACTGGCTCGCCTTCGCGACCTCGACGATGTGCGGCAGTGCCTCCTCGATCATCCCCATCGTCGCCGTGAGCGAGATGCGGACGTGCTCCGGCTGGTCGAAGAGCGTCCCCGGCATGAGCTACACGCCGCGCTCGGCGAGCCTGTCGCAGAACGCCCGTCCGTCACCGTCGGGCGCCCGTCCCCAGAGGTAGAAGGTGCCCTCCGGGACCGTGACCTCGACTCCGGCATCCGTGAGGGCACCGACCATCCGGTCGCGCTTGCGGGTGAGCTCGACGAGGTCGATGGAGAGCTTGTCGAGGGTCGGCACCGCGTACTGCATGATCGCGTTGGGGAAGTTCCAGCCGGTCGCGAGCTGGATCGGCATGAGGGCGTCTCGCAGTGCGGCCCGCTCCTCGGCGGGGATCGACGGCGAGAGGGCCAGGTAGCCCAGGCGCTGGCCCGGGGCAAGCAGCACCTTGCTGTAGCTGTAGTCGATGACCGTCCACGGGTAGGCGGCGGCCGGACTCGCGAACCCGATGCCGTCGAACCGGGTACGGCGGTACGGCTCGTCCGACAGGAGCCAGATCCGCCGCCCATGGGTGCGCGACGCCTCCTCGAGCACCGCGGCGAGTGCCGCCCACGTCTGCGCGGGGTAGACCCGGCCGGTCGGGTTCGCCGGGGAGTTGACGACGACGATGCGGGTGCGCCCGGTGATCGCCGCCCGGACGGGCTGAGCATCCCAGCCTCCGGGTGAGGCGTCAACGCCCTGGGCGGGTCCGCACCCGAACAACGACCGGGGGTGAGCAGCCTCGCTCACCCCCGGTCGCCCCTGCGCTCGCCCCCTGGCGAGCTGGTCGTGCGGCCGCCGTCAGGCGGCGTCCGCGAGGGCCTTGACCTGGTCGCGCGCCGCGACGATCGACTGGTGCTGCTGCTGCACGAGCGACCTGAACCCGGGGCTGAGGTCCTCCTCGTCCAGCGCCTTCTCGAACTCCGACACGGCGTGGTCCTCACCGGAGGCCGCGGCCGCGAGCACGGCGCCCGCGTCGTCGCCGGTCACGGCATCCTTCATCTTCAGCCAGCCGCGGTGCAGCTTTGCGCTCAACGAGCCGCCATCGTCCACGTCGTCGCCGTAGGCGTGGCCCAGCTCCACGATCTGGCGGGCGAAGTCGCCCCGCTGGTCGGAGAAGTGCTGCATCGTCTCGGCCAGCTGTGGCTGGTCACTGTCGCGCAGCTTCTCCGCAGCCGCGGCGTATCCCGCGCGGCCGTCCTCGAGGGTCTCCACCAGGTCCTTGGCGGTCTTCTCGTCCGTCGACATCCCTGTCTCCTTCGTCGGTGGGGATTTCGTGCGTGCGGCCGCCCCTTACCCGCTCCGGCCGATCTCAACCACTCAGCGGGCGCGGATGTCGATCCCGCGAGGCCCGGACCCCCGACCCGGACCCGGACACCACGAATGCCGGCCATCCCCCTCGGGAAACGGCCGGCATTCGGGGCGTCCGCCCGGAGTGCCCGGGCGACGTGTCTGGGGTCAGGCCTTGTCGTTCGACCCGCCGTCGATGTTCGGGGTCGACAGGTCCGAGCCCTCGGAGGTGCCGGTCGTGGAGGGAACCTCCGCGTCACCGGTGCCCGCGTCGTCCCAGGTGGCGTCGGCGCCGTCGCCCTTGTCGTCGGCAGCCTTCTTGGCGTGCGAGGCCTTCTCGGTGGCAGCACCCTTGGCGTCGGCCGCCTTGTCCTTGAGGTCCGCAGCCGCATCCGTGGCTGCTGCCTTGGCGTCGGCGGCCTTCACGCCGGCCTTGTCCTTGAGCTCGCTGACCTTCTCCGAGGTCGACTTCGGCGGCGTGTAGCTGCCGGCGGTCGCCCAGGGGTCGGGTCGCTCGTTGCTCTTGCGCCAGGCCCAGACCGCGGCACCGGCCGCGACCACGCCGAGGAGCAGGACCCACTTGCCCTTGCCCCCGCTCGACTTCGCCGTGGCGTCACCCTTGAGGACGGCATACGCGTCGGGGGCCCGCTCGGCGGTCTCGGACGCGGTCTCCTTGGCGGCGGCCGCTCCTGCCGCGACGGTCGCGAGGGCTGCGACCAGCTTGGGGAGGAGCTCCTCGACGAAGGCCTCCCGGGCGCTCTCCACCTTGGGGGCGAGGGCCTCGGCCGCGTCCTGCGCCAGCTCCCGCGCGACGTCCGCGGTCTCGGCGGCCTTCTCCTTGGCCACCTCGTACTGGGCGGCGGCCGTCTCGGCGGCGTCGCCGGCCTTGACCTTCAGGTCGGCAGCCTTGTCCTTGGCGACGGCTGCGCTCTCGTTCACGGCATCCGTCCCGGACGCGACGGCGTCCTTGGCCTTGTCCGTCTTGCTCGTGCTGGTGAACACGGATCCTCCTCTGGTCGACGTCTCCTGACCCATCCTGCCCTGTCGGCCCCGTTCCGTGCACTCCCGGGTCCCGATGTTCCCAGCCCTCGTCCGAATCGCGCGTGCGCCACATGAGAGGATCGAGCGCATGAAGGCCACTCTGCACACCAACCACGGACCCATCGTCGTCGAGCTCTTTCCCAACGAGGCGCCGAAGACCGTCGACAACTTCGTCGGCCTCGCCAAGGGCGAGAAGGACTACAAGGACGACGCCGGGCGCAGCAACCCGACGCCGTTCTACGACGGGCTGATCTTCCACCGCATCATCCCCGGCTTCATGGTGCAGGGCGGCTGCCCGCTCGGCCGCGGCATGGGCGGGCCCGGCTTCACCTTCGATGACGAGGTCCACCCCGACAAGCAGTTCGACAAGCCCTACCTGCTCGCCATGGCCAACGCCGGGAAGCGGATGGGCAAGGGCACCAACGGGTCCCAGTTCTTCATCACTGTCGGCGCCACTCCCTGGCTCAACGGCAAGCACACCATCTTCGGAGAGGTCGCCGACGCCGCGTCCCGCGAGGTCGTCGACACGATCGCCGCCGTCCCCACGGGTGCGCAGGACAAGCCGCTCGACGACGTGGTCATCGAGCGCGTCGAGATCGAGGACTGAGGCCCACCTCGGGCCTGGCTCCCTGACCGAGGTGCGATTCCGCCATGGGTGAGCAACCGGCGTACCGGGATGCCGTGGAGCAGCCACCCGTCTGCCCGCGGCACCCCGACCGCGAGTCCTACGTGCGGTGCCAGCGGTGCAACCGGCCGACCTGCCCGGAGTGCCAGCGGCCGGCGGCCGTCGGCATCCAGTGCGTCGACTGCGTCAAGGAGGCGTCGGCGAAGTCGCGCCAGGTGCGCACGGTCTTCGGCGGGAGCGTCACCGACTCGCGACCGCAGGCGACGATCACCATCATCGCGATCTGCGCCGTCGTGTTCGTCGGCCAGCAGCTGATCCCGGGGGTCACCCGCAACATCGCCTTCGTCCCGGCCCTGGGTCTCGAGGAGCCGTGGCGCTTCATCACCTCGGCCTTCGCCCACAGCCGGAGCAACCTGCTGCACATCGGGTTCAACATGTACGCCCTGTGGATCATGGGCACCTACCTCGAGCCCTTGCTCGGGCGGGCGCGGTTCGTGGCGGTCTACCTCCTCAGCGCCCTCGGCGGCTCGGTGATGTTCCTGCTGCTCTCGCCGCCACGCACGGTCGCGGAGTTCCTCGCCGGCCAGGGCGGCACGTGGTGGGGCGGTGCGGTCGGCGCCTCCGGGGCCGTGTTCGGCCTGTTCGGGGCCTTCGTCGTCCTCCAGCGCAGGCTGGGGCGGTCGGCCGCGGGGATGTACGTGCTCATCGGCATCAACGCCGTGCTGGGCTTCGTGATCCCCGGCATCGCCTGGCAGGCGCACCTCGGTGGGTTCCTCACCGGTGCGGCGGCCGCGGGGGCCATCGCCTACCTCGGTCGGGGCGGAACGCCGACCAAGCCGGCGAACCGCTCGGTCCACTGGGTGGCCCTGGGCGGCATCCTGCTGCTCCTGGTCATCCTGGCGGCGGCGAAGTACGCCACGGTCTGACCTGCCCCCTGGACCGACCGGTTCGCGAGTACGGATCCGGTCGCGGCTCCGGGGGGGTGAGGCGTCCGGTCCGGGTGTGGATTACACCGGTGTCATTCATCCCCAGCCGGGGATAACCCTGTGGACAACCGGGGCCGGATGTGGGGAACCGGGACTCAGCGCCAGCGCGTTGTCATGAGGAAGCCGGCGAGCATCAGCCCGAAGCCGACTCCCAGGTTCCACCGCTCGATTCCGGGCAGGGGATACTGGTGCACACCGGAGATGTAGTACGTCACGACCCAGAGCAACCCGATGACCATGAGACCCAGCATGACCGGGACGAACCACCGCGGGTTGGGGCCCTGATCCTTCTGCGCCGTGCGAGGCGGCGTGTAGGCGGGCTTGGGACGACCCTTTGACTCGGGCACGGACACTCTCCTCGATGTGGACTGGTGTGACCTAGCGTAGTTGCTGTTGATCTGGAGGAGGTGCCGCGGTGGCCGGGACGCACGGGGGGCGAGTCGACCGACCCTCGGCGTGGCCGTGGTTGGTGCCCGTCGTGGCGCTCGTCGCCGGCTCCCTCTTCGCCTCCAGTGTGCGCGCCTCCCAGGGGCAGGACCTGCGCACCGACCAGGTCGTCCTGCCCGACCTGATCCGGGAGCGCACCCGCTCCAACGAGGCACGGTCGGTCCGGCTCGACGAGCTGCAGGCCCAGGTCGACGCCGCGACGGCCGCGCTCGCTCCGGGCGACCTCATCACCCAGCGCATCGAGCGTGAGGCGAACGAGCTCGCCACGGGTGCCGGGCGCACCGACGTGCGCGGGCAGGCCGTGCAGGTCGCCCTCGACGACGCACCCCTCGTCGGCGGGGAGGTGCCCCCCGGGCAGGACCCCGACAACTACGTCATCCACCAGCAGGACGTCCAGGCGGTCGTGAACGCCCTGTGGTTCGGCGGCGCCGAGGCGATGATGCTGCAGGACCAGAGGGTCATCTCCACGAGTGCGGTCCGGTGCGTCGGCAACACCCTCATCCTCCAGGGCAGGGTCTACTCCCCGCCCTACACCATCACCGCCATGGGTGACCCCGACCTCCTCCTCGGTGCGCTGGAGAACGACCCCCAGGTCGAGAATCTCCGACAGTGGTCCCTGGCCGTGGGGCTCGGCTATGACGTGCAGCGTACGGGCGAGAGGACCTTCCCCGCCTACAGTGGCAGCGTCGCCCCGCAGTACGCCGAGGTCCCCGAGTCGTGAGCCGGCGCCGGCTTCTCGGATGGGCCGGAGAGCTGCTGGTCACCGCCGGGGCGCTCCTCCTGCTCTTCGCCGCCTGGCAGCTGTGGTGGACCGACGTCGTCGCCGACCGCGCCCAGGAGCAGACGGTGGCCACGCTCGAGCAGGACTTCGCCGCCGCCCCTCCGCAGCAGCAGACGGGCGACGGGGTGCCCGCGGAGCTCGAGAGCGGCGAGGCGTTCGCGATCGTGCGGATCCCCCGCTTCGGGTCGGACTACGCCCGCCCGGTGCTCGAGGGTACGGGGCGTGAGGTCCTGACGGAGGGTGTGGGGCACTACGACGGCACGGCCGGCCCGGGTGAGGTGGGCAACTTCGCCATGGCCGGCCACCGCACGACCTACGGCCGCCCCTTCCACGAGATCGACACCCTCGAGCTCGGGGACCGGGTCGTGGTCGAGACCAGCGCGGAGTACTCCGTCTACGAGGTGAGGGAGAGCGAGATCGTGCCGCCCACCGACGTCGGCGTCATCGGCCCGGTCCCGGGCGAGCCGTCGGCCACAGCGACCGAGGCCCTCGTGACCCTGACCTCCTGCCACCCGATGTACAGCGCCGCCGAGCGCTTCGTCGTGCACGGGGCCCTGGTCTCCACCGTGCCGCGGGCGGACTGGGACCCTGCGCAGTGGCTGTCGACCCCCGGGGGGGCCTGACCCGTGTATGCCGCGTTGTGGCGCACGCTGCCCGGTCCGCCCTGGGTACGGGCGGTCCTCTGTGCCGCCCTGCTGCTGGTCGTCGTGGCCATCTGCTTCCAGTGGGTCTTCCCCGCCGTGAGCGAGCACCTGCCCTTCACCGACAACACCGTGGGAGCGGCGACCCTCCGACACAGGGCACCATTGAGGGCATGACCCGGATCCTCGTCGTCGACAACTACGACAGCTTCGTCTTCACGATCGTCGGCTACCTCGAGCAGCTGGGCGCCCAGTGCGTGGTCGTTCGCAACGACGCCGTGGCGCCCGCCGACGGCGCGGACTTCGACGGCGTGCTCGTCTCGCCCGGACCCGGCACCCCCGAGGAGGCCGGGGTGTCCGTGGCCATGATCGAGGCCTGCGCCGAGCGTGCCCAGCCGATGCTCGGCGTCTGCCTCGGCCACCAGGCGCTGGGCGTCGTGCTGGGGGCGACGGTCGGTCGGGCGCCCGAGCTGCTGCACGGCAAGACCTCACAGGTCATCCACGACGGGACCGGAGTGCTCGCGGGCCTCCCGAGTCCCTTCACGGCCACGCGCTACCACTCCCTGACGATCGACCCGGAGACCGTGCCCCCCGAGCTCGTGCCCAACGGGCACACCGAGTCTGGCATCATCATGGCCGCCCGGCACGCGAGCCTGCCGCTGCACGGGGTGCAGTTCCACCCCGAGTCGGTGCTCACCCACGGCGGCCACCGGATGCTCGCCACCTGGCTCGAGGTCTGCGGGGACGCCGACGCCGTGGCGCGGTCAGGTGGCCTGAGCCCCCTGGTGCACGACGCAGCCGGGGTGGCCGCGATGGTCGCCGCGGGCTGATGCCGTCAGGCTGACCGCGAGACCACGACCCGTCGACCCGGGAGCACGACTGCGATCCGGCGCGCCCGCCCGGCACTCGACGGAGCGGCGATCACGGTGTCGTGGTCGGCGTGGCCTCACTCTGCGTCGGGGTGGGTGTCGGGGTGGGTGTCGGCGTCGGCGTCGGCGTCGGCGTGGGTGTCGGTGTCGGGGTGGGTGTCGGCGGTTCCTTCTGGGACACGATGATCTTGACGCTGCTGCCGGTGTCGACCGTTCCCGACTGCGGGTCCTGCTCGATCACCTGCCCCTCAGGCACCGAGCTGGTCTGACGGAAGTCGGTCTCGGCGGTCAGGTTGGCCTCCGCGAGCAGGCGGAGGGCGTCGTTCTGCGACCTCCCCACGACGTTGGGGACCTCGACCATGCCGGTGCCGACGCTGAGGTTCACCGTCGAGTCCGGCGCCACGGAGGTGCCCTCCCCCGGGTTGGAGTCGATGACCTCGTCCTTCTCCGCGTCGGGGTCGTCGACCTCCGTGACCTCTCCCACGGTGAGCCCGAGGTCGCCGAGCAGCGACTGCGCCTCGTTGAGGGACTTGCCGCGCAGGTCGGGCACGGTGACGGCGGCGGGCCCGGCCGAGACGGTGAGCGTCACGGTGCTGCCCTCGTCGACCTCGGTCTCGGCAGCGGGGTCCTGCGAGATGACCTCACCCACGGGGACCGTGTCGTTCTCCTCGGTGACCGCGCTCGCCTCGAGCCCGGCCTGGGCGATTTTGGCGTTCGCGGTCTGCACCGGGTCACCGACGACCTGGGGCACCGACACCTGGGGGATGCCGGGTTCGTTGAAGTAGTTCGTCAGCCCGAAGATCAGCAGCCCCAGCGCCGCGATCGCCGCGATGGTCAGCAGGATGTAGGCGGCCGGACCTCGCTTGGCCCGCTCCTCCTCGCCACCCACCGCGGGGAAGGTGTCCGTGCTCGGCGGGGCAGGCACGACCTGGTAGGCCGCGGTGCCGGACTCGGGGTCGAACGCGGGCAGCTGCTCGGTCGGGTCGGCTGCCGCCATGGCACCGGCCGCTGCCGCGGCACCACCTGCTGCGCCCAGGCCCAGCAGGGCCGCGGCCGAGCCTCGCGCGGCGTCGCTGATCGGCCGGCCGAGGCGCACGGCCTGCAGGTCGGTGCGGAACTGGTTGGCGTCCTGGTAGCGCGCGTCGCGCGGCTTGGCCAGCGCGTGCAGCACGACCGCATCGAGGTCCTCGCTGACGGCCTCGGCGAAGCGAGACGGCGGAACCGGGTCCTCTCCGACGTGCTGGTAGGCGATCGAGACGGGGCTGTCCCCCTGAAAGGGGGGTCGACCCGTGAGCAGCTCGAAGAGCATGCAGCCGGCCGAGTAGAGGTCGGATCGGGCGTCGACCGTCTGACCCTGCGCCTGCTCGGGCGAGAGGTACTGCGCGGTGCCGACCACGGCCTGGGTCTGGGTCATCGTGGCGTTGGCATCGGCCAACGCCCGGGCGATCCCGAAGTCCATCACCTTCACCGTGCCGTCAGCGGTGATCATGACGTTCGCCGGCTTGATGTCGCGGTGGACGATGCCCATCCGGTGGCTGTAGGCGAGGGCGTCGAGAACACCCTCCATCGTCTTGACCGCCTCGTTCGGCGGGATCTGGCCGCGCTCGGTGAGGACCTCACGCAGGGTCCGCCCGTCGACGTACTCCATGACGATGTAGGGCACCTTGACGGTGGCCCCGCCGGCCTGGGTCAGGTTGTCCTCGCCGTGGTCGTACACGGCGACGATGGAGGCGTGGTTCAGGCCCGCGGCGGACTGGGCCTCGCGGCTGAAGCGCGTGACGAACGTGTGGTCACGGGCCAGCTCGCTGCGCAGCATCTTGATGGCGACCTGCCGACCCAGGCGGGCGTCGTAACCCTGGTGGACCTCGGCCATGCCACCGCGACCGAGGAGCTCACCGACCTCGTAGCGACCCCCGAGGAGGTTCGGGACATCAGCCATCGTGTGTGCTCCTCTGTGCGTCACGGCGCATCGCGGTGAACCTCTTCGCCCTGGACCTGGTCACTTCAGCCGCGCTTCCATCATCTGCTTGGCGATGGGAGCGGCGACCGCCCCACCCCCGGTCTCGCTGCGCTCGTTCACGCCGTCCTCCACGATGACGGCGACGGCGATCTCCGGGTCGTTCGCGGGGGCGAACGAGATGAACCACGCGTGGGCCGGCCGCCCCTCCCCGTGCTGGGCCGTTCCTGTCTTTCCCGCCACCTCGACACCGGGGATCTGCGCCCGGCTCCCGGAGCCGTTGTCGACGACCGACTCCATCATCCGGGTCAGTTGTGCGGCAACGTCCGGCGTGACGGCCTCGGAGAGCTCGGCCGGCTCGGCACTCTCGATGACGGAGAGGTCGGACCCGATGACCGAGTCGACGAGGTAGGGGGTCATGACCACGCCGTCGTTGGCCACCCCGGCCGCGACCATGGCCATCTGCATGGGCGTGGCGCGCACGTCGTACTGGCCGATCGACGACTGCGCGAGCTGGGGCGGGTTGAGCTCCTCGGGTACCGAGCTGGGGGTGACGCGCATGGGCACCGAGATCGAGTCCCCGAACCCGAACTTGGCGGCCTGGTTCTGGAGGGCCTCCGCGCCGATCTCCAGGCCCAGGGAGGCGAATGCCGTGTTGCACGAGATGGTCAGCGCCTCGGTCATCGTCACCTCCCCGGAACCGCACGGACCGTCGAACACGTTCGGCAGGTCCGCGTCGGTCTGCGGCAGGTCGAGCACCGCGGGCCCGGGCAGCAGCGAGTCCTCGGTGTAGTCGCCCGTCGACAGGGCCGCGGCCGCCGTGACGACCTTGAAGACCGACCCCGGCGGGTAGAGGTCGCCGCCGATGCTGCGGTTGACGAGCGGGCGCTCGGGATCGGCATTCAGCTCGTCGTAGGTCTCGCCCACGGCCGTCAGGTCGTGGCCCGCCAGGGAGTTGGGGTCGTAGGTGGGCGAGCTGACCATCGCGAGGATGGCGCCGGTGCGCGGGTCCAGGGCCACTGCGGCCCCCGCCTGGTCGCCGAGGCCCCGTGCGGCCGCCTCCTGCACCGCGGGGTCCAGGGTGGTCTCGACACTGGCTCCCTGCGGCTTCCGACCGGTGAACAGGTCGGACACCCGGCGGTAGAACAGCTTGTCGCTCGAGCCGGACAGCAGGGGGTTCTCGGCCTGCTCGAGCCCGCCGCCGGCACCGTAGAAGGAGTAGAAGCCCGTCACGTGGGCGTACAGCTCGCCCTCGGGGTACTCCCGCTGGTACTTGTACTCGTCGTCGGTGGGGGTCGACAGGGCGACGGCGGTCTGGCCGACCAGGATTTCGCCGCGATCCCGGGCGTAGGTCGACAACAGGGTGCGCCGGTTGTCCGAGCGGGAGTTGAGGTCGGCGGCGAAGACGTACTGGATGAGCGTCGTCGAGACGAGGAGCGTGGCGAAGAGGCCCGCCACGACGACGGAGAGCCTGCGGACCGGGGTGTTCACTTCAGCTTCACCACCTCGGTGCGGGCCTCGGCGACCGGGCTGGTGGCCTTGGCGTCGGGCAGCGGGCGGCGCGCGTGGTCCGAGATGCGCAGCAGGATGGCCACCAGGGTCCAGTTGGCCAGGAGCGAGGAACCGCCCGAGGAGAGGAACGGGGTGGTGAGACCGGTGAGCGGGATGACCCTGGTCACGCCGCCGACGACGACGAAGACCTGGAGGGCCAGCGAGAACGCCAGGCCGGCGGCCAGCAGCTTCCCGAAGCCGTCCCGGGTGCCGAGCGAGGTGCGCAGGCCCCGTTCGACGAGCAGGGCGTAGAGCATGAAGATCGCGAAGAGGCCGATCATCCCGAGCTCCTCACCGAAGCTGGGGATGATGAAGTCCGACTCGGCGAAGTACGTGATGTCGGGGCGGCCGTTGCCCAGCCCGGTGCCGAAGAGCCCCCCGGCGGCCATGCCCATGAGGCCCTTCGCGAGCTGGTCGCTGGCGGCGAGCGCCTCGGGGCTGAAGGTGTCGGTCCACAGCAGCACCCGGGTCTGCACGTGGCCGAAGGCGAGGTAGGCGACGTACGCGCCCGCGCAGAAGAGGGCCAGGCCGATGGCGATCCACGACACGCGCTCCGTCGCCACGTAGAGCATCGCGACGAAGAGCCCGAAGAAGAGCAGCGAGGAGCCGAGGTCGCGCTCGAAGACGAGCACGGCGAGGCTCGCGAGCCAGGCGACGAGGATCGGGCCGAGGTCGCGCGCCCTGGGGAGAGTCAGGCCCAGCACCTTGCGCCCCGCGACCGAGAGCGCGTCACGGGTCTGCACGAGGTAGCCGGCGAAGAAGATGGCCAGCGCCAGCTTGGCGATCTCCCCGGGCTGGAAGGAGAACGGCCCGATCTGGATCCAGATGCGCGAGCCGTAGATGGACGTGCCGATGACCGGGAGCAGCGGCAGCAGGAGGAGGGCGAAACCGATCACCCCGGCGAGGTAGGTGTAGCGGCGCAGGATGCGGTGGTCCCTGAGGACGATGAGCACGACGGCCGCGACAACGACCGCCAGGGTCGTCCACACCAGCTGGCGCAGCGCCACTCCGTCGGCGATGGACTTGCCGTTGGCGAGGTCGATGCGGTGGATCATCACCAGGCCCAGGCCGTTGAGCAGGGTGATGATCGGCAGCATGAGCGGGTCGGCGTAGGACGCCTTCCAGCGCAGCACGAGGTGGAAGCCGACGACGAGGGCGAGGAAGCCGCCGCCCAGGGCCACTGTTCCCGGCGGGATCGACTCCGAGGTCGCCAGGCCGAGGTTGACCCAGGCCAGCCCGACGATGCCGACCGCCCCGATGAGGAGGGCCAGCTCGACGTTGCGTCCACGCCGCGGGGTGAACGAGGAGACGACGCTCATGCCGGCGGCGGGACGGTCGGGCTCGAGTCGGGCCTGGGTGGCGCCGGCGTCGTGCGGGTGGGGACGGGCAGGCCGGTGTCGGAGGGGCTCGGGGACGGGGTGACCGACGCGCTCGGCGTCGGTGTGGCGGGGGGCTGGGTCCAGGTGGGGGGCACGGTGCGGCACTCCTCGTCGTTGGCCCGCGCCCACCGGCAGGCCCGGGCCTGCAGCCTCAGCTCGGCGACGCGGTCGTCGGCCGCGGCCCGGTCGTCCACCCCGATGCCCTGTTCGAGCGAGTTCTGGTAGGACGCGGGGAGGTCGGCCACGTCGATCGTCGTGGCGTACTCCGCGCTGGAGAGGGACACCGGGCCGAGGTTCTGGTCGACACCCCGGAAGACGGTCACGACACCGTTCTGCACGCCGAGGTAGTACTGCTGCTGGGTCCACGCGTAGGCGGCATAGGACCCTCCGGCGAGCACCACGACGGCGACCACGCCCAGGGCCACCAGGCGGAGCACGGATCCGCGCACGGAGGGCGGCCCCTCCTCCGCGAGGGTCAGGTCGGCGTCGTCGCCGGTCGCGCCCTTGGTCAGCGCAGCAGCCTTGGCCGCCGGGGTCGTCGGGATGGGCTTGGTGCCCCGGTCGCGGATCGCCGCCGCCCCGACCACCTGCGGCTGGGTGGGGGGCGCGGGCACCTTGGTCACGTCGACGAGGTCGCCGACGACGATGGTGACGTTGTCGGGGGCGCCCGCGCGCAGCGCGAGCTCCACGAGCCGGTCGGCGCACTCGCCGGGGTCGGCCACGGTCGTCAGCACCTCCTCGACGGTGTCGCGCGCGACATAGTCGGTGAGCCCGTCGGAGCAGATGAGGTAGCGGTCGCCGGCACGCCCCTGGCGCACCACGAGGTCGGGCTCGTCGTCGTCGGACCCCGTGAGCACCCTGGTGACGAGGGAGCGTTGCGGGTGGCCCTGCGCCTCCTCGGCCGTGATCCTGCCCTCGTCGACGAGGCTCTGCACGAACGAGTGGTCCTTGGTGATCTGGGTGACGACGCCGTCGCGGACCATGAAGGCGCGGGAGTCCCCGATGTGCGCGAGGACGATCGTGTCGCGCGAGCGCAGCATCGCGATCAGTGTCGTCCCCATGCCGTCGAGCCGCTGGTCGTCGCGGATCTGGGAGCCGAGGTCGTGGTTCGCGCTGTTGATCCGGTCCAGGAGCGCCTCGCTCGCCTCACGCCCGCTCAGGGCGGCGCCGTCGAGGTCGACGAGCGAGGCGATGACCGTCGAGCTGGCGATGTCGCCCCCGGCGTGCCCGCCCATGCCGTCGGCCATGGCGAGCAGGTGCGGACCGGCGTACCCGGAGTCCTCGTTGTTGGACCGGACCATGCCGACGTCGGAGCGTGCCGCGTAGTGGAAGGCGAGCGCCATCGGTTACCTCTGGAGCTCGACGACGGTCTGCCCGATGCGCAGCACGCTGCCGACCGCGACCTCGCGCGGCTCGGTGAGGCGGGTGGCCCCCAGGAAGGTTCCGTTCGTCGATCGGAGGTCCTCGACCATCCAGGTCCCCTCGGACTCGTAGATGCGGGCGTGTCGGCCCGAGGCGTAGTCGTCGTCGAGGACGAGGGCGCACTCGGGGCTGCGACCGATGAGGGTGCCCGCGGGGCGCAGCGGGAGGGTCGTGCCGGAGAGGGGGCCCTCGGTCACCACGAGCCGGCTCGGGCTCTTGCGGCCGCGGAACCCGCCGGTGCGTCCGCTCCGGCCGGCCGACGCACGGGCGGGGACGGGGGGCGGGATCGCCACTGGTGGCGCCGCTGTGCGGGCGGGGGCCGGGGCCGGACGCCGCTTGACCGTCGTTCCGTAGAGGTCGCCTCGGAGCACGGCGACGATCGCGAAGACGAAGACCCAGAGCAGGACCAGGAGCCCCAACCGCATGAGGGTCAGGGTGAGCTCACTGAGCACGGGTCACCTCCGACCCGCCCGGAAGGTGATGGACGTGCGACCGACGGTGATCCGATCGCCGTCCTCGAGGTGCTCGCTCGTGATCCGCTCGCCGTTGAGGAAGGTGCCGTTCGTGGAACCCAGGTCTCGCACCGTGGAGACGAAGTGCGGCCCGTCGGTGGTCACCCGCAGCTCGCTGTGCCTGCGGGAGATGCCGGGGTCGTCGAGGATGATGTCGGCGCTGTCGTCGCGGCCGAGGATCGTCATCGCGCCCATGAGCGGATAGCGCTCGCCGTCGACGTCGAGCCACGGGCGGTCCGCGGGGTTGGCGCGCTTGGGACGGGCCGGTGCCGCCGCTGCAGCAGGTGCCGGCGGTGGCGGCGGGTCCGCTCGGCGGGGCTGCTCCTCGCGCCGCGGTTGCTCCTCGCCACGGGGCGGTGCTGCCACCGGCTCGCGGGGAGCGGCAGCCCCCGGCCGTTCTGCCCGGGCCTGCCCGCCGGCAGGCTGCTCGGCGACGCGCGGGTTCTGCCCGGTCATGCCGGTGGCGCGGGGACGCGAGGCCTTGGACGGGCGCAGCCGGAAGACTCCGGTCTCGAGGTCGTCGTGCTCCTCGAAGATGATGTCGATGGGGCCGGCCGGCTGGTAGCGCTGAGCGTCGCAGTGCTCCTCGGCTGCGGCCACGAGGTCCATCTCCACACCGTCGAGGTCCGGTTCGAGGCGGTCGTAGTCACCCGGGGAGAGCTCGATGGCGAACACGTTCGGCACGATGGCGCGGCCCGACCCGGTCACCGCGCGGTCGTCCATCGCCCGTCGGATGTTGCTGGCGATCTCGACGGGGTGCACGGCGGAGCGCAGGTGCTTCGCGAAGGTGCCCTGCACGGCACGCTCGATCCCCGCCTCGAGGCGGTCGAAGAGACCCATCGGCGCACCTCCTCCATCTGGCTGGGGCCGTCGGTCGGTCTCGTTAGCCTATCCGCCGAGGCTGGTCGTCCTCTGCACGCGGGGCCTACGGTGATCTCATGGCTGACCGGGTTCAGGTGATCACGCCGCGTGACGTGCCGCTGGGTGGGCCGCGGGCGATGACCGTCCGGCGGACCCTCCCCTCGCGGGAACGGTCGTTCGTGGGCGCCTGGTGCTTCGTGGACCACTACGGACCCGATGACGTGGCGGTGAGCGGGGGGATGGACGTCGCGCCGCACCCCCACTGCGCCCTCGCCACCGTGTCGTGGCTCTTCAGCGGCGAGGTGGAGCACCGGGACTCCCTCGGCACGGTCGCGCTCGTGCGACCTGGCGAGGTCAACCTCATGACGGCAGGACGGGGGATCTCGCACTCGGAGGTCTCGACACCGGGGACGACGGTCCTGCACGGGGCCCAGCTGTGGGTGGCGCTCCCCATGGGGGCCGCGGACGTCGACCCACGCTTCGAGCACCACGTGCCTCCGGTGGTCGACGTGCGCGAGGGGGCGCGGGCCCAGGTGTTCGTCGGGTCCCTGTGGGGATCCACCTCGCCGGTGCGCGTCGAGACCCCGCTCCTCGGCGCCGAGCTCGTGCTCGCACCGCACGCATCCGTGGCCGTGCCCACCCCCGAGGGGTTCGAGGTGGCCGTGCTCGTCGACGAGGGGTCGGTGGTGCTGTCGGGGAGCGCCGTGGCCCGGGGTGAGCTCGGCGTGCTCGACGCGCACCGGCATCCGGAGGGGGTGAGCGTGGAGGCAGGGGCGCACGGCGCCCGCGTGCTCGTGCTCGGCGGGCCGCCCTTCGGCGAGGAGATCGTCATGTGGTGGAACTTCATCGGGCGCTCGCACGAGGACGTCGTCGCGGCCCGGGAGGCGTGGGAGGCGGGGTCCGCCGGTGACCCGGGACGGTTCGGGCGGGTGGAGGGGTATGTCGGCGCGGTCGAGCGGATCCCAGCACCGGCCCTGCCCGGGGTGCAGCTCAAGCCGAGGAGCAGCTCTGGCGGCCGGACGGTCAGGGGCAGGGATGGTGTGAGTGGCGACGGGGGTTCGGGCTTCGAGGGCGCCCAGGCACCACCGATGTCCTGACCGGGTGGCACGGCGAACGACGCCGGCGGGGCCCGGGCGCGACGTGCTGCGCCTCGGACCCCGCCGGATCTGCCGGACCCGGGCGGGCCCGCCATCCTCAGTGGTGGACCTGCGGGATCCAGCGCGGTCCCCGGTGCGCCCGGCGGCCGAGCAGGGTCAGGGTCGCCGGGAGGAGCACACCGCGCACGAGCGTGGCGTCGAGCAGCACGGCCGTCGCCAGTCCCACACCGAGCTGCTTCATCTCGAGGCTGGAGAGGGTGCCGAAGATGGAGAACACCGCCACCATGACGGCTGCCGCGCTCGTGACGACCCCGGCCGAGCGGGCCACGCCGAGGCGGACCGCGGCCGCGGGGGCGTGCCCGGCGTCGTAGGCCTCGCGTACCCGGCTCGTGACGAACACGTGGTAGTCCATCGAGAGGCCGAAGAGGATGACGAACATGAGCATCGGCAGCCACGCGGCGATCGAGCCGGTCGAGGTGAAGCCGAGCGCCTCCTGCGCCCAGGTGCCCTGGAAGACGAGCGTCATGATCCCGTAGGCGGCACCGACCGACAGGGCGTTGAGGCCCACCGTCGCCACGGCCAGCCACGGCGAGCCGAACGAGATCGCCATGACGATGAGCGTCAGCAGCAGCACGAAGGCGACCACCCACGGCAGGCGCTGGTCCATCCACGTGCTGAGGTCGGTGCCGGCGGCCTGGCCACCGACGTGCACGTTGGCGCCGTCGACCCCGGAGAGGGACGCCTCGACCTCGGGCACGAGCGTGCCGCGGATGTCGTCGACCACCTCGTGGAGCCGCTCGTCGGAGGAGTCCATCGCGATGCCGATGGGCAGCACCGTCGCCGTGCCGTCCTCGGACACCGCCGGCTCGGGGGCGACACCCGAGACGTGCGGCAGGGTCGTCGCCTCGTCGCGAATGCCGTCCAGCGCGGCCTGCACGTCGGCCTCGAAGCCGGCCGGCGCGTCGACGGTGATCGTCACCGCCGTGCCGTCACTGGGGACGGCCGTCTCGAGCTGGCGGTAGGCCTGCACCACCTTCAGGTCCGCGCCCAGGGTCTCGACGCCGCCGAGGGCGGTCTTCATTCCCAGCGCCGGGAGGGCGAGCGCAACGAGGACTGCGGTAGCGGCGGCGCCCCAGACCACGGGGCGCGTCGAGACAGCGCCGGCCAGGCGGCCCCACATCGACGTCGGGGACCCGGCCCGGGCGCGGCGTCGGGCCGTGAAGGGCAGGCGGATGGCGTCGACCTTGTCGCCGAGCACCGCCAGCAGGGCCGGCAGCGTGGTGGCCGAGGCGATGACGGCGACGAGCACGACGAGGATCGCCCCGAGTGCCAGGCTCGTGAAGAGCCCACCCGCGACGAGCATCCCGGACATCGCGACGACGACCGTCACACCCGAGATCACCACGGCGCGCCCCGCGCTCGCTCCGGCGAGGGCGATCGAGTCACGCACGTCGGCGCCGGCAGCCCGCTCCTCGCGGGCGCGGCGGATGACGAAGAGGGCGTAGTCGACCCCCACGGCGAGACCGATGAGGAGGATGAGGCTCTGCGCGTTCGGGTCGACGGGGATGATGCCGTGGCTCGCGCCCGCCGTCAGGCCGAGGGCGACCCCGACGCTGCCGAGGCCGAGCACGAGCGGCACTCCCGCCGCGACGACGGCGCCGAAGGCGAGCAGGAGGATCGCGAGGGTCAACGGGATGCTGATGAGCTCGGCCCGCTCGAAGTCGGCACCGAGGGTCTCGTCCATCTCCTTGGTCGCCGAGCCTTCCCCGACCTGGCCGACCATGAGGTCGGGGTGCGAGGCGTCGAAGCCCTCCGTGACCGCCAGCGAGGGGCCCACCGCCTCGTCGGGGGTGAGGGCGCCGGACCCGTCGACGGGGTCGGCCACTGCGTCGAGAGCGAGCGTGACGACGACGCTCTTGCCGTCGGCCCCTGCCTGGGGCACCCCCACGGACGCCACCCCCTCGACACCCGCGTAGCTCGCCGCGAGCTCCTGCCCGATGGTCGTCACCTCCTCGGCGCCGAGGAGGCCCGTCGTCGAGGTGGCCACCACGGTCTCGGTGGGGTTCTCGCCGAGGCCGGCCCGCGCCTCGACCTCCGCGGCGAGGGCGGAGTCGCCGACGAGCTGGTCCTCGGGGGGTGTGGTGGCAATGCCCTGGGTGACCATGAGCGCGATGCTGGCCACGAGTGCGAGGGTGCTCAGGGCCAGCACGAGCCATCGGTGCCGGATGCTCCACAGCGACACCGTGGAACGGGTGCGGCCGGGGAGGTGCTCGAGCGGGCCGGTGTCCGGGGTGATCGTGGTGCTCGGGGCGACGATGGGGGCTGTCGAGGTCATGGTGTCCATGGGACTTCAGCGTGTCCGGGTTCGGCGTCGAGCACAGGTAGGGGCGCCCCTGAGCCGACCCGGGGCACACCCGGGGTCGGGTCAGGGTCGGCGCCTGTCACGTCGACACCTCGGACGCCGCGCCGGTCCTCCGCCAGCCTCACGGACACCCCCGAGCCCTCTCGTCCCTGGCCGGTCACGTGTGGGGCCACCCCGACCCCCCGGGTGGGTTCGGGGAGGGGCGGTGGGTGGGTCATTTTGTCGGATGGCGGGTGTATCGGGCACACTGGGACGGCTCACGCGAGCGTCACGCGCAAGTGGCGGAACGGCAGACGCGCTGGCTTCAGGTGCCAGTGTCCGAAAGGGCGTGGGGGTTCAAATCCCCCCTTGCGCACGCGACAGGTGTCCACCGACATCGACAGGGCCCGAACGTTCCTCGTTCGGGCCCTGTGTCGTTCGTGCATGGCCTGCCTGCTGCCGGTCGTTCGTGGGGTGGTCCTTCGCGGGGTGGTCCTTCGCGTCGACGCCACCGACCGGGGTCGCGGCGGCCCGAGGACCCGCGGCCGTCATCCGGTCGCTATGCCTGCTGCACGTCCCAGGCATGGCTGACCTCGCCCCTCGTCGAGCCGTCCTCGGCCAGGGTCCGGTGGGTGAACTCCAGGCGCTCGGCGTGCAGGTCGAAGACCTGCACCGGCGTGGTCCCCACGGAGGCGAGCCGGTACGACGAGACGGTCACGTTCTTCAGCTCGATGACGAGGCTGACGGGGCGACCGGCATCCGCGCACTCGACCACGGCGGAGGGGAACGCGCGCCCCTGGGCAGCGGCCCGGAACAGCTCTGGCCCGGAGGCGTCCAGGCGGGTCCGGACCGCCAGCGCCGACAGTGCCGAGCGGCCCCGGCGGCGGCCCGAGCCGCGGACGACGGCGGGGGCGGCGGTGGAGATGCCCCACGAGAACGACTGCACCTCGATCCAGTCCTCGTGGAGCTGGTCGGTCGCCGACCCGGTCACCCCATCGATCGTCAGGTAGGTGTCCACGTCGGGGAGGCCGTCGAGGTAGGGCAGGAGAACCTCGGGGCCCTCGCCCCATCCACCGGTGCCGGGGGAGCTGGAGACAGTCGTCATGTGGGTCACGCCTCTCGATCGCTTCACGCCGACGCGGTCGCCGTCGGCCGCGTCCGTCACCGTGAGGAGCAGCGGATGCCGGTGCCGATACATCTTGCCAGCGCTGGTCGTCCGCCGGAGCGCCCGCTGGAGGGCGCTGGAGCCATTGAGCGCGGTTCCGGCGCCCGAGCTCAGTGCGCGCTGACGTGCTGCGCGAAGAGCCCGGGCCACGACAGCACGTCGGCCGGAGACCGGGCGACGACGAGCCGGCTGTCCGGCAGCACGTCGGTGAGCACCTCGGCCGTCTCCATCGGGTGGCTCGGGTCGTCGGTCCAGGCCAGCACGAGGACCGGTACGTCGACTGTTTCGAGCACCTCGTGGGGTGGCAGGTCGGTCGCGGCAGCCCCGCGGAGCAGCGTCGGCAGCAGGGCTTCGTCCACCGACGGGAAGGTCAGCGGGGCACCGTCGAGCGCCGGCGGGCCGGGTGCCGTGCTGCCGAGGTCGAGGAAGGCGCCCAAGCCCTCGCGTTCGACGAGGTCGGCATTGGCGCGGTAGGCCTCGGCCTGGGCGCGCCTGGTCCCCCAGGCGGTCGGGGGGATGACGAGGGTCAGGGAGGCGAAGCGCCCCGGGTCGCGAACCGCCGCGTGCAGGAGCGTGCCGGTGCCCATCGACGGTCCGACGCCGTGGACGCGTGACCGGGGGAAGACGTGGTCGAGGAGGGCGAGGAGGTCGTCGGCGAGCCGGTGCCACGCGTAGCCGGCGGGGTGCGGCACGCCCGTCGACGCCCCGTGGCCCCGAGCGTCGTACCGCAACAGGCGCTGGCGGGGCAGGGCGCGACCGAGATCCAGACCGAGTGCCTGGTCGCGTGCCCGGCACGACGTGAGCCCGTGCAGCTGCACCACCGAGGGTCCTCTGCCGGACACCGTGTAGTCGAGCGTCGCCCCGGGCACCTCGATCGTGGGCACGGCGCCTCCTGCAGTGTGGTCGGGCTGGACCGCGTCGTCCGGATCACCCATAGAGTACGGCGGCATGCGCCTGACCAACGTCGCCCGCATGGCGCTGCCCGAGGGCCGGGTGCGCAGCCTCGACCTGCGGGTGGGTCCCGACCGCGGGCCCGCGGTGCCCCTCTCCTTCGACCAGGGAAGGCACGTGGCCCTCGGCCAACGCCCCGGCTCCTGGATGGCGGTCTGCTTCCGGCCCCCGGGACCGGTCAGCGACGCGCACCTCGAGACGGCCTGGCTCGCGGTGGTGGAACGCCACGGCACGCTGCGCACGGCCTTCACGCTCTCCCCCGCCGGAGAGGTCGGCCTGCACGAGATCGACCTGTTCCCTGGTGATTGGGTGGAGCACGGGGTCGGCGCCGGCGGTCACCCGCGAGAGGTCGTGCGGAAGGTCTTTGACGCCGTGTGCGCTCCGTTGGGCTCCCCCTCGCACCGGCTCTGCGTGGTGCAGCCCGACGAGGAGTCCTCGGACGCGCGGCCGGCGGTGCTCGTGGGCCTCGACCATGCCCATGTGGACCTCTGGTCACTGCTCGTCATCGCCCGCGACCTGAGCACCTGCCTCGCGGACGTCGAGAGCGGTCGGCCACCGGGAGCCACCCTCCCGACAACGGCGAGCTTCGCCGAGCACACCGCGGCCCTGGCCGCCATGCCGGCGGCACCCGAGCACGTCCACCGCCGTTGGGCGGAGATCCTGGATGCCGGTGGTGGGGTGATGCCCACGTTCCCGCTCCCGCTCGGTGACCTGTCCACCGCTCCGCCCGAGGTCGTCGAGCTGCGCGACGTGCTCGACGCGGAGGAGCTGGAACGCTTCTCGGCGCATGCCCGGGCGGAGGGGGTGCGGATGATCTCGATGGCGACGTCGGTCATGACCGGGGTGTTCGCCGAGGCGGCCGGTGAACCCCTGCGCGCGATCCTGCCGGTGCACTCGCGCCACGAGGAACGCTGGCACGACTCGGTGGGCTGGTTCATCACGAACGCCGTCATGGAGTCCGAGGACCCCGACCCCGCGGCTTGCGCCCGAGCGGTCGCCGAGGCCATCGACCTCGGGTCGCACCCGCTGGGTCCGATCATGGAGCCCTACGGCGGGATGCCCGCCAGCCCGGGGATGTTCGCCGTCTCCTGGCTCGACGGCCGGCGGGTGCCCGTGCCGGTCGCCCCCGAGCTCGAGGTGCAGCACGTGTCGGCCGTGACCCGCACCGACGGGGTGATGATCTGGTTCCTCGTCAACGCCTCCGGTCTGCACCTCCGCTGTCGGTACCCCGACACCGCGCAGGCCCGCCGATCGGTCGGTGCGTGGCTGGACGCGCTGCAGGACGGGCTCCGGGCCTGCCTGGAGTGACCCGGCTCGACGGCGCCCCGGCCGACGCGCGGGCCAGCGTTCGACAGCGCGTCTCGCACCCGGGGACCCCTTGTCCCGGTGCACTTCGTGTGGTTCCGTTTGCGGCACAGTGCCTGGCACTCGGCGAGGCAACCACAACGAGGTGGTATCGATGGGCTCGACGTACGACTATGTCATCGTGGGAGCGGGTTCGGCGGGAGCCGTGGTCGCTGCCCGGCTGACCGAGGACCCCGACGTACGGGTGTGCCTGCTCGAGGCCGGCGGACCGCCGCCCCCGGCAGAGCTGATGCCGGCCGCGGTGGCCAGCCTGCAGAACGACCCCGCCGTCGACTGGATGTTCACCGGCGACGCCGGTGGGGCCGGCAAGGGTGTCGTCGGCGGCCGGATGATGGTGCCCCGGGGCAAGATGCTCGGCGGCACCTCAGGGCTGAACTACATGGCCTACGTCCGCGGCCACCCGGGTGACTTCGACTCCTGGGCAGCCGGAGGTGCCGAGGGGTGGTCCTACGACGAGGTCCTTCCCTACTTCCGCAAGGCCGAGGGCTTCGTCCACAACACCGAGCTCCATCCCGACCTCGAGGCCCACGGCAGCGACGGTCCGGTGGGGGTGTCGGTGCGGGAGCCGATCCTGCCCGCCTCGTCCCAGTTCGTCGACGCCGCCGTGGCGGTCGGCCTGAAGAAGGGTGACTACAACGGCCGGGACCGCCGGGACCCCGAGGGTGTGGCCTCGCTGTTCCAGACCACGACCAAGGACGGCAAGCGCAGCTCCACCTTCCACGCCTACCTCGAGCCGGCGATGGACCGGGAGAACCTCGTCGTCGTCACGGGCGCGCTCGTCGAGCGGATCCTGCTCGACGGCGAGGGCGGTGACGTGCGCGCGACGGGGGTGTCCTATCGCACCGGCGCCGGGGCCCAGGAGGAGGTGTCGGCCGGCACCGAGGTGGTGCTGTGCGCAGGCGTGATCGGCTCACCGCACATCCTCATGCTCTCCGGAGTCGGGGCACGCGATGAGCTGGCCGCCGTGGGGGTGGACTGCGTGGTCGACCTCCCGGACGTCGGTCGCCACCTCAAGGACCACCTGCACGCGCCCCTGATGTTCGCCGCCGACGGGATCGGCGAGACGATGACCGAGATCGCGATGTCGCTCGGCCCGGACGCCCTGCGGGCTCCCGCCGGTCCGCTGCCGGCCGACCCTGCCGATGACGTCGACCTCCCCGAGGCGCTGGCCGCCGCCAAGGCGGAGGCCGAGCGCCGCCTCGGCGAGTGGTTCACCACGGGTCGGGGCCTGGCGTCCTCGTCGCTCTACGACGCCACGGTCTTCTTCTCCACGGGCCTGGGTGACGAGCACACCCACGATGCCCAGATCGGTTTCCTCGCCTGCGGATACACGCCGGCGATCTGGGAGCACGTCTTCCGCCTGCCGCCGAGCAGGTTCTTCGAGGACCCCGACGACTTCCTCGACCCGACGCGCGGGCAGGTGGTCGTGCTGCCCAACCCGGTGCAGCCCCACTCGGAGGGCTCGGTCACCCTGGCCAGCGCCGACCCGGCCGCGGCCCCACGCATCGACCTCAACTACTTCGCCGATCCCCACGACGTCCTCGTCATGGTCGCCGTCATGCGCAAGGCGCTCGAGATCGCCAAGGCCTGGCCCGGTGGTGGGTTGGGCGACCCGGTCATCCCGCCGCACCTGGCGGAGGCCCACGGTCACGAGACCGGCGCGCAACCGAGCGACGCCCTGCTGGAGGACCTGGCCCGCCACTACGCGCTGACTGTCTACCACGAGACCTCGACCTGCCGGATCGGTGACGTCGTCGACCCTCGGCTCAACGTCCACGGTGTGGCGGCGCTCCGGGTGGCCGACGCGAGCGTGATGCCCAACGTCGTCAGCGGCAACACCAACGCCGCGGCGATCATGATCGGCGAGAAGGCCGCCGAGCTGATCGCTGCGGACCACGGGGTCCGTCTCCACGAGATGGTCGGCGGCTGACCCCCGCACCTTGACCCCGTCGAGTGAACAGAACACGCCGTCTGGGGCTCCGGCCACACGGCGTGTTCTGTTCACTCGACGGGGTGGTGGGATGCCGGGTGCCTGGTGCCTGGTGCCGGATGCCGAGTGCTGGGTGCCGGGTCGGCCTCAGAGTTCGGTGAGCTGACCGCTGTCCACGTGCCAGCGGCGGGTGGCGCGAACCTCGGCGAGCATCCGCCGGTCGTGGGTGACGAGCAGCACGGTGCCCGCGAAGTCGTCCAGGGCCCGCTCGAGCTGTTCGATGGCGGGCAGGTCGAGGTGGTTGGTGGGCTCGTCCAGCACGAGCAGGTTGACCCCGCGCGCCTGGAGCAGCGCGAGGGCGGCCCGGGTCCGCTCCCCCGGTGACAGGGACTCCGAGGACCGGTGCACGTGCTCGGCGCCGAGCCCGAACTTGGCCAGCAGGGTCCGCACCTCCGCATCGCTCCAGCCGGGCACGGCATCCCCGAACGCCCTCGCCAGCGACGCGGAGCCGAGGAAGAGGCTGCGTGCCTGGTCGACCTCCCCGACCAGCACCCCCGACCCCAGCCCGGCGCTGCCCTCGTCGACGGGCAGCGTGCCGAGCAGGACCGCGATGAGGGTGGACTTGCCCGAGCCGTTCGCGCCGGTGACGACGATGCGGTCGGCCCAGTCGACCTGCGCGTCGAGCGGCCCGAGGGTGAAGTCCCCCCGTCGGATGAGCGCCCCGGAGGCGGAGGCGACGACCGTGCCCGAGCGGGGTGCCTCGGCGATGGCCATCCGCAGCTCCCACTCCTTGCGCGGTTCCTCGACGACCTCGAGCCGTTCGATCATCCGCTCGGTCTGCCGGGCCTTCGCGGCCTGCTTCTCGCTCGCGTCGGCCCGGAACTTCCGGCCGATCTTGTCGTTGTCGGTTGACTTGCGCCGGGCGTTGCGTACCCCGGACGCCATCCAGTTGCGCTGCATCATGGCCCGCTGGGCGAGGCCGGCGCGGGTGTCGGCGTACTCCTCGAACTCCTCTCGCGCGTGGCGGCGGGCGACGTCCCGCTCGGCGAGGTAGCTGTCGTAGCCTCCGTCGTACACGTCGACGCTCTGCTGCGCCAGGTCCAGCTCGACGACGCGGGTGATCGTGCGGGCGAGGAACTCGCGGTCGTGGCTCACGATGACGGCCGGGCTGCCCAACCCTGCGACGAACCGTTCAAGGCGGTCCAGCCCGTCGAGGTCGAGGTCGTTGGTGGGTTCGTCGAGCAGCAGCACGTCGTAGCGCGAGAGCAACAGCGCGGCCAGCCCGGCGCGGGCCGCCTGGCCGCCGGAGAGGGCAGTCATCGGGGTCCCCGGGTCGAGCGTCAGCCCGAGGTCGGCGAGGACCACCCAGGTGCGCTCCTCTAGGTCGGCCCCCCCGAGCGCCAACCAGGTGTCGAGAGCCAGGGCATACCGGTCATCGACCCCGGCCCCGCCGCCGGCCAGGGCGTCGGAGGCGGCATCGAGCTCGGCCTGGGCGGCGGCCACGCCCGTGCGGCGGGAGACGAAACCGGCCACCGTCTCCCCGGGTCGCCGGTCCGGCTCCTGGGGGAGGTGCCCGACCGTCGCCGTGGCCGGGGTCATGGCGACGGTGCCGTCCTCCGGCTCGAGCTCGCCCGCCAAGAGCCTGAGGAGCGTCGACTTCCCGGCCCCGTTGGCGCCCACGAGGCCGACGACGTCGCCCCCGCCCACGACGAGGTCGAGGTCGGCGAAGAGGGTTCGGGCACCGTGGCCGGCAGCAAGCCCGCGGGCAGTGAGGGTCGCGCTCATGACGCGCAGCAGGCTACGCGACGAGGCGACTACGTGATGGCGTCGAGGCGCTCGGGGTGCAGCACGAGGTCGCGCACGATCGAGGCCATCCGCCCCGCGTGGGCACCGTCGACGATCCGGTGGTCGGCCGTCGCGACGAGCACGACCACGGGCCGGACCACCACCTCACCGTCGATGGCGACCGGGCGGTCCTGGATCGCCCCCACGGCGAGGTAGACGGGGGTGCGGGCGAAGGGCAGCGGGGTGAGGAAGGCCTCGTCGAGCCCCAGCGAGCCGACGTTGGAGACGAAGGCCGTGCCGAGCGGGAAGCCCGGCTGGCCCAGTACCGACCGCCCCAGTCCGCCGGCGACGAGGCTGGCGACGGAGAGTGCGGGCCGCATGGCCCAGCTCGGTGCCAGCCGCACGAGGCCAGAGGTGCGGCGGTAGGCGGCGTCCTCGTGGGCGCGCAGCCGTTGGGCCCCGAGACCGACCGCGCGGGCGACCTGCCCGGGGGTGAGGGTGTCGACGTCGGGCACCTTGACCGGGGCAAGGTCGGAGCCCGCCTCGATGTCGACCGCGAACCCGATGTCGCAGGTGTCGATGTCGACGAGGTGTCCGAGCACGACGCGGGCACGGATCTCGGGCACCTGGCGCAGCGCCCGCCCCAGTGCCGCGCCGACCACATGCGTCAGGGTGACCCGCTCGCCGGTCTGCTCGCGAACACGGTCGAGGTAGGCCAGCGCCGCCGAGGCGTCGACCTCCATCCGGGCGTAGATCCGCCCGTCGCGGGCCGGCCGCCAGGTGGCGACCGCGATCTTTCGGCGGACCGGGGTCCGCCGGCAGCTCACGGGACGGCTCTCAGCCGGGGCCGGGCTCCCTCGGCGCGGGCGGGGATGCCGCTCAGCACGGTCTGCACGACCGCCCGCGGTGCGTGGGCCACCGCCGCCATGGTCCACGCGCGGCGCGGCATCCGGAGGTGGGAGCGGTCGGCGTCGATCGCGGCGACCACGCGAGCGGCGACGTGGTCGGCATCGAGCATCGTGAGCAGGCGAGCGCGGAACAGTCGGTCGAAAGCGGCTGCCGTGGGGGCATATCCGCCGACCCGGGCCATCATGTCGGAGGCCACCGGCCCGATCTCCACGGCCAGCGTCCGCACTCCCGTGCCGCGCAGGTCGGCCCTCAGGCCCGAGGTCAGGTGCGTGAGCCCGGCCTTGGTCCCGCCGTAGAGCGCGAGACCGGGGAAGGTCGCGATGCCGGCGAGTGACGAGATGTTGACGATCCGCCCGTGGTCGCGTTCGAGCATGCCCGGCAGCACCCGCCGGGACAGCTCGGCGGGGGCGGTGAGGTTGAGGGCGACAGTGCGTTCGACCTCGTCCGCCGTGAGGTCGGCGAGGTGCCCGGAACTCTCGACCGCCGCGTTGTTGATGAGGACGTCCACCGGCCCGTTCGCGGCCTCGGCCCGGGCGACGAGCGCGTGCAGGTCACTGCGGTCCACGAGGTCGGCGCGCAGGGAGATGGCGCCCGTCTCGGTGGCCAGCCCCTGGAGGGGCTCGCGGTGGCGGGCGACGAGGCTCAGCCGGGCGTCCGCGTCGGCGAGATGGGTCGCCAGGGCGGCACCGATCGTGCCGGTGGCCCCGGTGAGCAGGACGTGGGCTCCGGCGATGTGCATGGCTCAGTCTCACCCACGGTCCCCCCGGCTCCGAAAGCGCGGGCCTGCCACGGCTCGCGGGCTGTCGAACCTTGGGTGCGTCAGGGCTGCCTGTCGGGATCCGGGCCCATCGTGACGATGATCTTGCCGCCGCTGTGCCCCGAGTCGATCGCGGCGAGGGCGGCCGCGGCCTCCCCCAGGGAGTACGTGCGCTCGACCACCGTGCGGAGCGTGCCTTCCGCGGCCCACGACGCGAGGTCCGCGACCAGAGCGGGACTCGGCGAGTGCACCACCGGGCGGAGGGTGCGCCCACCGGTGGAGTAGAGACGGCCGAGGAACAGGGCACCGAAGATCTGTCGGTAGGTGCCGCCCACCATGGCGTAGCGGCCACCCGGCGCAAGGATGCGCCGGTAGGTGCTCAGCGGCTGGTGGCCGTTGACTCCGAGCACCACGTCCCACCGCACTGAGGTCGTCGAGAGGTCGGTCTCGGCGCGGTCGAGAACCTCGTCGGCGCCGAGCTCGCGGGCCTGTGCAATTCGTGCACCGCTGCACAGGGCGGTGACGTGGGCCCCGAGGATCTTCGCGATCTGGATGGCGAAGGTGCCGACGCCACCGGATGCCCCGTGCACGAGCACCCGCTCACCCGGCTGCACGGCGGCGACCTCCCGCAGGGCGCGCAGGGCAGTGCCTCCGGCCAACGGCAGACCGGCCGCCTCGACGAACGTCGTGCCGACGGGCTTGGGCACCAGCACCTCGGCGGGAAGGCACCGCCACTGCGACAAGCCACCCAGCCCCGCCCCGGAGATGTCCGCGATGACCTCGTCGCCGACCGCCACCGAGGTGACCTCGGCCCCGAGCCGGTCCACGACACCCGCCACCTCGGCTCCCGGGCCGGAGAACGTCGGCCTGCGCAGCCCCTTGTCCAGGCGGACGAAGAAGGGGTCCGCCCGCACCACGTGCCAGTCGAGGGCATTGAGGCCGGCCGCGTGCACCCGTACCCGCACCTCGCCGGGGCCGGGTTCCGGAATCGGCACATCGGCGACCCGGAGCACCTCCGGGGGGCCGTAGCGGTCACAGACAGCGGCACGCATGCTGCCGCCTCCCGCCTCATCCGGCTGGGGCGATGCGGCGTCCGGGGTCTCGTTCACGGCGTGCGTACGTTGTACGTCCATGGTCGAGGACGGTATACGTACGGTGTATGTTCGTCAAGTGCCGCGCCGCTCCGTTCCCCCGAACCGCCCGCCCCTGACGAGGGAGCGCATCCTGCGCTGCGGGGTGGAGCTCACCGACCGCGAGGGCCTGGATTCCCTGACCATGCGGTCCCTCGCAGCAGAGCTCGGCTTCGAGGTGATGTCGCTCTACAACCACGTCCGCACGAAGGACGACCTGCTCGACGGGATGCTCGACGTCGTCGCGGGGGAGGTGGAGCTACCGGGTCCGGAGGAGGAGTGGAAGCCGGCCCTGCGCCACTCCGTCATCTCGGCCCGGGACATGCTCAGCCGCCATCCGTGGGCCGCGCCCCAGTGGTTCACCAGGCTCCCCGGTCCGCACCGGCTCGAGCTCATGGAGTCGTGGCTGCGGGTCCTCGCCACGAGTGGGCTGGACCCGGTGACCGCCCACCAGGGCTTCCACGCCCTGACCAACCACGTGGTGGGCTCTGCGCTGCAGCAGCCGCTCGCGCCCGATGACGTGACGAGCAGCGATCCCTCACAGGCCCACGCGTTCCTCGCCACCCTCCCGGAGGGCGCGTTCCCGCACCTCGTGGAGCACGTCCGCCAGCACATCGAGGGGGACAACGGCGAGGGCACCTTCGAGTTCGTGCTCGACCGGATCCTCGACGGTCTCGCTTCCCGCCGTCAGCGGGCGCCCACGACCGCCTGACCCGACTACTCCGCGTCGCCCGCCATGGTCGGCGCCTGTCATCGACGGCTCCCCCAGCGATCGTTGTCGTCCGTCCACGACGATCGCTTCCAGCTGTGTCGCCGTCGCCGTCGTCAGCGGCGCCGGGCCAGGGTGAGAGCGAAGTCGCCGGCCGGGTCGGTCCAGGTCCGCGCCACCTCGAAGCCGGCCTCGGCGAGCTCGGCGGCGATGCCGTCGAGGCGGAACTTCGTCGAGATCTCGACACAGATCTCCTCGCCGGTGGCGAGGTCGACGAGCAGGTCGGCTCCGGGGATGCTCACGCGTTGCGGCTCCTCGGCGCGCAGCCGGAGGTCCATCCGCTCCATGTGCGGGTCCCAGAGGGGGACGTAGCTGAACGCTCCCGGGTCGAAGTCGGCGCCGAGCTGACGGTTGAGGACGACGAGGCAGTTGCGCACGAAACGGTCGGTCACCCCGGCCTCGTCGAAGTAGGCGGCGATGATCCGGTCGGCGTCCTTGACCAGGTCGGTTCCGAGGAGGAGCCACTCCCCCTCGGCGAGGGAGTCGGCGAGGGCGCCGAGGAAGGCGGCGCGCTCCTCGACGTAGAGGTTGCCGATGGTGCTGCCGAGGAAGGCCACGAGCCGACGATCCTGCCGAGGGAGGTCGGCCAGGTGCAGGGTGAAGTCACCGACGACGGCCTCGACCTCGAGGCCGGGATACCCCGCGCTGAGCTGGGTCGCGGCATCGCGCAGGGTGGCCTCGGAGACGTCGACCGGCACGAAGCGACGCAGCGGTCCGTGCGGCCGGTCGCCCGAGCGGAAGGCATCGAGCAGCGTGCGGGTCTTGTCACTCGTGCCGCTGCCCAGCTCGACGAGGGTTGCGGCGTCGCAGGTGGCGGCGATCTCGTGGGCGTGGTCGTGCAGGATCCCCCGCTCGGCCTCGGTCGGGTAGTACTCCGGAAGGCGGGTGATCTCGTCGAAGAGCCGGGACCCCTCGTCGTCGTAGAGCCACTTCGGTGGCAAGCGGCGAGGTCGGCCGCCGAGCCCGCGGCGGACGTCGTCGACGAGCGATCCGGCGGCCCAGTCGGGGTCGAGCAACACCTGGACGCGCGGCTCGCGCACCGGCCCGCTCACGCGGCTGCCCTCGGTGCGCCGCCGTCGGCGAGGCGCACCCCGGACAGCGCCCACCGCGACCCGGGGGGGAAGAAGTTTCGGTAGGTCGCCCGCGAGTGACCGGGTGAGGTGAGGGCGCAGCCGCCACGCAGCACCATCTGGTTGGACATGAACTTGCCGTTGTACTCCCCGATGGCGCCGGCCGCGGGGTGGAAGCCGGGGTACGGGAGGTATGCCGAGGACGTCCACTCCCAGCAGTCGCCGTAGACCTGTCGCAGCCGGTGCTCGGATCCTGCTTCGGGCGCCTTCGCCGGGTGGAAGGACTCCGAAGGACCCTCCACGCCGGCGGCTCCGGGGCCGACCGGTTCGCGCCCCGAGTTCCCCCGACCATCCCCCTGTCCGTCGGCGGCCACCGCGTGCTCCCACTCCGCCTCGCTGGGAAGCCGCTTCCCGGCCCAGGTCGCGTAGGCCTCCGCCTCGTAGTGGCTCACGTGCGCCACGGGCAGCCCCGGGTTGACCGGCCACGTCCCGTGCAGGGTGTGCTCGAGCCAGATGCCCTCGTGGTCGGTCCAGTAGAGAGGCGCGCGCCAGCCCTCCTCCGTGACCCTGGCCCAGCCGTCGGAGAGCCACAGCTCGTGGCGCTCGTAGCCGCCGTCGCTCATGAACTCCAGCCACTCGGCGTTGGTGACGAGCCGGTCGGCCAGGCGGTAGGGCTCGAGCCACTGGCGGTGCCGGGGCAGCTCGTTGTCGAAGGAGAAGTCCGCACCCTCGTGCCCCACCTCGACGAGTCCGCCCTCCTGCTCGACGAAGGCCATCGCGTCGGGTTCGCAGCGCTCGGGGGCGTGCCCGGCATACACCGGGTTGAGGGGGTTGCGGGAGAGGACGTGCTTGATGTCCATGAGGAGCAGCTCCTGGTGCTGCTGCTCGTGGTGGAAGCCGAGCTCGATGGTGGCGGCGATCTTGCCGATGGTGCCCTCGTCGAGGCTCGACACGAGGTCGCGCATGCGGGCGTCGACGTTGTCGCGGTAGACCCCCACGTCGTGCGCACCGGGGCGGGTGATGAGGCCGCGGTCGGGCCGGGCGTATCGGTCGCCCAGGCTCTCGTAGTAGCTGTTGAACAGGAACCAGTAGGTGTCCTGGAAGGGCGAGAAGTCGTTCTCGTGGTCGGCGAGCACGAACGTCTCGAAGAACCACGTGACGTGCGCGCGATGCCACTTCGTCGGAGACACGTCGGGCATCGACTGGACCGTCTGGTCCTCGGGGGAGAGCGGCCGTGCGAGGTGCTCGGTGTGCGTGCGGACCTCGTCGTATCGGTTCACCAGGGATGCTGCATCCCACGCGGCGGGGCTCATGCCGGGGTCCTCTCGTCGGCGGCGGTGCCTTGGCCTGCCGAACCAGTCTCACCCCGGACACCGACATGGTGGCCTCCGCGAGACGCACGATCTCCGTTCCTTGGACGCACGCAGGGGGCATCCTGGGGCCGCCAGCGCCGACGCGTCAGGCGGGGAGTCGGCGGACGTAGGTTCGCTCGTCGTCGTCACGACTGTGCTCGGTGAACCCCAGGCGCTCGTAGAACGCGTGCGCACCGGGGTTGTCCTCGGCGACCCCGAGGTGCACGGCGCTCGCTCCCTTCTCGGCGAGCCGCTCGAGCAGTCGGTCCATGGCGCGGCGTCCCCACCCCTGGCCCTGGAGCCGTGGGAGCAGGTCGATGTGGAGGTGGGCGGGGTGTGCCGCGACGAGGCCGGCATCCGTCGTCACCGGACGGTGGATGCGGCGGACGAGGGCCAGGTCGGCGGGGGTGGCACTCGCCGCCGGGGGCTCGGCGGGGTGCTGCTCGCGCAGGGTCGGCCACCACTCGCCCTCGCACCACTCCTCGAAGGCCGCGGTGTCCGGCACGCCGACGCAGTAACCGGCCACGCCACGGCCGTCGGCGATGACCAGGGCCACGGCATCCGGGAAGAGGACGTAGGGACCGACGTAGACGTGGCCGAGGAGGTCGGGGTCCGCGTGGGTGCCGGTGGCGTCTCGTCCGGAGAGCCCGGTCTGCAGGCACACGCGGTAGACGCCCGGCAGGTCGTGCACCGTGGCCGGTCGCAGGCGAGCCGAGTCCGTCATGCCCAGCACGCTAGGGCAGCAGCCCGCGCTCGTCGACGCGTCAAGGTGGTGTCGCTCGCGGATCCGCGCGTTGGCGACTCGACCCCCGCCGGTCCGCCCTGTCCGCGCGCTTCACCGTCCGACTCGCTCAGGGGGACGTCGGCGCCTCGGCCGTTCGGGTGGCGTGTCGCTCTTTCGCGAACGAGGCGCTGTCGGCGTCGATACGGTCAGCAAGCGTCGAGGGAAGGGGATGCCGTGTCGGTCCGGACCAGGTGGACGGCGCTGGTCGTCGCTGCGGTGCTCCTTGTCGGCGGCGGCGTGGCGGCCTCGGTCGCTCTCATCGCGCTGGCCGACCCGGAAGCGTCATCCTCGACGACGGCGCCCGTGGCCGACCCGACCACCACACCGGCGCCGGCGACTGCACCGGCCGCCAGCGCCTCGGTGTCCCCGACCGCGATGCCGACGACGACGCCGGCCACGGCATCCACCCCGGAACCGGAGCCGTCCCCGACATCGAGCCCCCAGGCACCCTCGGCTGCCGGACTCGTCGCCGTGACGGGGGTCGTGGACGGAGACACGATCAAGGTGAGGGTCGACGGGAGGACCGAGCGGATCCGGATCATCGGCATCGACACCCCCGAGCTCAAGGGCGACGAGTGCTACGCGCGACAAGCCGCGAGCAGGATGCAGAGCCTGGTGCAGAGCAAGAGCGTCCGCCTGGTGCGGGACCCGACGCAGGCCGATCGGGACAGGTACGACCGACTGCTGCGGCACGTGACCCTCCCCGACGGGAGGCAGGTCGCCGAGATCCTCATCGCCGGCGGTTTCGGGGAGGAGTACACCTACGACGCGGCGTATGCCGGGCAGGCCGCCTACCGGGCTGCCGAGGAATCGGCGCGAGAGGCGGGCAAGGGCATCTGGAGCAGCGGCTGTCGCGCCCCGAGTCCAGCGGTGCCACCCCCCGCGACCGCCGAGTGCCTCATCAAGGGAAACATCGCCAGCGACGGCGAGAAGATCTACCACGTCCCCGGCCAGCGCTACTACGACGTGACGAAGATCAGCGAGTCGAAGGGTGAGCGCTGGTTCTGCAGCGAGTCCGACGCGCGCGCGGCCGGGTGGCGTGCCGCGAAGCTCTGATCCTTGCCGCGCCACGGTCGCGCTCGTCGACGCGTCGAGGTGATACGTCGAGGCGTCGAGGCGTCGAGGCGTCGAGGTGATATCGCGCGGGGATCCGTGCGTTGGCGACTCGACTCCCGGGCTCAGGTGGGGCCCAGGGCCCTCGTGACGAGCACGAGCTCGCCGGCCTCGTCGGTGCCCGCCACGTCGAGCTCCACCGTGATCCGCCAGTCGCGGTCGCCGGCGGGGTCCTCGAGGATCTGCGTCGCGACCCAGGCGCCGTCGCCGTCGTCCGTGACGGAGAAGAATGCGGGTCCTCTCGCCTCGGGGCCGGTCCCGATGTCGTCGTACTCGGTGAAGTAGCGGTCGGCGGCGTCGGCCCACTGCTCGGCGGTGAGGCCGTCGTCGAGGGCGGCCAGCGCGGCATACCGGCCCAGGGAGAGGAGCTCGACCCTGCGGAACATCGCCTGGCGCAACATGACTCGCAGCGCGCGGGGGTTGGCGCTGAGCGCGCGGTTCTCGGTGGGGACCCGCACCTGCGTCACGCCCTCGTCGGTGGGGTGGGTGAGCGACTCCCACTCGTCGAGGAGGCTGGAGTCGGTGTGCCGCACGAGCTCGCCGAGCCACTCCACGATGTCGTCGAGCTCCTCGGTGCGTGCGGACATCGGGATGGTCGAGCGCAGGGCCCGGTAGGCGTCGGTGAGGTAGCGCAGGAGCACGCCCTCCGCGCGAGCCAGCTTGTGGTGGGCGACGAACTCCCCGAACGTCATGGCGCGCTCGTACATCTCGCGCACCACGGACTTCGGCGACAGGCCGCGCGGGTCGACCCAGGGGTGGCGTTGGCGGTAGACGCGCAGCGCGCCCTCGAGCTCCTCCGCGAGCGGCATCGGCCAGGTCACGTCGTCGAGGGCGTCCATCCGGTCCTCGTAGTCCATGCCGTCGGCCTTCATCGCGCCGACGGCCTCACCACGCGCCTCGAACCGCTGCGCCATGAGCACGGGGCGGGGGTCGTCGAGGGTGGCCTCGATGAGGCTGACGACGTCGAGCGCGTAGCCCGGGTTCTCGGGGGCGAACAGGTCGAGGGCGGCGAGCGCGAAGGCGGACAGCGGCTGGTTCAGCGCGAAGCCGTCGTGCAGGTCGAGAGCGACCTGGAACGGCCCCTCGGCATACCGCCGGCCCTCGCCCCGGACGAAGCGCTCGAGCGGTCCCGGCTCCGCGACCTCCTCGTCCGTCGAGGTGGATGTGGGTGCTGCCCCTGACTCGGTGTCGTCGCCTCCTGCCAGACCAGGCGCAGGGGTGGGCGCCAGTCCCGCGGCGGACAGGGCCTCGCCCAGCGCGCCCAGACCACCACCCAGACCTTCGCCCGGACCTCCGTCCGAGGCTCCACCCGGGCCGCCCGAGCCCTCGCCCGGGGCGCCCGTCCCCCCGTCCGAGGCGCCGTCCCGCGTTTCGCCGCCATGGTGCCCAACCGCGTGGATGGCGTCCGAATCCGGACGCCCCCCGTCGGTTTCGCCGCCATGGTGTCCAGACGCTGGCTCGGGCTCGGGCTCGGGCTCCTGGGGCACCCAGTCCTCGAGCGTGGACCCGTCGTCGGGCTCGATGACCCCGGCGCGCAGCAGCGACCCCATGACCTGCACGGCACGCTCCACGAGCGCGTCGCGTCGCGCCTCGTCCTCGTGGTTCTCGAGCAGCAGGGTGTGCAGGGCCGCCTGCTGGCCCTCCCACTGGTCGAGCACGTTGAGCACCATCGCGTGGTCGACCCGCATCTTCGAGGTCAGCGGCTCGGGCGTGGCGCTGACGAGCCGGTCGTAGGTGGACTCGGCGTAGGACAGCACCCCGTCCGGCGGTCGCTTCCGGGTGATCCGGCGCTGCTTCTTGGGGTCGTCGCCCGCCCTGGCCATGGCCTTGGCGTTCTCGATGACGTGCTCGGGAGCCTCGACGACGACGTAGCCCATCGTGTCGAAGCCCGCCCGCCCGGCCCGACCGGCGATCTGGTGGAACTCGCGCGCCCGCAGGATCCGCTGCCGCCGCCCGTCGTACTTGGTCAGCGAGGTGAGCAGCACGGTGCGGATCGGCACGTTGATCCCGACGCCGAGGGTGTCGGTACCGCAGATGACCGCGAGCAGGCCGCGCTGGGCGAGGGTCTCGACGAGACGCCGGTACTTCGGCAGCATGCCCGCGTGGTGCACGCCGATGCCGTGCAGCACGAGGCGTCGCAGCGTCACCCCGAAGCCCGGCCCGAACCGGAACCCGCCGACCGCCTCCTTGATGGCGGCCTTGCGCTGCTGGGGGACGACGTCGACCGACATGAGGGCCTGTGCCTGCTCCACCGCGGCGGCCTGGGTGAACGACACGACGTAGACGGGAGCACGGTCGTCGCGCAGCAGGAGCTCGAGGGTGTCATGCACCGGCAGCAGCACCCACTCGAACTCCAGCGGCACGGGCCGCTCGACTCCCGTGACCGCGACCGTCTCCCGCCCGGTGCGGGTCGTGAGATCCCTCTCGAATGCCGTGGTGTCACCGAGGGTCGCCGACATGAGGAGGAACTGGGTGTCGGGGAGCAGGAGCAGCGGCACCTGCCACGCCCAGCCGCGGTCCGACTCGCCGTAGAAGTGGAACTCGTCCATGACCACGAGGCCGACGTCTGCCGCGTCTCGTTCTCGCAGAGCGTGGTTGGCGAGAACCTCGGCCGTCGCACAGATGATGGGTGCGTCGGCGTTGACGGCGGCGTCGCCGGTCAGCATGCCGACGTTCTTCGCGCCGAAGATCTCGACCAGGGCGAAGAACTTCTCACTGACGAGGGCCTTGATCGGCGCGGTGTACCAGCTCTGCCGACCTTCGGCCAGGGCCTGCGCGTGGGCGGCCACCGCGACGAGCGACTTGCCCGAGCCGGTCGGGGTGGCGAGCACGACGTGGGCGCCGCCGGCGAGGGCGAGCACGGCCTCCTCCTGTGCGGGGTACAGGGTGAACCCGCGGTCGCCCGCCCAGTCGAGGAAGACGTCGAATGCCGCGTCAGCCCCCGTCGCGGAGGCTGCGGCGAGGCGCTCGGTGAGGGTCATCGCCACCCATCCTCGCGCACGCGCTCGGTCGGTGCTGTCGCCGGATGCCGACGGAGCGCTGCGCCGCCGCCGGTCGCCACGGGTGACCTCCGGTTTCCCACCGCGCGAGTCCGCGGTCACCGTGGCCGGTGCGTGGCGCCCGGGCCCTTAGCGTCCGGTGCCGACGATCCGCAGGGCCACTTCGGCGTACTGGTTCCCGAGCTGCTCGGGTGTCCACCCACGGCCGTCCTCGTACCAGCGCGCGACGTCGACACCGAGGGAGAGCAACGCCGCGGCGGCGATGCGGGGCTCGGGGCAGTCGAACGCACCCTTCTCCACGCCGTGGCCCACGAGGTCCTGGACCTCGGTGTCGATCTCGTTGCGGAGCCCGTCGATCTCGGCGCGGTGCTCGGGGTCGAGCGCGGCCAGCTCGTAGTTGACGATGCGGGCCGTCGTGTGGGCGCGGGCGTGGTGCGCCACGAAGTCGTGGACGACCGCGCGGAGCTGCTCGGACGGGTCGGTCGAGGTCGCGCGCGCAGCCCGGACCAGGGCGAGGATCGTCTCGTGACCGCGGCGGGAGATGCGGAAGAGGATCTCCTCCTTGGAGCGGTGGTGGACGTAGAGCGACCCCGCGCTCATCCCTGCGGTTGCGGCGATGTCCCGCGTGCTCGTGCCGTGGAAGCCCTTCGCCGCGAACGCCTCCACCGCGGCGCGGAAGAGCCGGTCCTGGGTCGCCTCGGTGCGGGCCCTGGCTCCCGGCTGGCTCATGGTGGTCCTCTCGAGGGCTTGACCTGCGGGCGAGATGCCGCCCATGCTAGCGATGAACGAGCGCTCAGTCACTCACAGGAAGATGTCACGTCCATGCTGGAGGCCGCCACCCGCGCCATCGCCACCCGCGCCATCGCCAGCTCACCCCTCGGGAGGCCCGGGACGACGTCACTCCCGCGCATCGCGTCCGCGCCCGACTGGCACATCGCCAAGGGCGGGCTTAGCCGCCAGGGCGGGCCGGTCGCCATCGGGCATGCTGTGAGGATGACGGACTCCGAGATCGCTTCCACGCTGGATCATCGACTGCACGCCCGCGACGGCCACGGCGACGTCGGTCCCGAGACGACGGGCGTTAGCGCCGGCCCAGGCGTGGCCACGACGCAGGAGCGTCTGGCATGAGCGCCCCCCAGCGTCGACTCGAGGGACGCACCGCGCTCGTCACCGGTGCCAGCCGAGGCATCGGCCTGGGCATCGCCGAGCGGATCGTCGCCGAGGGTGGCCGCGTCGTGCTCACGGCGCGCAGCCAGGAGCCCCTCGACGAGGCGGTCGCCCACCTCGGAGGGCCCGACCACGCGGCATCCGTCGCGGGGAGGGCCGACGACCCCGAGCACCGGGCCGCCTCCGTGCAGGCCTGCCTCGACCGGTTCGGCAGTCTCGACATGCTCGTCAACAACGCCGGCATCAACCCCTCGTACGGCCCGCTGATGAGCCTCGACCTCGACGCCGCCCGCAAGATCGTCGAGGTCAATGTCGTTGCGGCGCTCGGCTGGACGCAGGCAGCCCACGCCGCCTGGATGGGTGAGCACGGCGGTTCCGTGGTCAACGTCGCCTCGGTGGCGGGAATCAAGCCTGCCCCCGGGATCGCGATGTACGGCGCGTCCAAGGCAATGCTCATCCACCTCACCGAGGAGCTCGCGGTCGAGCTCGGCCCGACCACCCGGGTCAACGCCGTCGCGCCGGCCGTCGTCAAGACCCGCTTCGCCAAGGCGCTGTACGAGGGCCGCGAGGAGCAGGTCGCCGCGCAGTACCCGCTCAAGAGGCTGGGGGTGCCCGAGGACATCGGCAGCGTCGTCGCGTTCCTCCTCTCCGACGACGCCGGCTGGCTCACCGGGCAGACCCTCGTCGTCGACGGCGGCGTCACCCTCACCGGAGGCGTGTGATGCCCGGCGACGAGGTGGCCGCCCCCGGCTCCCCCGACGCCGACGCTGACGCCGGCGCCCGCGGGCTCCTCCCCGACCCCTCCCCGGCCGACGCGACGCACCCCTACGGGACCGCTGTCGTCACCGGCGCGGCCCACGGCATCGGCCGCGCGATCACGCGCCGGCTCACCGCGGGTGGGTTGCGCGTCGTCGCGGCCGACGTCGACGCCCGCGCCCTCCAGCAGGTCGCCGACGAGACCGGGGCCCACCCGGTCGTCGAGGACGTCAGCAGCGACGAGGGAGTGCATGCCCTCGTCGAGGCGGCTCTCGAGCAGCTCGGAGAGATCGATGTCTGGTTCGGCAACGCCGGCATCGACCGCGGGCACGGGCTGGAGTCCACGGATGCCGAGTGGTCCCAGACGCACGACGTCAACGTCCTCGCCCACGTGCGCGCGGCCCGCCTGCTCGTCCCTCGCTGGGTCGAGCGCGGTTCCGGACGCTATGTCGTGACCGCTTCTGCCGCAGGGCTGTTGACGATGCTCGGCAGCCCCACCTACTCCGTCACCAAGCACGGCGCGGTCGCGTTCGCCGAGTGGCTCTCGGCCACCTACCGGCACCGCGGCATCGTCGTCCAGGCCATCTGCCCGCAGGGTGTGCGCACCCGGATGCTCGAGGCCGCGGGCGAGCTCCAGGAGCTGCTGAGCCGCGACGAGGCACGCACCCCCGAGGAGGTCGCCGAGCTGGCGTGGGTGGCGCTGGCCGATGACCGCTTCCTCGTGCTTCCGCACCCCGAGGTCGCCGGCTACTACGCCGCCCGTGCCACCGAGCCCGACCGCTGGATCGCCGGGATGAACCGGCTCCAGCGCAAGCTCGAGGACGCCGGTGCCTTCCCGGGCCCGGGGAACGACACCCGCCCGTGAGGGCCCAGCACCACCACCGCACACCCACGACCAGGAGGTCTCCCGCATGAGCACCACCCGCACCGCCATCGTCACCGGAGCCGCCCGCGGCATCGGCGCCGAGGTCGCCCGCCGCCTCGCCTCCGACGGCATGGCCGTCGCCGTCCTCGACCTCGACGAGGCCGCGTGCCAGAGCGTCGTCGACGACATCACGCACGCCGGGGGCAAGGGGCTCGCGGTCGGCGCCGACGTCACCGACGAGGATGCCGTGACCGCTGCGGTGCAGCGGGTCGCCGCAGAGCTCGGCGCGCCGACAGTGCTCGTCAACAACGCCGGGATCATCCGCGACAACCTGCTCTTCAAGATGAGCACGGGAGACTGGGATGCCGTGATGAACGTGCACCTGCGTGGCGCGTTCCTCATGAGCCGGGCCTGCCAGGCACACATGGTCGAGGCCACGTTCGGTCGCATCGTCAACCTGTCGAGCACCTCCGCGCTCGGCAACCGTGGACAGGCCAACTACTCCGCCGCCAAGGCCGGCATGCAGGGCTTCACCAAGACCCTCGCGCTCGAGCTGGGCCGTTACGGCGTCACGGCGAACGCGATCGCCCCGGGCTTCATCGAGACCGACATGACGGCCGCCACGGCTGCTCGGGTCGGGATGGGGTTCGAGGCGTTCAAGGAGGCCGCGGCGAAGGAGATCCCGGTCGCCCGTACCGGCCGGCCAGAGGACATCGCCCACACCGCCTCGTTCTTCTGCAGCGAGGGTGCGGGCTTCGTCTCCGGCCAGGTCATCTACGTCGCCGGTGGCCCCCGCGACTGACCCGGCCCCCGCGACCGACCCGGCCCCCGCGACCGACCCGGCCACCCCGACCAGCAAGCAGAGGACAGCACATGCGCACCTTCAGCGGGATCGACGAGCTCCGCGACGCCGTCGGCCAGCACCTCGGCCACTCGCCCTGGCACACCGTCACCCAGGAGCAGGTCGACCTCTTCGCCGACGCCACCGGCGACCACCAGTGGATCCACGTCGACCCCGAGCGAGCCGCGAAGGGACCCTTCGGCCGGACGATCGCGCACGGCTACCTCACCCTCTCGCTCGTGCCGATGCTGGCCTGGCAGGTCTACACCGTCGAGAACCTGGCGATGGGCATCAACTACGGTAGCGACAAGGTCCGGTTCCCGGCCCCCGTGCCGGTCGGCTCACGGGTGCGGGCGGGTGTGGAGGTGTTGGCGCTCGAACCGGGTGGTGGTGGGTTCCAGCTGCGCACCAGGGTGACCGTCGAGGTCGAGGGGCAGGACAAGCCCGGCTGTGTCGCCGACGTCCTGAGCGTGCTCATCCCATGAGCGCCGGTGGGGCCGAGGCCCCCGAGAACCCCAAGACATCCAAGACCCCCGAGACCCCTGAGGCCACAGAGAGTCGCGACGTCGATCGGCACACACCGGGCCTGGACCCGGCCGCGCTCACGGCGTGGTGGCGAACCGCCCTCGGCGACGACCCGGCGACCGCGCTCGCCGGCCCGCTCACCGGCATCCTCATCGCCGGAGGCAAGTCCAACCTCACCTACCGCGTCGGGGACGGCGAGCGCACCTGGATCGTGCGCCGCCCGCCGCTCGGGCACGTCCTCGCCACCGCGCACGACATGGCCCGCGAGTACACCGTCATCTCCGCGCTCGGGCCCACAGACGTTCCGGTTCCGCAGACGTTCGCGCTCGTCGACGACGATGACGTGCTCGGTGCCCCGTTCTACGTCATGGCGGACGTCGAGGGCACCCCGTACCGAACGGCCGCTGAGCTGGCGGCGCTCGGCCCTGAGCGGACCCGCACGATCAGCGAACGGATGATCGACACCCTTGCCGCCCTGCACGCCGTCGATCCGCGGCAGGTCGGCCTCGCGGACTTCGGGCGACCCGAGGGGTTCCTCGCCCGACAGGTCCGCCGGTGGCGCGGGCAGATGGAGAAGTCCCTCACGACCGAGCGGCCCGCGGCCGACGAGCTTGCCGACCGGCTCGCGGCCGGGGTGGAGCGCGCCAGCGAGGCGAGCCGACCGGGGATCGTGCACGGGGACTACCGGCTCGACAACATCCTCACGAACGACGCCGACGAGGTGGCCGCCGTCATCGACTGGGAGATGGCGACGCTGGGCGACACCCGCACCGACCTCGCCCTCCTCGTGCTCTACGGGCGGCTGGCGGACCTCGCGCCCGGGGCCGTTGCGGATGCCGTGCGTGCGCCGGGCCACCTCACCGAGGAGGAGATGTTGCGCCGGTACGCCGACGCCTCGGGACTCGGTCCGGTGGAGCTCGACTTCCACGTGGGCCTGGCCGCGTACAAGCTCGCGGCGATCCTCGAGGGCATCTACCACCGCTACCTCGCCGGCCAGACCGTCGGGGCGGGCTTCGAGGGGGTCGGCTCCGTCGTCGACCCGTTGCTGCAGGCCGGGCTCGACGCCACCGCGACGCTCCCGGGCTGACCGAACCCACCCGACCCCACCGACCTCACCGACCCCGAGGAGCACCCATGGACTTCGCACTCGACGCGCGCACAGAGGAGCTCCGTGCCGAGCTGGCCGACTTCATCTCCACCGATGTCGCGCCCGCCGAGGCGACGTTCCTCGAGCAGGTCGCGTCTCTGGAGGACCGGTGGGCCTGGTCGACGGCACCGGTGCTCGACGAGCTCCGGGCCGAGGCCCGCAACCGCGGCCTGTGGAACCTGTTCCTGCCGGGCGAGACCGGCGGTGAGCAGCTCGGGGCGGGGCTGACGAACCTCCAGTACGCGCCGCTCGCCGAGCTCACCGGGCGGCTCGGCCGGCTCGCCCCGGCGGCGCTGAACTGCGCGGCCCCCGACACCGGCAACATGGAGGTGCTGGCGATGTTCGGCACCCCCGAGCAGAAGGAGCGCTGGCTCGCCCCGCTGCTCGCGGCCCGCACCCGCTCGGCCTTCGCGATGACCGAGCCGGACGTGGCCTCGTCCGACGCCACGAACATCTCGACGTCGATCCGGCGCGACGGTGACTCCTACGTCGTGTCAGGGCGGAAGTGGTGGATCACCGGTGCGATGAACCCCCAGTGCGAGGTCTTCATCGTCATGGGGAAGACCGACCCGGGGGCCGAGCGCCACCGGCAGCAGTCGATGGTGCTCGTGCCGCGGGACGCCGAGGGCGTTGAGGTCGTGCGGCCGATGCGCGTCTTCGGCTACGACGACCACGACCACGGGGGTCACGCCGAGCTCGCCTTCCACGACGTGCGGGTGCCTGCGACCAACCTCATCGGAGAGGAGGGGGCCGGCTTCGCCATCGCCCAGGCCCGTCTCGGGCCGGGGCGGATCCACCACTGCATGCGCGCGATCGGCGTCGCGGAGCTGGCGATCGAGCTGATGTGTTCCCGCGCGCAGGAGCGAGTGGCCTTCGGCCGGCCGCTGGCCGAGCAGGGCGTCATCCGCGACTGGATTGCCGAGTCCCGCGTGCGGGTCGAGCAGCTGCGCCTCCTCGTGCTCAAGGCGGCCTGGCTCATGGACACCCAGGGGAACAAGGGGGCGCACACCGAGATCCAGGCCATCAAGATCGCGACGCCGGCCACCGTCGAGTGGATCCTCGACAAGGCGATCCAGGTGCACGGAGCCGGCGGCATCTCGCAGGACTTCCCGCTGGCCGAGGCGTGGGCGATGAACCGGACGCTGCGCTTCGCCGACGGACCGGACGAGGTGCACAAGAACGCCCTCGCCAAAGCCGAGCTCAAGCGGCAGGCAGCAGCCCGCGGCGGGTCGGGAGCCTGAGACACCGCAGCGAACCGTGGGTGGAGGCCGCCCCCTGCGCGGCGGCCTCCACCCACGGTTCCGGTCGGCGCACTGGGGTCAGACGATGCTGGGAGCTGCTTCGAGCGAGAGCTCGGCCGGTGCCTGGCTCGTGCGCAGGCCGAGCCAGCAGCCGAAGGCCAGTGCCCAGAGCAGGAAGACGAAGTACGTGACGAACAGCGGAGCCGTGAGCCCGCCGAGGCCTCCGACCACGGTGAGGACGCGGAGCCAGCCGGGCCGCGGACAGCGGGCGGCGATGACGAGGGCCATGGCACCGATGGCGAAGGCCGGGGCGCGGACGGCCAGGAGGTTGACGATCTCCCCGATCGTGTAGGCGGCAGCGGGGGTCAGTCCGGTCGAGACCGCACCACCACCCTCGACGAGGCGACCGAGAGCCGGGCGTTCGCGGTCCACCTGACGACATGCCACACGGCCCCCACGACGCAGCGTCTGCCGCTGCGCTGTCGCCCTCGGCGGCCATGGTGTTCGAACGGCGGAACACGACGGAAGTCTAGGACTCAGGGGCGTCGTCCAACAGGCCCGGTGGTCGCGATGCACACGCGCGACTCGGTCAGCGGTAGTCCGCCGAGAGTCGGCGATTCGCTCCGTCCACGGTCACGGGCCCGCCGTAGGGGACGATCCACTGGGGTCGGGTGTGGCCGAAGGGGGGACCGACCACGATGACCGCGTCTGGGTTGTAGGCGTGCACCACGTCGACAACCGTGTCACGTTGCGCGTCGCGCTTTGCCCGTCTCTGCTGCGCCGGGGGGCACACCACCAGATCGGATGTCGGCGGTCGGGCGACCACCACCGCGTCAACCGCTTCGAGGATGCCGCGCTCCCCCAGGGACCGGGTGATCCACCCGAACTCGCGGGCCGGGATGAGATCCTCGGAAGCCTCCAGCAGCAGCACGCCGCCGTCGAGGGTCGAGGGATCGGTCGGAAAGCGACCTGCGGTCAGGATCATTTGGACGACCTCGATGCATCCACCCCAGGTTCGGCCCGTGACGGCTCGTGCGGGGCCTGCCCAGGTCCACGGCTCGGTCGGCTCCCGGTCACCGAACTCGCTGAGCGCCCTCGGGTCGTTCCAGTCACGCCCGACGTCCTCGGACTCTCCCGGATCGGTGAGCTCGAGGCGTTCGCCGCTGAGCAGAGCAGCGCGGAGGGACTGAGCGTGGATCGGGTCGACGTGCGGTCCCGGTCCCAGGTGGACCTGGGTCGATCCTCCGTAGAAACCGGCCACACCGTTGGTCCAGAGCCAGTTGAGCAGGTTGGTGTTGTCGCTGTAGCCCAGGAACGGCTTGGGATCGCTCGCGATGGTCGCGGCGTCGAGGTGGGGAACGACGGTGATCTGGTCCTCCCCACCGATGGTGGCAAGCACGGCTCGAATCTCGGGGTCGGCGAACGCGGTGTTGACGTCAGCGGCTCTCTGTCGCGCCGAGGCACCCACCAGGCGCGTCGTCGGGAACTCCACGGGCACCAGTCCCGTGAGGGCCCGGAGCCGTTCCAGCGCCTGCTCATGGACGGCCGGAGCGACCCCGGGCGCCGCGAACGAGGGAGACAGGACGGCGACCTTGTCACCCACCCTCGCCTTGCGCGGTGGAGTCAACCCCATGGCAAGAAACCTACCCCCGGCCACTGACCGTTCGACAGGGCCGCGACGGAGGCAGAACACGCGGAAGCTGCGCACCTGGAACGGCGTCGCGAGGAGGGGGCGTGGCGTTCCGGTATCAACGGTGGCCGCGGCGGCTCCTCATGCATGTCGCGAGACGCCTCCCGGAAGGAGCCGCAGCCATGGCCACCAAGAGCAGACCCTCCACTGTCGACGACGACCTCACGGGGGTGAGCAACCCCTACGCCCTCGCCGAGCTGGTCTCGGGCCGGACGATCGACTGGGATGCCGTGCCCGATCGCCGGCGCGTCCTGGAAGAGACCCTCGGGACGCCCTACGAACAGCTCTTTGACCCGGTCCACGGCTCGCCGCTGTACCTCGGGGTCCAGGTCAACGCCCACGGCAAGCTCGAGGCGGTCCGCCCCGTGGTCCTCGACGTGACCCTGTCGGACGCAGCCAGCGACCTCGACCGCTTCAGCTTCGGCGACCTCCGGGGCGTCAACACGATCGGCGACCTTGGCGCCTTCTTCGACACCAAGGACGTCGAGTCGATCCTCGTCGACCACGCCGAGATGGTCGAGCCCGGCGTGCTGCGCCTGCGTGTCGCGCAGGTCGGCGAGTCACGACTGGCACAGCTCGCCCGCGTCTTCACCCCCCGGGTCGTCACCTCGATCTTCGACTCGCCCGTCGTCGGACCACTGGACGACATCACCTTCGAGCCGCCCGTCAGCTACTGGGGCGACTACGGCACCTTCTTCGCCGAGGCCGCCGAGTTCTCCGACCCCATCCAGGGCAGCGTGGCCAACTGCTACCTGATCGCCGCCATGGCAGCCGTCGCCTGGGCCCAGCCCTACCGGATCCAGCACCTGACCAGGGCCACGGGCTCCGGTCAGCAGCAGTTCGTCAACAACGTCCGCCTCTGGCAGTGGGACACCCATGCGGCCACGGAGGTCGAGGTCACCGACGCGATCCCGCTGAGGTACTCGAACAACAAGCCCATGTACGCCCGCTCCAGCGAGGTGGGCGAGACCTGGCCCTCGATCCTCGAGAAGGCGTTCGCCAAGTGGGAGTCCGGACACCACGGCGACACCCCCAACATCGCGTCGACGGCCTACGGCTCGTGCACCAAGGCGTGCGCGACCCTGACGGGTCTGAACCGCTGGGTCGTCGGGACCGCCGACGCCGGTGCCGACGCGCTGTGGGACCTCGTGCGCCAGAACTCGCTCAGCCGTCGCACCTTCAACCCCGTCGTCGCCGCGACGTACGGCACCGGGGCGGACTCGCCCGACAAGGTGATCTACAGCGACGCCAACCTCGTCGCCAACCACTGCTACACCGTGCTGGGCTGGGACTACCGCAACGGCACGAAGTACATCATCCTGCGCAACCCGTGGGGCTCGACCGAGGCGACACTGGGGCAGCTCAACGGCAGCGTGAGCTTCTACGACATCAGCTGGTGGCGCACGATCAACCTTGCCGACTCCGACGGAGTCTTCGGCCTCGAGGCCAGCGCCTTCAAGTCCTACTTCTCGGGCATCGGCGGCGCCAAACCCTGACGGCCGGACCCCATCACGCCGCTTGTCGGTCCACGGCGAGTGCGGGCCCTGAGATGCGCAGCGACGTCCTTCTGGTGTCACGACGCCCCCGGGGGTGACCCCCTGATGCCGGTACCCGGGCCCCGGCGTGGCGGGACGTCCCGCAGGCAGTTCGCACCGGGGTCGGACATGCGCCCGGCCATCGACGCGGTGCCCTGCCGGGGGGCAGGATGCTGCATGGAGGCTTCGACACGGAGCCGATTCCTGATCCGGATGCTGCTGTTCCCCGAGGAGTCGGGGAAGTCGCCGGAAATCGTCCCCGACTGCGAGGAGAGAAGACATGGCCGTAGACCCGACCACCACCGCGGTGGTGCTCATCGAGTTCCAGAACGACTTCACGTCCGAGGGCGGCGTGCTGCACGAAGCCGTCTCGGAGGTCATGGACCGTACCGACATGATGTCGCACACCCAGGAGGTCGTGACCGCAGCTCGGGCCGCGGGAGTGACGGTCATGCACGCGCCGATCACCTTCACGGCCGGCTACAACGAGATCAGCTCCCACCCGTACGGGATCCTCAAGGGTGTCGTCGACGGCAACGCCTTCGTCAAGGGCACGTGGGGTGCCGAGATCGTCGACGAGCTCGCTCCAGCCGACGGCGACATCGTCATCGAGGGCAAGCGCGGTCTGGACACCTTCGCCAGCACCAACCTCGACTTCATCCTGAGGAGCAAGGGGATCACGACCATCGCCCTGGGCGGGTTCCTCACGAACTGCTGCGTGGAGTCCACCATGCGGTCGGGGTACGAGAACGGCTACCAGGTCATCACGTTGAGCGACTGTCTCGCCGCCACCTCTCCCGAGGAGCACGACAACGCGATCACCTACGACTACCCGATGTTCTCCACGCCGATGGCCTCGGCCGACTTCATCGCAGACCTCAAGGAGTAGTCGCCTGATGGTCCGGGGCGGGTCGCCGAGAGGGCCACTCGCTCCGGCCCTGCCGGTGCGCCGTCAACGGACGGCGCGCCGCCTCACCAGCTGATCTCGACCTCGAGGGAACCGCCGTCGCTGTCGATCTCGATCTCGATCTCCACGTCGACCTCGTCGGGCACCGCGACCCGAACCTGCGTGCCCTCGCGGGTGAACTCGACCTCGTTGTGTCGGGCGAGCGAGTCGGCCAACCGGCGCAACAGGGCAGCGGCGTCCTCACGCGACAGGTGCAGCTCGGTCTCGACCTCGATCAACTCAGACATGGGGTCACGATAGCGCTCGGACGCGGAGGGCCATCCGGCAGGCGCGGTGGCCGAACCCCGCGACAGAGCCCCGGCATCCGGCGGTTGTGATCCCGCTCGCCGACGGGTGGGTGTGAAGCTGCGGGGCCGGTACCTCGCAGGCCACGACGTCTAGGCCGGCTCGGGAAGCTTGCCGCTTCGGGCGACGTCGGGGTCGGTGCACGAGGAGAGGTCGAAGCAGCACGGGCGGCGCTTGCCGTGGTCCATCTTGTCGATGCTGACGCCGACGCGCTTGGCCCGGGTGTCGGGGTTCTTCGTCGCGCCCACCCATCGGACCCACTCCCACCGCGCCATCGGCGTGATGTCCTCCCAGATGCCCTGGATCTTCTCGGGGGCCCGGTCGAGCGCCTCGGTCAGGTCGCCCGGCACCTCGGGTTCCGGCCACTCCTCCGCCACCTCGACCGAGACCTCGACCGTCTCGCCCGGCGCGAGGCCCACCGCCTGAGCCAGCTCAGGTGAGACCCGCAGCCAGTGACCGCGCCGACCGTCCGGCTCCATCACCGTGTCGAAGGCATGCCCGTCGAGCGTCCCGTGCACTGCGACCTGCCCGCGCGACGGCAGCGCCTTGCTCGCATCGAGGGGCAGTCTCACGAGCGTGGTCGAGCCGAGCACCTCGACCTCGCCCGAGAAGCCCACCGAGGTCGTGGATCGCGCCGTCGTCGCCATGGACCCAAGCCTACGATTCGGCGGGACTCGTCACCGGCTCGAGGACGTCGACGGACAGCACGGTCGGCAGGTGCCGGGCGATCTCGTGCCACGTCTCGCCCTCGTCGCGGCTGGCGAACACCGACCCGGTGTTGGTGCCGAAGTAGACCCCTGCCGGATCACGCCGGTCACCGGTCATGGACTGCCGGAGCACGGTGAAGAAGCACGACTCCTGGGGCAGCCCGGCCCGCTGCGCCTCCCACGACCGCCCGGCATCCCGCGAGCGCCACACCGCCGCGGCGGCATCCGGCGGGTAGCGGCCCTCCACGTCCCCGTTGAGCGGCACCGTCCAGATGGTGTCGCGGTCGCGCGGGTGCGCCCAGAGCGGGAAGCCGAACGTCGAGGGCAGCCCGTCGGTGATGTCGTGCCAGCTGAGCCCGCCGTCCTGGGAGCGCCACACGCCGACGTGGTTCTGCTGGTAGAGCACGTCGGGGCCGGCGTGCTCCACGTGGTGCACACAGAATCCCGTGTGCCCGCCGGAAGGAGCCGCTGGGTGGCCGTAGCCCTCGCCCGCGGTGGGGTCGGCGAGGTCGTTGCGCCGCTCCCAGGTCACCCCGCCGTCCTGGCTGGCGAACACGCCGGCGGCCGAGATGCCGATCCACATCCGGTCCGGGTCCTCCGGGTCGGCGACGATCGTGTGCAGCACGAGTCCGGCGGCTCCCGGCCCCCACTCCTCCCGCGACGGGTGGTCGGTGAGGCCCTTGACGACCTCCCACGTGGCACCGTCGTCGTCGCTGACGAGCAGGGTCGCCGGCTTGGTCCCCGCGTACAGCCGGCCGCCCACCCTTCCGAGCGACCAGACCTGTGAGAACTCGTTGCCGAAGGGGACGGGCTCCTCGGTCCAGCCGATGGCGGCCGCGAAGTCGGGGTCGCCGGCCGCCCAGGCGTCCATGTCCCCGGTCGTCAGCTTGGTGAGCTCCCAGGTCTCCCCGCCGTCCCGGGAGCGCCACACCCCCGCGCCCGACCAGTCCCCGCCCCCGCCGGCCCACATCGTCCCGGATGCCGGGTCACCGACCGCGTGGTTGATGGGCCACCCGTCGCAGTACGGGCCGCGCACCACCCAGCGTTGGCGGGCGGCGTCGCCGTCGAGGACGAACGCGCCCTTCGTCGTGCCCACCAGAAGGTGGATGGCTGCTCGTGACATCCCGCGCCCCCTACCGAAGGTCCTCCGCGCGTCGTCGTCGGCGGCGCGATCCCCCAGTGTCCCGAGAGGGGGGTCGTCGGGCAAGGCCCGACGAGGGCCGTTCGCCGTTGAGACGCGGGCCGTGCCGGACCAGGCGTCACGCCCGGCGGGGAGCCTCGCTGGCGCCGACGTGCTCGGTGAGCCACTCGACCAGCGGCCGCACCGCCCGCCAGTCGGCCCGTACCCGGTCGGTCACCTCGGGGGTCGGCAGCCATGGCGGCGCGCCGTGCCGTCGGCCGGCGACGAGGTGCTTGTGCCGCATGAGCTCGAGCCGGGGATGGTCCGCGGGGACTCCCCGCGGGCGAGTGGCGACCATGTCACCGCCAGGCTCGAACCCCTGAGCGACGAGGTCGTCGATGATCCCCTGGAGGCGGGCGCCCGACGCCGCGTTGTCGACGGCCGCCCGGTAGCGGGGGGTCTGGTCGGGGCCGGTCGGGTAGAAGCCACCGCCGGTCAGCAGCCCCCCGGCCGAGACCTGGACGTACCACCCGATGCCGGGCTCAGGGCCGGTCAACCCGCCCTGGTGGTCCTTGTAGGGCGACTTGTCGGCGCTGAAGCGCACATCACGCTGGGGGCGGTAGAGCTTGCTCTCACCGAACTCCTCGGCCAGGGCGTCGACGAGCCGCTCCATCGGGCGCCGCACCGACCGCTGGTAGCGCTCGCTGTTGTCGTGCCACCACGTGCGGGTGTTCTCGACGGCCAGGTCGTCGTAGAAGTCGAGGGCATCGACCGGGATGCCGCCCGCGTCGCCGACGGCAGGATTGCCGGGGCGGTCGCCATCGCGCGCAGTCATCGCTCCTCCTCCGTCGGGTGAGTCACTGCCCCACACCGTAAGGGCCCGCCGCAACAGCGGTCACGGCCCGACAGCGGCCACGGCGCCGCGAGCGAAGGGGAGCGCGAGCGAAGGGGATCGGGACGGGCACGAAACCCGTCCCGGTCCCCTCCGGGTCTGGCGCGCTCGAGGGCAGCGTCAGGCGTCGGCGTCGAGCGCCGACCGCTCCTCGGCGGTCAGCTCGAGGTCGACGGCCTTGGCGGAGTCCTGGATGGATTCCGGCCGGGAGGCTCCGGGGATGGGCAGGACGACGTGGGCGAGGGAGAGCTCCCACGCGAGCGCGACCTGCTGCGGGCTCACGCCGTGGGCGTCGGCGACCGTCGCGAAGGCGGCGTGGTCGCCCCCGAGGCCGGAGGCCTTCGAGATGCCTCCGAGCGGGCTCCACGGGAGGAAGGCGATGCCGAGCCGGGCGCAGTGGTCGAGCTCGCCCCGGCTGGAGAGGAACTTGGGGGAGAACTGGTTCTGCACCGAGACCAGGCGTCCGCCGAGCACCTCGTTGGCCTCGTCGATCTGCGCGATGCTCGCGTTGGAGATGCCGGCCCGGGCGATGACGCCCTCGTCGAGCAGCTCGGCAAGCGCCCCGACCGACTCCGCGTACGGCACCTTCGGGTCGGGCCGGTGGAACTGGTAGAGGCCGATGGCGTCGACGCCGAGTCGCTTCGCCGAGGCTCTCGCGGCCTCCTTGAGGTATGCCGGGTCGCCGTTCTGGGTCCAGGACCCGTCGCCGGGGCGCAGGTGCCCACCCTTGGTCGCGATGAGCACGCTCGAGGAGTCGCCTCCCCAGGACGCGACCGCTCGGCCGATGAGCTCCTCGTTGTGACCGACGTCCCCGGCGTCGCGGTGGTAGGCGTCCGCGGTGTCGATGAGGGTCACACCGGCATCGAGTGCCGCGTGGATCGTCGCGACCGAGCGGGACTCGTCCGGCCGTCCCTCGATGGACATCGGCATGCCGCCGAGCCCGATCGCGCTGACCTGGAGGCCTCCGAGTGCACGGGTCTTCATGGGTGGTGACTCCTGTCTGTCGTGGGTGCGTCGCGGTCCCGGTCGGGGACCCATCGACGCGTGTCCTACCTCAGGGCCAAGGACTCGAGCGCCCTCGATGTTCCCGAGTCGGCGGTCACGCGGCATGACCGGCGGACACGTCGACCTTCGGCGGGCCCATCGTGAGGGCGCCCGGCACTGCCATGCAGTGCAGATGCGGGGGTGGTCACCAGCGCCATCGCCCACCTGCCAGGGGTCTTGTGCCACGGCAGGTTCTGCCGAAGCGGAACGCCGACTGCGGGCAGGTGGCGCTGGGCTTTTGGAGCGGGGTTTCCCCCGATGGCACGGGCCTGTGGCGCGTGCTACGTTCCCCGCACTCGCGTGGGTCGAGTCGTCACGGACCGTGTGACAGCTCCCCGCTGGACCTTGGAGGACACATGCCCGGATCACCCTTGCGCAGGATCGTCGGGAGGGTGGCCGTGGCGGCCCTCGCCGTGGCCGTTCCCGTGGCCTTGTCGCCCGCCCCGGCCTCGGCCGCGCCGAGCGACCTCTTCATCTCGGAGTACATCGAGGGGTCGAGCTTCAACAAGGCCATCGAGATCTACAACGGCACGGACTCGTCGGTCGACCTCTCTGCCGGCGGATACGCCGTGGCGATGTACTTCAACGGCAACAGCTCGGCAGGCAAGACAGTCTCACTCACAGGCACGGTGGCCGCGGGCGACGTCTACGTCGTCGCAACCACTGGGACCGTGGAGAACCCCGCTGACCCGGCGATCCTCGCGGCGGCAGACCAGACCGACACCGCGACGAACTGGTTCAACGGCGACGACGCCATCGTGCTCTCCAAGAACGGCGCGGTCGTGGACTCCCTCGGCCAGATCGGGGTCGACCCGGGCGCCGAGTGGGGCTCCAGCGACGTGAGCACCCAGGACAACACGCTCCGCCGGATGGAGAGCGTCTGCACCGGCGACACGAACGCCGGCGACGTCTTCGACCCGGCAGCCGAGTGGGACGGGTTCCCGAACAACACCTTCGCCGGGCTCGGCGCACACACCGCCACCTGTGTGGACGAGGCTCCGACCGTCACCGACATCACCCCACCCGACGGCACCGACGCCTCGACGAGCGTGGCCCCGACGGTCACCTTCAGCGAGGACGTGACGCTGACCGATGGCGCGCTCGCCCTCCAGTGCACGAGCGGCCCGGTCGCCGCGGCCGTCTCCGGGAGTGGCAAGGACTACACCCTCACTCCCGGCGCGCCGCTGGCCGCCGGTGAGGACTGCACGTTCACGGTCACGGCATCCAAGGTCTCCGACGTCGACACCAACGACCCGCCGGACCTCCTGGCCGCCGACGTGAGCACCTCGTTCGCGGTCGTCGACACGTGCGCCGCGGACTTCACCCCGATCTACGACATCCAGGGCAGCGGAGACACGGCTGCCGTGACCGGCGCCGTCTCGACCAAGGGCGTCGTCGTCGCGGACTACGAGCACACCGGCTCGCTGCGCGGCTTCTACCTCCAGGACGCCGAGGGTGACGGCGACCCCGCCACCTCCGACGGCATCTTCGTCTTCAACGGCAACGACGACTCGGTCTCCGAGGGTGACCTGGTGCGCGTCACCGGTTCGGCCGCCGAGTACCAGGGCCAGACCCAGATCTCCGGCACGACGGCCATCGATGTGTGCGGCACCGGCTCCGTCGAGCCCGCCGAGGTCGAGCTGCCCTTCGCCAGCGCCGCCGACCCCGAGAGGTACGAGGGCATGCTCGTCACGATGCCGCAGACCCTCTCGGTCACCGAGCACTTCCAGCTGGGCCGCTTCGGCCAGGTGACGGTGTCGTCCGGCGGGCGCCTCCAGCAGCCGACCAACGTCGTCGCACCGGGGGCCGCGGCTCTCCAGCTCCAGGCGGAGAACGACCTGAACCGGATCATCATCGACGACACCCTCCAGAGCCAGAACCCCGACCCGATCATCTGGGGCCGCGGGGGCGACGCGCTCAGCGCAGAGAACACCCTTCGCGGCGGCGACACCGTCACCGGCGCGACCGGGGTCATGACCTACGGCTGGGCCGGCAACGGCGCGAGCCCCAACAACTGGCGGCTCCGCCCGCTGGCGCAGAACTCCGACGGCATCACCTTCGAGGCGGCCAACCCGCGCCCCGAGGGTCCGCCGGAGGTCGGCGGTGAGGTGCGTGTCGTCGGGATGAACCTGCTCAACTACTTCAACACCCTCGACACCTCGGCCAACAACTGCACGGGCGGGGTCAGCGGCCCGCCGATGGACTGCCGCGGGGCCAACAGCGCCCTCGAGCTGCAGCGCCAGACGGCCAAGACCGTCGCGGCGATCGTCAAGCTCGACGCCGACGTCGTCGGCGTCAACGAGGTCGAGAACGACGGTTACGGCGCCGACAGCGCCCTTCAGGAGCTCGTCGACGCGGTCAACGCCGATGGCGGAGCGGGCACCTACGCCGTCCTCGACGTCGACGACCGCACGGATGAGGTCGACGCCCTCGGCTCGGACGCCATCAAGGTCGGCGCCATCTACCGCCCGGATGCCGTCACGCCAGTCGGCGACACCGCCGCGCTGAACAGCGAGGAGTTCGTCAACGGCGGAGACACCTCGCCGAAGAACCGCCCGTCCCTCGCCCAGGCGTGGGAGGTCAACGAGACTGGTGGCGTGTTCGTCACCGACGTCAACCACCTGAAGTCCAAGGGCTCGCCGTGCGAGACCCCGGACCTGGGCGACGGCCAGGGCAACTGCTCGGTCGTGCGGACCAACTCGGTGCGCACGCTGCTCGAGTGGCTCGGCACCGACCCGACCGGCACCGGGGACCAGGACATCCTCCTCGTCGGCGACTACAACTCCTACGCCAAGGAGACCCCGATCGCGACGCTCGAGGAGGGCGGGTTCACCAACCTCATCGAGGAGTACCAGGGTGAGGACGCCTACTCCTACGTCTTCGACGGCCAGTGGGGCTACCTCGACCACGCCCTCGGGTCGGACTCGATCCTCGACCAGGTCACCGGGGTCGCGGACTACCACATCAACGCCGACGAGCCGTCAGTCCTGGACTACAACACCGACTTCAAGTCGGAGGACCAGATCGAGTCGCTCTTCGAGCCGGACGAGTTCCGCGTCTCGGACCACGATCCCGTGCTCGTCGGGCTCACGCCCAACTCGCCCCCGGTCGTGGACGCCGCGTTCGACCCGATGCTGACGCAGTGCGGCCCGGACAACGGCTCGCTCACCGTCGACATCGCCGACCGCGACGAGGCCGACAGCCACACCGTGACGGTCGAGTGGGGTGACGACAGCGACACCACCACGGACGTCGCAGCCGGCACCGACTCGGTCACGCTGACCCACAGCTACGCCCTGGCCGGCTCGTACGAGGCCACGGTGACGGTGACGGACAGCCACGGCCACGAGGTGACCACCAGTGCGGAGGTGGTCGTCGCCTACGACACCGACGGCCTCGAGGGTCCGCTGAAGAAGGACGGCAAGAGCGTCAAGAAGGGCTCGACCGTCCCGGTGAAGATCGCCTTCGCGGACTGCGACGGTTCGGTGCCCACCGACATCGAGCCGGTCGTCACGGTGAGCAAGGGCGGCAGCACGGTCCTCACCGTGAGCCCCACGCTCTCCGATGGTGAGTGGCAGTACAACCTCCGCACCGGAGACCTGCCGGGCACGGGGACGTTCACCGTCACGGTGACCGTGCCGAGCACGGGCCAGGCCTCGACCAGCACGTTCACGCTGCGCTGACCGTCGGCCCGCTGCGGTGACGCGAGGAACCCCGCCGAGACACGAGAACACCTCTCGTGCCTGGGCGGGGTTCTCGGGTTCGTCCCGCAAGCCCGACAGGCTGGATGGATGAGGAGGTGGTGGAGTGGCCGCGGATTCGCGCAAACTGACCGGCGCCGCGTGGCCGCAGCGGGTGGCCCGGATGCTGCTCGCCGCGTTCATGGCCACGGCGGGCATCGGGCACTTCGTCGCCACCGACAGCTTTCGCGCACAGGTGCCCGGCTGGATGCCGTTCCCGGAGTGGGTGATCTGGCTCAGCGGCGTCATCGAGATCGCCTTCGCGCTGGCCCTCGTTCTCGCGCCCGGCTCCTGGAGGCCGGCCGTCGGCTGGACGCTGGCCGCCTTCTACGTCGCGGTCTTCCCGGGCAACGTCAGCCAGTTCATTACCGGCACAGCGGCATTCGGGCTGGACTCAGATGCGGCGCGGCTGGTGCGGCTGTTCTTCCAGCCCGTGCTGGTGGCGATTGCCCTGTGGTGCACCGGCGCGTTCGCGGCGTGGAGGCACCGGGGCCAGGATCAGCACGGGACGTGACCACGGACGCGGCGGCCTCCGGCAGCAAGTGCGAGCGGCACCGCGCTCGTGATGTGTCCCCAGTCAGCCATGATCCCGAGCCCAGGACCGACACCCGACAGCCGAGCGGGGCAATGCCCCGTCCCAGGCGTCGACCGGAAGTGAGCGGTCATCCGCCGGCCAGGTTGCGGCTTCGCTGCTGCACCCCCAGCTCGCCGTACGGGTAGTCGCTGGCGTCGAGGTCACTCGCCTCGTCGAGCACGGCGCACTCCTCAGCCGACAGCTCGAGCCCCGCGGCCCCCAGGTTGGACCGCAGCTGCTCGGTCGTTCGGGCGCCGATGATGGTCGACACGACGGCGGGGCGGTTGTTGACCCAGGCGAGCGCGACCTCGGCCATGGAGCGCCCGCTGGTCTCGGCGACCTCGGTCACCGCGTCGATCACCTGCCACGTGCGGTCGCTCCCACGCCGGTCGTACGCCTCCATCCCGCGGCCGGGGTCCTCACCGAGCCGCGTGTCGCCGGTGGGCCGCTGGTCGCGCCGGTACTTGCCCGAGAGCCAGCCGCCCCCGAGGGGGCTCCAGGGCAGCAGTCCCATGCCGGCGTCGATCGCCGCCGGCACGACCTCCCACTCGATCTCGCGGACGATGAGGCTGTACTGGGGCTGCAGCGTCACCGGTTCACGCAGACCGAGCGCACGGGCGGTCAGCACCGCCTTGGTCAGCTGCCACCCCGTGAAGTTCGACAGGCCGTAGTACCGGATCTTCCCGGCCTGCACGAAACCGTCGAGGGTGCGGAGCGTCTCCTCCATCGGCGTGTACGGGTCGTAGGAATGGACCTGGTACAGGTCGATGACGTCGACCCCGAGCCGGCGCAGGGAGGCGTCGAGGGCGCGGGTCAGGTGGCGAGCCGACAGGCCGTTCCCGTTGGGGCCCGGATCCGTGGCGAACCTGCCCTTGGTCGCAGTGACGACACGCTCGGTCACGTCTCTCGGTCGCGCGCTCAGCCATCGCCCGATGATCTCCTCGGACACCCCCGCGGAGTACACGTCCGCGGTGTCGACGAGCGTGCCACCCGCCTCGACGAACACGTCCAGCTGTTCGTGCGAGCCGACCTCGTCGGTCTCGGCCCCGAACGTCATCGTGCCGAGGCACAGTTCGGACACCGCGCACCCGCTGTGGCCGAGGAGTCTGTATCGCATGAATTGACCCTAGCCCGGAGCCGAGCGGGTCAGACCTGGCGCTCGAAGGTGATGAGCACACCCTCGGTGCTGCCCGGGCCGACGCGACCCTTGACGTCACCTGGGGTCATGTCGACCCTGCGCCAACCCTGCACCGCGTACTCGTTGAGGATCTCCTCGAGTCGCTTGCCGGACATCTTGCCGCCCCAGAGGTTCTCGCGGACCTCGACGACCTTGTACTCGTATGTCATGGGGCCACGCTAGTCGCGGCCCGCTCGGCGGCGTCAGGTGGCGATGTCGGGGTAGGGCAGCGACAGGTGCGCCAGGGCCGCGCCGTAGCCCTTCTGGTAGGACAGCGGCTCGGGGTGGTCGCGCTCGAACATCGCGATGAACAGGGTGAGGGTGAGGAACGGGTGCGCACCCATCTCGAAGAGCGCGACGTGGTCGTGGGCCACCAGGGCTGCTCGCTCCTCGTCGGTGAACGCGAGCCACGTGCTGGCTTCGGCGTCGATGACGTTGAGGATGCGGTTGGCCTGCGTCTGCTCCCACCACGCGACGAGGGCGGCCGGGTCGTCGCGGTAGCGCTCCACGAGATCGGGGTCCCGGTCGACCGTGAAGAGGAACTTGTTCAGCAGGTACTTGCTCATGCCGGCGCTCCGTTCGGGTACCAGGTGAAGTAGGCCTCCATCGTGTGGAACAGGTCCAGCGTGTCGACGTGGTCGGCCCTGGCGTTCTCACCCGCGACGCCCATCATCAGCATGAAGTCCATGAACCCGTGCGTCGCGTTGCCGGGCAGGTGCAGGCTGTCGAGGGTCACCTCGCGCAGGCAGCCGTCGAGGTCGCCGTTCGCGATCCACTCCACGGCCCGGTGGTCGAACTCCGGGTCGGGTCCGTGCGGGCCGAACTGTCGCGGCCCGCCGAGCTCGAGGGAGAGGTGGCCCGTGCCGATGATGGCGACTCGCTGGTCGCTCGGCCACGACTCCACCAGCTCCCGGATCGAGCGGCCGAGGTCGACGAAGCGCTTCGGCTGGGGCAGGGGCGGCGCGAAGATGTTCGTGTAGATCGGCACGATGGGCAGGTCCGCCTCGGGGCGCAGCGTGATGATCGGGCACGTGATCGAGTGGTCGATGCGCAGCTCGTTGCTGAAGGCCAGGTCGAAGCCCGAGTCGAGGCCGCCCCGCAGGATGTGTGACGAGAGCTCCTCGTGACCGTCGAGCCGGAAGCGGGGGAGCCCGAACTCGCGTTCCTCGTTGTACCAGTTGGCGTCGTAGGTCGGCGCCTTGCCCACGAGGAACTGGGGCATGTTGTCGAGCCACAGCTGGTGGAAGTGGTCGCTGCCCACCATGACGAGCACATCCGCGCGGGCCCGGGTCAACGTCTCTCGGAAGCGCTCGATCTTCGCGACCCACTCATCGGCAAAGGGCGGGCGCTCCTCTCCGACAGAGGTGCTCGCGCGGTAGTAGAACGGGTGGTGCGTCGAGGCGATGACGGCGACGACCTGCGCCATGGGACTCTCCTTCCGGTTCAGGACTGCGGGTCGACGTACTGCGCGTTGCGGTCGACCATGAGGTAGGCGTCCATGCCGATGGGGCGCCGTCGTTCCTCGGCGATCTGGCCGAGCAGGCCCGCGGCGCGGGCGAGCAGGGCGAAGCCCCGGAGCATCTCGACAGGCAGGCCCAGGTCGGCCAGGGCGGCACCGCACACACCTGCTCCGTTGAGCGGCAGACGCCTCCCGAGGACCTGCTCGTGCACGCGGCCGACGGCCTCGAACAGGCGCAGGTGCGGGCCACGAAGGCCCTCCTCCTCGGCGATGCCGATGAGGACCGGTGTGCGCGGGTCGCCGTCCTTGTGCACCGGGTGGCCCAGCCCCGGGACGAGGCGACCGGCGTCCTTGGTGCGACGAACGGCCTCGAGCGCGACGGCATCCCACTGCTCGTCGGTCGCCGGCAGGTCCTCACCGAGGTCGACGATGACGGCGTCGAGGAAGGCTCCGCAGTCCTCGGTGACCCCGAGAAAGCGTGACCCTCCGCCCAGGAGGCCCGCGGCGAGGGCGCCCTGCAGCGAGTCGGGCGCGGAGAGGTAGGTGAGCCTGGCCGCGATGGCGGTGGGGGTGAACCCGTGGTCGGCCAGCGCCACGAGGACCGCCTCGAAGACGCGGGTCTCCGACGGGCTGGGCCGGCGCATCGCCACCAGCCAGAAGGCGAGCTCCCCGAAGCCGACCTTGCCCATGAGGTCGGCGGTGAGGTCCTGCCCCAGCAACCGGATCTCGTCGGGGGTAGAGGTGCCGAGGGAGGTCGGGAAGGTCGTCATGCGGGGTGCTCCTCGCCGGTGGGTGCGTCCTCGGCGGGGCCGGCCAGCCAGCGGCGGATCTCCTCGCCGTGCTCGTCGAGGGACGGGGGTGGCAGGCGGTAGTCGGGCGGCGTCTCGGACAGGCGGATCGGGTGGCGCACCGACGGCACGGCGGCGTCTCCCTCACCGACGAGGACCACGGGGTCCAGGCCCACCGACTCCGCGAACTCCACGCCACCCTCCACCGTGTTGATCGGCCCGCAGGGCACACCGGCCGCCGTGATGTCGGCGAACCACTGCATGGTCGTGCGAGTGCCGAGCCGCTCCACGAGCAGCGGTCGCAGCTCGTCGCGGTGCGCGGTGCGGTCCTCGTTGCCGCGGAAGCGCGGGTCGTCGGCCAGCTCGGGGACGCCGAGCACCTCGACGAGCCGGCGGAACTGCCCGTTGTTGCCGGCGGTGATGATGAGCTCGCCGTCGGCGCACGGCAGTGGTTCGTAGGGGAAGAGGCTGGGGTGGCTGTTGCCCATCCGGGTGGGGACGACCCCACCGGCGACGAAGGCGCTCGACTGGTTGACCAGACCCGAGAGGGCGGAGGAGAGGAGGTTGACCTCGACGTGCTGGCCGCGGCCGGTCTCGTGGCGGGCGTTGAGCGCGGCGAGCACCCCGATCGTCGCGTGCAGACCGGCCATGACGTCGAAGACGGAGATGCCGGCGCGGTAGGGCGGGCCGTCGGGTGCGCCGGTGAGGCTCATCAGCCCGGAGATCGCCTGGACCATGAGGTCGTAGCCGGGGAGGTCCCTGCCGCCGGGGCCGCTGCCGAAGCCGCTGATCGAGGCGTAGACGATGCCCGGGTTCGTGGCGCTGACGGTCGCGTGGTCCAACCCGAAGCGGGCCAGGCCCCCGGGCTTGAAGTTCTCGACGAGGACGTCGGCGCGTCGGGCGAGCTCGCGAGCGGCCACGACGTCGGTGTCGTCCTTGAGGTCGAGCGCGACCGAGCGCTTGTTGCGGTTGACCCCGAGGTAGTACGTGGACACACCCTCGCGCACCGGCGGGCTCCAGGTGCGGGTGTCGTCGCCGGCGGGAGACTCCACCTTGACGACCTCGGCACCCAGGTCAGCCAGGAGCATCGTCGCGTAGGGGCCCGCGAGGATCCGGGAGAAGTCCGCGACGAGGATGCCGGACAGGGGGCCGGAGTTCGCTGTCACCGCCTGCTCCCTTCTCGTGACCCAGGTAGTCGCGGACAGGTGTCCGCACGACGATTCGTCGAGTCTCCCCGGCGCCCACTGACGATGTCAAGGGTGAGAACTGGGGAGATTGGACCGCGACGAGCCCTTGACAGACCGCGACGGTGGCGCGGACAGTGAGGACTGCGGCGAGCGGCGCCGCCAAGCGGACAAGCGTCCGCGATATCTCGGAAGGACGAGGGCATGGCTCACGACGAAGTGGCCGACGGGCGACCGGTGCTGTTCCGGGGCGCGACGGTGCTCACGATGGACGATGACCACAGTGTGCTGAGCGGCGGCGACGTCCTCGTCGTCGGTGACCGCGTGGCCGAGGTGGGGCACGGTCTCACCGCCCCCGAGGGCGCGCTCGAGGTCGACGCGTCGGGCGGCATCGTCATGCCCGGCATGGTCGACACCCACCGGCACATGTGGCAGACCGCGATGCGCGGCTACGGCGCCGACTGGACGCTCACCCAGTACTTCGTCTGGTACTACCTCGAGCACGGTCGGCAGTTCCGGCCCGAGGACGTGCACACCGGCAACCTCCTCTCCGCCTGGGATGCCCTCGAGGCCGGCGTGACGACGACGGTGGACTGGTCGCACGGACTGCAGTCCGTGGACCACGCCGAGGCGGCCGTCGATGCCCTCCAGGCGGTGCCCGGGCGGTTCGTGCTCGCCTACGGCAACATCCAGGCCGGGCCGTGGGAGTGGACCGCGGACCCCGCCGTGCGCTCGTTCCTCGAGCGGCGGCGCGGTGACCTCTACGGCTGGCAGCTCGCCTTCGACGTCACCGGTGACCCCGAGTTCCCGGAGCGCCCCGCGTTCGAGGTGGCGCGCGACCTCGACCTGCCGGTCACGACGCACGCCGGCGTGTGGGGCGCGACCAACGACGACGGCATCCGGCTCATGCACGAACACGGCTTCATGGACGAGCGGAGCGTCTACGTGCACGCCGCGACCCTCTCGACCGACTCCTACCACCGCATCGCCGCCACGGGCGGCACGGCCTCGGTGTCGACGGAGTCCGAGCAGAGCGCGGGGCAGGGCTACCCACCCACGTGGCAGCTGCGGCGCCACGACATCCCCGTGTCGCTGTCGATGGACACCAGCGTCTGGTGGAGCAGCGACCTCTTCTCGGCGATGCGCACCACGCTGGGCGCGGACCGCTCGCGCGAGCACCTCGAGGCCCACGCGGCCGGTGACACGGTCACCAACGTGCACCTGCGAGCCGAGCAGGTCGTCGACTGGGCGACCCGCGGCGGAGCGCGGGCCCTCGGCCGTGACGAGATCGGCCGCCTCGTTCCCGGGGCGAAGGCCGACGTCGTCCTCATCAAGAACGACCGTTCGCCGGTGTCCTTCCCCCTGCTCAACCCCTACGGCCACGTGGCGTTCCAGGCGCAGCGCGGGGACGTGCACACCGTGCTCGTCGACGGCAGGGTCGTCAAGCACGACGGCGCGCTCGTCGGCTGCGACCTCGCCGACCTGCGCCGCCGGGCCGAGTCCACCGTGGACCACCTCGTGGCAGAGATGGGCGAGGAGTCCTGGACGGCCGGGATGAACCCGGCCATGCCCGAGGACGACGGCAAGGTGCTCGACAACCCCTACCAGTACACGGCGTTCCGCACCGACACGACCCGGGCGCGCGGCACGGTCTTCGGCGAGCCGGGGGCCGGCGAGGACGACTGAGCCTCCGGTGGCGGCGCGACATCGCTCCGCCGCCGCCGGACGGGGTCCCCGGCGCCTCCGGCGCACGGCGTAGGGTGCGGCCCGCACGTAGTGGTGGCCGCGGACGATGGAGGGAGCACCGATGGCCGGACGTGGTCAGGGCCCGGACTTCGTCGAGGCCCTCGCGCGCGGGCTCGACGTCATCGCCTGCTTCGGGCGCGAGCGTCCAGCGCTGTCGCTGAGCGAGGTGGCGGCGACGACCGGGCTCGCTCGCCCGACTGCCCGGCGACTGTTGCTCACGCTCACCGAGCTCGGCTACGTCCGGGCTCACGAGGGGGTCTTCACCCTGACCCCCCGCGTGCTGGCCCTGGGCACCGCCTACGTGTCGTCGCTGGGCCTGTGGGAGGTCGCCCGGCCGAGGATGGAGGACCTGGTCGCCCGCACCCGCGAGTCCTCCTCGATGGCCCAGCTCGACGGATCCGACATCGTCTACGTCGCCCGGGTCTCGGTGCCCAAGATCATCGCCCTGCGCGTCGAGGTGGGCACCCGCTTCCCGGCAGCGGTGACCTCGCAGGGCAAGGTCCTGCTGGCCGGGCTGCCCGGCGAGGAGGTGGCGGGCGTGCTGGCCCAGCCGAGCCGCTCGGGCATCACCCCCCGGGTGGTGCACGACCCCGCGGCCTTCGCCGATGAGCTCACCGCGGTGCGGGCCAGAGGATGGGCCCTGGCCGACGAGGAGCTCGCGGCAGGGGTGCGCTCGGTGGCGGTGCCGGTGCGCGACGGTGACGGGCAGGTGCGAGCCGCCATGAACGTGACCGTGCACGCTGCCGAGACCTCTCGGGAGCGCTTGCTGGAGGAATTGCTCCCCCTCCTGCAGCGCGCGGCCGGTGACGTCAGTGCCGACTGGGCCCTCCACCAGCGCCGCCCGCACTCCGACGCCCCGCACTCCGACGCCCCGACCTCCGCGGGCCCTCCGGCACCCGCCGGTGAACGCCCCGGATCTCCCGACCGGTCGGGACCCCCGGGTCCCTCGAGCACCCCGGACGCATCTCCTGCACTCAGGGAGTGACGGCGCCCGCCGCACCGAGCAGCGTGACCGCCACGAGCCAGGTGGCTCCCGCCCCGACGAGCACGAATGTCGCGTCCCACACCACCCGTGGCACGGCGGTCAGCCGGGCGAGCACCGCCGGGTCGCTCGTGCCGTCGCCGCGCGCGCGGAGGACCGCGCCGAGGTGGCGCCAGGACCCCACGAGGAGCAGCAGGCCGACGCCCAGCACGACCTGAGCCTGGAGCGTCTCGTCCCGCTGCCACCACAGGGCCCCCGCCACCAGGCCGACCAGCGCCACGACCAGCGCGGTGAGGAGGGACCGCACCCTCAGGGCTGCCGCGACGAGGACGACGAGGATGCCGGTCAGCACCGGCGCCGCCCACCCCTGCACGGCCAGCCACAACACTGCCGCCCCGACGACCGCCGGCGCGGGGTAGCCCGCCCAGGTCGTCGCCACCCGCCCCGCGCCGCGAGCCGGGCCGACGGTGACCGCGTGGCCCGACATGTCACCGCGCAGCACGAAGCCGGTGAACCGACGACCCACGAGCACGCCCACGCCCGCGTGCCCCAGCTCGTGCACGAGCGTGACGAGGATCCGCAGCATCCGCCACAGCGGCGGCACCGCGACGGCGAGGCCGGTCAGCAGGAGGACGACGGTGAGGTTGCGGCCCGAGAGGTCGACGCTTCCGGCCGAGGGCTGCGCGCGTGCCCATGCTGCCTCGGCCCACTCCATGCGGCAGACCGTAACCCGTCGGCCTGTGGGGCTCGGGTAGCGTCCTGCGACGTGAGCGGCCTCCTCGACATCCACTGCCACGGCGCCGTCGGCGCGGAGTTCGGGCTCGACGGCGACGGGTCGCGGGGAGCGGTGCGACACCACGGTGAGGCAGGCGTCGCGTCACTCGTGGCGAGCCTGGTGTCGGCCGGCGACGGCGACCTGCGCGAGCGGGTCGCGGTGCTCGCGCCGCTCGTGGCGGACGGAACCCTCGTCGGCATCCACCTGGAGGGTCCGTTCCTCTCTCAGGCGCGCCGCGGCGCCCACGACGCGGCCCAGCTGCGCGATCCCGACCCGGCCGTGGTGGAGTCCCTGGTCGACGTCGCCGCCTCCGCCGGTGCCCCGGCCGCGATTCGCCAGCTCACCTTCGCTCCCGAGCGGGAGGGGAGTGAGGCACTCGTGCGCACCCTCGTGGCACACGGCATCCGGCCGGCCGTCGGGCACACCGAGGCCGACGCCGCGCTGGTGGCGCGCACGCTCGCCCACGTCGCGGGGCTCCAGGGCGGGCCAGCCCTCGTGACGCACCTCTTCAACGGCATGCCCCCGCTCCACCACCGGAGCGGAGGGCCCGTCGCGGCGGCCCTCACCGCGGCGGCGCGCGGTGAGGCGATCGTCGAGCTGATCACCGACGGGGTGCACGTCGCGCCGGAGGTCGTGCGCATGGTGTTCGAGACGATCGGGCCGGATGCCGTGGCGCTGGTCTCGGACTCGATGGCGGCGACCGGGCTGGGCGACGGCACCTACCGGCTGGGGTCCCTCGACGTGGAGGTCACCGACGGCATCGCGCGGACGACCGACACCGGGGCGATCGCCGGCAGCACCTCGACGCTCGCCGACTGCGTGCGCTGGGCCGTGGAGGTCGCCGGGGTCGACCCGGCCGACGCCGAACGGTCCGCGAGCATCACCCCGGCGAGGGCCCTCGGTCTCGGTTAGGGTGCCAGGCACCATGGACGACGCGACCACCACGCCCGACGCGACATCCCGCCAGCAGCCACCGGACGGGGTGCTGCCCGCAGCGCTCGTGGTCGTGGCTCACCCCGACGACGAGACCTTCGGAACCGGCTCGGTGATCGCCGGGCTGGCTGCCGCGGGGCACCCGGTCGTCGTCTGCTCCGCGACCCGTGGCGGCGCCGGCGAGCGACCGGCCTGGCTGGCGGACGACGCCTCGCTCGCGGAGGTTCGGGAGGCCGAGCTGCGCTCCGCGGGAAGCCTCCTGGGTGTGAGCCGCTTCGTCGTCTGGGACTACGAGGACTCGGGGATGGACGGCGAGCCGGCCCCCGGGACGCTGGTGGCCGCGGACCCGGAAGAGCTGAACGACAAGGTCGCCACGCTCCTCGCCGAGGTGGAGCCGGGGGTGGTCGTCACTCTCGACCCCGACCACGGTGACGGTCACCGCGACCACGTCGCCATCGGGCGGGCGACGACGTCAGCGTGCAGCGACCGCCCCTCGCTTCCCCTGTACTACTGGGCGATCCCCCGACCGCTGCTGCAGCGCTGGTTCGACCGCATCGCGCAGATCCGGCCGGAGTCGGGACACCTCGACCTCGACCACGCCGGGCTCGGACGCCCCGATGACCACGTCACCACCACGCTCGACGCGACCGGAGTGCGTGAGCTGCGGGAGCGGGCGATAGCCCTCCACGCGAGCCAGGTGTCGCCGTACGAGGGGATGCCGGAGGACCTGCGTTCCGACTTCCTCGACACCGATCGGCTCGTCAAGGCCCAGCCACGACCCACCGGGGCCGAGCACCGCCTGGAGGTCGTGGCCACCTGAGCCGGAGCGGGCCCTCGGTCTCCTCCCTGACTCGACCTATTGCCCTGCAGCCACGCGCGTGGAGCGATTTCGCTGTCCCTGGCGTGGGCTGAGCGCAATAGGTCGAGTGGTCAGCGGGAGCGGCGACCGCTCGAGGACTCCGAGAAGGAGGCCGCCGAGCGGGCCGGGCCCCCGGAGCTCTGACGGGCCGGGCCGGTGCCCGAGCCGCCACGACGCGGACCGCCGGATGACGGGCCCTGTCCGCTGCGGCGCGGAGCGGACTCCGAGGTGTAGGTGGTCTGGCCGGAGCGCCCTGCGCCGGAGCTCGAGCGACCTGAGCCAGCACCGGAGCGCCCTGAGCCGGAGGCGGATCGGCCCGCGGACGAGCCGCCACGGCCACCCGCGCTGCGTGACCCGCTGCCGGCGCCACCGCTGCGCTGACGCGACCCGCCGCCGTTGCCCGAGCGCTGACCCGAGCCGGACGACGCCGCGATGACCGCCGGGGTGAACGCGCCCTCGAAGGTCCGCTCGCCCGGAGCGAGCTCGCGGAGCAAGGGGTGGGTGTGCGTCACCCGGGTGGTCGTGGCGCGCACACCGGCCTTGCGAGTGAGGTCGCGCACGTCGCGCACCTGGTCGTCGGTCATCAGGGTGATGACCGTGCCGGAGGCGCCGGCCCGCGCGGTGCGACCGGAGCGGTGCAGGTAGGCCTTGTGTTCGACCGGGGGGTCGGCGTGGATGACGAGCGCGACGTCGTCGACGTGGATGCCGCGGGCCGCGATGTCGGTGGCGACGAGGGTGCGCGCCTCACCGGAGTGGAAGGCGTCCATCGTGCGGGTGCGGGCGTTCTGGCTGAGGTTGCCGTGCAGCTCGACCGCGGGCACACCCTGGCCGTTGAGCTGACGCGAGAGCTTCTTCGCGCGGTGCTTCGTCCGGGTGAACACCACCGTGCGACCGGGTGCGGCGACGAGGTCGAGGAGCACGGGAAGGTGGGTGTCGGGCGTCACGTGCAGCACGTGGTGCGACATCGTCGAGATGGGCGACTGCGCGGAGTCGGCCTCGTGGGTCTTGGGGTCGTGTAGGTAGCGCTTGACGATGACCCCGATGCCGGCGTCGAGCGTCGCGGAGAAGAGCATCCGCTGGCCGCGCTGGGGAGTGGCGTCGAGCAGGCGCCGGACCGCCGGGAGGAAGCCCAGGTCGGCCATGTGGTCGGCCTCGTCGATGACGGTGACCTCGACCGAGCCGAGCGACACGTGGCCCTGCTGGATCAGGTCCTCGAGGCGGCCGGGGCAGGCGACGATGACGTCGACGCCGCGCCGGATCGCGGAGACCTGGGGGTTCTGGCCCACGCCACCGAAGACGGTGCGTGAGGTCAGGCCGAGCGGGGCCGCGAGGGGGGCCATCGCCTCGTCGATCTGGGTGGCAAGCTCACGGGTCGGTGCGAGGATCAGGGCCCTCGGTCGACCCGGCTGGCGGCGAGTTCCGCTTTGGGAGAGACGGGTCAGCAGCGGCAGCAGGAACGCGATGGTCTTGCCCGAGCCGGTGCGGCCGCGCCCGAGGACGTCACGGCCAGCGAGGGAGTCGGGCAACGTCGCCGACTGGATGGGGGTGGGCGTCGTGATGCCGCTCGCGGCGAGCACGTCGACGAGGGGGGTGGGCACGCCGAGCGTGCCGAAGGTGTCGGTGGACACGAAGAGGTTCTCCAAGCAGTGGGGAGCCTGCGTTGCGACGTCGTCGTCGACCGCGGCTCGAACGATGTTCTGCCGGGCGGGCTCTGGGGCCGCGGCGCCGTGGTCCGACCAGGCCGGTCGTCACGAAGGCATCGACATCAAAGAAGCAGGCCCGAGGCAGAACTGGGCGGGCCGCTGTCACCAAGTCTAGGGCACACCGCTGCAGCGCCCGACCACGAGGGCTCGCAGGCGGTGCGCCTGCCTTGCGACCGGCATACAGTGGCGTCGTGCTGGGGACTCCTACGACCGGCCCGGACCGGCGGATGCCGTGGTGACCGCGGTGGCGGTGCTGCTCACCCTCACCGCAGCACTCGCCTGGGTCAACGAACGCTTCATCAGGATCCCCACGACCGTCGGGGTGACGCTGGCCGGCGCGCTCGCCTCGGGCGTCATCCTGCTGCTCGACGCCCTCGGGGTGTCGGTCGGGATCCGCGACCAGGCCGAGGGGCTCCTCGTCACCCTGGACTTCAGCGAGTTCGTGCTCACCGGCATCCTCTCGATCCTCCTCTTCGCCGGTGCCTTCAGCCTCGATGCTCGGCGCCTGCTGCGGCAGCGCACGAGCATCCTCACCCTCGCGATCGGCAGCACGCTGATCAGCACCGCGCTGGTCGGTGTCGGCGCGTGGCTGGTCTTCGGGTTCGTCGGGGTCGACCTGCCCCTGCTGTGGTGTCTGCTCTTCGGCGCCCTCATCAGCCCCACCGACCCGGTGGCGATCCTCGACCTGCTGGGCCGCGCCAAGGTGCCAGAGCGGCTGAGGACGCTGATCGCCGGGGAGAGCCTGTTCAACGACGGAGTCGGTGTCGTGCTCTTCGCGGTGATCGCGGGTGTGCTGGGACTGGGCGGGTCCGAGATCGACCCGGGGGCCGGGAGCATCGTGCTGCTCTTCGTGCGGGAAGCCTTGGGGGGCATGGCATTCGGCCTCGTCATCGGCTGGCTCGGCTGGACGATGTGCCGCACCATCGACGGCCACGTGGTCGAGGTGATCATCACCCTGGCCATGGTCGTGGGCGGCTACACCGCGGCGGTGGCGATCGGTGTCTCCGGGCCGCTCGCGATGGTGGTCGCCGGAATGGTCATGTCGGCGGGCAAGGAGACCGCCTTCTACGGCGAGACCCGACACCACGTGGAGGGCTTCTGGGAGACGCTCGACTCGGTGCTCAACGTCATGCTCTTCGCGTTCATCGGCTTCGACGTGCTCCTCACCCACAGCTCCGGACCGGTCGTGGTGGGCAGCCTCGTGCTCATCGCCGTGACCCTGGCGGCGCGCTTCGTGTCCGTGGCGCTGCCCATGGTGCTCGTGCGTCGGCGAGACGGCTACGGGCCCTGGACGGTGCGGCTGCTCACCTGGGGAGGCCTGCGCGGTGGCATCGCCATCAGCCTCGCGCTGGGGCTCCCCGCCGGGTCGGAACGCACTGCGATCCTCACGGCGACGTATGCCGTGGTGCTCTTCACGATCACCGTGCAGGGGCTCACCGTCGGCCCGATCATCGCGCGCGCCGCGGCCGGCCTCGAGGGGGCGGCGCCGCTGCTGCCCGACCCGGCCGGCAAAGGTTCGACCTCGGCCCCGAAGGGCTGACGCCCGCCCGGGCCCACGCCTAGAGTGAGGCATGCCGTCGCTGCCGCTGTTCCCCCTGGGGTCGGCCCTGCTGCCCGGCGCCCGGCTGCCGCTGCAGCTCTTCGAGCCGCGCTACCTCGAGCTGGCGCGGCTCCTCGCCGAGCGGGACGAGGACGACCGCACGTTCGGCGTCCTGCTGATCCGCAGGGGGCACGAGGTCGGCGTCGACGCGGCCGGTGACCTGCACGGGATCGGGTGCGAGGCAAGGGTCGACGCCATGGTCCTGGCGGACTCGGCGATCGGGACGGTCGTGCACCTCGTCGCGACCGGCGTTCGGCGCTTCCGCCTCGACGGCATCGACACCGAGGCCGGCACCCCCTACACGACCGGCCTGGTCACCTGGCTCCCCGAGCCCCCGGTGGCCGACGACCCTGCGGTGGCGAGCCTGGCCGAGACGGCCCTGCGCGAGCACGCCGCCTACCTGTCGACCGTCGGCGCGGAGAGCGAGGAGATCGAGGCACCCCTGGTTCAGGTCGCCTACCGGATCGTCGAGCGGATGGTCCTCGACCCGGTCGACCGTCAGCGGGTGCTCGACGGTGCCGACCCCGCAACCCGGCTGCGCAGCGTGATCGGGCTGATCCGCCGCGAACGCGCCATCGTGTCGCGCTTCGGCGCCCTCCCGACCCCGCCGAGCCCCGGCGGTGCGGACCTCAACTGAGGGAAACCGACCAGACAGTGACTGCGAGGTAGGTTGCGGACCATGGACCTCGCCGCCCTCCAGCACGTCATCGAGCGCACCTACGGGGAACGCGACCGGGACCGCGGGGTGCCGAGCACCGTGGCCTGGCTCGCCGAGGAGGTGGGAGAGCTCGCCCAGGCGGTGCGCAAGGGCACTGCGGCGCAGCGCGAGCACGAGTTCGGTGACGTGCTCGCCTGGGTGGCGTCGCTGGCCAACCAGGTCGACATCGACCTCACCAGGGCCGTCGAGCGGTACGCGAGTGGGTGCCCCCGGTGCGGGGCGTCGCCCTGCGAGTGCCCCTGACCGCTCGGGCAGGCGGTCGCGCCGGCCGGGTCGCCGTGTTCGAGGTCAGTCGACCGGCAGGTTCCTCGCGAGCCACTCCTCGGTGCGCTGCCACGCGAGGGCGCTCGCCTCGGGGTGGTGGCCGAAGAAGTCGCTGTTGTCGAAGGCGTGGTCCGCGCCCGGATAGGTGTGGAACTCCACCGGCCCACCGGCGGAGACCGAGTCGCGGACTCGCTCGACCGCGGGCATCGGGATGTAGGAGTCGGCCTCACCGAAGTGGTGGAGCGACGGCGTGGACACCGAGGGAACGGCGGTGACGAGGTCGGGCAGGGCCGACCCGTAGAACGAGACGAGGGCCTCGGCCGGGGAGGCGGCCGCGACGGCATAGCCCAGCCCGCCGCCGAAGCAGAACCCGACCACCCCGATCGTCCCGGTGACCTCGGGCCGGGACCGGAGCACGTCGAGGGCGGCCAGCGAGTCGGCCACGGCGGCATCCCAGTCGAGGCGGCCGAGCAGGCCCATCGCCTCGTCGAGCATGCCGGGCCCGTTCTCGACCTCCGAGACTCCCAGCCGCCAGAACACCTCCGGCGCGACGACGACGTAGCCGAGAGCGGCCAGGTCCTGCGCCCGCCGACGGATGTAGGCGCTGACGCCGAAGATCTCCTGGAGGAGCAGGATGCCGGGTCCCCGGCCGGCCGCGGGCAGCCACACCTGGGCCGGCATCGGGCCGTCGAGGGTCGGGACGTCGATCGTGTCGCTCATGGGACGAGCGTATGCCGGTCGGCGTCAGTGCACCGGGCTGTCGGCGGCCTCGGCGTCGCCGACGAGCTCCGCGACGGTGCGGGGGCGCACGACGGTGGACATCGTGACCCCCTCGGCGCGCTCCCCCGTGGTCTCCTCCATGCCCTCGGCGCGCTGGTCGACCGACAGCTCCTGGAACGACACCCACTCGACCTCCGGCGCCGCGCCCGGAGCCGTGCGGTGCCGGCGACCTCGACGATGAGGTCGGTGCAGTCCTCGATCTCCCGGTAGGCGAGCCGCCACGGGCCCTCCCCGGTCGCGAGCAGCGCGGCCAACCGGTCCAGCGGGCGCGCGCAGCAGCCCCGACGATCTCGGCGGGAGCTCACGGCCGGCCTCGACGCCCTGACCTCCTGGTTGCAGTCGTACGGGCTCGACCCCCGCAAGCGTCTCTGCCCTGCGCTCGCAGCCGGACGAGTCGGTCGGCGCCTGGATCGGCGGGGCGGCGAGCCTGCTGCCGGGGATCTTCTCCAGCGTCGCGTCCCTGGTCCTCGGCCTGTTCGTCGCCGCCTTCCTGCTGTTCTACATCCTGTACGACTGGAGTCGGATCGTCGGTTGGGTCGGGGGCCACGTCGGCCTCGACCGCGAGACCGGCAGATCGGTGCTGCAGGATGCCGTGTCGGCCACCAGGCGTACTGCGCGAGCTCACGATCAGCGCCGTGGTGACTTCCGTCCTCATCGGGCTGGCTGCCGTGCTGCTCGACGTGCCCCTCGCGTTCGCCATCGCGGTCGTCACCCTCGTGACCTCGTACATCCCCTACCTCGGCGCGATCCTCTCCGGCGCGTTCGCGACCCTGCTGGCGCTCGGGGCCCAGGGCCCGCAGGCGGCGATCATCATGCTCGTGGTCATCCTCGTCGTGCAGAACATCGTGCAGACGGTGGTGCTCACCACGCTGACGAGCGACGTCCTGAGCCTGCACCCGATCGTCGCCCTCGGGTCGACGACCGTGGGCGCCGCGCTCGCCGGCGCCCTCGGAGCCACGTTGTCATCGCCCGCGGTCGCCGTGGCGATCCGCGTGGACCGCCGACTGGGCGAGGTGCCGGTCGACCGTGATGTCCCGGCACTCGACTCACTCGGACCCGACCCGGGTGCCCCCGGTGCTTCGGGTGCCCTCGGTCCTCCCGTACCGGAGGCGTCCGGTCACGACGCTCAGGCGTAGCGATCCGCGGCCTGCCGGCACTGGGCGGCGTAGGAGCCGCCGAACAGCAGGGCGTGCAGGAGCAGCGGATGCAACTGGTGGAGCAGCACCCGGCCGCGCCAGCCGTCGGCCAGGGGTGAAACCTCCTCATATGCGGCGACGATGCGCTCCAGGTGCGGGCACCCGAAGAGGGCCAGCATGGCGAGGTCGGCCTCGCGGTGTCCGCCGTGCGCGGCCGGGTCGATGAGCACGGCGCCGTCGGAGGTCCACATGAGGTTTCCGGACCACAGGTCGCCATGCAGCCGGGCCGGGGGCTCCCCGGTGTCGTGGGCGCCGTTGGCCACCTTCTCGGCGAGCCGGTCGAACACCGCGGCGTCGGCCGGCGAGAAGACCCCATCGTCCCGGCCGGCGCGGACGAGCGGTGCGATCCGCGCCTGCGCGAGGAATGGTCCCCAGGTGTCCCAGGAACCCAGCACGAGCGGAAGGGGCTCGCTCAGGGGTCCGAGGAAGCCCTCGCCCTGCCAGTCCGGCGGTCCGCTGCCGTAGGCCCGGGCGCCGGCTCCATGGGTTCTCGCGAGCGTGCGCCCCAGCTCATCGGCAGCCTGCGGTGCGGCGGCCGCGGATGTGAGGCGCACGAGGTCGAGGTGGTCCGGGCCGACGTCGAGGATCTCCACGACCCTCGCACCGCCGGCATCCGCGAGCCATCGCAGCCCCGCTGCCTCCCAGGCGAAGTACCCGGTCGGCGCGTGCGGCGAGCTCTTCCGGAAGGCCGACGGCATGCCCTCATCGTGGCAGGCGGACCCGGGCAGATGCAGCGCCGACACCTCGCCGTCGCTCCGACCCCGTGGGGCGGGTCGCATCGACCGGAAGCCGTCGCTGGCCTCGACCTTGCACGTCAGGTGTGTCCTCGGGGGCACACCGTCCGTGGCCGGCTGAGGCTGCTCTAGGCTCAGGACATGCCGCGACCGCACGCCGCTGCACTCGTCGAGGATGCCTACCACGGGCGGATCGCCGAGTCCCTGCGCGAGCGTGGCTGGCGCACGCGCATCGTGCCGTTCACCGGCTACGGCAGCGTCGCCCAGCTGCGGGTGCTGGCCCGGGTGCTCGTCAGCCGGTCCGGCACCGACGGGCCCACCGAGGACACGACGTATGCCGGCCGGCTCCGGAGAGTCGAGCTGGAGACGCGGGGATGGCGGGCCTTCGTCGCTGCCCCAGCGATGGACGAACCGGTCACCGTGCGGGTCAACGAGCGGCTCATCCCGACGCACACCGACCGCGGGGGCTACGTCGACCTCACGGTGCGCGGGCACGGGCTCGGACCGGGCTGGCATCGGATCTACCTCAGCTCACCCGACGCCGAGCCGATCGACGTGCCGGTGCTCGTCGTCGGCACCACCCAGACGCACGGCATCATCTCGGACATCGACGACACTGTGCTGTCGACCTCGCTTCCGCGCCCGCTGATCGCCGGGTGGAACACCTTCGTGCGAGCCGAGGGCACCCGCCGGCCCGTGGCGGGGATGGCGACCCTCTATCGCGAGCTGCTCGATGCCGAGCCGGACGCGCCGGTGGTCTACCTGTCGACGGGGGCCTGGAACACCCAGCCGCTGCTGACCCGGTTCCTGCGGCGCAATGGCTACCCGGCGGGGCCGATGCTCCTCACGGACTGGGGGCCCACCAACACGGGCTGGTTCCGCTCGGGCCAGGAACACAAGCTGGCCTCGTTGCACCGCCTCGCCCGGGAGCTCCCCCACGTCAGGTGGCTGCTGGTCGGCGACGACGGCCAGCACGACCCCAAGATCTACACCGACTTCGCCGCCAAGCGGCCGGACCGGGTGCGCGGCGTCGCCATCCGTCAGCTCTCCGCCGGCCAGCAGGTGCTCTCCCGCGGGGTGCCCATCCCCACCGACGACGTCGCCTCCGAACCGGGGGAACCCCTCGAGGTGCCGGTGGTGCGGGCGCCGGACGGCTACGGGCTGGCGCGTGGGGTGCGACCCCTGTGGACCGGGGCCCCACCGCCCAAGAGCCTGGCGGGCCAGGCGTCGGATGCCGTCGTGTCGGTGGACGACCCCCCGGCATACATGGTTCCGGACCCGGACGAGCGGTAGCGTCAGCGCATGCCCGAGCTGCCAGAGGTGCAGGCACTCGTCGACTTCCTCGCCGCGCGGACCGCCGGGTTTGCGGTCACCGGCGTGGAGCTCGGCTCGATCTCCGTGCTGAAGACCTTCACCCCACCCCCGGACGCCCTGGTCGGGGCTCCGGTCGACGGGGTGGGGCGGCACGGGAAGTTCATCGACCTGGACTGCGGTGGAACGCATCTCATCTTCCACCTGGCTCGCGCAGGGTGGCTGCGGTGGTCCGACGCAGTTCCGGCGACCGTGCTCCGACCGGGGAAGTCGCCGATCGCCCTGAGGGTTCGGCTCGACGACGGGTCGGGGTTCGACCTGACCGAGGCCGGCACCAAGAAGAGCCTCGCCGCCTACATCGTCGGCACCCCCTCGGACGTTCCCGGGATCGCCGCGCTCGGGCCGGACCCCTTGGCAGACTCATTCTCGGAGAGCGAGTTCGCGGAGATCGTCGGCTCGCGGCGGATGCAGATCAAGGGTCTGCTGCGGGACCAGTCGATCATCGCCGGGGTCGGGAACGCCTACTCCGACGAGATCCTGCACGTGGCGAAGCTCTCGCCGTTCGCGATCGCCGCGACGCTCGATGATGACGACGTGACGCGCCTGTATACCGCGCTGCGGGGAACGCTGGCCGGTGCCGTCCAGGCCGCCTCGGGCAAACCGGCGAAGGAGCTCAAGGACGCCAAACGTTCCGGAATGCGCGTCCACGGACGAACCGGCGAGGTGTGCCCCGAGTGCGGCGACGTCGTGCGGGAGGTGTCCTTCGCGGACTCCTCGCTGCAGTACTGCGCGACCTGTCAGACGGGCGGCAAGCTCCTCGCCGACCGCAGGACGAGCAAGTTCCTCAAGTAGCCGACCCACCCCGGGGTGGTGGCTGCAGTTGGGGTCGGGGTCGCGCGGCCGGGCGGCACCCTCACTGCGGGGCCTGCGCGGCCGCCTCGTGAATCCCCAGGTCCTCGAGGGTCAGCTGGTGCCGAGGGAGCTCGGGGATGACGACCTCGCGGGTGAGCCCGAGGTCGGGGTCGACGTGGAGCAGCTCTCCGGGGGCCAGCGGGGACCAGTCGTCCTCGTCCATGGCCTCGGTGGCGACCACGACCGACGGAGCGGTTGCCAGGTGGGTGGACCGCATCTGGATGCCGTCACCGCTGCCCCGGTGGTGGACCGCCGTGGTGCCGGCGGGCGGTTCGCGGCGATCGAGCACGAGCAGGGGGTGGGAGTCGCCGTGGCGCAGCGCCCACAGCTCGTTCTCCGAGGTGACGAGGAGGTTGATGGAGTAGACCGGGAGGTTCTGCGCCACCCAGGACGCTGCGGCGGTGATGCCCGCCGACACGTCACCCCCGTGCCGTCGGGTCTCGAGGGCGACCAGCGCGGCATACCGCTCGGAGTCGGTGTCACCGTGCACGGTGCGCATGGCCTCCCCCAGGTGCTCCTCGAGGCGCTCGACCTCGCGGATGACGCCGTTGTGGGCGTGGAACCGCCCGTCGATGAGGAACGGATGGCAGTTCTGGGTCTGCGTCGGCCCGGTCGTCGCGTAGCGGACGTGGCTGAGGAACGTGGTCGACCGTCGGTCTCGGGCCTCCCGCACGAACTGGGCGTCGTCGTGGGCGGCCAGCGGCTGGCGCTCGAGCAACGGCAGGCCGCGCTCGTCGTAGGTTCCGAGGCCGGTGCCGTCGGGATTTCGCTCCGACTGCACCTCCAGGCTGTCCGAGGCACCAAGCAACCAGAACGTGGCCGACACCCGGGTGGGTCCCGCGGTGAGGCCGAAGAGACGGCACATGGGTGCATCCTAGATGGGTGCCGCTTTGGCATGCTGGGGTGATGAGCACCTTTCCCGAGATCCCGGTCACCCAGCTCGCCGACGAGGCGGTGGTCCTGGACATCCGGGAACAGGACGAGTGGGACCACGGGCACGCCCCGGCCGCGGTCCACATCCCGATGAGCGAGCTGCCGGTGCGGGTCGACGAGCTCGTCCCCTTCCTCGACTCCGACGACGCCCTCGTCCTCACCTGCCGCTCCGGGAACCGGACGCAGCGGGTGATGCCGTGGCTGGAGCAGCAGGGCTACGACGTGGCCAACATGGCCGGCGGGATGCTGGCGTGGCACGCCGCGGGCAAGCCGCTGGAGGCATCGGGGCCCACGGATCCACGCATCCTCTGACCCCTGCGGGCGACACGCCTAGCCCGCTATTCGGATGTATGCCGTGGACGCTAGAGAGCCGTATACCCTCCGATCGTGGATCCCGTGCGCAACCCCTACGCCCCGGGCGCCGGCCAGCGCCCTCCCGAGCTCGCCGGTCGCGACGAGCAGCTCGACGCCTTCGACGTGGTGCTCGAGCGGGTCGCCCGGGGCCGCCCCGAGCGCTCGATCGTGCTCACCGGGCTCCGTGGCGTGGGCAAGACGGTGCTGCTCAACGCGCTGCGATCGGCGGCCGTCCGGTCCGGCTGGGGGACGGGCAAGCTCGAGGCCAGGCCCGACCAGTCGCTGCGGCGGCCGCTCTCGTCGGCCCTGCACCAGGCCGTGCGTGAGCTGGGGCCGGCCGGTGGGGTGGGCGACCACGCCCTCGGCGTGGTCAAGGCCTTCGCCCAGCGCGAGCCCGCCGCCGGGTCCGGGCGTGGGGCGCCGAAGCTGCGCGAGCGGTGGAACCCGGGCATCACGGTTCCGGCGGTCACCGGGCGGGCCGACTCCGGCGACATCGAGATCGACCTCGTCGAGCTGATGTCGGACCTCGGCGGGATGGCCGCCGACACCGGCCGCGGCATCGCGATCTTCATCGACGAGATGCAGGACCTGGGCCCCGATGACGTCTCCGCGCTCTGCGCCGCGGCCCACGAGATCTCCCAGTCGCGGCTGCCCCTCATCGTGGTCGGCGCCGGGCTGCCGCACCTGCCCGCAGTTCTCTCGGCCTCCAAGTCATACTCCGAGAGGTTGTTTCGATACTCCCGGATCGACCGCCTCGAACGGCCTGCCGCCGATGCAGCCCTCGTGCGCCCGGCTGACGAGGAGGGCGCGGCCTACACGCCGGAGGCCCTCGAGGCGATGTACGTCGCGACCGGCGGCTACCCCTACTTCATCCAGGCCTACGGGAAGGCCGTGTGGGACCGGGCCACGACCTCACCGATCGCGGCATCCGACGTCGCCGTCGCGGCACCCGAGGCGGAGTCCGAGCTCGCGGTGGGGTTCTTCGGGTCGCGTTTCGAGCGGGCGACGCCGGGGGAGCGGGAGTACCTGCGGGCGATGGCCGACGTCGCGGTGGGTGTCGGCGACGAAACGGCTGCCGTGCCGACGTCGGACGTGGCGACCCACCTCGGCCGCAAGCCGCAATCGCTCTCCCCGGCGCGGGACGCGCTGCTCAAGAAGGGGCTGATCTACTCGGGGGAGCGCGGGCGGATCGCCTTCACCGTTCCCCACTTCGGCCGATACCTCCTCGACCAGTCAGGGCCCTAGCCTCGCGACCCGTGACCGGCGTAGGGCAGGGTATGCCCTGAAGCGGAGGCACGGATGGACGCGTCGAACGAGCGCGGGTCCCATGCAGCAGTAGGCCTGCGCCGTTCACGTCACCGCTGAGAGAGGGATGCGATGTCCAACCAGGCTGTACTGATCAACGGTTTCGGTGTGCTCTTCGTCATCCTGAACGCGTTTGGGCTGGGCCTGAGGTTGGAGGTCGGCACCATGCTTGGCCAAGCCGTTGCCCACCGAAAGATCGCGGTGTGGGTGCTGGTGATCAACTTCATCGTCATCCCACTGGTCTTCGTCGGCTATCTGATGACGATCGCCTCCTCCATTCCCGGAGAGATCAAAGTGGGGTTCTGCATCGCCGCCCTGAGTGCAGGAATGCCATTCGCGCCGATTCTCGCCGGTCTGGCCAAAGCGAATGCCGGCGTCGCCACGACGCTGCTCGTGGTCTTGACCGTCGGGACCGTTGTCGCCCTTCCGATCGGGCTGCCCCTCGCCATCGATGTCGTTGACGCGAACCTCAAGACCTCTGCCTGGGATGTGGCGTGGCCGCTGCTGCTCTTCCTGCTTCTGCCGATGGTTCTCGGGTCCGCCTTCAGGGCCTGGTGGCCCGACCTGACGCCGCCCCTGACGCGCTGGGTCGTCCGAGTTGCGATTCTGTGCCTGCTCTTCAATCTCAATTTCACGCTGGTTGCATATTGGAGCCTGTTCGTGCAGACCTGGGGTACCGCCAGCTACATCGCCGCCCTCGCGGGCCCCTTCATCGGCTTGGGCTGCGGCTACCTTCTCGTTTCTGGTCTCAGGGTGAAGGACGTGGGTGTCAGGCACGCGACCGAGGTGACAACAGCGGTACGCAACATCGCTCCGATGCTCCTGATGATGATCTTTCCGTTCGGAGCCGACCCCCTCGTCACGGTGTCGATCACGATCCTCAACACGGTAGGAGTGACGATCGTCCTGCTATACGTCCTGGTGTGGAGGCGCGCTGCACCATCGGACACTCCCGGGACGTCCGACAAGGAAACTCAAGCCGCGACGTGACACCGCGGATGCTCGCACCAGCGGCGGACGGGGGCTGTGACCCGGCTCATTCGATGAACCGCCCGGCGTGTCCGGAGACGGTCTCGGCCAGGGCGTTGTCGAAGCTGTCGGGGACGGTCCCGCCCTACGCGGCGATACCCGCCTGCCCAGGCGTCTGAGGCGAGTCACCCGAAATCGCCGCGTGCCGCGCTTGCCTTCTTCGCGCCGACGAGGTGTTCACTTCCTCTGCTCGAAGGGGCGCACCTCGTCGAGAACGGCCCCACCCGTGCCGTTGACGATCACTCGTGGTGATCGACGCTTGGTCGAAGCAGCCAGGACTCCGCGGTACCTCGGGGCTCCGGTTCCGGCGTCCATTGGCTGCCAAGCGATGGCGCCACGACTGCTCGGTCGCCCCGAGGCGGGGCCCCGTCGCTAGGGCGCCGCTTGGAGTCGGTCCTCGATCTCGTCCTCGAGGCCAGCCCGGTCGTGGATCGGGCTGGGGCGCGGATAGCTCGTCGTGAGGAAGTGCTGGGCGTACGGGAAGCATGCGACCGAGAGCGGCTCGCTGGCTCGGAGGTCGGCGCCGAAGGTGTTGCGCTCCACCTCGACCGCGTGGACCGGGATGTCCAGTGCTTGAGTCATCTCACCCGGGTCGAAGATGAGCCCGAACGACTCCGACCCCGGATGTGCCAGCCGGCCGCCGTAGTCCACCGAGAGGTTCCCCTCGACCCACAGCCGCTGATCCAGCGGACGCTGGATGCCTCTTGCCGTGGGCGCCGTCACGGCAAGCTCGTTGGGACGGTCCGCGCTCCGAACGTCGACGAGGACGTCACCCGTGTGGGTGGTCGTGACGATCGCCCGGCTGGTCGTGGCACCGGAGAATCCCTGGCCCGGGTCGTAGTTGATGGTGTCGGACTCGTAGTCGCAGATGATCCAGGTCAGCATCCCGGTCGTTTCGCTCTCGGCGATGAGGTACAACTCCACGCGGGTACCCCAGAACACTGTGGTGTGCACGGTGAAGGCGCCGAGGATGGCGACGTGCCGCGGCTGGTCGCCCTCGAACATCGCGGACGGGATGAGCCGGTATCCGGGTGGGAGCAGCCGGGCCGCGGCGTCCTGGTCAGTGACCTCGTAGGCGAGGAACAGACAGTACGGCTCCACGACGAACCCCATGTACGGGTCACCGCCGGCGCGCTGGACAATCCAGCGCTGGATGCTGAGCGGCAGCCTGGCCAGGGCCTCGGCGCGCGCGTAGAGGCGTCCGACATCTCTCGGGGACACAGAGTCCTCGATCAGGGTCACGAACTTGAGAAGTTGCGCCCGCCCGATCCGCGACACCATGGAGCCCACCCTAGATGTCAGTCGGGAGCCGCCGCCCATCGCGAGCGGACTCGGCCCTTCACGCTTCGCTGCCCGGGGAAGGCCCAGCCGCGGCCGAGCAGGACCTGCGCGACGCCGCCCGCGACGCGGCGATTACCCCGCCGCCGGCGCCGGCCTCGGCTACTCGCCGGTCTGACCGTCGATGCGCTCGCGGATGATGTCGGCGTGACCGCTCGAACCCTTTCTCGTTTCCGCGGAGCCAGCCGGCCGTGTGTTCAGCCGTCGTACTCAGTGAGTATTCGGCTGAGGAGGGTGCTGTATGAGTCCAGTCGTTCATCCACTCGGCCAGGAAACATCCGGTCCACGTACTCGAGAGTGTCGTACTCCGTGTGGATGATGGCGCCGCGATCTCCGAACTGCTCGTCCACCTGCGTGAACCCATCGCGGTCTCCCAGGTTCCAGTTGGTGGCCTCGAAGTAGATGAACGGAACTCCGGAGCGCTGGAATGGGTAGTAGTCCGAGTCCTCGTGGAGGTCGCTGACCGGAATGGTCTCCAAGGGTTGGCCCAACTGCTCAGCGGCATCTCGGGTCCACGCCTTCAGGTCCTCGGCGTCTCCGTACACGTAGCGAATGTCACCGGCGGACACGCTGTCGAGGTTGATCATCGCGACAATGGCTCGTCGCTGCGCGGTGTCCAGTTCGTCGACATAGTGGGCGGACCCGAACATGTCGTCTGCCTCCTCTGCTCCGAAGGCGACGAACCGGATGGTGTACGGAACCTCCTGGTCGCGAACCGCTTCGGCGGCGGCAAGCATGACGGCCACGCCGGATGCATTGTCGTCCGCCCCGTCCCCATCGTCGACCGCGTCGTAGTGGGCGCCAACCACGACCTCGCGCGGGGACTCGCCCTGCTTGGTGGCTACGAAGTTCGCCGAGGAGCCCTCGTTGAAGCGGAACGTCTGCGTCTCAACGGTGTATCCCAGGCGCTCGAACTCCGACCGGACGTACGAGCCCGCCCGTTGTTCACCCTGGGTGCCCGAGTATCTGGCGCCGATCTCGTCGGCAAGCACCTCCACGTGGTCACGGGCCTTCGCTGCGGCGGTCGAGAGCTGCGAGGGCTGCGAGGGCTGCGAGGTCTGCGAGGGGGTCGCCGGTGTCGGCTGGGGCGGTGGAGCGGCGCTCGGCACCGAGCTGCAGGCGGCCAGCATCGTGGTCAGGAGGATGGTGGCCGCCGTGAGAGGCACGCGTCCACCGGTGCCAAGCATGGTCCCAGTGTCTCCTGTCCACGCACGCTCCGTCGAGCCATCTCCGAGCTGGGACCGCCAGGACTCGCACCTGCGGCCGTCCCCTGCCGACGTCACATCCGGATGGAGCGGAGCAACAGCGAGGTCTCGCTGTTGACGACCCCCTCGACCGACCGGATCTGCCCCATCACGCGGTCGAAGTCGCTCAGGGTGTTGGTCCGCAGCTCCGCGACCAGGTCCCATCCACCGTTCGTGGTGTGCAGGGCGTGCACCTCGGGCAGCCCTCGCAGCTGGTTGATCGCCGTGGTGGTCGACCGGCCCTCCACCTCGATGAGCGCCACGGCGCGGATGGTGTCGGGGTCTCGGTCATCCTGCACCCGCACCGAGAAACCCAGGATGGTGCCGGAGTCCAGCAGCCGCTCGATCCGGCTGTTCACCGTCGCCCGGCTGACCCCGAGCCGACGGGCGAGGGAGCTCACCGGCTCGCGGCCATCTGCGCGGAGGGCCGCGATGAGGCGCCGGTCCAGGTCGTCCATTCCGTTCATGACACATAGTGTGCATGAATAGGTGTCAAAGTGATCAATGAAGCGCCGAATAGTGCATCACATGGTTATTGCGGTCACAGACTGCCACGTCCTAGGGTGACGCTCCTGACCAGAAAGGAGGCGCTGATGGTGCGCTTCGTCGACGTCCGCCACATCTCCGAGTGGGCGGCCTCCGTGGACCTCGAGGAGGTCCTGTCCGCCCTCGCCAGCTACCAGCAGGCCGACTTCCGTCGCTGGCCCGAGTTCGACCTCACCCCACGTGTGGCCAGCCACTCACGTGACGGCGTCATCGAGCTGATGCCGACGAGCGACGGCCAGCAGTACTCCTTCAAGTACGTCAACGGACACCCGTCGAACCCGGCGCGTGGCTACCAGACGGTCACGGCCTTCGGGGTCCTCGCCGACGTGCACAACGGCTACCCGACCTTCGTCGCCGAGATGACCCTGCTCACCGCCCTGCGCACCGCCGCCGCGTCGGCGATGGCGGCCCGCGCCCTGGCCCGCCCGGCCTCGCGCACCATGGCGATGATCGGCACCGGCAGCCAGTCCGAGTTCCAGGCACTCGCGTTCCGCGCGGTCCTGGGGATCAACCGCCTGCAGGTCTGGGACACCGACTCCGCGGCGGTGGACAAGTTCGTCCGGAATGCCGAGCCGCTCGGTTTCGAGGTCCTGCGCGCCTCGAGCGCCGCCGACGCCGCGCTCGGCGCCGACATCATCACCACGTGCACCGCCGACAAGTCCAACGCCACGGTGCTCACCGATGCCATGGTCGAGCCCGGCGTGCACGTCAACGCGATCGGTGGTGACTGTCCCGGCAAGACCGAGCTCGACGCACGGATCCTCCGCCGCGCCTCCGTCTTCGTCGAGCTCACCGAGCAGACGAGGGTCGAGGGCGAGATCCAGCAGCTGGAGCCCGACTCGCCCGTCACCGAGCTGTGGCAGGTGCTCAGCGGAGCGGCTCCGGGTCGCACGAGCGACGGCGAGATCACCGTCTTCGACTCGGTCGGCTTCGCGATCGAGGACTTCTCGGCCCTGCGCTTCCTGAACGACGCGGTGGCCACGACCGGTCACTACGACGAGATCGACCTCGTCGCCGAGCCGGCCGACCCCAAGGACCTGTTCTCGCTCGTGCGCACCTCCGCGCCGATGTCAGCGGTGGTCTGAGATGTCCGTGCAGGCTCCCGCAGCGGTCGTCCTCATCCGACCGACGGCCTTCGCTCCCAACCCGGAGACCGCGGCCGACAACGCCTTCCAGACCGAGGACCCGTCGCGTCGCCCGGCGGAGGTGGCGGCGGCGGCCTACGACGAGGTCACCCGGGCAGCCGACGCCCTGGCCGCCGCCGGGGTGGCGGTGCACCTGTTCGACGACGACGACCCGACCCGCAACGACAGCGTCTTCCCCAACAACTGGTTCTCCACGCACGCCGGAGGACGGGTGGCGGTCTACCCGATGTATGCCCCCAACCGCCGCACCGAACGACGCGCCGACGTGGTGGAGATGCTCAAGACGCACTACCGCGTGCAGGAGGTCGTCGACTACTCCGGGCTGGAGCACGACGGCGCCTACCTCGAGGGCACCGGTGCGATGGTGCTCGACCACGTCACCCGGGTCGCCTTCACCGCAAGGTCGAACCGCGCCAACCCGATGGTCCTGGAGCGCTTCTGCTCTCAGTTCGGCTACGAGGCAATGGTGTTCGACGCCTGCGACGAGCTCGGCACGCCGATCTACCACACCAACGTCATGATCACGATCGCCAGCGACTTCGCACTGGTGGGCCTCGACCTGATCCCCGACGAGGGCCGTCGCCGCGCCGTGGCGGAGTCGATCGCCGAGCAGGGCAGGACGATCATCGAGCTGTCACCGCAGCAGGTGCGGGACTTCGCGGGCAACGCCATCGAGCTGCGGACCCCCGGCGGCAGGGTGCTGGCCCTGTCGACCCGGGCCGCGGCGAGCCTCACGGACGAGCAGCGGGCCATCATCGAGCAGTCGGTGCGGCTGCTCCCGCTCGACGTGCCGACCATCGAGCTCGCCGGGGGCTCGGTGCGGTGCATGGTCGCCGGCATCCACCTCACCCCGCGACCCGTGGTCGTGCCCGTCTCCGAGGAGTCGGTGCTCGGCGGCTGAGCGGCGCGTCAGCCTCCGACGGTCCGCTGGGGGAGGCGGTGCAGCACGACGTCCCGGACGGTGCCGCCGACGAGCCGGGCCGTCATGTAGGTGCAGTGCGGCTGCCGGCGGCGGTCGGTCGGCGAGCCGGGGTTGATCAGACGCAGACCGGCATGCGTCGTGTCCCACGGGATGTGGCTGTGCCCGAAGACGAGGAGGTCGGCGTCGGGGTAGTCCGCGCGCATCCGCTCCTCGCGCCGCGCCCTCGACCCGGTCTCGTGGACGACGGAGACCCGCACCCCCTCGACGACGGCGGTGGCCACCTCGGGCAGCCGGGCCCGCACGTCGACACCGTCGTTGTTTCCCCAGCAGGCCAGCAACGACCGGCTCCTGGCCTCGAGCTCGTCGAGAAGGCGGGCGTCCATCCAGTCCCCGGCGTGCACGACGAGGTCGGCCTGCTCGACCGCCGCCCACAGCTGCGCCGGGAGGTCCTTGGCCCGGGTCGGCACGTGGGTGTCCGCCATCAGCACCACCTGCACGGCCCCGTCCACGGCGTCCACCCCGGCTCAGTCCTGGCCGGGTGCGAGCAGGTGCTGGTAGTCGGGATGCCGCTCCAGCCAGGCCGCGACGAAGGGGCACGTTGCGACCACGCTCTCGCCCGCGGCTGCGATCTCGTCGAGGGCAGCGCGCACGAGGGTGCTGCCGACCCCGAGGCCCTCGAAGGCGGAGTCGACCTCGGTGTGCGTGAGGTCGACGACCCCGCCGGATCGCCGGTACGTGGTGAACCCCGCGACGTCGTCGCCGACGAAGACCTCCCACCGGTGGCGGGTCTCCTCGTGGGTCACCGTGATGTCCTGCGGCATGTTGCCACCTCCGTGAGCCAGCCTCTCATCGCGGTGCACGTCGCATCGCGGTGGCCGCACACCCTTCGACACGCCCCGGACCTTCCGACGGGCGGGGGACAGGCGCCGACGGCGACGGATACGCTGGTGCGAACCGAGGAGGGCGACATGTCTGCACCAGCGGGGTGGCACCTGCAGCCGGACGGGCGGGAACGCTACTGGGACGGCCAGCAGTGGACCGAGCAGTTCCGGATGCCGTACCCCAGCGATCCCACGGCGTCGCCGGAGTGGACCGCCCCGTCGCAGGACACCCAGGTCCTCGACGTCTCCCACACGACGGCCATCCCCTCGCAGCAACAGCCCTACCCGGAGACCGGGCAGCCCCAGCCGGACGCGCAGGAGGCCGCTGCCGCCGGGACCGGGTACGGCGCCCAGCAGGGTTACGGTGGCCCACCGTCCGGCTACGGCGCCGCCCAGCAGGGCTACCCGGCACAGCATCCCGGCTACCCGGCATACGGGGCCCCGCCACCGCAACGGGGCAGCGGGGCGGCAAAGGGCTGCCTCATCGCCGCCCTCGTTGCCCTCGTGGTCCTGGTGATCTTCGTCGCCGGTGGCATCTTCTTCTTCGCTCGCACGGTCGACCAGGTCACCGAGCCCTTCCCCACGACCTTCCCCAGCGAGATCCCGACCACCCTTCCCTCCGAGATCCCGACGAACGGCGGATCGCTCGACATCGAGATCTCCGTGGGCGAGGGGTTCGAGCTGCCTCGCGGTCAGATCGAGGACGGCTGGACCATCGAGAGTGGTGGCGCCGGGCCGCTGGACGCCATGACGATCGCCGGGATGCGGGCGGTTCCCTCCGAGGACGACGGCTTCCCGCTCCTGTTCACGATGGCCTTCGAGGTCGATGACACGACCACGGTCGACACCGTGTGCACGGCGCCGGGCGGCACCGCGGGAACGCCCGTCGACGTCAGCTGCGTGCCGCTCTTCGGCGACGTCGAGAACGTGCGCCAGGTGAGGGTGACCGCGACGCTCTGAGCGTCCGCCGGTCCCGTGACCCGCCGGGTCCTGTGACCAGGCGGCGCGGCCGGAGCGTCAGCTCGCGGCGGTCAGTGCGACGAGCTCGGAGACCAGGTCGGACGTGCGGATCTCCTCGCCCTCGAGCTCGGGGGTGAACCCGAGGCGCACGACGACGAGGTCGGCGGAGGGCACGACGTAGACCCGCTGGCCATCGTGGCCACTCGCCCAGTAGGCGTCCTCGGGAAGCTTCGCGTCGACGAACCTGCCGTCGGCCTGCTGGTTGACCCACCACCCGGCCGCGTAGCCCTTCTCCTCGCTCTCGGCGACCGGGGTCGTCGTCGTCGACTGCTCCATCCAGCCCTCGGGCAGGAGCCGGTCGCCGGCCCAGACGCCGTCCTGGAGCGCGAACTGCCCGACCGCGGCCCAGTCCCGAGGGGTGGCCCACATGTAGGAGCTGCACACCGGGGTGCCGACCATGTCGGGCTCCATGACCGCCGATGACAGGCCCAGGGGCGCGAAGATCTGCTGGCGCGGGAGGTCGGCGTCGGGAACGTCGGCGAGGCGGGTGAGCACCGAGCAGAGGATGTTGGTCGAGCCGCTGGAGTACTGCTGGTAGGTGCCGGGGGCGTGCGCGAGGGGCTGGCTGGCCGCGTACTCCGCCATGTCGCCGTGCGCGTAGAGCATCTCCGTGATGGGGGTCCCGAGGCTGTAGGTCTCGTCCCAGGTCAGGCCGCTCGTCATCCGCATCAGCTCGTCGACGGTGATGTCCCGGCGGTCGTCGGTCCACTCCGGCCGCAGCGCCGAGTCGTCGATCGCGATGCGGTTCTCCTGCACGAGCCGACCGACCATGAGGTTGGCGACGCTCTTGGACATCGACCAGCCGAGCTGGGGGGTCTCGGCATCGAAGCCCTCGGCGTACCGCTCGGCGAGGATCTCCCCGTCGTGGATCACGACGACACCTCGCGTGCCGAGCTCCTCCTGGTCCTTCTCCGACAGGTCCTCCCCGAAGGCCTTGTCGAGGATCGCCGTGATCTCGGGCGTCGGCTCGGGTGCCGGGGCGGACGAGTACGGGTTGAGGTCGGCCTCGACGAGGGTCGGCTCCTCGAGCGGGGGCCGCTCAGGGCCGAGCGTGCAGCCGAACCCCTTGGTGTACCAGGCCTTCTGGGTCGACAGGACCCAGAGCAGGGACGCCGTGCTCGATTTCGCACCCCGGTTGACGTACCCCGTGAGATACGGCACCAGGGGGTTGGGGGGCAGGTCGGCCTCGGGGTCGTCCCGACCGGCGACCAGGGAGACGGCGCAGGTGTTGTGCGCGGAGTACCCGGTCCCCGTCGCGATCAGGGGTCGGGCGTAGACGTACCCGCCGATCGCCCCCACGATGACGAGGACGACCAGCACGGCGAGGACGCGGAGAAATACACGCATGGGCGCAGACGGTACCTGTCGGAGGTGGACGGGCGACAGGGCTCGCCGCAGATGCACGGAAGGGTCGGCTTCGCCGCCGAGGCGCTGAGGTACGGTCCACGGGTGGCGACGTCGGAACAGACTGGGGGGTCCGCGGCCGGCGACCCGCTCACACAGTGGCGGGTGCTGGTCGACCTGGTGGAGGCCTCGCACCTCGCCGCTCCGCACCGGGTGCCCGAGGTCGTTGACGACCACGCCCGCCGGCTCGGAGCCCACTCGGCCACCATCTACCTCGCCGACCTCGAGCAGACCACCCTGGTGCCCTTCACGGACGGGTCCCGGGGTGAAGCCGACTCGCCGCCGCTGAGGATCGACTCGACCCTCGCCGGGCGGGCCTACCAGCACGACGAGGTCGTCGCGCAGCCGCCGCACGACGAGCAGGCGCGAGTCACCCTGTGGTCCCCGCTCCGCAACGGACTCGACCGGTCCGGGGTGCTGTCGGTGGTGCTGGAGGAGGACGACCCGTCGGCCGTCGGCCGCGCCGCCCCCACGACGGGGGGCGCCCCCGACTGGCTCCAGCCCCTGGCGACCCTCACCGCAGAGCTCCTCGCGGTGAAGGCCGCCTGCTCCGACACCCTCGTCAACGCCCGGCGGTCCTCGAGCCTCGACCTTGCCGCAGAGATCCAGTGGAGCCTGCTCCCCCCACTGACCTTCGGCTCGGACCGAGTGACCATCGCCGCCTGCCTCGAACCCGCCTACGAGGTGGCGGGGGACTCCGTGGACTACGCGGTCGAGCAGGACGTGGCCCGGTTCGCCGTGTTCGACGGGATGGGCCACGGTCTGGGCAGCGCACAGCTGGCAGAGCTCACCGTGGCGACCTACCGCAACACCCGTCGCAACGGCGGCACCCTCGAGGAGACGGCCAGGTCCATCGACGCGTCGGTCGAGGAGGGCTTCGCCGGTGACTCCTTCTCGACCGGTGTGTTGGCCGAGCTGCACCTGGACACGGGCCGGATCGAGTGGGTGAACGCCGGCCACCCCGAGCCGCTGGTCCTCCGTCGCGGCCGCCACGTCAAGACGCTCTCGACAGGGTCCGGGCTGCCCTTCGGCCTCGGACTGCCGGGCGATCACGGCCACCGGGTGGGCCACGACCAGCTCGAGCCGGGCGACCAGGTGCTCCTCTTCACCGACGGGGTCATCGAGGCCAGGTCGCCCGCCGGAGACCAGTTCGGGGTGGCGCGTCTCGTCGACCTCCTGTCCCGAACGGTGACCGAGGACCTCCCGGCCGCCGAGTCGATGCGCCGGGTCAGCCGTGCCCTCGTCGAGCACCATCAGGCCCGCCTCACCGACGACGCCACGATGCTGCTCGTCGGGTGGTCGCCCGGCGCCTGAGCGCGGGAGGAACGGCCGCCCGGGCCCGAACTCGGAACGAACACGGAAAAGGTCCTCGTCAGGTGTCGCATCCGGCGGACCCCGTTCGTGGAGACACTGAGGACACGGCACCCTGCCGTTCCGGACGAGGCAAGGAGCAGGACCATGACGCAGTACCTGATGTCGGTGTGGCACCGCGATGGTGACCCCACGCCCGGCGACGAGGAGATCCAAGAGATGTTCGCCGACGTGGGCGCCTACAACGAGCGGCTCCAGGAGCGGGGGGCGTGGGTCTTCGCCGGTGGTCTCCACGCGCCGAGCATGGCCACGGTCGTCGACGGCACGGGCGCCGACGTCGTGATGACCGATGGCCCCTACAGCGAGGCCAAGGAGCAGATGGGGGGCTTCTGGGTCATCGAGGCGCCCGATCTCGACGCCGCCCTGGCCCTCGCCGCCGAGGGCTCGGCCGCGTGCCGCGGCCGGGTCGAGGTCCGTCCCTTCCAGGACGAGTGAGCGACCCCTCCCGGCCGCTCGACCCGGCCGCCGTCGAGGAGCTGTACCGGGCCGAGTTCGGCCGGGTCGTCGCGGGGCTGGCGGGGCGCTTCGGTGACCTCGACCTGGCGGAGGAGATGGCCCAGGAGGCGTTCGTCGAGGCCCTGCGGCGCTGGCCCTCCGAGGGGGTGCCGCCCAACCCGGGGGGGTGGCTCACCGTCGTTGCGCGCAACCGGGCGGTGGACCGGCTGCGGCGGGAGACCACCCGGCAGTCGCGCCACGAGGAGGCGCTGGTGCTCCACCACGACGAGTCGCCGGCCCCGGCCACCTCCGTGCGCGACGACCGACTGAGACTCGTGTTCACGTGCTGCCACCCCGCGCTGTCGCCGGAGGCGCAGGTCGCGCTGACCCTGCGGCTGCTCGGCGGCCTCACGGTGCCACAGGTCGCGGCCGCCTTCCTCGTGCCGGAGCGGACGATGGCGCAGCGGATCACCCGGGCGAAGCGCAAGATCGCCGCGGCCCACATCCCCTACCGCGTGCCTCGCGACGAGGAGCTGCCGGACCGGCTGCGGCCGGTGCTCGCCGTGGTCTACCTCGTCTTCACCGAGGGCTACCTGCCGCGGTCCGGCGAGACGGGGGTGCGAGCCGACCTCTGCGACGAGGCCATCCGCCTCGGTCGCCTGCTCCGGGCGCTGATGCCGGACGAACCGGAGGTCGCGGGCCTGCTGGCCCTCATGCTGCTCACCGATGCGCGCCGCCCGGCGAGGTTCCGGGACGGCACCCTGGTGACCCTCGACGAGCAGGACCGCACCCTGTGGGTTCGGGCGATCATCGACGAGGGGCACGCCCTCGTGCGGGAGTGCCTGACGCGGGGCAGGCCCGGTCACTACCAGCTGCTGGCCGCGGTGGGAGCGGTGCACACCGATGCCGCGACAGCGGAGGACACCGACTGGGCGCAGGTGCTGGCGCTCTACGACCAGATGTATGCCGTGACACCCAGCGCCGTCGTCGCCCTGAACCGGGCGGTGGCGCTCGCCGAGGTCGAGGGGCCGGCCGCCGGGCTGGCCGTGGTCGACGCGCTGCCCCTGGACGGGTATGCGCCCTTCCACGCCACCCGGGCCGACCTGCTCCGCCGGCTCGGGCTCGACGCGCAGGCGGCCACGGCATACGGACGGGCACTGGCGCTCACCGACAACGCGCCGGAACGGGCGTTCCTCACCGCACGACGGTCCGCCCTGCACGACTGAGCGGGGGAGCGGCTGCCGCCGACTACGGTTGGCCCATGGCTGGCGGACTTGTGGCACTCTTCGACGACATCGCCGCACTGGCGAAGATCGCGGCGGCGTCCGTCGACGACGTCGGTGCGGCCGCTGGGAGGGCCGGCGCCAAGGCGGCCGGGGTCGTCGTCGACGACACGGCCGTGACGCCGCGCTACGTCCACGGCTTCGCCGCCAGCCGCGAGCTGCCGATCATCAAGCGGATCGCGATCGGCTCGCTGCGCAACAAGCTCCTCTTCATCCTGCCGGCGGCGTTGCTACTGAGCCAGTTCCTTCCGTGGCTGCTCACGCCGATCCTCATGGTGGGCGGCACCTACCTGTGCTACGAGGGCGCCGAGAAGATCTGGGAGAAGATCGCCGGCCACGAGACGCACGAGGCGCCCGCCGCCATGGTCGGTGAGGAGCAGGAGGAGGTGATGGTCGGCGGCGCGATCCGCACCGACTTCATCCTCTCGGCCGAGATCATGGTCATCGCCCTCAACGAGGTCGCCGACGAGCCGCTGCTGTCCCGGGCGCTCATCCTCGCCGTCGTCGCGGTGCTCATCACGGCCCTCGTCTACGGCGTGGTCGCGCTCATCGTGAAGATGGACGACATCGGGCTGCACCTCACCGAGCGGGAGTCCGAGGCCGCCCAGCGTGTGGGCCACCTGCTCGTGCGCGGAATGCCCAAGGTGCTCGCCTTCCTCTCGACCCTCGGCATCGTGGCGATGCTCTGGGTCGGCGGCCACATCCTGCTCGTCGGCACCGACGAACTGGGGTGGCACGGGCTCTACGACGTCGTGCACCACCTCGAGGTCGCGGTGCACGACGCCACCGGCGCGGTCGGCGGCACCCTGGGATGGCTCACCAACACCCTCGCCTCTGCGGCCATCGGCGTCGTCGTCGGCGCGGTGGTGGTGGCGGTCGTCATGGGCGTGAACCGGCTCCGCCGCCGCGACGAGACCACCACACCGGCAGCGCACTGACGCCGGTTCCGGGTGGGGACAGGTCGCGAGAAGGCCTGCGGGTCAGGCGGTCAGGCGGTCAGGCGGCTCGGCGGATCGGCGGCGGCGCGTGCCTGCTCGCGCCGCGAGGAAGGAGCCGAGGAACATCGCGGCGGCGACGAGTGCCGCGATGAGGTAGGTCCTGGCGTCCGTGCCGGCCGAGGCGCCCAAGGCGGCATAGCCGACGGCTCCGGGGACGAGACCGACCGCCGAGCCGAGCAGGTAGGGCCGCCAGGCGATGGCGCTCACTCCGGCGCCGTAGTTGACCACGGTGAACGGCAGGGGCGGGGTCAGGCGGGCCATGACGACGGCGTTGAAGCCCTCGTCGCGCAGGATGTCCTCGACCTTGCCGAGGCGTTCACCGGTCATCTCGGCCACCGCCCGCCGCCCGATCTTCCGGGCGATGGCGAAGGTGACCGCGGCGCTGACGAACGCACCCACCCAGGCGAGGACGATGCCGGCCGCGAGCCCGAACAGCGCTCCGGCGGCGACGGCGAGGATGTTCCTCGACACGGGCACCAGGGTGAGGAGCACGTGGAGCGCGACGTAGACCAGCGGTCCCCACGCGCCCGCATCGTCGATGATCTCGCGCACGGCGTCGAGGTCGGACCCGAAGAGGAGCCACACCACGGCGCCGCCGACGAGGACGGCCAGCGCGAGGCTGACCAGTCGGAGCCGTGCTGGGCTGGGGAGGTGCACCGGGCAAGCGTAGGTGCACCAGGGGACTCCGTCGGACCGGGCCGAGCGCCACGAACCGGCTTCGCCGCCGGTGTATCAGGACCGCCCCGGGGCCCTCCTCATGGGGTGACCGCCCCGCCGATCCCCCTGTCGGCGCCCCTGGAGGAGTGATCACGTGCCCGTCATCCACATCGACACCGCCGAACTGACCTACCCCTGGTTCTGGCTGCCAGGACACCTCGACCGGTTCATGGACGGGTCCACGCCCGGTGGCGTGGGCGTCGACCTCCCGCCGGGGGAGTATGCCGTGCAGCAGACGCGCAGCCGACCCTCCGACGTGCGCTTCCGGGTGACGGACGACGGAGTCGTCGACTACGACCCGGTGCACGAGCACCTGCTGCGAGGGCGGGGAACCACGACGCTGCGCGTCGTCGGTGTGCCCGTCACCGTGCAGCGCGCCGGGGAGCCACTGCCGCTGCTTCCGATGTGGGGTGGCTGTCACCTACCCATCGAGGCCGGCGAGCGCCGGCTCCGGGTGCCGCCGGGCAGGGCCTACGAGATCCGGGTCGGCATCGTGCCGAGCGAGGTGCTCGCGTTCAGCGTCGGTCGCGACGGGATCATCGACTACGCGCCGGAGTACGAGCGGACGCTCTCCGGGCGGGGCACGGACCGGCTCGTCGTCAGCACCGGCTACCCCGAAGCGGCGCCGGGCCCCTCTCCTGCCTGAGTCGCCGGGCGCGGCGGCATCGGAACCCGGCCGACCCGACGGGAGTGCAGCGCGAGCAGCAGCGCGCCCACGACGACCGCCGTGATGACGGCGAACCCGATGCGCGGGTTGAGGGGGAGGGCGATGCCGATCGCCCCGCCGACGACCCAGAACGCCTGGAGGATGGTCTCGGACCAGGAGAAGACCCGCGCCCTCATGGCGTCCGGTACCTCTCGCTGGATGAGCGCATCGAGGCTCAGCTTGGCGAGCTGCCCGAACAGGCCGGCCGACAGCCCGACGAGCAGCAGGGTCGGCAGCGAGTAGAAGAGGGCCGTGACGAGCCCGGCCGTCACCGCGAGCACGGCCACGCCCGTGGCGATCACCTCCGGCTCCGGGAGGTGCTTGCGGGTGCCGATCAGCGAGCCCAGGGCGTTGCCGGTGCCCGCCGCACCGATGACCAGCGCGAGCACGAGGGGACCGGACCAGCCGGGGAGCGGGTGCTCGCGCATGAGGAAGCCGAGGAACAACGTGAGGAAGCCGGTGAGCATCCGTGCCCCGGTGCACGTCCACAGGACGAAGCGCACCGACCGGGGGAGGGCCCGCATCCGGGCTGCGCCGCGCTCGGGTGAGGGCAGCGGTTCGTCCTCCACCGGAAGTCCGTCGACGTCGAGCTCGCCTGCGGTGGAGTCGACCCGTGGAGGCAGGCGGATGGCGAGCACGGTGGCCGTGACGTAGACGACGAAGGCCAGCCGCAACGACCAGTCCGGCCCGATCTGCGAGAGCGCCCCGGCCAGCCCACCACCGATCACCATGCCGATCAGCCCGGAGATGTTGAGCCGCGAGTTGGCGGTGACGAGGGTGATGCCCTCGGGCAGCAGGCGCGGGACGGCGGCCGCGCGCGCCACGGCATACGACCGCGACGCGACGAGGCACCCGAGGGCCGCGGGGAACAGCCAGACCGAGTCCTCGACGACAGCGGTGGCGAGCACCCACGCGAGGAAGGCCCGCGTCGCCAGGGTGGTGCCGAGCGCCCACCGGCGGCCGTGCCGGAACCGGTCGAGCAGTGGTCCGATGAGGGGCGCGAGCAGCACGAAGGGAGCCATCGTGAGCAGCAGGAAGAGGGCGACCCGCCCTCGTGCCTCGTCAGTGGGCATCGCGAAGACCGTGCCGGCCAGCGAGACGGTGAGGGCCGCGTCGCCGGCGACGTTGACCGCGTGCAGCTCGGTGAGCCGGGCCAGCCCGGTGTCCCGGGCCCCGTCTGCGCCGGTGAACCCTCGGAAGCGGCGCGCCGCCGCCTGCCCACCGCGGCCGACGGCCCGAGCGCCCGCCCCGCCTCCTCGACGGACCGCCCGTCCCGCACCCGTCATGCGGGAGGACGACGCCCGCGGCCCGGTCGACGCCGGCCCGCCCGGGGAGGGGGCATCCTGGTGCTCTGAGGTCATGACGTCTCGATCTTGCCTGACGCGCGGGCGATGGCAAGGGCACACGCACCGATGGCTCGGCATTCGGGCCGGGCAACCCACGGAATGGGGCCACGCCAGCCGGCGTTGACCGGGCCGTGACCACCGCGCAGCACCCGCCCGACGGCATGGCCGAGCGCTACGAGCGTGCCCGTGCGCAGTTCGAGCACGGTGAGTACCAGGCCGCGGCGCAGGCCTTCGCCCTCCTCGTCGACGAGTCGGCGCTGGAGCCGCCGCTGCACGGCACCACGGAGCTGCGCCTCATGCTGGCTCGCGCCTACTACCACTCCGCGCAGCTCGAGCGCTCCGAGACCGTGGTGCGGGCGATCCTGGTCGACGACCCCGACGAGCCCTACGCCAACCTGCTCCTCGGGCGCACCCTGCAACGACGGGGTCGCCGAGCCGAGGCCACCCGTTACCTGGCCATGGCCGAGCTGCTCGGTGGGTATGCCGGAACCGGCCGGCTCCGCGGGGGCGAGGCCTCGGAGGGTGGCTCGTGACCGACTACGGCCACGAGGTCGAGTTCGGGCTGTTCGCCACGCCCGCGGCAGCCTCGGCCGACGACGTCCTGGCGCTCGCCCAGGTGGCCGAGGTGAGCGGGCTGGACCTGGTCACGATCCAGGACCACCCCTACCAGGCCGCGCACCTCGACGCCTGGACGCTCCTGTCGGTCATCGCCGCCCGGACGTCAACGGTGCGGGTGGCGCTCAACGTCGCGAACCTGCCGTTGCGCAACCCCGTCGTGCTCGCCGGTTCGGTCGCCAGCCTGGACCTGCTCACCGGAGGCCGGGTGGAGCTCGGTCTGGGCACCGGTGCCTTCTGGCAGGCGATCGAGGCCGCCGGGGGGCGCCGGCTCACCCCCGGTGACTCGGTCGATGCGCTCGAGGAGGCCGTGGCGATCATCCGCGGGCTCTGGGCAGGGCGGGGAAACGTGCGCGTCGACGGTGTCCACCACCGGGCCGTCGGCCTGCACGCCGGACCGGCGCCGGCCCACCCGGTGGGCATCTGGATCGGCGCCTACAAGCCACGGATGCTCCGCCTTACCGGGCGCCTGGCCGACGGATGGCTCCCGAGCATGGGCCCGGCCGCACCCGACGCGCTGGGCCCGATGAACACGGCGATCGACGACGCCGCCGTCGCGGCGGGCCGCGCACCGCTCGCCATCCGCCGCCTCTACAACATCTCCGGCCGGTTCGGCTCCTCTGCGGGCATGCTGCAGGGCCGGCCCGGGGACTGGGCCGAGCAGCTGGCGGGCCTCACCCTCCAGGAGGGGATGTCGACGTACATCCTCGCCACCGACGACCCCGACGACGTGCGCCGGTTCGGTGAGGAGGTCGCGCCCCTCGTGCGGGACCTCGTGGCGGTCGAGCGCGAGCGGCGAGCGGCCACGCCTGCACCGGGCTCGGCAGCCCCGGCGACACCGACGGACTCGGCGAACTCCGCGACATCGTCGAACCCAGCGACATCAACGAACTCGTCGAAGCCTCCGAACCCGGCGGATGCCGCGACGCCCGCCTCGGGGGAGCCGGCGCCACCCACCGCGGAGAGGGCACGGCCACCTACGCCGGTGCTGTCGTCGGCATCCCCACGCCCTGTCGTGGTGCCGACCCCCGACGACGGCACCCGGCTCACGGGGGTGCTGCCCTGGGACGAGGCGTCCCGACCCACCTATCCGGTGCGACCGGGCGCTGACGAGCAGACGGCCTACGACGCGCAGCAGCTCGCGGCGCCGCAGCACCTCGTCGACGTGCACGACCACCTGCGCGGCGAGCTCACCCAGCTGCGCGACGTCGTCGACGAGGTGGTGCGCGGCCACCTCGCGGCGGGCGCGGCGCGGTCAGCCGTCAACGACATGACCATGCGGCAGAACAACTGGAGCCTCGGCGCCTACTGTGAGTCCTACTGCCGGATCGTCACCGGGCACCACGGCCTCGAGGACGCCGCGATCTTCCCGCACCTGCGGTGGCACGACCCCGACGTGGTGCCGGTCGTGGCGCGGCTCGAGGAGGAGCACGAGGTCATCCACGACATCCTCGACGACGTCGACCGCGCCCTGGTCTCGCTGGTCGCTCATGAGGAGGGGGCCCTGAACCGCCTCCGGCGCGTCGTCGACCTGCTCACCGACGCCCTGCTGAGCCATCTGTCCTACGAGGAGCACGAGCTGCTGCATCCGCTGGCGCGCCACGGCTTCACCCGCTGAGCGTCCCCGCCTCGAGCGCGAGGAGGTGAGCCTTGGCAGCCGGCCCACCCGCGTACCCCCCGACCCCACCCGAGGCCGGGAGCACGCGGTGGCAGGGCAGCACGACGCACAGCGGGTTGCCGCCGAGCGCGGTGCCCACCGCCCGTGAGGCTCCCGAGTGACCGGATGCCGTCGCCAGCACGGCATACGTCGTCCGCTCGCCGTAGCCGACGCGCTCGCGCAGTGCCGTGAGCACATCGCGCTGGAAGGGGCTGGCCAGTGCCAGGTCGAAGGGCACGTCGAGTGACCGGCTGACACCGGCGAAGTAGGCCGCGAGGGCGCGGCGGGCGCGGTCCGTGGGGGCCGCGTGCCGCAGCACCCGGGGGCTGACGGTGTCGGCGAGGCGCTGGAGCCACCGGTCCTCGGCGGCGACGTCCGCGGCATACGCGCAGGTCAGCAGCGTGCCGCCGGGGGTCGCCGCGACGAGCAGGCGCCCCACCGCGGTGTCCTCGGTGGTGAACGAGACGTCGGTGGTCCCCAGCACTGGCGGCCCCGAGAGCCGCGGGTCGAAGGTCAGGAGAGGGTTGGTCATGGAACGTCCTTCACGTCGAGGCGGAGCGTGGCGACGGCGTCGCTGACGAGCCGGCGGCTCATCCCCGCCGAGGTGCCGAGGGCGGCGGCGATGGCGCGGTGGTCGAGGTCGGCGACGAAGCGGAGCACGACGGCCTCCCGTTGTCGCGGCGGGAGGGCCCCGACCCTGGCCCAGAGCTCGCCGTCGGGGAGGTCGGGCGGTGGCAGGGTCACGGCTTCGGCCAGGGCGGAGGGGTCTTCGTGGGGTGTCGTGCGGCGAGCGGTGCGGTGGTGGTCCATCGCGCACCGGTGGGTGATCGTGAGGAGCCAGGACCGCAGGTTGCGGGCGTGGGTGAGCCCCGGGTAGGCGGCGAGCGCCTGGGTCCACGCCTGCTGTGCGACGTCGTCGCCGTGGGTGGGGCCGGCGAGGGCGTGCGCGAGCCTGGCGACGTCGCGCCAGTGCTCGTCGACGAGGTGCTGGAAGGGTGGAAGGCTCACGATCATCCAACGGTAGGGGCCCCGGACGTGTGAGCCCTCCACCGTCGTCGCCCGCCCGGATGCCGTGGCACGCCGCCCGGGCCGCGTGTTGCCGACGTCCTGGGAGACAAAGTCGGTGAGGTGACGAGAGGATGGGGGTGTGACCGACGAGCAGGCCCCACAGGGGCACCGCCCGCTGGTCGTCGCGCACCGCGGCGCGAGCTCCGAGGAGCCGGAGCACACCCTCGCCGCCTACCAGAAGGCCTTCGACCGCGGCGCCGACGGCGTCGAGTGCGACGTGCGCCTCACCGCCGACCTCCACCTCGTCTGCGTCCACGACCGGAAGGTCAACCGCACCTCCAACGGCGCCGGAGTCGTCTCGGCACTCGAGCTGGCGCGCCTCGAGGAGCTGGACTGGGCGTCCTGGAAGGCCCGCGGCCACGAGGGGGAGACCCCCGAGGCCGATCCCGAGAGAGGGCGCCTGCTCACGCTGCGCCGGCTCCTGGACGCCCTCGTCGACCAGCAGCAGGAGATCGTCACCCTCATCGAGACCAAGCACCCGACCCGACACGGCGGCGACGTCGAGCGCACGCTCGTTCAGGTGCTGCGCTCCTTCGACCTCGACGCGGGTGACCAGCCGGGGCGGCCGTTCGTGCGGGTCATGTCCTTCTCCCGCCGCGCCCTGACCAGGGTGCACAAGCTCGCCCCCGCCGTCCCGCTGGTGCACCTCGTCGACACCGCCACCCCCTCGATCGCCCTCGACGGCACGTTGCCCCCCGGGGTGGGCGCCGTCGGGCTGCACACCCGCTTCCTCCGGCGCCCGAGGGTGGTCCGGGCGTATCAGCGGCTCGGGCACCAAGTGTACGTTTACACGGTCGACGAGGACGTTGACGTCGACCGGTGCGTCGACCTGGGGGTCGACGTCATCATCACGAACCATCCGCGCCGAGTCATCGATCGACTGGCTCGCTCGGGTTAGGTTGGGTCGGTGACTTCGCACGATGCCGCGTCCCCCGCAGCCCCTGCAGAACTCGACGGCGCCGACGCCGGGTCCGATCTCGACGTCGCGGAGACCTCCGGTCCCGGCGCCGACAGCATCATCTGCACGGTCAGGGTGGCCCCGGACGCGACGTCCGTCGCGCGGGTCCGGCACCAGATCGTCGCCGACCTGCAGGAACGCGACCTGCCCGAGTCGCTGGTCGACGAGGCCGAGATCGTCGCCTCCGAGCTGCTCACGAACGCCGTGCGCCATGCGCGGCCGCTGTCCGACGGGACGATCCGCGTGCGGTGGAAGATCCGCGGCGAGGTCGTCGAGGTCGAGGTGACCGACGGCGGCGGCGCCACCGTCCCGCACCCGGCGCCGCGCACCGTGTGGCTGTCCTCGGGTCGGGGGCTACGGATCGTGCGATCCATCGCGCACGAGTGGGGAGTGACCGAGGACCGCGCCGGCAGCGTCGTGTGGGCCACCCTCGGCGGGCCGAGCCGGCGGCGCGCCACCTGATCGCGGGCAGGCGCCGAACCCGGCACTAGGGTGTCGCGCATGGGCAAGGCATCACGACGTCAGCGCGGCTCCGACTCCGGGTCGGGGCGCCGTTCCCGTCCGGGTCCGGCCCCCTTCGAACGGCGCCCGTTCGAGGGCCTCGCCGGGGAGACCGACTGGGTCGCCCTGCGTGAGATCCTTCCGGCCGCGACGGCGACCGTGACGGTGCGCGAGGAGCACGTCCCGGAGGGCTCTCCCTCCGAGGTGATCGTCGCGACGGTCCTGCCGATGGCCTGGCCGGGCCTGCACCGCGCCGACGGCTCGGTGCTCATCGGCACCCAGTCGGGCAACTCCAGCGGTGACGCCTCCCGGGACCTCGCGGCGCAGGTCCTGGCCGCTCTCGCCGCCGAGGAGGGGCACCCGGTGCTCACCACCGAGCCGGTCACGGCAGAGAGCCCCCGCCTCCAGGACATCCTCCGCGACGACTCGACCTTCGACGTGACCGTTCACGAGGGCTTCGACTTCTGGGTCGAGGGTCAGGAGCTGGAGGGCGAGGCGGCCCTGTCCCTCGAGCGCGCCAACGAGAGCGTCGTCCCCACGTCGCGGATGACGGCCCTGCCCTCGGCGTACTGGGTGCGCATCGGCGACCGGGCGCACATCCGCCTCGTCCTGCCCGACGACGAGGATGCCGCCACCGATGCCCTCTCCCGCCTGCACGCCGCGGGCGAGGACCCCCTGGGCCCGGGCACCCGGCTGCTCGGCGCGTTCCGGGCCTGCGGTCTCCTCGTGCCGGTGTGGGACCTCGATCCGGAGCAGGGACCCGAGGACCACGAGGACGAGCTGGCGTCCTGGGGCAGCCGGTATGCCGGGGCGCTGGCAGACGGTGCCCCACTCACCGCCGACGAACGTCGGGCCCGCTCCGGCCTGCTCAGCCGGCAGGTCACGCTCCGGTGAGGGCCTCCCAGGTGTGGCGGGGGCCCGGGTGGCTGCCCCGACACGCGCATGGGGCCACGACCCGGGGCCTGGGGGCCGGGTGAGCGCGATGGCCACGCGGGTGGCGGCCATCATCCCGTGCAAGGACGAGGCCGAGCGCATCGCCGACACGGTCGCCGCGGTGCTCTCGCTGCCCGCAGTGGGCCGCGTCGTCGTGGTCGACGACGGAAGCAGCGACACCACCTCGGCCGTCGCCCGGGCCGCGGGCGCCGTCGTCGTGCGACACGAACGCAACCGGGGGAAGGCGGCCGCGCTCGAGACCGGGGTGCGAGCGGTACGCGACCTCGAGCGGGCCGACGCCGGCTCCGACCCCGCCGCCACCGTCGACCCCGCCGCCACCGCCGACCCCGCCGCCACCGACGCGGCGTGGCCCGCCGCCCTCCTCTTCGTCGACGGCGACCTGCGCGAGACGGCAACGAACCTCGGCGTCCTCATTCCGGCGGTCCTCGACGGCACCGCAGCGATGACCATCGCCACCCTCCCGGCGCAGCTGACGAGCGGCGGCGGAAGGGGCTTCGTCGTGCAGCTGGCCAGGGACGGCATCGAGTCGCTCACCGGGTTCCGTCCGGTCCAGCCGCTCTCCGGCATGCGCTGCCTGAGCCCTGCCGCCGTCGAGGCGGCCCAGCCACTCGCCCGGGGCTGGGGCGTCGAGACCGCACTCACGGTCGACGTCCTGCGTGCCGGGCTGCCCGTCCTCGAGGTCCCGTGCGAGCTCCAGCACCGGGTCAGCGGTTCGGACTGGCGCGGTCAGCTGCACCGGGCGGCGCAGTTCCGCGACGTCTTCCTGGCGCTGGCCGCCCGCGGCTGGCGACCGTGGCACCGCGGCTGAACCGGCCGACCCCTTCGCTGCCCCCCAGGTCGGAGGGCCGCGCGTGGTCAGTGCTGACCGTGGCGCGCCCGGCCATCCTGCTCGTCTCCGTCGCGCTGCTCCTGCTCGTCGGGATCTCCGACCCCAACGCGGCCCAGCCCGACCTCGGTCCGTCCGGCTGGGCTCCCGGGCCGCTCGTGCCGCTCACCCTGGGAGCCGGTGCCGTCACCGGGGTGATGTGGACGGCATACCTCCTCGCCGGGGTCGGCGTGCTCATCGGGCTGCGGAGCCGCCCTCCGGCGCTGCGGTCGTGGCTGCTGCCCGGTGGCCTCGCCGCTGCGACGCTCCTCGTGGCACCGTTCGGCTCCGCCGACCACGTCAACTACCTCGCCTACGGGCGGATCCTCGTCGGCGGCGGCGATCCGTGGGTGGAGGCACCGGTCGACTGGGCCGGCGGTCTGGACCCGATCACGAGTCGGGTCGAGGAGCCGTGGACCACCGAGCCGAGCGTCTACGGGCCGTTCGGGACGATGCTGCACGGGCTCAGCTCCTGGTTGGGGGGTGACTCGCTGCGCGAGGGCGTGTGGGTGTGGCAGGTGCTCGTGGTCCTCGCGTGGCTCGCCGTCCGCTGGCTGCTTCGTCGCTCGCTGGCGGAGCCGCTCCACGGCCGCGTCGACGTGCTGTGGACCCTCAACCCGCTCGTCCTCGGCGTCGGCGTGCTCGGCGCCCACATCGACACGGTCGCGGTGGGCCTGGCCGTCGCGGCGGTGGCCCTCGCCGCCCGCGACGGCTGGCCCTGGGCTGCCGCGTCCGGCGCCGTGGTCGGCCTGGCCGGGTCCACGAAGTTCACGTATGCCGTCGTCGCGGCCGGGATCGTCGCCGCCTGGTGGGTCGTCGGTCACCGCCGGGCCCGCCTGGCCGGTCTGGTCGCCAGCCTGGCGGTGGCCTTCGTGGTGGTGGCCGGTTTCCTGCAGCTCTGGGCGGGTCCGCACGTCTACGACCAGCTCCAGCGCTCGCGCCGGGCCGTCTCGCTCGCCACGCCGTGGCGCGTGGTGCTGGAGACGCTGGGTCCGGTGGTCGGGTTCGCGCAGACCCGCGAGCTGATCAGCATCGGAGCGGCGCTCCTCGCCGTCGTGCTGGCGGTGAGCCTGCTGCTCGTCAGTCGCCCTGCGGGCGCGCGACAAGCAGACCCACCCGTCGACCCGGGCCCCGGCCCGATCAGCGGTGTCGGGGTGGTGGCGCTGTGGGTGACCGGGTGCCTCGCGCTGGCCTACTCCCTGGCGGCGTCGTACTCCCTGCCCTGGTACGACGTGCTGGTGTGGGCGGCCCTGCCCGCCGTCGCCTCGGGCCTGGTCGACGGTGTGGCGCTGATGCGCCTCACCGCCCTTGCGGTGGCCTACGTGCCCGGACGGGTGCTCGGCATGTCCACACGGGTGGAGGACCTCACGCTCGGCCTGCGCCGCGGGGTCGCCCCATGGGTGGTGGTGCTGCTCTGGCTGGTCGTCATCGGGGCCGGCGTGCGGACCGTGTGGAGGCGGCGGCGCGGGCCTCGTCCAGGAGATAGGACACCGTCACCGACACGATGAGCGGCACGGCGAGGGTGGCGCCGACGGCCGGGATCGCCACGCCGGAGTCGTTGATGAGGAACCCGATCGTCAGGGTTGCCAGCAGGGCGGAGAGCCCGGCCTTGAGGGTGGGGGCCTGGTCGTAGGACCGCTGCATCGCGCGCGACCCCCACGACGTCGGCCGGGCCAGCACGTAGATGACGAAGAGCAGGGCCGCCGGGACCAGGAGCGTGAGTGGCGCGTTGCCGAGCAGGATGGAGATGTTCTGCTCGCCCTTGCGCACGACGATGTCCATCGCGTTCCCGTCGATGATCGACTGGATGAAGCGGCCGAGGTGGCTGCGGTCGGAGGGGGCTCGGAGCCAGTCCAGACCGGCGATGAGGAAGAACAGGCCGACCACGCTGACGAGGATGAGCAGCGCCCGTTTCCAGGTCAGCCTGATGCCCAGGACGGCCATCACGAGGTACACGAAGCCGGGGACGAGGGCGGGTGGGCCCCCGCCGTCGGCACCCCAGAACGGGGCGCCGTCGACGAGCACCGCGAAACCGCCGATGAGCGCGACCGCCAGCGCGGCGTCGCGCCTCCGCCCGGCGGAGACCAGAGCCGAGGAGACCGCCGTGGCGAGCAGGATCGCCGCCGTCGCGAACAGGGCGAAGGTGGGGTTGCCCATCCCGTAGAAGCGCCCGGCGACGACCGGCTGGAGGCCCATGAGCGAGGAGAGCTGGAGGCGGGACCCGGAGATGACGTCGACGGCGAGGACGGTCATCGTCGTCGCGGAGACCACCGCGAGGGGGCCCATCGCCCAGCGGGACCACGGCCCGCGCAGGGCGACGAGGGAGATGATCGTGACGAACAGCCCGACCGATGCCAGGACGGCGAGCATCTCCGAGGGGAAGCGCCACCACGGGATGAGGTTGGCGAGGAAGGTCGACACCGGCACCGATGCGGCGGCCACGGCGAGGACACGAACCCGGCTGAGCACCTTGACCCGCGAGGACTCGCTGCCGATCCGGCCCTTGTAGACGAGCAGGACGACGAGGTAGATGACGAGCTGTCCGTAGGCGAAGACGGTGAAGAAGGGCTCGACCAGGTCGTGCACGTCGTGGCTCGCCTCGTCGTAGTCGACCAGGGTCTGGAGCCGGTCGGCGGCTCGCTTCTCCGAGTTGTCCGGGGCGGGGACGCTCGTGAGGGGGGCCCCGCCGACGCTGTCCGGCACGGGGAGGCCGACCGACGCGAGGATGGTCGCGGTGAGGTCGGAGGACTGCGCGAGGCCCTTCTGCCGGGTCGAGCCCGACTCGAGCACACCCGGGCCGAAGTTCGGTCCGCGGGCCACGACGAGGCGCAGCCGCTCGGTCTCCCCGGCATCGGAGATGCTCCCGACGACGAAGTCGGCCCCACCGGGGCCGGCCTCCAGTACCTGGCCGATCCGCGTGTCGATCTCCGTGAGCTGCTCCTCCCGCGTCCCGGTCGTCGACTCACCGAGCGCGACGTCGTCGGGGTCGCGAAGCGACCCGACGTCCACGAGGGTGACCGGGCAGCCGTTGAGGTCCTCGAGGAGGGTGTCGGAGGACCAGGGTGAGTAGCGCTCGACCTCACCGTCGGGCAGGGCACCGCCCACGGCGGCGTACGGCTGGACCGTCCGCACGCAGAGGCCGCCCTGCTGGGCCACGTCGCCGAGCAGGCCGAGGGTCGAGTCGAACTTCTCGTCGGAGGCTGCCTCGACGTAGGTGGGCCACTCCACGACGGAGCCGTCGGAGACCGTCGGCGGCCCCGGGCACGGCCGCCTCGCCGGGTTGGCAGCCGGCCCCGTGCGCGGCCCGCCGGCACGCCCTCCCGCCGAGAGCCCGAGCCAGCCGTCGATCGGACAGGTGTTGGAGTTGACCGATCGGACGGACAGCGCCGCCGAGGACCCGTCCTTGAGCATCGCCCAGAGGTTGGGGGTGGTCTCCTCGTCGACGTCCGACCAGGTGACGCCGCCGGTGCCGATGAAGACGACCGCGCCGGCGGGCTCGTCAGCCCGGCTCATCGTCGAGGTCGGGCCCACTGCCAGGAAGCCTGCCGCCGCCGCCACGAGGGCGATCGCGACGGCAAGGGCTCGGCGGGTCACGGGGGCAAGGCTACGCAAGACTGGCGGGAGGGCCCCAATCGCTTGATGGGCGGCCTCTCAGGCGGGGCCGCCCCGCGGCCTGGTGTCGACCTGCACGCGACAATGGCAGGGTGACCTCGCGCCGCCCACCCTCCGCCTCCGGGCTGACGTGGTTCCTCGCGGCGGTCGTCATCCTCGTGGCGGCGTCCCCGGTCGTCGTGCGCTACCTGCTCTTCTGGCCGTTGGACCAGTGGCAGATCGACGTCGAGGTGTACCGCGAGGCGGGTGTCTCGCTCCTCTCGGGCCGACCCGTGTACTCGACGCTCACCGAGCCGCCCCAGCTGCTGCCCTTCACCTACCCGCCGTTCGCCGCCCTGCTCGCCATCCCCCTGGCGTTCCTGCCGTTCGGTGTCGTGGGGTGGCTCTGGACCGGGATGCAGGTCCTCGCGACCACCGCGACGGTCTGGTACGCCGGGTACCGCATCATCCCGAGGGCCGGCGCGTGGGCACCGCTCGCCCTCGCGCTCCTCACTGGCCCGATGATCTGGCTGCACCCCGTGAGCGACGGCATCCGGTTCGGGCAGGTCAACGCGTTCATCGTCCTCGCCTGCCTCATGGACCTGCGGGAGCCCCGACCGGGGCTCGTCGCGCGGGTCCCGCGCGGAGTTCTCGTCGGGCTCGCGATGGCCGTCAAGCTGACTCCGGGTGTCTTCGTCGTGCACTTCCTCGTCACCCGGCGGTGGCGCGAGGCCGCCACGGCCGTGGGCACCGCCGCGGGAGTGACCATCGCGATGTGGCTGCTGCTGCCGCAGGCCTCGTTCGCCTTCTGGGGCGGGGCGCTGCAGGACCCTGCCCGGCTCGGACCCAACAGCACGACCTCCAACCAGTCGATCCGTGGTGTCCTGCTGCGGATGGGGGCCGAGGGGGCCGCCGGCACCGCGCTCTGGCTGGGGTGCGTCGCCGTGGTCGGCGCGCTCGGCTTCTGGCTGGCCCGCCGGATGTACCGCGCCGGCGACTCGGTCGGTGAGGTCGCGGTCGTGGGCCTGCTCGCCTGCCTGCTCTCACCCGTCGCGTGGATCCACCACTACCACTGGGTGGTCGTCGTCGTGTTCGCGCTCCTGGGAGCCGACCCGCTGCGCGACCGTCGACGGCTGTGGTCGGCCGTGGCCGTCACGGCACTGTTCCTGTGCCGTCTCCCGTGGTGGGGCATCTCGTGGCTCAGCCAGCCCTGGCCCGAGCTGCCGGGCCGCCTGCTGCAGAACGCTGACGTGCTCGGCGGGCTGCTCGCGCTCCTGCTGCTGTGGTGGGTCTCGCGACCGGGCAACGACCCGGCCGCGGGCCGCCCGGCTCAGAAGACCCCGACGACCTCCAGGGCCGTGTAGCCGGCGAGGACGAGGCACACCGTGCCGCCGATCCGGCGGATCGTCGAGAGGCGCATCCGGTCCAGCAGCGTGCGGCCGAGGACCGCGGCGAGGGCGGACACCGTCGCGAGCGCGAGGAAGGCCCCGACGAAGACGGACAGGGGGTCGTCGTACCGGATCGCGAGGGACGCCGTGAGAATCTGCGACAGGTCGCCCCACTCGGCGAGGAAGAGGATCGTGAAGCAGAGCGTCACGACGTGCCACCCGGCGGCCGTGCGGGCCGACTTCTCGGTGAACTCCTCCTCGCTCTCGGCCTCCTCCTCGTCGGCGTCCCCAGCACCGCGCAGCAGGATGATGCCGCCGACGAGGAAGAGCACCCCGGCGAAGACCTCCACCGGAGTGCGCGGCAGCCGCGCCAGCAGGCCGCCGGCCGTCACCGCCACCGCGGTCTGGACGAAGAAGGCCAGGCTCACGCCGATCCACACGAGGAGGGGCCGGAAGCGGGTGGCCATCACGAGGGTGGCGATGAAGGTCTTGTCGGGAAGCTCGACGACGAAGATCAGGCCGAACACGACGGCCGCGGTGGTGAGGTCCATGGGGGAGCAACGCTAGCCGCTGTGGAATGCCGGGGCGCCGGCGACGCACTCGGGCCTACCCTGTGCATCGTGCTGGGAGTCAACGGGATGGAGGCTGCGCTGCTCGCGCTGCCGCTCGTGGTCGGCGTTGCCGGCCTCGTGCTCCTTGCCCTGTGGGTCAGGCGGCTGCAGCGCCGGGTCGACCACCTCGAGCGCCAGCGCCCCGTCGGAGCGGGGGACCTGGCAGCGTTGCGGGCCGACGCCGCCCAGGCCCTCCGGCACGTCGCCGTCGTGCGCTACGACGCGTTCGGTGACATGGGTGGGCGACTCAGCTTCAGCGCCGCGGTGGTCGACGACCACGGCGACGGCCTCGTCGTCAGCGCGATCCACGCCCGCGGTGAGTCGCGGACCTACGCCAAGGGAGTCGTCGGCGGCGCGTCCGACGCGACCCTCACCCCCGAGGAGCAGCAGGCCCTGGCTGCTGCCCGCACCGGCAAGGAGCACCCATGATCACCGGCTACCTCGGCCCCGAGGGCACCTTCACCTCGATGGCTCTCGACGCGTGGGAGGGAGGTGCCGGCGGTGACCGCACGGCGTTCGGCTCGGTCGACGCGGCCCTGACCGCGCTCCGGGCGGGCGAGATCGACGGTGCCATGGTGCCGATCGAGAACTCCGTCGAGGGTGGGGTCTCCGCGACCCTCGACGCGCTCGCGAGCGGTGACCCCCTCGTCGTGACCGGCGAGGTGCTCGTGCCGATCACCTTCGTGCTCGCCGCTGGTCCCGGCACCACGCGAGACCGCGTGCGCGCCGTGGGCACCCACTCGCACGCCTGGGCCCAGGTGCGCGGCTGGATGGGCGAGAACCTGCCGGATGCCGTGTACGTCCCGACCCTCTCGACCGCGGCAGCGGCCGAGGGGCTCGCTGCGGGGGAGCAGCCCTACGAAGCCGCGGTCTGCGCGCCCGCCGCCGCGACCCTCCACGGTCTCGAGGTGCTCGCGGGGGACATCGGTGACATGCAGGCGGCGGTGACCCGCTTCGTGCTCGTCTCCCGGCCGGGTCGCCTGCCCGACCAGACCGGTGCCGACAAGACGACCGTCGTCCTCTTCCAGCGCGAGGACCACGCCGGAGGCCTGCTCGAGCTCCTCGACCAGTTCGCCGCGCGAGGCATCAACCTCACCAGGCTGGAGTCGCGACCCACGAAGGCCTCCATGGGCTCGTACTGCTTCTCGATCGACGTCGAGGGCCACGTGCTCGACGAGCGCCTGGGTGAGGCGCTGATGGGCCTGAAGCGGATCTGTGCCGACGTGCGGTTCCTCGGGTCCTACCCCCGGGCCGACAGACGCCGGGCCACCGTCGGTGCCCGAGCCACCGACGCCGACTTCGCCCACGCGCGGTCCTGGCTCAGCGGCATCCGCTCCACGGGCACCTGACCCGCCCCCCTGCCCGCGCGCCCGCCCGGCCCCCGCCTTCTCCACGAACCTCTGCTAGCAGAGGTTCGTGCTGGGGCCACAGGTTCCTGCGTGTGGTTCGAGCACCACCCTCTGCTGAGTTGGCAGAGGTCACGAACTCAGCAGAGGTTCGTGCTGGGACCATAGGTTCCTGCGTGTGGTTCGAGCACCACCCTCTGCTGAGTTGGTCGCGGCCGCGGGTCAGACGCTCGGCGAGTCGGCCTGCTCGAGGGAGATCCAGAACTCCTCGTCCACACCCCAGTGGAGGGTCAGCGTCGGGCCCGAGAGCTCCACCCGGGGTCCGTTGGTGAGCATGTCGAGCACCCAGGCCTCCTGCTCGGCCAGTGGCGGGGGGCAGGCCTTGCGGGTGGTGGCCAGGGCGTCCACGAGCAGTCGGCTGCCGGACACCGAGGCGCCCCCTCGCCCGGTGTTGCAGCCCGTCTGGACGAGGACGAAGCCCTCGGAGAAAGTGAGGCTCATCGTGCCGACGACCGGCGCCGGGGCACCCGCATCGTCGACCGGGGCCCAGCGGCCGGCGACGTCGTCGAGGCCGGCAACCGGGGTCGCACCGTTCGCCGTGCCAGCACCGCCGACGCTGCCGAGCAGGCCCACGACGGTGAGGGAGGCGACGGTCACGGCGACGACGGCGATCGTCGCGGGACGGCCCATCATGGGCTGCCGCCGGCGCCCCGGGGGTCCGACCCGGGCGGGTGCACGGCGTTCTCCTCGACCCAGGCGTCGACGACGACCCAGTGGTCGTTGAGCCAATCGGCGAATTCTGACGGCTCGAGCGGCACGGTGTCGGCGGCATACGTCCACGTCTTGACGAGGAACGGGCGGCCGGTGAACGGCAGCGCGTCCCAGATCAGGCGGGGGGTCGTCAGGTCTCCGAAGCCCGCGTGCGCCACCACCATGACGTCCGCCCCGGGGCGGGCCGAGCGGGCGGCGAAGGCGCCCCGCGTCTTGGGCGGCAGGACGTGGCGCAGCGCCTCGGCCCGGCGGGTGCTGGCGGTGTCGCCGCGCTCGCGCAGCCGGGTGATGATCCGCTCCCGGCGCGAGGGCGTCCAGTTCTGACCCTCGGGGAAGATGAGGAAGACGTCGTTCGCGCTCATCGAGGAAGCCATCGCCGACACCCCCGCAAGCCGGTCATCACCCGCACCGGAGGACGACGGGACGAAGAACGAGTCCAGGCGGGTGAGGATCGTGTCGATGCCCGGGTCCCAGCGCAGGGCCTCGGCGAGGACGATCCGAGGGAGCCGTCCGGCCGTGCGCGCCAGCAGCCATGCGATCGCGAGTGAGTCGGCAGGGCCGGCGTGCCGGGCCAGCGCCACGAGCGCATCGCTGTCGGAGCCGAAGTGCATCCGGTCGGCGAGCCGCACCTCGAGCCCGACCCAGCGGCGGGCGTAGTACATCAGTGAGTCCAGGGCCTGGCTGAACAGCCGTTCGTGGTCCTCGCGCCAGGTCGGGGACGATCCGTCGGGGCTCCTGGCCCACAGCACCCAACACGTCAGCAGCATCCGGATGTCGACCCACATGAGGATGACCGCGAGGGTGGCTGCGCGGAAGAGCCGGGCGCGTCGGTCGACGATGACGAGGAACGCGCCGAGGACGATCACGGGCAGCGCCACGGCGGTGACCACCACGCCCACGACGGGCCACACGACGTGCAGCACCCGCCGCACGAACAGCGGCGGCGGAGGTATGCCACGGGCTCCCATGGGGTCAGCCTAGGGCTGCTGGGCAGGCGGGGTGTCGAGTGCGGCGAGGTAGGCCTCGGACGCGTCGTGGGCCTGCGTCATGCGTTCCTGCATCCGGGCCTTGCGGGCTTCACCGAGCGAGACGTTGGGGCTCTCGGTCGCCCCGCTGGGCAGCACGTGCATCTCCACGTCGTCCGGAACGGATTCCATCTCGTGGACGAACCGGTGCCGACGGGCGATCTCGAAGGCCACCGTGGCGACCTCCCACGGCTTGGTCGGGGGAGTCAGTGCCTGCTCGACCCGTCCCACCTGGAGGACGAAGATCCGGGTCGCTCCCAGGGCGAGGGCGCGTCCGACGGGGATCGAGTGGACCAGGCCCCCGTCGAGGTAGTGCTGGTCCCCGATGCGCACCGGGGGGAAGAGGCCGGGCACCGAGCACGACGCCACGACGGGGTCCGCGAGGTCGCCCGTGCTGAACCAGCGGCCTCCGGCGTCCTCGATGCACGCCGCGACGCACTGGAACGGGACCTCGAGGTCCTCGAACCTGCTCACCGGCAGGTAGCGCGAGATGAGGTGCCTCAGGGGGGCGTTCGACAGCAGGTGGGTGCGGTACTTGGCGATCCGGGCGGCCTGGCGCATCGGGTTGTCGAGGAACACTCCCTCGCGGACGACGGCCTCCCACACGGCAGCGAGGCGCTCCGCCCCCTCGAGACCGGGGTCGGCGGCGATGAACGCACCGTTGAGGGCGCCGATGCTCGTGCCGAGCACGAGGTCGGGCCGCACGCCACTCTCGGCCAGGGCGCGCACCATGCCGACCTCGCTGGAGCCCAGCACGCCACCGCCTCCGAGGACGTACGCGGTGAGGGGGGCACGCGGCATACCCCCAATGTAGGCCGTGCCCCGGCCGGCCCCGGGCGTCGACCGTCAGTCGGTGACGAGCAGGATGCCGCGGGCACCCTTCTCGGCGTTCGCCATGACGTGGTCGACGAACGGGTAGTGCCCGGGCTCGGGCAGCGAGAGCTCGACGAAGCCGCCCTGGGCGGTCGACAACCCCAGCACCTGACCCCCGCCGGGGTCCTCACCGGTGCCCGCAGCCTGGGGCCGCAGCCGGTAGGCACCCTCGCTCCAGACGGTGTCGAACTGCCCTCCCACGACGTGGAAGCTCGTGCCGCGGTTCGGACCGGCCGCGAGCACCCAGAGGCGCACCCGTTCGCCCGTCCGCGCGGTGAGCGGGCGGGCGTCGTACTGGTTCGCGACCCCGTTGAAGACGACGGCGTCCGGGGTGTCCGCTGCAGCCGATGCCGCGTCCACCTCGCGCACCGGGTCGACGCCGTCACCGCCGACGTGCACCTCGGACTGGACCAGGACGTAGCTGTGGTCCACCGGAGGCAGCCCGTCGGGCTCGATGACGACGGCGCCGTGCATGCCTGCGGCGATGTGCGCGCTCATCGGCATCGTCGAGCAGTGGTACATCCAGATACCGGCGCGCGTGGCCGTGAAGCGATAGGTCAACGACTCCCCGGGCGGCACGGTGCGCATCACCTCGTCCGGGGCGCGCTCGCCGGCGTGGAAGTCGATGGAGTGGCCCATCGACCCGTGGTTCACGAGGGTGACGACGAAGGTGTCCCCGACGCGCCCGTGCAGCGTGGGTGCGGGGACCGACCCGTTGTAGGTCCAGCGCTTCTGGTGCACCCCGGGCGCGACCTCGAGGTCGACCTCCTCGACCGTGAGCGTGACCTCGTGGGTGCGCTCGTCGGTCAGCGGCGGCAGCGTCGCGTCGACGGCCCGGAAGTCGGCGGGCGCGGGTTGGCCGAGCCGGATGCCGGGGGCCGCCACCTCGGCGCTCCCCGCCTCCCCGGCGCTGGCGGAGTCCCCGCCCGCACCTGCGGAGGTCGTGCCCGGTTCCGGTCCGCCGCGGACCGCCACGCCGAGCACCATCCCCATCTGCCGGTGGCCGACGATGGTGCACCAGCCCTGGCCGCGGGAGCCGATGACGCCGACATCGAGGGTCGCGCTCCCGCCGGGCATGATCCGAGGCGTCGTGAGGTCGTCGCCGAAGGACAGGTCGTGCGGGGAGCCCTCGTCGAGGTTGACGAGATCGATCACCAGCCGGTCGCCGTAGGGCACCTCGATGCTCGAGGGTGAGTAGCGCATGTCGTGGGCCTCGACGCGCACCCGGGTCGTCTCACCCGTCGCGGCCACCGGGCCGGATGCCGCCCCCGCGGCGAGCGACCCGGAACCCGACGCGCTCGCCAGGCCCACGGATGCCGGGTCGGCCGCAGCCCCGAGGCTCACCGCGAGGGCGACGCCGGCGACCGCACCGACGAGCTGGGCGGAGGACCAGACGCGCGGCTCCGGCTCGAGGCGAGCGGGGCGGGACCCCGGCTCGGCAACGGCCGCCAGGAGGGCGCGCCGGGCGCTGACCGCAGCGCGGATCCCGCCGAACATCAGGGGGATGAAGGCGGCGAGCGCCCCGAGGACGAGCACCGACACGGCCACTCGGACCCAGCCCGCCGAGAGGAGGCAGGTGACGAGGCCGAGGTTGATGACGCTGACTCGCCACACCGCGCCCCGGTTGAACCATTCCGAGGCGGCGCGGACCACGGACGGGCCGCCACCCAGGACGGTGGGGATGAGGTGGGACAGGGCGCCGGTGAGGAGCTGCGCGGCGAAGCCGACCGCCAACACCGCGGCGACGAGCCCGTAGCCGTCGCCGACCTCACCCCACGACGAGGTCGTCGCGATGCGCCACGCCACGAGCGCCAGGCCCACGACCGCCCAGGCCAGCGCGGCGGTGACCGACCACGTCGCGAACGAGCGGGGCGGAGCGTGACGGGCCGGCGCGACGAGGGCGCGTCCCCACCAGGCGAGCCCGCCGGCATACCCGAGGATCGCGACGAGGGCACCGGCCCGGGACCCGAGGGTGGCGGCCAGGGCCAGCACGCTGACGGAGCCGAGGAGCACCGGGAGCGCCTGCCGGGCGAGGCGCTCGGCCCGGTCGTCCATGCGGGTGCGCAGCATGGTCGGCCACAGGGTGACCAGGGTTCCGGTCACGGTGAGCCCGAGCCAGCCCAGCACCATGACCATGGAGTGGGCGACGATGACCCGGCCGTGCAGCTCGTCACCGAGCCCGCGGGCGAGCCAGGCCCCGAGCCCGGCCCCGACGGGCACGAGCGCGGCCGCCGCGAGGTAGTAGCGCACCGTGACGCGGAACCGGCCCGGCAGCGCGCGGCGCAGCCTGCGCCACAGCTGCACGCCGTGCCAGAGGATCGCCGCCGACACCGCGGTCGCGCCCAGCACCGTGAGGGGCCACAGCGACGTCGGCACCCCGACGAGGACGGCGCTCACGCCGCCGACGAGCAGCCCGATCCGCCGGTTCTGCTGGGTGCGGTCATCGATCGAGGCCGGCGTCTTGAGGAGCGCCTGGGTGAAGTGGGTGCTCCACACCATCGCCGAGTGGGTCAGTGCGCCGAGGAGCACGAGGTGCACCATGAGCCACTGGGAACCGGGGACGAAAGGGTGCACGAGGGCGAGCAGCACGGCCAGGGTCAGCCAGACCACACCGGGTCGGTCGCGCAGGGCCCAGCTGCCACGGGGGGTGGTCATCGGTGGTGGTTGCTCCTGTCTGCCACCTCGGCGGCGGCGAAGACGCCCACCTCCTCGGCGGCGGTGTGCGGGTGCAGCAACCCGGCGAGGTGCGCCGCCGCGCTCGCGACCTGTGATGCCTCGCCGATCTCACACGCGCGGCGCAGCACGCCGGACGCGTTGATGATCTCGACGTGCTCGGCCATGAACCGGCCGACCACCTCGATGTTCTCGCAGCCGCAGTAGGAGCACATCGGAGCGCCGTCCGCTCAGGCGCGGGTGAGCCGCAGGCGCCAGGCCTCCGGGCCCTCGTCGAGGTAGCGCACGCTGATGGTGCCGGCCTCGCGCTCGGCGATCTGGGCGAGCAGGGGCTTGGGGTCGTGCGGCGCGACGAGGTCGAGGGACCCCCCGGAGGGGATGGCGGAGAGAGCGCCGAAGACGGTCGCGTGCCGGATGGCGTGCGGGATGGCACGCGCGTCGAGCTCGGGCACGCGGTGGTCGTGCTCGCCGCAGGTGCAGGAGTGCTGGGTCTCGGTCACGGGGATGCTGGTGCGCTCCATGTGGTCCTCCTCGACGAAATTAAATACAATGACCTTGTGAAAAATACTCCACCCCTGGGCCCGGCTCCAACTCCGGCCCCCGCGACGACCCTCGACCCGCGGGCGAGGGTGCTGCGCGCGGTGGCGGACCTCGGGGGCGGGGCCTCGGTCGCGAACCTCGCTGAGACCCTGGGCGGGCACCCGAACACGACCCGTCACCACCTGCGGTCCCTGCTCGACGAGGGGCTCGTCCGAGCCGAGGCGGGCGTGCCGTCCGGGGGTCGAGGTCGGCCGACCGCGCGGTATGCCGTGTCACCCGCCGGGCGGCTCACCCTCTCGGCCGCCCACGGCGAGGAGGAGGCAGCGCAGTACCTCGCTCTCGCAGGCGCCTTCGCGGAGCGGCTGGCGAGCACGGGGGGCGACCCGGGGGCGGATGCGCGCGCCATCGGACGCACCTGGGCGAGCATGCTCACGCAGCCCGCTACCCAGGCCTCGGCCCGGGCAGGACAGTGGCGGGACGCCGGAGCCGCTCCCCGACCCGGCGCCACTTCCCCGTCCGAGCCTCGTCAGGCGGTGCTCGGTCTCCTCGAGCGGCTCGGCTTCTCACCCGAGGAGAGCGAGCCGGGTCGTGACGCCAGCGGTGAGGGCGGCGACCCCGACGTCCTGTTGCGCACCTGCCCGCTCCTGGAGGTGGCCACCCGGCATCCCGGCGTCGTCTGCCAGGTGCATGCAGGCCTCGTGGCCGGGTCGCACGCGGCACACGGCGGCTCTGGTGAGGGTGTCGTGCTCGAGCCGTTCGCCCTCCCGGGCGCCTGTCGTCTCACCCTCCCCGCGACCCGGTAGCCTCGGCTGCATGTCAGGTGCGGCGATCTTCGACCTTGACCGCACGCTGCTGCAGGGCGGCACCGGTCCACTGCTCTCCCGCGCGATGTACGACCTCGGGGTCGTGACCCGCAAGCTGCCCGGCGAGCGGTTCCTCTACGGGATGTTCGATCTCATCGGGGAGACCCTCCCCTCGATCTTCCTCGCCCGCCAGGCCACCCTCGTGGCCAAGGGCCGGGAGTCCGCGACGTTCGAGGCCGCTGCCGAGGCTGCCGCCGAGGCGATCACCGCCGTCGTCCACCCCTTCGCGCTGAGCCTCATCGAGCAGCACAAGAAGGCCGGGCGGCCCGTCGTGCTCGCCACGACGACGCCGTTCCACCTCATCAAGCCGCTCGCCGACCGCCTCGGGTTCGACCACGTCATCGCCACCCGCTACTCGCTCACGGAGGACGGCCACTTCGACGGCGCCATCGACGGGCCGTTCGTGTGGTCCCGCGGCAAGCTCACCGCCGTCCAGCAGTGGGCTGACGCCGAGGGCATCGACCTCGCGGACAGCTTCGCCTACTCCGACTCGATCTACGACCTGCCCCTGTTGTCGGCGGTGGGCAACCCCTCCGCCGTCAACCCCGACCCGCGGCTCAGCCTCTACGCGCTCGCTCGCGGCTGGCCGATCGTGCACTTCGACGTCTCACCCGGGGTCGTGAAGGTCCCGGTCCTCGGGGTCGAGCTCCAGCGCTTGCTCTTCCTCGCCAGCCCGCCCTACGCCTGGCCCTATGCCCGCTTCGACATCGCCGGCACGGAGAACATCCCGCGCACCGGGCCGGCCATCCTCGTCGGCAACCACCGTTCCTTCTTCGACGTCCCGGCGCTCATCCAGATGATGCGCCCGACGGGGCGCACCGGCCGCATGCTCGCGAAGAAGGAGCTCTTCGACGTGCCGGTCATCGGCGCGCTGGCGGCGGCCATGGGCGGCATCCCGGTCGACCGGGTGGCCGGCGGCGCCGACTCGTTCGAGACGGCCGCGCTCGCCCTCGAGGGTGGCGAGATGGTCTGCCTGCTGCCGCAGGGGACCATCCCCCGCGGTGAGAAGTTCTACGACCCGGTGCTCAAGGGCAAGACCGGCGCCGCGCGGCTCGCTGCGATGACCGGGGCCCCCGTCATCCCGTTCGGCATCTGGGGCACCGAGCACGTCTGGCCCAGGTCCTCCCCGGTCCCGAGGATGTGGGGAGTGACCAACCCGCCCATGGTCACCGTGCGGGTGGGCGAGCCGGTCGAGCTGAAGTACCGCTCGCCGGCCGCGGACACCAGGCGGATCATGACCGCGATCACCAACTGCCTCCCCGCCGAGGCCCGCGAGAAGCGCGTGCCCACGGCGGAGGAGATCCGGCTCGCCACTCCGGGAGGCTGACCGGCTGCCCGCCGCGGTGGGTGGGCCCCACGGCGCGGCTGCTCGGCAGAGGACCCCCGTACGGGGGCCGCGTCGGTGGAGGTGGGGTTTCGCCCGCGTCAGCCGCGGTCGATCTGCATGACGACGGCCTTGGGCTCGGTGAAGAACTCGCGGGAGAAGGTGCCGCCCTCACGGCCGACGCCGCTGTCGCCGACCCCGCCGAAGGGCGTGCGCAGGTCGCGGATGAAGAAGCAGTTGACCCACACCGTGCCGGCCCGCAGCCTCGACGCGACCCGGTGGGCGCGGGAGAGGTTCTCGGTGAAGAGCATCGCGTTGAGCCCGTAGCGGGTGTCGTTGGCGAGCCCGACGACCTCGTCCTCGCTCTCGAACCTGTTGACGACGACGACCGGGCCGAAGATCTCCTCGCAGTACTGCGGCGCGCTGAGCGGCAGGCCCGTGATGATCGTCGGCCGCACGAGCCATGACCCGTCGTCGGCGACGCCTCCGGTGAGGATCTTGCCGCCCTGGGCCTCGACCGAGTCGACGTAGCCGCTCACCTTCTCGAAGTGCTTCTTGCTGGCCAGCGCGGAGAACACCGTCGAGGCCTCGAACGGGTCGCCGATGACGAGAGCCTCGGCGGCGGCCTTGAACCGGTCCATGAACTCGTCGTAGATGCCCGACTGCACGAACAGGCGCGAGCCCGCCAGACAGATCTGCCCCGAGTTCCGGAAGATCGCCTCGACCGCCCAGTACACGGCGTTGTCGATCTCGGCGTCGTCGAAGACGACGTTCGCGCCCTTGCCGCCGAGCTCGAGGGAGACCGGCGCGAGGTGAGTGGCGGCCGAGGCCATGATCGTCTTCCCGGTGCCCGAGGAGCCGGTGAAGGTCACCCGGTCGACGCGGTCGTCGGCCGTGAGCGAGGCGCCCGCGGGCGCTCCGTGGCCGTTGAGCACGTTGAGCACACCGGGCGGGAATCCGGCTTCCACCGCGAGGCGGCCCAGGAGCGTGACCGATGCCGGGGTGTCCTCGCTCGGCTTGATGATGCACGTGTTGCCCCACGCGATCGCGGGGGCGATCTTCCACGTCGCCATCATCAGCGGGAAGTTCCAGGGGCTGATGGCCGCGACGACTCCCGCGGGCCCGAACTCGCTGTACGTGTGGTGGCCGGTGTCCATCGGGTAGACCTCACCGACGCTGTCGCGCTGGTGGTCGGCGAAGAAGCGGAAGTTCCACACCGACCGCGCGACGTCGTGCTTGGCCTGCACGAACGGCTTGGCCATGTTCGTCGAGTCGAGGGCGGCGAGGTCGTCGGCCCGCTCCTCCATGAGGTCGGCCAGCCGGTGGATCATCGCGGCCCGCTCGACGCGTCCCATCCGCGGCCACGGCCCCTCGTCGAAGGCGCGGCGGGCGCTCTCGACCGCGCGTGCGGCATCCTCCGGACCCGCCTCGGCGGCCTGCGCCCACACCTCCCGGGTCCAGGGGTTCCAGACGTCGAAGCGGGCCCCGTCGAGGGACTCCACCTCCTCGCCGTCGATGATGTGGCCGAAGAACTCGGTGTCGGTCATGTCGCTCCTCACGTGACTCGTGATGGGGGGATCGGGGGATGCCGTGCCGCGTCGCAGCGCTACCCGGCGTGGTCCGCACGTGCGGAGTCAGCGGTGGGGGTGTCCGAGGTGCGCGGGTCCGGGTCGCCGCGACGCTCGGCGATGGTGACGTCTCCCGCGGCCCAGTGCGTCGTGGGCACCTCGCGCACGACGACGCGAATGCTCTCGACCGGGGCGTCGACGGTCTCGACGGCGGCCCGGGTCAGGGCGGCGATGAGGCTGCGCACCTGCTGCGGCGTGCGGCCCTCGACCATGGTGACCTCGATGAGCGGCACGGTCTCAGCCCTCCCCGCCGTTGACGAAGACCGACCCGAGGTTGGTGAAGTGCAGCGCCGTGCTGGAGCCGGGAGGCGCGAACACGGCATCGGTCATGCCGCCGGTGAGCACGATCCAGCCGGCCTCGATGGCGTGGCCCCGGCGGGCCAGGTCGTTCGCCGCCAGCGCGAGGGCCTCCCCGGGGTGGCCCTGCACGGCGGCTCCGGTGGCGGAGTCGACGATGACGCCGTCGACCTCGACGAGCACCGCCTCGAGGCTCAGGTCGAGGTCGCTCGAGGGCAGGCCGATGGGGCCGGTGACGAACGCTCCCGACGACGCGTTGTCGGCCGAGACGTCGCCCGCCGTGAAGCGGAAGTTCCGGTAGCGGCTGTCGATGACCTCGGCGCCGCCCCACACCGACTCGACCGCCGACATCGCCTGGGCACAGGTGACACCGGGCCCCTCGAGCCGCTCGCCCATGAGGAAGACGATCTCCGGCTCGATGCGCGGGTGGATGAGCCGGTCCTGGGGCACCGGGTCGCCGACCGGCAGCACCATCGCGTCGGTGAGCCAGGCGACGAACGGGAAGTGCACACCCATCCGCTGCTGCTTGGCGCGGCTGGTGAGGCCCAGCTTGACCCCGATGAGCTTCTCCCCACGGTCGAGCCGCTTCTGGAGGTTGAGGTCCTGGATCTCGTAGCCGGTGTCGAGGTCGAGGCCGGGCCACTCGTCGGTGAAGGGCTCGCGCTCACGGCGCTCGTCCTCGCAGCGCAGCAGCTCGGCGGCGACGGACTCGACGTCCCAGCCGTCCTCGGGTGCGGCACCGGGTGCGGTGGACATCAGCGCACCCCCAGCCCCGCGAGGTCCCCCAGGTCGAGCAGGTGCTCTCGCTCCTCGGCGAGCTGGAGGGCGATGTCGATGATCATGTCCTCCTGGCCTCCGACGTAGCCGTACTCGCCGACCTTCTGGAGGATCTCGTGGGCCGGCACGGAGTAGCGCTCGGCCGCCCGCTCGGCATGCAGGAGGAACGAGCTGTAGACGCCGGCGTAGCCCTGGGTGATCGACGCGCGGTCCATCCACGGCAGGCGGGGGATGAAGGGGCGCACGACGTCCTCGGCCGCGGAGAGCACCTCACCGAGGTCGACGCCGGTGTGGATGCCCATCCGCTCGAAGGTCGCCGCGAGAACCTCGGTCGGGCTGTTGCCCGCCCCCGCACCCAGGGCGCACAGCGCGCCGTCGATCTGCAGGGCACCGGCCTGGTAGGCCAGCACCGAGTTCGCGATGCCGAGGCTGAGGTTCTGGTGCCCGTGAAAGCCGACCTGCGCCTCACCGCCGATCTCGTCGATCACCGACGTGATCCGCTGCTGCGCGTCCGAGAGCACCAGCGCACCCGCGGAGTCGACGACGTAGACGCACTGGGCCCCGGCATCCACCATGATCCGGGCCTGTTGGGCCAGCTTCTCGGGGGAGGCCTTGTGGCTGAGCATGAGGAACCCGACGGTCTCCATGCCGAGCTCGCGGGCCGCGCCGAAGTGCTGGATCGAGACGTCGGCCTCGGTGCAGTGGGTCGCGATGCGCGCCACGGAGGCACCGGCCGCGTGGGCGTTCTTCAAGTCGTGCAGCGTGCCGAGGCCGGGGAGCATGAGGATGGCGATCTTGGCCTGGCGGGCCTCTTCCACGGCGGCGGAGATGAGCGTCATCTCCTCGACCTTGGAGAAGCCGTAGTTGAAGCTCGAGCCGCCCAGGCCGTCGCCGTGCGAGACCTCGATGACCTGCACGCCGGCGCTGTCGAGGGCGTGCACGACACCGCGCACCTGCTCCTCGGTGAACTGGTGGCTCATGGCGTGCGAGCCGTCGCGCAGGGTGGAGTCGGTGATCCGCAGGTCGCGCTCGCCCCCCGCCTTCGGGGTGTTGGCGAGCACGTCGGTCTCGGTCAGCTCCTCGACGACGACGGGGACGTCCTCGGGGCGGATGGTCATGTCACCCATGTCAGACACCGGCCTTCTGCGCGTCGGCGTCGACGAGCGGGTCAGGGACGTCGCCGAGCTGGGCCGACGACTTCCACGTGGACGCGACGCCGAGCCGGTGGGCGACCATGATGTCGCCGACCCGGGCCGCGGCCGCGGTGATGATGTCGAGGTTGCCCGCGTAGTCGGGCAGGTAGTCGCCGCGGCCCTTGACCTCGATGGGCACGAACACGCGCGCCATGCCCTTCCAGGTGTCACGGGCGTGGTCGAACTGGGGTTCGGCCCGCAGGTGGTAGCCGGGCACGTAGTCCTGCACCTCGGCGACCATCGCGTGGATGGAGGCGAGGATCGCATCCTGCAGCGCACCGGGCTCCGCGGCCTCGGCCGGGATGGCGCAGAAGACCGAGTTGCGCATCATCAGCGGCGGCTCGACGGGGTTGAGGATGATGATCGCCTTGCCGCGCTCGGCGCCTCCGACGGCCTCGAGAGCCGCGGAGGTCGTCTCGGTGAACTCGTCGATGTTGGCGCGGGTGCCCGGCCCGGCGGACTTGCTCGAGATCGAGGCGACGATCTCGGCATACGGCACGGGGACGACGGAGGAGACCGCCTTGACCATGGGCGTCGTGGCCTGGCCACCGCACGTGATCATGTTGACGTTCATCGCGTCGAGGTTGAAGTCGAGGTTGACCGGCGGGCAGAGGTAGGGCCCGACAGCGGCAGGGGTGAGGTCGACGGCGAGGATGCCGGCCTCGGCGTAGCGCGGGGCGTTGGCCTCGTGCGCCTTGGCCGACGTGCACTCGAAGACGATGTCGGGCAGCTCGTCCTGGGCGAGAAGCCAGTCGACGCCCTCGTGGCTGGCCTCGAGGCCGAGCGACTTCGCCCGGCGCAACCCGTCGGATGCCGGGTCGACGCCGATCATCCAGCGCGGGTCGAGCACGTCACTGCGACGCATGAGCTTGAACATCAGGTCGGTGCCGATGTTGCCGGGCCCGACGATGGCGGCGGTGCCCTTGGTCCTGGTGGGGGTGGACATGGCGCTCCTCAGACGAATCGAGCGGTGACGCTGCCGAGACCGGCGAACGTTGCGGTGAAGGTGTCGCCGGCGGCGACGGAAGCCATCGCGCACACGGCACCGGGGAGGACGACGTGGCCGGCCTCCAGGGTGATGCCGCGCGCGCCGAGGGTGTTGGCGAGCCAGACGAGTGAGGTGATGGGGGAACCGAGCACGGCCCCCCCGGCGCCGGTGCCGACGACCTGGCCGTTGCGGTGGAAGGTGGCGCCCGCGAGCCGCAGGTCGACCGCGCCGACGTCGGTCGGGGTGGACCCGAGCACGACGGCGCCCGAGCTGGCGTTGTCGGCGATGGTGTCGAACAGCCCGATCTTCCAGTCACGGATGCGGCTGTCGACGATCTCGAGGGCCGGCAGGACGAAGTCGACGGCACGCAGCGCCTCGTGGACGGTGACGCCCGGGCCGCTGAGCGAGCTCTTGAGCACGAACGCGACCTCGGGCTCGACCCGCGGCTGGAGGAACGCGTCGACGGGGATCGGCATGTGCTCGAGGTGGAAGAAGTCGTCGAGCAGGTGGCCGTAGTCGGGCTCGGTCACGCCGAGCAGCCGCTGCATGGCGGCGCTCGTCAGCCCGACCTTGTGGCCCTTCACGGTGCGGCCAGCCTCGATCCGCTCCCGGATCTGGAGCAGCTGGATCGCGTACGCGTCCTCGAGGGACATCCCCTCGTGGGTCGTGGTGAGTGGCTCGAGCGGCTGCTTGGAGTCGTAGGCCGTGAGGAGGTCGGCGGCGACGCGGGACCGGGTCTGGTCGTCCATGGACCCTCCTTCCAGAAGCGTGGGGCGCTGATGCGCAGGGGTGACGCCGGGGCGTCGCTCCCGACGGTACGGAGCCAAGGGGTACCGGCGCCCGGCACGTTCCGCTCCCGGGAACGGGGCGCGCATGGGGGCCGGTGGTCAGGAGGGTGGAGGCTGCCGGTCAGTCCCGGTCAGTCCCGGTCAGTGCCGGTGAGTGCCGGTCGGCTCCGGCCAGCCACGGTCACCCCCGGTGCGCCAGGGCGATGCGCCGGCTCGCCGCGACGAGGACCGGCACGAGGCGGTCCACCTGGGGCTCGATGATGTCGCTCGGGCCGAACACCGACACCGCGGCCACCGCCCGGCGCCGCACGATGACGGGCACGGCCACCGACGACGCCCCGTCGAAGGACTCGCTGGTGGACACGGCGTAGCCGACCTTGCGCACCGTCTCGAGGCAGCGCTCCCAGTCGAACTCCGTGCGCACGGTGTGGCTGACCCGGGGCGGGAAGCCCGCGTGGCGGCGGTCGAGGTCGGCCTGCGGGTTCCAGGCCGCGATGGCTTTGCCGCTGCTCGTCGTGTGCGCGGGCAGGCGTCGGCCGAAGTGGCCGAGGATGCGGACGCCGTCGCTGTTCTCGATTCGCTCGACGAAGACGATGTCCGGGCCATCGGGGACGGAGAGGTTGACGGTCAGTCCCGTCGCCGCGGCCACCTGGCGCAGGTGGGGGAGGGCGACGTGGCGCAGCGCGTTGCGCGCGAGGGCGAGGGCGCCGAGCTCGTAGACGTGCATCCCGAGGCGGTACTGCCCGGTGTCCGGGTCCTGCTCGACGAAGCCCCGGCTCGCGAGGGTCTGGAGCAGCCGGTGCGCGGTGGACTTCGCGACCCCGAGCCGGCGCGCGATGTCGGAGACCCCGAGGTCGCCGTCGGTGGCGAAGCACTCGAGAACGTCGAGCGCGGTGCCGACCGACTTCAGTCCCGACCCCTGCCCGAGGCCCGCCTGGGCCCTCTTGGGGGTCGTGGCGCACCACGCGTACTCCTGAGCGACGATCGACATGGTCCGGCTCCTTTGCCCGTTGGTGCGTTCTGATGACAGTGCGGCCCGGCACGTGGTTCGATCAACGAATGCGTTCCACTGAGCGGAACGACCCGCCTGTGACGCTGCTCGCACGAGCAGCGTCAATCGTCGGCGCCTTCGACGAGCGCGCCCCCGTGCTGACCCTCGCCGAGCTCTCCCGCCGCACCGGCCTGCCCAAGTCGACGGTGCACCGGATCGTCGCCGAGCTCGTCGGGCTGCGCGTCCTCGAGCGGCAGGAGACCGGACCCTCCGGGGAGGGCTACCGGCTCGGCATGTGGCTCTTCGAGCGGGGCGAGCTGGTGCCGACTCACCGTTCGCTCTCCGAGGCCGCGCTCCCGGTCATGGAGGACCTCCGTGAGGCGACCCGCCAGCGCATCCACCTCGCGGTACTGGAGGGCGTCGACGTCGTCTACGTCGAGATCCTCGGGTCCGGCGGGGTCGAGGTGACCTCTCGCACAGGAGGACGGCTGCCCGCCCACGCGACCGGCGTGGGCAAGGCGATGCTCGCCTACAGCCCGGCAGCCGTCGTGCGGTCGCGGGTCGAGGCCGGGCTGCCCCGGCTGACCCCTCGCACCATCGCCACCGCCGGCGGCCTCACCCGGGAGCTGCGCAAGATCCGCACCGTGGGCATGGCGCTCGACCTCGAGGAGTCCCACCTCGGGGTGTCGTGCGTGGCCGCCCCGGTGTTCGGGGCGGACCACAAGGTGCGTGCGGCGATCTCGGTGACAGGGGCCACTGGCTCGGTCGACCCCGGCACGCTGGGCCCAGCCACGCGCACCGCGGCGTTCACGCTGAGCCGGGTCCTGCGCGAGTCCGGCCTCTAGCCGAACCCGGCCGTCGAGGGTGGTCAGAGCTACCGTGGAGGAATGTCCGCCGAGCAGCGACTCTGGGCCGTCTTCGGCCTCCTGACCATGATCAGCATGGCGCTGATCGGGTCGATCGCGGCGCCGAGCGACGGGACGAGCCCGCTCCTGACCCTCCTCGCGCTCGTCGTCGTGGTGGTCGGTATCCACCTGAACCGGCAGGGGCGCCGGCGCCCCTGAGCGGGCACGTATCGGGCCGTCGCGGCAGCTACCGCAAGGGCACCCACGTCGAGAAGGCGATCCCCGCCCTGGGCGCCACCCACACGTCCATCAAGCCCCACTGCCCCTGGCAGAACTGTCACCAACCTGACGGCCGGGTACGTCTAGCGCTTGATGAGGGGCGAGCGGACCGCGCCCGACTCCTTGTCACCCTCGTTGAAGAAGTCCTCGCGGTGGATGTCCCGCGGGAAGAGCCGCTTCGACATCAGCGTCTTCAGCGCGGCCTCCACCATGGGGGGCGGGCCGCAGAGGTAGCCCGAGGACCCCGACAGCCTCGTGTGGTCGCCGGCGATGACGTCCGTCACCATTCCGAAGCCGTATGCCGTGGCGTCGTCGCCGCAGTCGGTCGCGGTTTCCTCCGACAGGCAGGGCCGGTAGGTGAACCGGTCGGGGTACTGCGCCGCGAGCGAACGGAAGTACTCGACGTCGTAGAGCCACTCGCGGGTGCGGGCACCCTGGTAGAGGGTGAGGTGACCGGCATACGCATCGTTCTCGAGCGCGTGCCGGACCATCGACTTCAGCGGGGCCAGGCCGGTGCCGCCCCCGACGAGGACCGCGGGCCGGTCGTCGTCGGTCTTGAGCACGAAGCGCCCGTAGGGGCCCGAGACGCTCACCGGGTCGCCGACCGCGAGGTCCAGGAAGACCCAGCCGTCGGTGCCGCGCCCACCGGGGACGTTGCGGACGTGGAACTCCAGACGTCGAGGCTCGGTGGGGGGCGAGGCGATCGACCAGGTGCGGTCCACCGCCACCAGGCCGTCCCGGGCGGGCACCTGGAACTTGAGGTACTGGCCGGCGTTGAAGGCGATGTCGCGGTCGAGCTCGACGACGAGCCGGCGGGTGTGGAGGGCGATCTCCTCGAGGGCGAGCACGGTGCCGGTGAAGTCCTGCACCGGGTGGACCGGCATGGCCTCGTCGACGTCGATGTCGGCCTCGATGACGACATCGGATCGTGGGCAGGCGACGCACGGCAGCAGCTTGCCCTCGTCGCGCTCGTAGTCCATGAGCGCGAACGAGCTGGCCGCGCCGTGGTCGACGTCGCCGTCGATCACCTCGGCCTTGCAGGTGGCGCAGGTGCCGTGGGTGCAGGAGTGGGGGAGCCACACGCCACTGCGCAGGCAGGCATCGAGGATGCTCTGGTCCTCACGGCACTCGACCTCGCGGCCGAGCGGCTCCACGGTCACGGTGTGGGTCTGGGTCATGGTTGGCTCGCTCGCTGTCCGAAGGGGCGTCGTCCGCCCGGGCACCGGTCTCGGTGGCCCGGACGGACGACAGGTTGGGTGGCGTCAGGCGACGACGCGCATCCCGATGACGTCCTTGTGGCCGACGCCGATCTCCTCGAGGGTCTGGTCGTCGCGTGGCTCGAACTCCTCGCCGTGCAGGCTCCAGACGCGCCTGACGGACGGGTCGAAGTCCGGGTCCTCCTCGGCAAACGGCACGACCAGCCCGTTCCAGAAGTCGGCCCACGTCATCGCCTTGGGGGCGCGGAAGCACGCCGCGGAGCAGAACCACGGGTTCTCCTGGAACCACAGGTGGACGAGCTGGTCGTCCCCGTAGAGCTCCTGGCGGGAGCGGGACGGGAAGTCGTACGTGCCGATGCTCTTGACAGCCATGGTGCTCAGGCCTCCGATCCGATGTGGGAGTGGTCCGCGTCGTCGTGCCACGACCTCCAGTTCTTGTCGTCGACGGAGCCCTTGTACTCTCCGCCGTCGCCCTCCTGCAGCCCGTACCACTCGAGCACGTCGGGGAGGGTCGGCCCACCGCAGTTGCCCTGGTAGATCTGGTGCACGGGAAGCCAGGCCTGGACGTACTTCTCGGGCTCGCGTTCGAAGATCCACTGGCACCCGTTGGAGCAGGTCTGGAAGGTCTCGCCCCGGTAGACGGACTCGCGCTGGCAGATCGTCGTCGGGTCACCGGGCTCGGTGAACGCCATGGGGATCTGGCAGACCTGGCACAGCTGGGGGAGGCCGCGCACGAAGTGCCGCCCGCCGGCCTCGATGTTCTTCTTCTCCTTGTCCCACTGGGGCTTGTAGAACGTCTCGAACGTGTCGGGGTAGGTCTCTGCGAGCCACGTCATGTGGTCGTCGTCGGGGACGCTCGTCGTGAAGGCTGCCGCGTGCGAGAACTGGTAGAGCACCCAGTAGACCTGGTGGGACAGGATCTCCTTCTCGCCGATGGCGTCCTCGACGTGCCTCGGCGGGGTGATCCCGTAGAAGGCGAGGTCCTCGAAGAGGCCCTTCATCATCTGCTCCTCGAAGTAGAGCTCGAAGGCCTCCTTCCAGCTCATCACCTTGCGCGGGAGCATGTAGTCGAGCATCTGGGCCACGAGGGCCGTGACGCGGTACCCGCGCCAGAACCACTTGTCGATCCAGGCCTGCACGATCGGAACGTTCGCCTCGTCCTGCTCGAGGAGGAACTTGATCGCCTCCAGGCCGAGCGTCATGTGCCGCGACTCGTCGGACTGCGCCGAGAAGCCGAAGGTCATCGTCGGCAGGTCGCCGTTGAAGGACGCCCCGGACATGAACGGCACGAAGAGCAGGTTGGTGAGGAGGTACTCGAAGGAGAACCCGATGGCGATGAGGAACTCGAAGGGCCCGGCCGACAGCGCGTCGTCGAAGAACGACTTGGGCACCGAGAGGTACCACACCCGGTCGTGCTGCTCGAGGTAGTTGTGGAACCCGCCGTAGTACTTGTTGTAGTTGCTCAGGGTGTGGATCTCGGTCTGCGCGTGGCGCAGCTCGTCGATCGACTGGCAGAGCGCCGCGAAGCGCGGGCCCGGGCCGTCGAGGTGACGGGCCAGGTAGGCGAAGTTGCGGTGGGCCGCGTACTCCAGCGGCGTGACGCCCTGGAGGAAGAGCTTCATGGCGTTGAGGTAGTTCGCCTCGGTGAGGGAGAGGTGGCCCTGGCTCTGGGCGAACCCGTCGAGCACGGCGTACAGGCGCTTGTCCTTCTCGGCCTGGTACTTCGTGTAGGAGTCGACGGTGAGGCGGAAGGGGTCCTCCCACTTGCTCCAGTCGTGGATCTTGATCCCCTCGAACTCGGTGTGGGGGAACACGTCGGTCTTCTCGACGTAGGTCGGCTCCCAGTCGAGGTCTCGGGTCAGCGCCTCATAGCGCTGCTTCATGGTCAGCTTGCGCGGGGTCTTGGGGGCGATCGTCATGTCTCGCAGCCTTTCTCAGTGATCCCAGGCGATGACGATCTCGTCGTCATCCCATTCCTTGATGTGCCCGAAGTAGCTCACGATCGCGAGCTGGAACTCGTGCGTCTCCCACTCGCGGCCGAGGTGCTCCTCGACCGACTCACGGGTGACGACGAGGCGACCGGGTGCGGTGATCCGCACGAGCCCCGGCATGTGCTGAACGGTGCAGCCGTCGTTGGTGGACTCGATGGCCTCGACGACCGAGCGGTTGGTCTCGCTCTCCTGGATGTCCACCCCGACGGGGCGGATGGATGCGGCGGTGGTGCTCATGCTGTCGTCCTTCCGGGTCACGCGGTCAGGGCCGCGACGGCGTCACGGACGGTGGTGGCGGTGGCCTCGACGTTGGTGGTGGCACCCGCACCGACGAGCTCGTCGGCGCGCGCGGTGAGCGGGGCCATGGCCGTGAGGGCGGCATCGAGCGCCTCGGCCGTGGTGGCGGCGAGCAGGGCCTTGTTGGCCGTGCCCGTCTCGGGGTCGGCCACCCATGCCTTGTAGAGGGCGTCGACCCACTTGCGCTGGTCCTTGAACCAGGACGTCTGGTGCTGGGCGAAGAGGCTGTAGGACCCCGCCCCGGCGTCGATGGCGGCGTCGTCGAGGTGGCCGAAGAAGAGTCCGTAGAGCAGGCGGTCGAGCACGTCGAGGCGGATGAGGGCCTTGCCCCAGTCCTTCTCGAGGAACAGCTCCTCCATGTAGCGGCGCAGGCCCTGAAGTGCGGTGTCCTGCACCCAGCGGTTCTTCGCCTCACCGAGGAGGGTGGCGGTGCCGCCGTCGAGGGCGATGCCGAGCCGGCTGATGGCCTGGGCGTTGCCGATGCGGTCGAACGCGGCGAAGGCGGCGCACTGCGTGATCGTCGCCCCGAAGCCGAACCGGGTGATGTCACAGGAGACCATCTGGGCGCCCGACTCGTAGTGTCGCAGCGGCACGAGGAGCTCACCCATGAGGGCCGACCAGTTGTCGGGTATGCGGGAGAACAGGTCCCTCGAGCCGAGGTAGTCCAGCGTCGACGCCACCGAGTCGGACATCGCCGCGCGGGAGGTGACGTAGGGGGCGTAGTAGTACTGCCGCGGGTCGGTGAAGGAGTAGGGGTCGGTCAGCCGGAAGTCGCTGTAGGCCTCGTCGTAGATCTCGTGGTCGGGGCCCCACAGCGGCCGGTAGTGGAAGTTCTCCTTCGGCTGGAGGTCGATCGTGCCCTCCTCGTAGCGGGAGGCGGGGCGGTCGCCGTAGCGCTTCACGAGGTGCGTGAACGTCTTGCGTGGCGGGTCGATGACCTGGGTTCGTAGTTCGTACTGCACGGTGCCTCCTCGGGGCGGGTGCTGCGGGTTCGGGGACGGGTGGCGGATGCCGTGGGTGGCGGGTGGCCGCCGGTCAGTGGACGTGGTGGTGGGTGATGCCCGACTCGACGAGCAGTCGCACGATGAGGTCGGGGAGCGCGTCGGGCCCGTCGAGCTCCTGGGGCAGCTCGGACTCGAACCCGTCGCCGACGAGCCGCCCGTAGGCCGTGCCGTCCTCGAACGTCGTCGAGACCCGCACGGCCCGGCCCCGGTGGGTCACGCTGAAGGCGAGCTCGTGGGGGAGGGTCTCGTCGACGAGGTCCAGCCGGTCGTCGGCGGGGCCGAGGATGGCGTTGGCCTCGCTGACGAGCTGCTCGGCGAGCGAGCGGATGGCGACCTGGCGGTCGGCGCCGGTGCCGGTGGCGATCCGGCGGCTGATCCTGGTGTCCGGCATCGGCGCGAGCTCGTCGATGGTCGGCAGATCCTCCTCGGGTGTGCCGACGATGTCGGCGACGCGGAGCATGAACGGGGTCATGGGGTGTCCTCTCGTGTGGTGGCCGCCCGGCCCTCAGCGGCGGCCACGGCCGCGGCGCCCGCTGAGGCGACGTCCTTGTCCTGGTCGGCAGAGCCGCCGGAGACTCCGACCGCACCGACGACGGCGCCGTCGACGACGATGGGGACGCCGCCGCCGAAGGCCGCGACGCGGCCGCGCTGAGCGATGCCCTCGCGGACGGCGGCCTCGCCGGAGATGGCGCGGTAGAAGTCGTCGGTGGCGAGGCCACCGAACCCGGCCACCGTCCAGGCCTTGTCCTGGGCGATCGAGCCGGAGATCGCGAAGGCGCCGTCCATCCGGGCGAAGGTGAGCAGCGCGCCCGCGCCGTCGGTGACGGCGATGTTGAAGGGGTGTCCGATCTGCTCCGCCCGCGCGAGCGCGGCGTCCAGCGCGACCCGGGCCCCGGCGTGGGTCAGGGCGGTCTCGGTGCGGACCAGCATGTGCAGCTCCTCGTCGTCGGTGACGGGTCGGTCTCGGGCAGGAGGGATCGCGGCGGCGGCGGGTGCGAACCCGCCGCCACCGGCATCCGGGTCGGTCAGGTGAGGACCGAGGTGAAGGCGTCGTTGAGCTCGCGGGAGTGGTAGAACACGCCCTTGCCGAGCGCCTCGGGAGTCCACACGTTCATCGGGCGGTCGGGGTAGGCGAGGTAGCCGCCCGCGAAGACCTCGTTGCGGTTGCCCGCCGGGTCGAAGAAGTAGACCGTCTGGCCGCGGGTGATGCCGTGGCGGGTCGGGCCGACGTCGATCGGCACGTCGTCCATCGAGAACAGGTCGGCGGCCCGGCCGACCTCGCTCCACTCACCGAGGCGGAAGGCGAAGTGGTGGAGCTTGCCCTGGGGGCCGGACAGCACGGCGAGCTGGTGGATCTGGGTGCTGTTCGTCATCCACGTCGCGATGATGTCGGCGTCGGAGTCGAGGGTGGTCTGGACGCGCTCGGTCGCGTAGAAGCCGAAGACGTCGCTGAGGAAGCGGTCCATCTGGCCCGGGTCCTCCGCCGTGATGAGCGAGTGGTCGAGCGCGGGCACGCCCACGCCGACGAGGTGGCGCGGGAAGGCGTCGGGGTTGTGGGTGCCGACCTCGGTGCCGACGAGGGTCGCCTCGTGGTAGACCTCGAAGACGTGGTCCGAGGGGGTCGTGAACCGGATGCCGTCGCCGATCTCCGGGTTCTCGCCCTTGCTCATCCGCTCGACGGTGACGCCGAAGGCCTGGGCCTTCTTCTCGATGTCGTCGATGTCGCTGGAGTACTGCACCTTCCAGCCGTACTTGACGAGGCCGACCCCGCCCTCCTCCAGGACGACCGAGTGGTGGTCCCACTCGTCCCAGGCCTTGTAGTAGACCTTGTTGCCCTCGGCGAGGGTCTCGTACAGACCCATCGTGTTGGCGTAGTGGTCCTTGGCCTCGGCCAGGTCGGTGACGCGGACGTGGGCGTAGCCCAGCCTCATGACTGCCATTACTGCTCCTTGTGGGTCGTGCCGGCCATGGGGGTCGCGGCAGCGTGAGCCTCGGCGCGCTGCCGGGCCTTCTCGTTGATCTGGTGGAGAAAGGTGTTGACGAGCCGGACGTTCTCGCCGCGAAGCTCGATCGTGATGTCGGTGTCCGGGACGGCTCGGCAGGTCAGGCACGTGCCGTCGTGGTGTTCCGCCTCGGTGAGGACGGTGTCGGCGACCGGGTGGTCGTAGTGGAACCCTCCGGAGCGGCAGTCGACCTTGCAGATCGCGCAGCCACCGCGCCGGCAGCCGACCGTGTACGCGAACCCCGCCTTGTAGAGACCGCTGAGCACGGTCTCCCCGGGATCGAGGTAGATGACCTCGCCCGTGGGGTGGATCGTCATGGTCGGCACTGGCGCTCCCTTGCGTTCAGTGAGGGGGAGGCGTGGCGCCACCCATGACCAGAGTGGTCGTCCCGGTGGTGTCCGACCATGGATGTTCCTCGGTGAGGAACGTCGAACCTGCCGGTCCCGGGGTGGACCGGGCCGCGACTGCGGATCACCGGTTCCACGGTGTCACGCGGAGGTGAGGAAGGAGAGGAGCAGGGCGTTGAAGGCGTCGGCCCGCTCGATCTGGCTCCAGTGCCCGCACTGGCCGAAGACGTGCAGGTCCGAGCGGGGGATCAGCTCCAGCAGGCGCAGCGACGTCTGCAGCGGGATGACGCGGTCCTCTCGGCCGTGCACGATGAGCGTCCGGTGCGGGAGTGCCCGGATCAGCTCGTCCGGGGTCACCATGGAGTCGACCCATCGCTGCCGCGGGGCGGGGAACATCGATCCGTAGGACTCGTGGAACCCCGGCTGGATGCTCGCCCGGTAGCGCACCTCGGCCAGCTCGTCCGTCACCAGCTCCCGGGAGTAGGCGAAGTAGTCCATGATCCGCCGCATCGCCTCGAAGGACGGTTCGTACCCCCACACGGCGTCCAGTCCCTCGGTGATCGGGAACGGGACCCCCACGCTGCCCATGAGGACGAGCCGGTCCACGCGGTCCGGATGCCGGGTCGCCGCCGCGAGCGCGATGGCTCCCCCGAAGCTGTTGCCGACGACGCCGGCCCGCTCGATGCCCAGCGCGTCGAGCAGCCCGATGAGCTGGTCGACCCAGGTCTGCAGGTCGTAGCGCGCCTCCTGGGGGCGCTCGGTGAAGCCGAAGCCCATCATGTCCGGGGCGATGACCCGCACACCCTCGGTGAGGGTAGGGAGGGTCAGCCGCCAGTTGGCGTAGGCGGAGACGCCGGGCCCGGACCCGTGCACGAGGACGACCGGGTCACCCTCGCCCGCGTCCAGGTAGTTCGTGAGGATGCCGTTCGCGCGGATGGTCGACCCGATCTCGGGTCCGGCCGGGGCTGTCTGGGTCTCGCTGGGGCTCATGGCCGCGATCCTCCCGGAGCCGGGGCCGCGTGGGGAAGCCGTTCCCGAGCGCGGAATCGCCCGTCGCGGGGAGTGGTCGATGGGGGAGACTCACCAGTGACCGGTAGTGGAACCGCTCCCGGGTCCCCGGGGATCCCAGCAGTTCGCACCGGCGCGTGGCGGATCCTCCTCTGACGCGTCCGGAGTGGTGTGGATCACGGGGTCCGACGAGCACGGCGGTTGACGCGAGTCGGTTCCTTAGGGTTACCTAAGTGATGTAAGCCTTACCTTGGTGAGCCCAGCGACCGAAAGCCGAGCGCATGTTCGTCAGCAACGCCCTGATCGGCCTCCGCGAGGGGCTCGAGGCCGCCCTCGTCGTCGTCATCCTCCTCGCCTTCCTCGTCAAGACCGACCGTCGGTGGGCCATCCGCTACGTCTGGCTCGGGGTCGGAACGGCCATCGCGCTCTCGGTGCTGCTCGGGGCGATGCTCACCTTCGGCACCCGCCAGCTCTCCTTCGAGGCCCAGGAGCTCATCGGCGGCACCGCCAGCATCATCGCGGTCGGGTTCGTCACGGCCATGGTGTTCTGGATGAAGTCGGCGGCCCGCACGATCTCCGGCGAGCTCAAGGGCAAGCTCGACAAGGCGCTCGACCTCGGTCCGCTCGCGGTGGCCTTCGTCGGCTTCCTCGGGGTGGGCAGGGAAGGCCTCGAGACGGCCATCTTCTTCTACGCCACCGCGCAGGCCGCCGGCGCCGGGAACAACCTGCCGCTGCTCGGCTGGGTCGTCGGCTTCGCCGGGGCCATCGCGCTCGGCTACCTCATCTACCGGGGTGCCCTCCGGATCAACCTCGCCGTGTTCTTCCGCTGGACCGGTATCGCCCTCATCATCGTGGCGGCGGGGATCCTCTCCTACGGCATCCACGACCTGCAGGAGGCCGGCTTCCTCCCGGGCCTGAACACCCTCGCGTTCGATGTGTCGGGCACCGTCGACCCGGGGGCCTGGTACGCCGCCCTGCTCAAGGGATTCTTCAACTTCACCCCGCAGACGACGGTCCTCCAGGCTGTCGCGTGGAGCACCTACGTCGTCGTCGTCATGTACTTCTTCCTGCGGCCCTCCCGCAGGACCACGGCCGCCGCCCCCGAGCAGGCGCGCACGGTGGAGTCGGCGTCGGCCTGACCCGACCGGCCCGGGTCATCGCCCGGGCCCCCCGCACACTTCGTTCGTCCCTCGCACCTGAACCGCCGCCCACGCTGACCCGCCACCCAAGGAGATCCCCGATGCGCCTGCGCGCCCTCGCCCTCGTCGTCGCCCTGCCGGCGGCCCTCGCCCTCAGCGCCTGTTCGGACGAGGGTGAGGTGTCCGACGGAACCGGTGCGGCTGCCGGCGCCGACACCACGGTCACGGTCAGCGCCACCGACGACGCGTGCGAACTCTCCGGGACCACCGCCGCGCCCGGAAGTGTCGCTTTCGTCGTGACGAACACCGGCACGAAGGTCAACGAGTTCTACCTCTACGACGGCGACGACGTGGTCGGCGAGGTCGAGAACATCGGCCCGGGCCTCACGCGCACCCTCACGGTCACGGACCTGGAGGCGGGCACCTACACGAGCGCCTGCAAGCCCGGGATGACCGGCGACGGCATCCGCGCTGACTTCACGGTGCAGTGAGAGGCGTGCGGAGGACCCCTTCCGCCCTCGGCGCCCTCGCCGCTGCCGCTGGTCTCCTCATCACCACGGCCTGTACCAGCCCCGACAGCGGCACCGCCGCGGCCCGTGGACCGGTGACCGTGGCGGCGGGCGACACGACCTGCGAGGTCTCGCGCACCGAGGCCGACGCCGGCACGATCCAGTTCGAGATCACCAACACCGGGAGCAAGGTCAACGAGTTCTACGTCTATGCCGAGGGTGACCGCATCCTGGGCGAGGTCGAGAACATCGGCCCCGGCATCACCCGCACCTTCCACGTGGAGGTCGCCGAGCCCGGCACCTATGAGACCGCCTGCAAGCCCGGCATGGTCGGCGACGGCATCCGCGCCGACTTCACCGTCAGCGGAGCCTCCGCCGCGCCGCGGACCGAGGACGAGAACCTCCAGGCCGCGGTGACCGCGTACCAGCGCTACGTCGGTTCGCAGTCCGACGCCCTCCTCGAGCGCACCGCGGAGTTCGTCGCGCTCGTCAAGGCGGGTGACGTCGAGGGGGCCAAGGAGCTCTACCCCGTCGCGCGGTCCTACTGGGAGCGGATCGAGCCGGTGGCGGAGTCCTTCGGCGACCTCGACCCGAGGATCGACGGCCGCGAGGAGGTCAGCGAGGACGGCATGGAGTTCACCGGCTACCACCGCCTCGAGAAGGACCTGTGGGAGAGCGGGCTCCAGGACGACTCCGCCGAGATGGCCGACCGGCTGATGGCCGACGTCACCGAACTGGTGGGCCTGGCCAAGGCGGTCGAGCTCAACCCGCTCCAGCTCGCCAACGGCTCAAAGGCCCTCCTCGACGAGATCGCCACCGGCAAGATCACCGGCGAGGAGGAGCGCTACAGCCACACCGACCTCTACGACTTCGAGGCCAACTTCGAGGGCTCCAGGGCAGCCATCGCCGCGCTGCGCCCCTACCTCGTCGAGCAGGACCCAGAGCTGGTCGAGGTCATCGAGGCCCGCGGCGACGCCCTCGGCGACCTCCTCGAGACCCACCGGGACGCCGACGGCTTCGTGCTGTACACCGACGTCACGGCCGAGGACGTCAGGGCGCTCACCGAGGCACTCGATGCCTTCGCGGAGCCGGTCGCGACGGTGGCCGGTGTGGTCGCACAGTCGTGACCGAGCCCTCGACCCGTCGCGCCGTCCTCGCCAGTGGCGCGGGTGTCGCCATCGCGGGAGCGGCTGCCGGGCTGACGTATGCCGCGAGACCCGCCTCCGCCGCCGCGGCACCCTCGGAGTCCGAGACCGTGGAGGGTCTCGTGCCCTTCCGAGGAGAGCGCCAGGCCGGCATCACGACGGCAGCCCAGGACCGGTTGCACTTCGTCGCCCTCGACGTCATCACCGAGGATGCCGGTGAGCTGCAGGACCTGCTCACCGCGTGGACCAGGGCCGCGGAGCGGATGACGTACGGGGCCGAGGCGGCCCCTGGCGGCGTGGTGGGCGGCGGCCCGTGGGGCGTGCCCCAGGACACCGGCGAGGCCCTGGACCTCGAGGCGGCCAACCTCACCGTCACCATCGGCTACGGTCCCTCGCTCTTCGACGACCGGTTCGGTCTCGCAGACCGCCGGCCCGAGGCACTGCGAGACCTCCCGGGATTCGTCGGCGACGACCTAGACCCAGCCACCTCGGGTGGGGACCTGTGCATCCAGGCGTGCGCCGATGACCCACAGGTCGCGGTGCACGCAGTGCGCAACCTCGTGCGGATGGGCTTCGGCGTCGTCTCGGTGCGGTGGAGCCAGCTGGGCTTCGGCCGCACGTCCTCGACGACGGCGGCCCAGGTGACGCCCCGGAACATGTTCGGCTTCAAGGACGGCACGGCCAACATCCACGCCGAGGACGTCGAGGCGCTCGACGAGCACGTGTGGGTGGCAGCCGACGACGTCACCGCGGGTGGGTGGTGGATGGCCGGCGGGTCCTACCTCGTCGCGCGCCGCGTCCGGATGCACATCGAGGTGTGGGACCGCTCGCCGCTGATGGACCAGGAACAGACGATGGGGCGGGACAAGAAGGTCGGCGCTCCGCTCGGCCAGGCCGGCGAGTTCGACGAGCCCGACTTCGACGCGCGCAGCGCCGACGGCGGGCCGCGGATCCCCGAGACGGCGCACGCCAGGCTCGCCCACCACGCCAACCTCGACGGTATCCGCATCCTGCGTCGTGGCTACACCTTCACCGACGGCACCGACGGGCAGGGCCACCTCGACGCCGGCCTGTTCTTCATCGCGTTCGTGCGCGACGCCCACCGTCAGTTCGTGCCGATGCAGCAGGCGCTGGCCCGCTCCGACGCGCTCAACGAGTACATCGAGCACACCGGCTCGGCGCTCTTCGCCTGCCCGCCCGGTCTGGCCGCCGACGCCGACTGGGGCGCCCAGCTCTTCGGCTGAGTGCTCCGGTCGGGTCACGGCGCCGGGGGCGCGCACGGCCCTGTCCACGAGGGCCTCGACCTCGACCCGGGCGGCTCGCGGTGACCCGGCGCAGACCTGCGGCACCGAGGGCTGCCCGGACACCTCGTGCGGGGGTGGCGGTGACGGCCTCGGCGCGACAGGCTGGTGCCATGACAGCGCCCACGACCGTCGTCCTCTTCGGAGCCACCGGTGACCTGGCCAAGCGCAAGCTGATCCCGGGTCTGCTCCACCTCTTCCAGTCCGGGCTGGTCGACGACCTGCGGGTGGTCGGGACGTCCCTCGACGAGGTGAGCGTCGACGAGTTCCGCGACCTGGCCCTCGTCGCCATCCGTGAACACAGCACGCGGGAGATGGACGACGCCGATTGGCAGGCCTTCGCCCAGCGGCTCGACTTCGTGCCGCTCTCGGCCGGGCCGCTGGCGCTGCGCGATGCCGTGACCCGAGCCGAGGCCGAGCTCCCGGGGGAGGTCAACCAGCGTCTGCACTACCTCTCGATCCCGCCGAAGGCGGCACTCTCGGCGGTGCACACCATCGCCGAGGCCGACCTCGTGGTGCGGAGCCGCGTCGTCATGGAGAAGCCGTTCGGCACCGACTACGCCTCCGCGGTGGCGCTCAACAACCAGCTTCACGAGGTGTTCGACGAGGAGCAGATCTTCCGCATCGACCACTTCCTCGGCAAGGAGCCGGCGCAGAACATCCTCGCCTTCCGGTTCGCCAACGGTCTCTTCGAGCCGATCTGGCACCGGAACAACATCTCCCACATCGAGATCGACGTGCCCGAGACCCTCGGCCTGACGTCCCGGGCGGACTTCTACGAGGCGACGGGTGCCTATCGCGACATGGTGGTCACCCACCTGTTCCAGATCCTCGCGTTCACCGCCATGGAGCCGCCCACTGCGCTCGAGCCGGCGGCGATCAGTCGGGAGAAGAACAAGGTCTTCCGCTCGATGCAGCCGATCAACCCCAAGGACGTCGTGCGTGGCCAGTACACCGGCTACCACGACGAGCCCGGTGTGGCGCACGACTCCGAGACCGAGACCTTCGTCGCCCTCAAGTGCTACGTCGACAACTGGCGCTGGGCCGGCGTTCCCTTCTACCTGCGGACGGGCAAGCGAATGGCCGAGGGGGCGCGGATCATCTCGATCGCCTTCAAGGAGCCCCCGCAGTCGATGTTCCCGGCAGGCTCCGGCATCGGGGACCAGGGGCCCGACCACCTGACCTTCGACCTCGCGGACCGCTCGAAGATGTCCCTCTCGTTCTACGGCAAGCGGCCCGGCCCTGGCTTCCGGCTCGACAAGCTGTCGATGCAGTTCGCGATGCAGGAGACGCACTGGGCCGGGGCGGTGCTCGAGGCGTACGAGCGGCTCATCTACGACGCCGCCCGCGGCGACCGGACCCTCTTCACGTCCGCGAGCGGCATCGAACGGCTCTGGGAGATCAGCCAGCCCCTCATCGAGAACCCGCCGACCGTGCGCCCCTACTCCCAGGGGACCTGGGGGCCCAACCAGATCCACCAGCTCGTCGCGCCGTTCACGTGGCGGCTGCCCTTCGAGCGCCAGTGGCGCGAGCGCAAGGTCTAGCTCAGGGACGGCCTGCCTCGACGCGCACGATGAGGGCCTTGGCCTGCACCTCGACCTCGACGTGGCTGGCCTCGCCGACGATGTCCCCGTCGAGCTCGATGCGCTGGGGGTGGTCGACCTCCACCCGCGCGGCCTGGCAGCGGTACCGGTCCAGCGTGGGGGTGGTGCGCCCGCTCTTGACGAGCACCCGCGCCGCGACGGCCGCCCAGGCGACGATGCCCCGGGGTGCCAGGACGACCACGTCGAGCGTGGCATCGTCGGGTTCGGCATCCGGCATGAGGTTGATCCCACCCGTGAGCTTGCCGCAGTTCCCGACGAGGATGGTGCGCGCCCGGTAGGTCACCTCGGGGCCCCCGTCGATGCTGACCCGTGCCCGGAACCGCCTGACGAGGAGGTTCTTCAGCCCTGCGGGGATGTAGGCCGTCCACCCGATCCGTGACTTCAGCTTCTCGGAGGTGTCGCCCATGATCGCGGCGTCGAGCCCGAGCCCGGCCATGACGAGGAACGCGTGCCGGCGCTGCCCGAGCGAGGCTCCCTCGCCGACGTGCTCCTCCAGGTGTGCCTCGCTGGGGTCGAGGGTGAGCCAGCCGACGTCGATGTGCCGGTTGCGGCCGGTGACCGCGAGGTCGACGGAGCGGGTCAGATCGTCGGTCGGCAGCTCGAGGTTGCGCGCAAGCAGGTTGCCGGTGCCTCCCGGGAGCAGCCCCATCGGCACGCCCGAGCCCGCCATCTCCTGGGCGACGGCGCGCACCGTGCCGTCGCCGCCGAAGGCGCACACGACGTCGACGCCCTCACCGAGGGCCGTGCGGGTCTGGCCGAAGCCGACGTCGTGCTCCTCCGTCTCGAGGAAGAGGGGCTCGTCCCAGCCGTGCTCCTCGCAGACCCCACGCACGATGGCGTGGACCGAGTCACCCTCGACCTTGGTCGGGTTGAGCACGACCGCCAGGCGCTTGCGTGGTGCAGGCTCGGCGTCCTCCGCGCGGAAGGTGTCACGCGCCGGTCGGCTGGTCGCCGTGGTGTGTCGACCGGACTGCCGTGAGGAGAGCACCAGGGCCAGCCCAACGCCGGCGAACAGGACCGCGACGGCGATCCCCAACCACGTCCACCACTGCTCCCACACAGTGTGGAAGGTACAGGACGACATGGCTGCAGGCGCAGTCACCGTACGCTTCGGACATGGACATGACCGACGTGCCGACCGGTGCGGGCGACCAGATCGTGCCTGACACCCGGGACTGGACCTGGACGCTGGAGCGACCCTGTCCCGAGTGCGGCCTGGGCGCGGCATCGATCCCCGCGGAGGACACCGCCGACCACGTCATGGCCTCCACGAGCCCCTGGGTCGAGGTCCTGGCCCGACCTGACGTGCGCCGCCGACCGACCCCGGCCACCTGGTCGCCGCTGGGGTACGCCTGCCACGGCCTGCACGACCTCGCCCACCACCTCCGGGACGTGGGGGTCCCGGTGCCGTGAGGCCCGAGCTGGTCTACCTGCTCCTCGGTGCGGCTCTCCTCCTGGCGTCGGTCCTGCCCACCGTGCTGCACCGCTACGCCCTCTCCGCACCGATCGTGCTCGTCGGGACCGGCATGGCGTTCGGGCTCCTGCCCGGCACCGACGCCGTGCGACTCGACCCCGTCGCCACGCGGACGGTGATCGAGCACCTCGCCGAGGTCACGGTGCTCGTCGCCCTCATGGGCGTCGGACTCGCCATCGACCGTCCCCTGCGCTGGCGAGTCAAGGCGTCCTGGTCGACGTGGTCACCCACCTGGCGCCTGCTCGGTATCGCCATGCCGCTCTCCATCGCCGGGGTGGCGCTGATCGCCTGGGGGCCGCTCGGGGTGGCCCTGCCGGCTGCGGTCCTGCTCGGCGCGGTGCTCGCCCCGACCGACCCGGTCCTGGCCTCCGACGTGCAGGTCGACGGCCCGACACTCGAGGGACTGGGCACCGCCGAGGAGGCCGACGAGACCGACGAGGTTCGTTTCGCGCTCACCAGCGAGGCGGGCCTGAACGACGGGCTCGCCTTTCCCTTCGTCTATGCGGCGATCTTCCTCGCCAGCGTGGGTCCGTTCACGGAATGGGGCCTGACCTGGGTGGGGTGGGTGCTCGTCGGAAAGGTGGTGGTGGGTGTCCTGGTCGGGGTCGGCAGCGGGTGGGTGATGAGCCAGCTCGCCTTCCGATCCCCCCGCAAGTCCCTGCGCCTGGCCGAGGTCGGCGAACCGCTGCTGGCCCTCGCGGCCCTCCTCCTCTCCTACGGCGCCGCGGAGCTGGTGGGCGGATACGGCTTCCTCGCGGTGTTCGTGTGTGCCCTCGTCATCCGGTCGGCGGAGCGCAACCACGTCTACCAGGGCAGCATGCACGACGTCATCGAGCGACTCGAGCGCCTCCTCACCCTCGTGCTGCTCCTCGGGCTCGGCTTCGCCATCACCAATGGGCTCCTCGGCAACCTCGACTGGAGGGGTGTCAGCGTCGGGCTGGCGCTGGTCTTCCTCGTCCGGCCGATCGCCGGCTACGTCGCGTTCCTGGGCCACCACACCCACGTCGGCATCGCTGGACTCACCCGCCGCGAGCGGCTGGTCGTCGCGTTCTTCGGGGTGCGTGGCGTCGGGTCGATCTACTACCTGGCCTACGCCGCCGGCGCCACGACGTTCACCGAGGAGAGGTGGCTGTGGTCGACGGTGGGTTTCACGGTGGCCCTGTCGGTCGTCGTCCACGGCGTGCTCGCCACGCCGGTCATGCGGCGGCTGGACGAACGCCGCAAGGCAGCGGCGCGAGACGCCGCTGCCACGGCGGGTCCGGACCAGCAGCTGGGGTGAAACCCGCTGCGGCAGCGGGGGTGCAGGCCGCACACTGGACGGTATGCCGTCCCCGTCGATCCTCCTCGCCTTCGCGTTGGCCTCCGTGGTCATCATCGCGATTCCGGGTCCGAGCCTGCTCTTCACCGTCGGTCGGGCCTTGTCCTCGGGGCGACGGGAGGCGCTGCTCACGGTCGTCGGCAACGCCCTCGGCATCCTCACCCAGATCTGCGCGCTTGCGGTGGGGCTCGGCCCGCTCATCGCGGCGAGCGTCACCGCCTACACGACCCTCAAGCTCGCTGGTGCCGGCTACCTCATCTGGCTCGGCGTTCAGGCGATCCGCGACCGTCGGGCCCTGGCCACGGCGTTCTCCTCGGGGGTGCCCGTCGCCGTGCCCCGGCTGCACGCGGTGCGCGCCGGCTACGTCGTCGGCGTGACGAACCCCAAGACGATCGTGTTCTTCGCGGCGCTGCTGCCCCAGTTCGTCGTGCCGACCTCTCCGGTGCTGGTGCAGCTCCTCGCGCTGGGGTCGATCTTCACGGTGCTGGCGCTGCTCATGGACGGCACCGTGGCGCTGGCGGCGAGCCGCGCCCGGGACTGGTTCGCGTCGTCACCGAAGCGGATGGAGCGGGTCGGTGGCGTCGGTGGGCTGATGATGGTGGGCCTGGGGACCGGTCTGGTCCTCACCGGTCGCGCCGACTGACCTGACCGGGGCGGCGGCATCGCGGATGTCACCGGGCGGCGGACGACTCGCCCCCGGGTACGCCGCTAAACTCCCCGGGTGATCGACATCAAGCTGCTCCGGGAGGATCCAGACCTCGTGCGGGCGAGCCAGCGTGCTCGCGGTGAGGACGAGGGGGTCGTCGACGCGATCCTCGGCGCCGACGAGCGGCGGCGCAGCTCGCTCACGGCATACGAGCGGCTCCGCGCCGAGCAGAAGTCGATGGGCAAGGACGTGGCGCGCGCCCAGGGTGAGGAGAAGCAGGCCCTCCTCGCGCGCACCAAGGAGGTGGCCGGGCAGGTCAAGCAGCTCCAGGCGTCGGCGGACGCCGCGGAGGCCGAGCTGGGAACCCTGATCCGCTCCATCGGCAACGTCATCGAGCCCGAGGTGCCGGCCGGTGGGGAGGACGACTACGTCGTCGTCGAGACCGTCGGCGAGGTCCGCGACTTCGCGGCTGCCGGGTTCGAGCCACGTGACCACCTGGCGCTCGCCGAGGCCCTCGACGCGATCGACATGGAGCGCGGCGCCAAGGTCGCAGGGTCGCGCTTCTACTTCCTCAAGGGCGTCGGTGCCCGCCTCGAGATGGGCCTGCTGGCCCTCGCCATGCAGCGGGCGATCGCGGCCGGTTTCGTCCCGATGATCACCCCGACCCTCGTCAAGAGCGACGTCATGGCGGGTGCGGGGTTCCTCGACAACCACGCCGACGAGGTCTACCGCCTCGAGGCCGACGACCTCTACCTCACCGGCACCTCGGAGGTGGCGCTCGCCGGCTACCACGCCGACGAGGTCATCGACCTCTCGGCCGGGCCGATCCGGTATGCCGGACAGTCCACGTGCTACCGCCGCGAGGCCGGCTCCTACGGCAAGGACACCCGCGGGATCATCCGGGTGCACCAGTTCAACAAGATCGAGATGTTCGTCTACTGCCGGCCCGGGGACGCCGCCGCCGAGCACGAGAGGCTGCTCGCCTTCGAGAAGGAGATGCTCGCGGCGGTCGAGGTGCCCTACCGGATCATCGACACCGCTGCGGGTGACCTCGGCGGCCCGGCGGCTCGCAAGTACGACTGCGAGGCGTGGGTGCCGACCCAGGGGCGGTACCGCGAGCTGACGTCGACGTCGAACTGCACGACCTTCCAGGCCCGCCGCCTCAACACCCGCTTCAAGGGGGAGGAGGGCAACGAGGTCGCGGCCACCCTCAACGGCACCCTGGCCACGACGCGGTGGCTCGTGGCGATCCTCGAGACCCACCAGCAGGCCGACGGCTCGGTCGTCGTCCCCGAGGCGCTGCGACCGCACGTCGGCCTCGAGGTCCTCACCCCCGCAGCGCGCTGACGATCGTGATGCCCACCCCCCACCTCGTCGCGCTCGACATCGACGGAACCACGGTCAACCACGAGGGCGAGCTTGCCGACGCGGTCCGTGACGCGGTCCGCGACGTCGCCGCGGCCGGCCACCACGTGACCATCGCCACCGGGCGGGCCATCGTCGGCACGCTCCCGGTGCTCGACCGGCTGGGGCTCACCACCGGGTTCGCCGTGTGCGCCAACGGGGCCGTCACCCTCCGGCTCGACGAGGAGCTGGCCGATGGCTATGAGGTCATCGAGGCGGTGACCTTCGACCCTGCGCCGGCACTGCTCATGCTGCGCGAGCACTTCCCCTCGGCGCTGGTGGCCGTCGAGGAACTCGGCGTCGGGTTCAAGGTGACCGCGCCCTTCCCGGACGGCGAGCTCGACGGAACCCCCCGCATCGTCTCCTGGGAGGAGCTGATGTCCTCCCCGGTGACCCGCCTGACCCTGCGGGACCCGAGCAGCACGAGCGAGGAGTTCCTCGAGACCACCGAACGGATCGGTCTGCACGGCGTCGGCTACGCCGTGGGGTGGAGCGCCTGGCTCGACATCACTCCCGAGGGGGTGTCCAAGGGGGCCGCGCTCGAGGCCGTGCGTCGACGGCTGGGGGTGGAGCCCATGCACACCGTCGCCGTCGGCGACCAGCGCAACGACCTCGAGATGCTGCACTGGGCCGCGCACGGTGTCGCGATGGGAAACGCCCCGGACGAGGTCAAGGCCGTCGCGAACGCGGTGACCGGCGACGTCGACGACGACGGCCTCGTGCCCGTCCTGCGTTCCCTGCTCTGAGGCACCGTCTGCCTGGTGTGGTTCGTGCTCCTCGCGGGGGACAAGTGACGTGCGCGTGGCGCGCCATCGACCCCGGTGCGGATGGCAGGGTGTCCTCCCATGGACAGATCCGACGTCACACAGGCCACCAACGAGGCGAACGAGAGCCCGGTGATCGAGTGGGGCGCCCGCCTCGGCTACGCCATCCTCGGTGTGCTGCACCTGCTCATCGCCTACATCGCGATCAAGGTGGCCTGGGGTGTCGGTGGCGGGTCGAAGGAGGCCGACTCCTCCGGGGCGCTGAAGACGCTGGCCTCCTCCTCGACCGGCCCGATCCTCCTGTGGATCGGCGTCGTGGGCTTCGTCCTGCTGGCGATCTGGAACCTCACCGAGGGCATCGTCCGCAGGCAGGACCCCAAGGACCTCGGCAAGCTCGTGTCCAAGGGCGTCATGTACGGGTTCTTCGCCTGGACGACCTTCAAGATCGTCGCCCTCGGCAAGTCGAGCGACAGCGAGAAGCAGACCGAGGGCTTCGCCGCGGCGCTCATGGGGAACCCGCTGGGCCGCATCGCCGTCGGCGTCATCGGGCTCGTGGTCCTCGGGGTCGCGGGCTACCACATCTACAAGGGCTACACGAAGAAGTTCCTCGGCGACCTGGACGATCACCCGGGGACGTGGGCCGTTCGGGCCGGTCAGGTGGGCTACATCGCCAAGGGTCTCGCCCTGGTCGTCGTCGGCTTCTTCTTCGTCTACGCCGCCTGGACCGCCGACCCCGACAAGACCCAGGGCCTCGACGGAGCGCTGAAGACCTTCAAGGACGCCCCGGGGGGTCCGTTCCTGCTCACCGTCGTGGCGGTGGGCATCGGGGCCTACGGCATCTACTCCTTCGCACGCGCGAAGTACGCCAGGCTCTGATCCGGGCTCCGGGTGCCAGCCCTTCGCCCGCGACGCACGCCGGAGCGAGCCGGCTCCCGGCCTCAGCCCTTGGCCGGCTCGCGGCGCAGGTAGTTCCACGCCAGCAGCGCGCACACCACGCCGTTGACGAGGCCCCACGCGACGTCTGTCGGATGGTGCGCGCCGCGGTACACCCGGGCGTAGGTCACGAGGAGCGGGACGATGGTGCACAGCACGATCGCCACGCGGCGCACCGCGACGTTCTCGATCCGCGTCGCCATCAGCGCGAGGACGATGTACAGCGCCGTCGACGCCCCGACGTGACCGCTCGGGTAGCTCGACGTCGGCGGGGTGGGGTCGAGGCGCTCCACGTTGGGCCGGCTGCGCCCGACGACGTGGGCCGCGGCGACGAAGACGCTGGCCTGCAACGAGATCGAGACGAGGGGCACCACGGCGTACCACCACTGCTTGGTCCGCCACCAGACGAGGGCGGCCACGATCGCCGCCACCCCGATGACGTACTCGGTGCTCCCGAAGGAGGACATGACGTGCGTGATCGCCTCGCCCGTCTCGGTCCGGGCGTCCTGGAACCACCGGTTGACGTTGTTCTCCCGTTCCGCGAAGGCGAACAACGGCCCCTTGAGCAGGAAGCCGAAACCGACGATGACGAGGAAGAGCGGGATCGCCGGCAGCACCGCGCGGACCGCCACGTCCCGCAGGGCGCTGCTCAGCGCGGGGCGGCTCTGGTCCTCGTCCCACCGGGTGAGGAATGCCATCAGGTCTCCTGGGCGGTCGAGGTCGACGCGGAGGTCGAGGTGGGCTGGTCGGGGTCGTCGGCCGAGCCCGGGTCGGGGGGGTTCCACCCGAGGTAGCCGGCATACGAGGCGAGGGCCAGGCCGACGCCCGTGATGACGCCGACCGTCACGTCGCTCGGGTAGTGCACCCCGAGGAGGACTCGGTCCAGCGCGGTGGTGAGGATGACGGCCGCTGCCAGCACGACCATCACCACCCTGCCGGCGCGGGACCTCACGAGGGGCCAGATCAGGATGACGACGATCGTCGCCCAGGCGGCCGAGTTCAGGGCGTGGCCCGACGGGAACGAGTAGCCGGGTGCCTCCGATACCGGGTCCTCCACGATGGGTCGGGCGCGTTGCACGACGAGCTTGGCCAGGAAGCCCAGCGCCCAGGCGAACATCATGGTCCCGAACGCCCACCAGGCGCGGGTCCGCAGGCCCTTGGCGAGCCAGACCCACAGGCAGAGCAGGGCACCGACGACGTACAGGTTGCGCGGCTGGGTCAGCGCCTGCCAGAGGACGAGGAAGGACCGTACGCCGTCGCGGGGGCGGCTGAGGTCCGTGGCCCACGCGATGATCGCGTCGTCGGCGCTCTGCAGCGGGTCCCAGGTGCTCCTGATGAGGAAGCCCGTACCGGCCAGGACGACGGCGACCACCGCGCCGTATGCCGCGGCACGGCCGAGTCGGTGGCCCCGGGTCCCATGCTGCGTCGGGGCGTCGGTGCTGGTCACCGGTCTGTTCTACCCCACCGGAGGGCCATGGGATGCTGTCCGCACCATGGCAGAAATCCTCGTCACGTCCGCGTCCAACCCGCGCCTGAAGGAGGTGCTGGCGCTGCGACGACGCCGCGCGCGCGAGGAGCAGGGGCGCACCGTGGTCGAAGGCTTCGAGGAGCTGCGGCTGGCCCTCGACGCCGGGGTGGTGCCGCTCAGCGTGCTGCACTGCCCCGAGCTCATGCTCGACCCGGGGGAGCAGGAGGGGCTCGTGGCACGGGCACGCGGCCTGGGTGCGTCGACGCTGCGGCTGAGCCGCGCGGCGTTCGAGAAGATCGCCTACCGGGAGGGCCCGGACGGGTTCCTCGCGGTCGTGCCGGTCGCGGGGGCCGCCCTCGAGGACCTCGCCCTGCCGGAGGACCCCCTGATCCTCGTGTGCGAGGGGCTGGAGAAGCCGGGGAACCTCGGCGCCGCACTGCGCACCGCGGACGCCGCCGGCATCACCGCCGTCATCGCGGCGTCACCCGTCACCGACTGGGGCAACCCCAACGTGGTGCGAGCGAGCAAGGGCACCGTGTTCTCCGTGCCCGTCGCGACGGCGCCGACTGCTGGGGTGCTCGAGTGGCTGCGGAGCAACGGCATCCGACTGGTGGCCACGACCCCGGACACCGACACCGAGTACACCGCGGTCGACTACCGGGGCGGGGTCGCGGTGGCGGTCGGCACCGAGAAGGAGGGCTTGAGCGAGGCAGCGCTGGGCGCCGCCGACGAGCGGGTCCGCATCCCGATGGTCGGCACGGTCAACTCGCTCAACGCGGCGACGGCAGCAGCCGTCGTCGTCTACGAGGCGGTGCGGCAGCGGTCCGCCTGAGACGAGGGACCCGCCCGTGGCGGGAGGGTCCGGCGGGCCCGGGGGCTGTGTCCGGAGCACCCACCGGCGTATGGGACGATGATCCGCATGCGAGTTGACCACGTCGTCTATGCCGCAGAGCGTGACGGACTGCGGGCCACGTCTCAGCGCCTCGCGGAACTGATCGGCGTCGAACCGGTCGACGGTGGGGTCCATCCACGCTTCGGCACCCGCAACATCATCCTTCCCCTCGCCCACGAGCGGTACGTCGAGGTCGTCGAGGTGCTCGACCACCCGGCCAGCGACAAGGCGCCCTTCGGCCAGGTCGTCCGCGCCCGCTCCGAGTGCGGCGGCGGATGGCTGGGCTGGGTCGTGTGCGTCGACGACATCACCGAGCAGGAGACCCGCCTCGGCCGCGAGGCGGTGCAGGGCAACCGGCACCGCCCGGACGGCGTCGAGCTCCGGTGGAAGCAGCTCGGGGTCAAGGGCCTCCAGGCCGACCCGCAGCTCCCCTTCTTCGTGCAGTGGGAGCAGGGAGTTCCGCACCCCTCCGATGACGCCCACACCGAGGTCACCATCGACTCCCTCCAGATCGCCGGCGACCCCGACCGGGTGCGCGAGTGGCTGGGGCTACCGGCCGACTACACCTCCTCGGTCATCGACTTCGAGTTCGTCGCTCCGCACGGCACCCCCGGTCTGATGTCGGTGACCTTCGAGACCCCCAAGGGCGACGTCACCGTCTGACCAGGTGCGGCTTCCCGGCGCCCGGGGTTCCCGGTCATCGGCACCGACTGCCGCGGTGCGGTGCGGTGTCTCAGCCCGTTCGTGACCACCGACGCAGGCGCAGGCTGTTGCTGACGACGAGCACGCTCGACATGGCCATGGCGCCGCCCGCGATCATCGGGTTGAGCAGCCCGGCCATCGCGAGGGGTATCGCCGCCACGTTGTAGCCGAAGGCCCAGCCCAGGTTGACCTTGATGGTGCGCAGGGTCGCGCGCGACAGCTCGATGGCGTCGAGCACGGCCGGCAGCTCCGAGCGCAGCAGCACGATGTCGGCGGAGTCCGCGGCGACGTCGGTGCCACTCCCCATGGCGATGCCGAGGTCGGCCTGCGCCAGGGCGGCGGAGTCGTTGACGCCGTCACCCACCATGGCCACGACCTTGCCGCGCGACTGGAGGCGGGCAACCATGGCGTGCTTGTCCTGCGGCCGCACGTCCGCGAAGACCCGACCGGCGGGGATGCCGATGTCGCGCGCCACGTTGAGAGCGGCCCGGTCGTGGTCCCCGGTCAGCAGGTATGCCGTCAGCCCGGCCTTCCCGAGGCCGGCCACCGCCTGCTGGGAGTCGGGCCGGAGGGTGTCGGCCACTGTGAGGGAGGCCCGGGCCCTGCCGCCCCAGCCCAGCCACACCGTGGTGCCGTCGACGGTTGGTCGGCTGATCTCGCGCGGCACGTCGTCGAAGAGGTCCGACCGCCCGACGGTGACCTCGGTGTCCTTGATCGTGGCCCGGGCCCCGGCGCCGGGGAGGCCGATGAACTCCGTGCCGCCCGGGACCTCGAGCCCCCTCGCGGTCGCGGCCCTGACGATCGCCCGGCCGACGGGGTGCTCGCTGCCGGCCTCGACCGCGGCGGCCGCGCGAAGGGCCTGGTCCTTGGGCAGGGCACCGACGGTCTTGACGTCGACGAGGGTCATCTCGCCGGAGGTGACGGTGCCGGTCTTGTCCAGGACGACGGTGTCGACCCGGCGGGTGTCCTCCAGGACGTCGGCGCCCTTGATGAGGATCCCCAGGCGGGCGCCACGGCCGGTTCCGACGAGGAGCGCTGTCGGTGTGGCGAGCCCCAGGGCGCAGGGGCAGGCGATGACGAGCACGGTGATCGCGACCTCGAGGGCCCGTGTCGGGTCGCCCGTCGCTATCCACCAGCCGGCGAAGGTCACCGCGGCGAGAACCAGGACGATCGGCACGAACACCGAGCTCACCCGGTCGGCGAGCCGCTGCACGGGTGCCTTCGTGGTCTGGGCGCGCTCCACGAGCCGGGCGATGCCCGCGAGGGTCGTCTCGGACCCCACCCGGGTGGCCTCGACCGCCAGTCGTCCGTTGACGTTGATGGTCCCCCCGGTGACCTCGTCCCCGGGCTCGACGTCGACCGGCAGCGACTCGCCGGTGACCAGCGAGGCGTCGATCGAGCTCGAGCCCTCCGAGACGGTGCCGTCGGTGGCCACCTTCTCACCGGGGCGCACGACGAACCGCTCCCCGACCTCGAGCTCGTCGACAGGGATGCGCACCTCCGTCGTGGCGCCGGAGTCGGGGTCCACCCGCTCGACGGCGACGTCCTTGGCCCCGAGGCTCAGCAGTCCGCGGATCGAGTCGCGGGCGCGATCCGTGGCGCGTGCCTCCATCCAGCGGCCGATGAGGAGGAAGGTCGTGACGACCGTGGCGGTCTCGAACCAGATGTGCGAGCCGTCGCGGCCGGTGAGGACGACGACGGTGGACCAGACGTAGGCGGTGAGCACACCGATCGAGACGAGCGTGTCCATCGTCGACGCGCCGTGGCGGGCGTTCATCGCCGCGGCCCGGTGGAACGGCAACCCCGCCCACAGGACCACGGGGGTGGCGAGCGCGAGCTGCAGCCACGGGCCGTTCGGGACGTCGACCCCCGGCACCATCGCCAGCACGACGACGGGCAGGGTGAGCACTGCAGCGATGATGGCGCGTCGCTTGAGGTCGTCCTTGCGCGTCACGGCATGGGTCGTGAGGTCGGAGCCCCCACCCGGACCGTCGAGCTCGGTGCCCTCGTCGGTGCTCGACCCCTTCTCCCGGACATCGAGAGCCGTGCCGGCTGGGTGCTCGCCCGGCTGCGCGAGGTCGGCCGCTCGGTCACGGGTGCGCGCCGGTGCTCCCCCGCCGATGACTTCGGCGCCGTACCCGGTGGCTCGTACCGTCGCCAGCAGGTCCTCGACGGTGACGGCTCCGGCATACCGGACGGTCGCCTTCTCGGTCGCGAGGTTCACGACGGCATCGACGCCGACGAGGCGCCCGAGCTTCTTCTCGATGCGCGCCGAGCACGAGGCACAGGTCATCCCGGTGATGGCGAGGTCGACCTCGCTGACGTCGTCGCGGGCGCGGTCGGTGGTCTGGGTCATCTCAGCTCCTCACGAGTCGGGCGATCGCCGCGGCCGCCTCGGTGACCTTGGCTGCGGCCGCCTCGTCGGACTCTCGCGCCGCGTCGACGACGCAGTGCGCGATGTGCTCCTCGAGCAGGCCGAGGCTGACGGCCTGGAGCGCGCGGGTCGCGGCGCTCACCTGGGTCAGCACGTCGATGCAGTAGGTGTCGTTCTCGACCATCCGGGCGATGCCGCGCACCTGGCCCTCGATGCGGCGCAGTCGCTTGAGGTGCGCCTCCTTGCTCTCCGAGTACCCGGGGGTGGGCGTCACAGTCTGCGGGTCCATGGTCACGACATCCACCATACCCCTATGGGGTATTCCGGTGACCGTTGTCAGCGCAGGTGCTCCGCGACGAGCGGCTTCGGAGCGCGGGTCGCCCAGGCGTCGGTGAGCACCTCGGCGAGCTCGTCGCGGTCCAGCAGGTGCAGGTCACGCTCTCTCACGAGGACGTGGTTGTAGCCGTCGAAGTGTGGGGTCGTGAACCACGGGCCCCCACTCTGGAGCAACGCGGCCTTGTCCTCCGCGGTCGGTACCACGATCGCGATGACGTCGTCCATGAGATCACCTGTGTCGGGGTCGACGGCATCCTTGCGGGGGCCACGCCAGCGCACGAAGGCCTTGTCGCGGACCGTGAATGACGGACGGTCCCCCCAGCTCGTGCCGGCCACGACCTCGGGGAGCGCGAGCGCCAGTTCCTCGAGGTCCTGTCGGGTCACGCGATCGGCGTCCTCGGCTGCCATCCCATCACCGTGCCACATCCCTCCGAGCGGGGGCTCGGTTGGACGCCGTCGATCAGCGCAGGTGGTCGACGAGGTCCGGGGCCAGGCCGACGTAGGAGGCGGGTGTCAGCGCGGCCAGGCGCTCCTCGACCTCGGGGGGCAGCCCGAGTCCTCGCACGAACTCCACGAGCTCGGGCTGGCCGATCCGCCGACCCCGGGTCAGCTCCTTGAGCCGCTCGTAGGGCTCCTCCATCCTGGGGACCCCCTGGGCCCCCAGGGCCCGCATCGCCGACTGGATCGGCTCACCGAGCACCTCCCAGTTGCGGTCCAGGTCGGCCGCCATCGCCTCCGGCACGGCGTCGAGCCCGTCGAGTCCGCGCGAGGCGTTGTCGATGGCGAGCAGGCTGTGCCCGAACGCCGACCCGATGTTGCGCTGCATCGAGGAGTCGGTGAGGTCGCGCTGGAGCCGGCTCTGCACGAGGGTCGAGCCCAGCACGTCGAAGAGTGCGTTGGAGACCTCGAGGTTGGCCTCGGCGTTCTCGAACCGGATGGGGTTGACCTTGTGCGGCATCGTCGAGGAGCCGACCGTGCCCTGGCCGCGTACCTGCGCGAAGTAGCCCATCGAGATGTAGGACCACACGTCGGTGCACATGTTGTGCAGCACCCGGTTGAACCGAGCAAGGTCGGCGTAGAGCTCGGCCTGCCAGTCGTGGCTCTCGATCTGGGTGGTCAGCGGGTTCCACGTGAGGCCGAGGTGCTCGACGAACTCGCGGCTGATCTCCTCCCAGTCAGCGTCCGGCACCGCCGCCAGGTGCGCGCCGTAGGTGCCGGTGGCCCCGTTGAGCTTGCCGAGGAACTCAGCGTCGTCGACCCGGGCGAGCTGTCGCTGCAGGCGCCACGCCAGGACGGCGAGCTCCTTGCCCATCGTCGTCGGCGTCGCCGGCTGGCCGTGCGTGTGGGCGAGGAGCGGCACCTCGCGCAGGTCCGAGGCCATCGTCGCCAGCTGCTCGACGAGGGCGGTCGCGCGTGGCAGCCACACCTGCTGAACCGCTCCCTTGACGAGGACGGCATACGAGAGGTTGTTGATGTCCTCGCTCGTGCAGCAGAAGTGGATGAGCTCGGCGATGCCGCGGTCCTGCGGGGCCGGGACGATCCGCGCGAGGCGCTCCTTGAGGAAGTACTCGACGGCCTTGACGTCGTGCTGGGTGATCCGCTCGGTGGCGGCCATCTCCTCGATCTCGGCGGCGCCGAAGGCACGCACCTCCCGGCGCAGCGCCTCCTGCTCGGATGCCGTGAGCCGTCGCACGCCGGGCACCACCTGGCGCTCGGTGAGGTGGATCAGCCACTCGACCTCAACGTGCACCCTGGCGCGGTTCAGCGCCGGCTCGGAGAGGTGGTCCACCAGTGGCGCGACGACCCCGCGGTAGCGGCCGTCGAGGGCTCCGAGGGCGATGGGCGGGGTGGTTTCGGCGAGGGGAATCGCGTCGGCGAGGCTCGTCATGCGCCCATCCTCCCAGAGCGCGGAAGGGTCGGCTGCCGCGCGCTGGGCCGCCGGCCCTCGGACCTCCTGCGTCAGGTCGTCGGCCCGTTCGCACGAAGGGCGGCGCCGACGTGCTCGACGATGCCGGGGACCGCGGCGCTCACCTCGTCGTAGGTCTGGTCGTAGGCCGGGTCGGTGCCGTACCAGGGGTCGTCCATGCCCAGCTCCCCCGATGCCACGGCCGCGGGGTCGAAGGAACGGAAGAGCCGGATCTTCTCCGTATCACGGGCATCACGCGCCAGCCGTTGCAGGCGGTCGACGTGGATGTGGTCCACGGGCAGCACGAGGTCGACGTCGTCGAACCAGGAGCGCTCGAAGCGCCGCGCCCGGTGCCGTGACCACCCCGTGTCCTCGTGCCCGTTGCGTCGGAGCACGGCTTCGGTGCGCGGGTGCATGCCGTTGCCCTCCTCCTCGGCCGAGGTGCCCGCGGAGTCGACGACCACCCGGTCACCGAGCCCGGCATCCTCGAACGCCTCCCGCAGGAGGACCTCGCCCATCGGGGAGCGGCAGATGTTGCCCCAACAGACCACGGTGACCCGGTAGGGACGCTCGGAGCTGCTCGCGTTCATGGACTCCATTCTCCTCACGTCAGCTGTGGTCGAACCAGCCGGGGACGGCCGCGAGGAAGTCCTCGCGCGTGAGCTCTCCGGCGCCCTGCGGGATCGCGCCCCAGAGCGGGGCGCCGGTGACGCGAGGCAGGTCGACGAGGTTGCTCTCCTCGGCCAACCCGGGTTGTGCGGGCCACGACCCGATGACGACGCCGAGCAGGGGCACCGACCTCGCGGCCAGCGCCTCAGCGGTCAGCGCGGCGGTGTTGAGGGTGCCGAGCCCTGCGCTGGCCACGAGCACCACGCCGCACCCGATCCCCTTGTAGCGCAGTCCTGCCCCCAGGTCCGCGAGCGTGCCGCCCCGTTGGTCGAGTCGCACGAGCAGACCGCCTGCCCCCTCGACGAAGACGACCTCGGAGTCGGCGGCGATCGCCACGATCCTCTTTGCGTGCTCGGCAACCGACGGGAGGGAGACACCTTCTCGGCGGGCTGCCGCCTCGGGGGACAACGGGCCTCGCAGCCGGACGAGCTCGTGCGTCGTGACGTCGTCCCCGACGAGCCGCCGCACCTCGTCGACGTCGCCCGGCTCCCCCGGCTCGAGTCCGGTCTGCGCGGGCTTCACGACCGCCACGCCGCTGCCCCGATGACGCACGATGGCGGCCAGCGCGGCCGTGGCGACGGTCTTGCCGACGCCCGTGCCCGTGCCCGTGACGAGGACGACCGACGTCAGCGACCGTGGGTCAGCCACGGGTGCCGGTGAGGGTGGCGAGCACCTGGCAGGCCCGGTCGAGATCGTGCTCGGAGTGGTCGGCGTGAGCCGTCAGCCTCAACCGCGACGACCCGTCGGGGGTCGACGGCGGCCGGAAGCACCCCACCCGGATGCCGTGTGCTCGCGCCCGCTCGACGGCGGCGACGGCCTCGTGCGGGCCGGGCATCTCGACCGACATGACCGCACCCGTGGGGGGTGCCAACCCGCAGGCGGTCGCGAGGCGAGCGGCATTGGCGTGCAGCTGGTCGGTCAGCTCCGGGTGCTCGGCCAGGACCTCGAGGGCGGCCAGGGCGGCTCCCGCGGAGGCAGGTGCGAGCCCGGTGTCGTAGATGAAGGGGCGAGCAGTGTTGACGAGGTGTTCGCGCACGTCGGGTGAGGCGAGGACGACGCCGCCCTGCGCCGCGAGCGACTTCGACAGGGTCCCGGTCACGACCACGTGCTCGGCCTGCGCGGCGCCCGCCCGGGCGACCAGACCCCCACCGCTGGGGCCGGCGACGCCCAGGGCGTGTGCCTCGTCGACCACGAGGAGGGCCCCGTGCTCGGCGGTCAGCGCGATGAGCTCGTCGAGGGGCGCGGCGTCGCCGTGCACCGAGTAGATCGACTCGACCACGACCACCGCTCGGGGCGCGTCTCGACGGCCGAGGAGCTCGGCGACGTGGGCGACGTCGTTGTGGCGGGCGACGGCCACGGCGGCCCGGGCGAGGCGGCACCCGTCGATGAGGCTCGCGTGGGCGTGCTCGTCGCTGATGACGAGGGTGCCGGCGTCGGCCAGTGTCGTGAGCACCGAGAGGTTCGCGGCATAGCCGCTGGCGAGCACCAGGGCGGACGGTGCGCCGGTGAGCCGGAGCAGCGCCGCCTCGAGCGCGTCGTGGATGTCGAGCGTGCCCGTCACGAGGCGAGACGCGCCCGCCCCCGTGCCGTAGGTCTCGGCGGCGGTCACGGCGCCCGCGATGACGGCTGGGTGGGTGCGCAGCCCGAGGTAGTCGTTGCCCGCGAGGTCGAGGCCGTCGCCGCTCTTGGTCACCGCGAGGCGTCGCGTGAGACCCGCGGCCTCGCGCGTCTGCGCGGCGTCGCGGATCCAGTCCAGGGGGCTGCTCACGCCCTTGATCCTTTCATGTCCCTCGCGCTCTCGCGCCCCGCGCGGGAGACTTTCCGGCAGGCCGCGCGGTCGTGGCTGCGCCCGACGCGTCGACCGACTGATTCGTCGAAGGAGCGGCGAAGGGTCACCGAGGTGGTGCGGTCGCGGGCCGGCACCAGGGGCCGGGACCGCGCCGATGCGTCAGGATGGGGGAACCCCCGCCCATGCCCAAGGAGGCCCTCCCCGATGCCCAAGGCACCGCTGCCCGCCGAGGTCGCCGAGCTGTTCTCGCGGCCCAACCCCGCCGTCGTCGCCGTCCTCATGCCCGGGGGAACGCCGATGTCCGTCGCCACCTGGTACCTCGTCGAGGACGACGGCACCGTGCTGCTCAACATGGATGCCGGTCGCGCGCGGCTCGAGTGGATGCGCGAGCGCCCGGACATCGCCCTGACCGCCCTCAAGGACGGCGAGTGGTACACCCACGTGAGCGTCCGCGGGCCGATCGTGCGCTGGGAGGACGACCCCGAGACCGCCCTGGTCGACATCGACCGCCTCTCGATTCACTACACGGGCCGGCAGTATCCCGTTCGCGACCGTCCGCGGGTCAGCTGCTGGATGCGGGTCGACCACTGGCACGGCTGGGGTCAGGCCAAGCGCACCTGACCACGTCGTGCCCTCGGGGGCCTGGCCGGGTGGCCCCGGCCAGCCAGGCGACGTCGGGCGCGGCATCCCGTGCGTCACCGGGTCCCGTCGTCGAGCAGCGACCGGCCCGTGCTCCCACGACAGGCGGATCGGACGAAGACGTCCATGACGACGCCGTTGCAGGGAGGATGGGGTCATGCGAGAGAACGAGCAGCAGAAGCAGCAGCGCGGACGGATGGGGCGCTTCGTGCGGGCAGCGAGCAAGGTGGCCCTCGGGGCCGCGCTCGTGGGCGCCGGCGCGGCCCACCTCACGACGATGCGCGAGGAGTTCCAGGCACAGGTGCCCGACTGGATGCCGTTCGACCCCGACGACGTCGTCGTCTGGTCGGGGTATGCGGAGATCGCCCTGGGGGCGGCGACCCTCGTGACCTGGAAGCAGCCGGCCCGGGCCCGGATGGGCAGGGTCGGGGCACTCTTCTTCCTCGGTGTCCTCCCGGGCAATGTCGCCCAGTGGCTCGAGCGCAAGGACGGGTTCGGGCTCGACACCGACCAGAAGCGTGCTGCCCGGCTGCTCGCCCAGCCCGTGCTCATGGCCTGGGCGCTGCACGCAGGTGACACCCGCCGTCAGAAGAAGCTCACTCGCGGCTGAGGACGGCGGAACCGGCGTCGTCGGGCTGACCTCCACACCGCTGGTGAACCAGCCGGGGTCTCGTCGGGTCGCACCGGGGTTCCCGCGCGCCCGGCCCGGCCGTCAGCCGTGGGCGTCCGCGATGGACCCGACGAGGGCAGCGGTGAGCGTCGCCAGGTCCTCGTCCGAGGTGACGTAGGGCGGCATGGTGTAGACGAGATCGCGGAAGGGGCGCACCCACACCCCCCGCTCGAGTGCCGCGGCCGTGACCTCGGCGACGCGCACCGGCTCGCGCAGCTGCACGACGCCGACGGCCCCGAGCACGCGTACCTCGGACACGCACGCCAGGGCCGCGGCCGGCGCCAACCCGGTGCGCAGACCCGACCCGATGCGTCCTACCTCGCCCTCGGTGTCGCGCGCGGCCAGCAGGTCGAGGTTCGCCGAGGCGATGGCGCAGGCAAGCGGGTTGCCCATGAACGTCGGACCGTGCATCAGGCCGCCGGCCTCCCCGACACTGATCCCGACAGCGACCTCGTGGGTGCACAGCACGGCGGCGAGGGAGAGGTAGCCCCCGGTGAGGGCCTTGCCGAGGCACAGGATGTCCGGCGGTGCCGACGCGCCCGGCCGGTCATCGGTGCGCTGGATCGGTGAGAGGCGGTCGCCCGCCCAGCGTGGCCCGGTGCGGTGGAAACCCGTCGCGATCTCGTCATGGATCACCAGCGCCCCGTGCTGACGCGCCAGGTCGTGCAGCACGGCCAGCACGTGGGGGGCGTAGACGTGCATCCCCCCAGCGCCCTGGAGCACCGGCTCGACGATGACGGCCGCGACCGACCCGGCGTGCGCGGCGTACAGCGCCCGGGTCTCCCGCTCCCACGCCGCCATCTCGGGGTCGTCGGGGGTCCGGTCGAGACCACCGGGCGGCCGCGGGGCGAACACGTGCTCGGGCAGCACTCCCCGGAACAGGCTGTGCATCCCGCCCACCGGATCGGTGACGGACATCGGCGAGAAGGTGTCTCCGTGGTAGCCACCGCGGATCGTGAAGAACCGCGTGCGCGCCCGACCCGCCGCGAGGTGCCACTGCAGCGCCATCTTCATCGCGACCTCGACGGACACCGAGCCGGAGTCGGCGAGGAAGACGTGCTCCAGGCCGGGTGGCGCCATCGCGACGAGACGCTGGGCCAGCCCGATGGCGGGCTCATGGGTCAGCCCGCCGAACATCACGTGCGACATCGCCCCGAGCTGCGCGGTGGCGGCGGCATCCAGCTCCGGCACGGCGTACCCGTGGATGGCGCACCACCACGAGCTCATGGCGTCGATGACCTCCCGGGGCTCCCCTGCCCGGTCCCGCAATCGCAGCCGGATGCCGTGGGCGGACTCGACGAGGTAGGGCGCCTGGGGTGTGAGCGCCGAGGAGTACGGATGCCAGACGTGCGCGCTGTCGAACGACAGCAGCGCGTCGAGGGCGGTACCGGTGGGAGGCGACTCGGTCATCGCGGCCCATTGTCCCCGAGGTCCCCCCGGCGGTCTGCCCGGGTACTGCCGAGGAGGGCCGGCCCCCTCGGGTCGGTCAGGCCGCGCGGACGGTCTCGACCTCTGTGGCCAGACGGCCGACCAGGTCGCGAAGCTCGGCATCGAGGTCCGCGTCGGCCAGGCGGCCGTCGACGAATGCCTGGAACGACGACCCGACGCCGACGGTGTCATCGATGACGTCGGCGCCCGCGACCCGGAGCACCTTGACGCCGTCCTCGCGCGCCCACTGGGCGGCCCTCGGTGAGCCGCTGGCGGCGATGACCGCGGCGGGCTTCCCGGCGATCGAGGACGCTCCGCGGGGGCGGGACGCCCAGTCGACGGCGTTCTTCACCGCGCTGGGGAGCGAGCCGTTGTACTCCGGGGTGACGAGCAGCACGGCGTCGCTCTCGGCGATGGCCTCGCGCAGGTCGCGGGCGACCTCGTGGAGGGTGTCGTCGTGGTCGATGTCCTCCGAGTAGTGCGGGAGGTCGGCCAGGCGCTCGAACACCGTGCCGGTCACTCCGCCGGGCAGGTGGGCGATGGCGGCATCGGCCAGGGTGCGGTTCGTGGAGCCGGCGCGCAGGCTGCCGACGAGGACGAGAACGTTCACGGGGGTCTCCTGGTAAGGCGGGGAGGTGGATCACGGACGATCGGCACTGATCTAAATAGTTGAACTGTCAATCACCCTTCGTCATTCCCTCGGCGCCGCCGACGGGGTTGCCACGCCGCTATTCAGCGTTACTATGTACTGGTAGTCACTGTCGCTAGGTAGCAAGGACGGCGGGCCGTGGGCAAGCAGGTGAGCGAGATGCTCAAGGGCACGCTGGAGGGCATCGTCCTCGCGCTCCTGGCCGGCGGCTCGGCCTATGGCTACGAGATCACCGCGCGGCTGCGTGACCAGGGCTTCAGCGACATCGCGGAGGGCACCGTCTACGCCCTGCTCGTCCGGGTCGAACAGCGTGGCCTGGTCGACGTGGAGAGGGTCCCGTCCGAGAAGGGCCCTCCGCGCAAGGTCTACTCCCTCAACGCCGGGGGCCGGGCACAGCTCGAAGAGTTCTGGAGCACGTGGAGCTTCCTCCAGGAACGGATCGACAGGCTCCGCGAAGGAGGCGACTGACGTGGTCGCGAAGTGGATCGAGACCCTCACCGGATCTCTCGAGCAGAAGAAGCAGTACCGCAGGGACCAGTCCCGCATGGGGTCCCTCCCTGAGCCGTACCGCTCCACCGGGCAGGCGTTCCACCGCTACTTCACCTACTACGCAGGCATCACCGACGGCGACACCCTCGTCACGATGCTGGGCGACTTCACCGACCTGTGGGAGCGGGCCGCCATCGACGGAACCCGCGTGCGAGAGATCGTCGGCGACGACCCGGTGGAGTTCGCCGAGGTGTTCGCGCAGGCGTACGCCGGCAACCGGTGGATCGACAAGGAACGTGCGCGTCTCCTCGCGGCGATCGAGGCCGCCGACCGAGGCGGCCCGAGGTGACGACCGCGACCGCCATCCGCGTGGAGGGCCTGTACAAGTCGTTCAAGGAGGTCCGGGTGCTGCGCGGCGTCGAGTTCGAGGTCGCGCCGGGCAGCATCTTCGCCCTGCTCGGCTCGAACGGTGCGGGCAAGACCACCGTCGTGAGAATCCTGGCCACGCTGCTCCGCGCCGATGCCGGCACGGCCGAGGTCAACGGCCTTGACGTGGTCACCAGCAGTGCCGATGTGCGCGACTCGATCAGCCTCACCGGCCAGTTCGCCGCCGTTGACGAGATTCTCACCGGACGGGAGAATCTCGTGCTCGTGGCCCGGCTGCGGCACCTCGACGGCGCCGGCCGGATCGCGGACGAGCTCCTCGACCGCTTCTCGCTGACCGACGCGGCAGAACGCGGAGTATCGACGTACTCCGGAGGGATGCGTCGCCGCTTGGACATCGCGATGAGCCTGATCGGGAACCCCCCCGTCGTCTTCCTCGACGAGCCGACCACCGGGCTGGACCCCGAGGCGCGTCTCGAGGTCTGGCGGGCCGTCAGGGATCTCGCCGACCACGGGACCACCGTGCTGCTCACCACGCAGTCCCTCGACGAGGCCGAGCAGCTCGCCGACCGGATCGCCATCCTGCACGGAGGCCGCATCATCGTGAACGGCACCCTGGCGGAGCTCAGGGCGCTGCTCCCGCCGGCGACGGTGGAGTACGTCGAGAAGCAGCCGACCCTCGAAGACGTCTTCCTCACCCTCGTCGGTCGCGACGGCCCGCGAAAGGACCACTCATGAGCACGCACTTCGCCGGGGACACGGCCCTGCTCACCGGGCGGTCCCTGCGCCACATCACGCGCAGCGTCGACACCATCGTCACCACGGCGGTCATGCCGATCGCCTTCCTGCTGCTGTTCGTGTTCGTGTTCGGCGGCGCCATCGACACCGGGACGACGTCGTACATCGACTACCTGCTGCCCGGTATCCTCATCATCACCGTGGCATCGGGAGTGTCCTACACGGCGTACCGGCTGTTCCTCGATCGGCAGAGCGGGATCTTCGAGCGGTTCCACTCGATGCCGATCGCCCGGTCGTCAGTGTTGTGGGCGCACGTGCTGACCTCGCTGGTCGCGATCACGCTGTCGGTCCTGGTCGTCGTGGTCGCGGCCCTGCTCCTCGGCTTCCGTTCGGGGGCGAACGTTCTCGAGTGGCTGGCGGTGGCCGGCATTCTGGTGGTCTTCACCCTGGCGCTGACCTGGCTCGCCGTGATCCCGGGGCTCACGGCGAGGTCCGTGGACGGCGCCAGCGCGTTCTCGTACCCCCTGATCCTCCTCCCGTTCATCAGCTCCGCCTTCGTGCCCACCGGCACCATGCCGGGCCCGGTACGGGTCTTCGCGGAGAATCAGCCGGTGACAGCCATCGTCGACGCGATCCGGTCGCTGCTCGCCCAACAGCCGGTGGGCGGCCAGATCTGGGTCGCGCTCGGCTGGTGCGTGGGAATCCTGGTCCTCGCGTACGCGGCGGCGATGACCGTGTACCGCCGCAGCCTCGTCTGAGCCCTGCTCAGCCCCAGGTGGGCTGCTCTACCGTGCCGTGCTGCACGCACGTGGCCGTCCAGGCCCCGGGGGTCACCTGAACGACCATCCGGCGGTGGCAGTGCGCGCACCATCGGGGCGGCTCGAGCTCGGCCCGCCGGGCGCAGCGCGTGTGGTCGCCCTCGCCGAGCGCGTCCCCGCACTGCCCGCACCACGTTCCCGGCGAGCCGGCCCGGGCGACCGGACCCGCATCATCCCCGCTGGTCACCGGCACGTCGTCAGAACGTCTCGCTCAGGGCCTTGATCGGCATCTCGAGCTCCTCCAGGAGGGCGAGGTCCTCGCTCGGGTCACGGCCCAGGGTCGTGAGGTAGTTGCCGACGATGACCGCGTTGATCCCGCCGAGCAGCCCGTCGCGCGTGCCCAGGTCGCCGAGGGTGAGCTCGCGACCGCCGGCGTAGCGCAGGATCGTGCGCGGCAGGGCCAGCCGGAAGGCGGCGATCGTGCGCAGGGCGTCATTGGCTCCCATCGGCTCGAGGTCACCGAACGGCGTGCCCGGCCGCGGGTTGAGGAAGTTCAGCGGCACCTCGTGCGGCTCCAGCTCACCGAGCTGGGCGGCGAGCTCGGCGCGCTGCTCCAGGGTCTCGCCCATGCCGACGAGCCCACCGCAGCACAGCTCCATCCCCGACTCCTTCACCATGAGGCAGGTCTCCCAGCGTTCCTCGAAGGAGTGGGTGGTGACGACCTGCGGGAAGTAGGAGCTGCCGGCCTCGAGGTTGTGGTTGTAGCGGTGCACCCCCATGTCGACGAGGTCGTCGACCTGCTCCTGGGTGAGCATCCCCAGCGATGCGGCAACCTGGATGTCGACGGCCGCGCGGATGGCGGCCACCCCCTCGCGCATCTGCGCCATGAGCTTCTCGTCCGGCCCGCGCACCGCGGCGACGATGCAGAACTCGCTGGCGCCGGTCGCGGCCGTCTGCTTGGCAGCCCGCACCAGCTCGGGGATGTTGAGCCACACGGAGCGAACCGGGGACGTGAACTGCCCGCTCTGGGAGCAGAAGTGGCAGTCCTCGGGGCACCCACCCGTCTTGAGCGAGACGATGCCCTCGACCTCGATCGCCGGGCCCTGGAAGGTCATCCGGACCTCGTGCGCCAGCGCCAGCAGGTCCGGCAGCTGCTCGTCGTCGGTGCGCAGCACCTCGAGCACCTGCTCCTGGGTCAGCGCCACCCCGCGCCCCAGCACCTGCTCGCGCGCGACGTCGAGGATGTCGGTCCCTGTCACCTGTGCCGTCATGGGTCCGATTGTTGCGCATGCCACGGAAGCGACCGACCGTGGTCCGGATCCGTGCCGACCGGGGCCGCCGTCGATGGGTGCTCCAGCACCGAACCGGCGAGCTCTCGCGACGCGACGTCAGCGCCAGGCGGCGGCGGCGATGGCCACCGGCAGGAGGCACACGAGCGCGGCATAGGAGTAGGCCACCACCGACATCCCGATCGGCGCCGGTCCGTCGGCGAGCAGGCGCAACCTGGTCGGCGCGGTCGTGCCGGCGCCGAGGGCGGCCTCGGGGGTGCGGCCCTCGGCCAGGGAGAGCAGCGCCCGAGCGGTGGACACCTCACCGGCGCGGCGGACCGCAACCCGGTCGGCGAGCGCCTCGACGAGCAGGCGGACCTCGCGGATCGCGGACTCCGACCGTACGGGACCGGGGACTGCTTCGTGCACGACCGTGAAGAACTCCACGAGAAGGTCGTGCCGGGCGCGCAGGTGGGCGTCCTCGTGGGCGATGACGGCCTCGAGCTGGTCCGGTGGCAGCGCGTCGAGCACCCCCTGGGAGAGGACCACCCGCGAGTGTCTCCCCGGGATGCAGTAGGCCGTCGGCGTGGGGTGGGCGACGATCCGCAGCCGGTCACGGTCCGGTCGGGCGATGATGTCGACCAGTTCACGGTGCTCTGCGCGCAGGGTCCGCAACCGTCGCCCGATCCGGTGACCCGACCAGAGCAGGCGCACGGAGATCACTCCGGTCGTGAGGACCGCCAGGGCGAGCAGGGCGACGTGCCGGGTGGGGCCGCTGTCGCGGTCGAGCACCGCGAACGCCGCTGGAGCAGCCGCGAGTGACGCCACGATCGCGCCCACGGCGACGGCCTGCCAGGCCACGAGGGCCGCCCGAGGAGCCCGGCGAAACCTGGTCTGCGTCGCCATGAGGCGGGGCGCCAGGGCGGCGAGCAGGCCCGCGAGGACCACCAGAACGAGCGGAATCACGCGCCCCATCGTTGCAGGGGATCGCTGCGCGTCGAAGCGGGGCCCGCGTCGGGGGTGTTCCGAGGTGCCCCCAGCGGGGGTCTACTCGGCCGCCGAGCCGCCCCCTGCCCGCGCCTCGATCTCGGCGAGGGCCGCCTTGATGTCCTCGATCTCCCCGCTGCTGGCGCCGTCGAGGAAGTGCAGGAGGGCAGCGCGGCGGTCGGAGACGTCCATGTCGACCAGGGTGCGGCGCATCGTGCTCGCGGTCATCGCCTCCCGGGTGTCGGCGGGCAGGTAGCGCCATGCTCGTCCGTCGCGCTCCCGGGTGACGAGCTCCTTCTTGGCGAGCCGGTCGAGCACGGTCATGACGGTCGTGTAGGCGATCTCGCGGTCGTCCTCGAGTCTCTCGAGGACGTCGCGGACCGTGGCGCCCGCGTATGCCGTGCCGCCTGCGGTCTTCGCGTTCCACAGCTGGTCCATGACGGCGCGTTCGAGCTCGCCGAGCCGCGGTGCCGAGGTCGAGTGGGGCATGGCTACTCCTTCCGGGCGGACACGGGGGGCGTGCCGCTGAGGTCCAGGACGCTGTCGAACCGGTCGAGGGCCTCTGATCGGTGACTGACGAGCACGACGGTGCTGTCGGTCGTTGCCGCGAGCACGTCATCGAGGACGGCCGTGGCGGTGGGGTGGTCGAGGTGGGCGGTGGGCTCGTCGAGGAGGACGACGGGGCGGTCGGCCAGCACGGCCCGAGCGACGCCGAGCCGGGTGCGTTCGCCACCGGAGAGACCGCGCCCGCCGGTGCCCAGCCTGGTCTCCAACCCGTCGGGCAGTCCGTCGAGCCAGTTCCCCAGACCAGAACGGTCCAGGGCCACTCGCAGTTCCCCGTCGGTGGCGCCCGGCCGGGCGAGCCGGAGGTTCTCCGCGACGCTCGTGGCGAGCACGTGGGGCTCGTCGTCGACGACGGCGATGTGCTGGCGCACCTCGCGGGCGTCGAGGCCGGCGACGTCGACGCCGTCGAGGCGATAGGTGCCCGCGCTCGGGTCGAGGTAGCGCGCGATGACGCCGAGCAGGGTGCTCTTGCCGCTGCCGTTCGGCCCGATGAGCGCCACGTGCCGCCCCCGTGGGAGGTGCAGGTCCGTCGGTGGCACGGACTCCCGCTGGCCGTCCCACGACGCAGACGCCCCGGCCAGGTCGAGGACCGGGCCGTCGGCCCCGGCCGCCGGGACCCGTGAGGGCTCGGCGGGCGTGCTCACTGCCGGCTCCTGGTCGAGCAACGTGTCGAGGCGAGCCGCACTTCCCTGCGCCCTGGCCAGGGAGCGCATGGTGTCGACGAGGGGCGCGAGGGCGTCTCCCACGGCCACCGGCACGACGACGAGCAGGGCAGCGACAGGAGCCCCCACGGCGGCGGGGTCGGCGAGCAGGGCGGCCGCCACGGTGGCCGCGGCCGTGGCGATCAGGATGATGGCGGCGACGAGGGCCCGCCCGCGGCTCTGACGACGAACGGCGCCGCGCAGCACCTCGTGCGCGTCGTCGACCCACCCGGCGGCGGTGTCCTCGGCACCGATCGCCTGCAGCTCACCGGCCTGACGGGCCACGAGGTCACTCACGCGCATGACGTCCGCGCGGGCCTCGAGCAGCTCGTCGCGAGAACGCGACTCGATCAGCCAGGCTAACAGGCAGGCCACGGCGATGGCGAGGAGCAGCCCGGCGAGCACGAGCCCGACGGCCGGGTCGAAGAGGGCCACGAGCACGGTGGCGCCGATCCCGGCGAGCAGGCTCGAGACGATCGGCACGGTCACCCGCACCTGGGCCTCGACGACGTCGGTCAGGTCGTCGACGACACCGCTGAGCACCTGGGAGCGAGCCTTCCGGCCGAGGCGGGCAGGCGTGAGCGGAACGAGCGCGGCGTACACGGAGGTGCGGCGCACGGCGAGGTCGTCGAGGGCCGCGTCGTGCGAGACGATCCGCTCGAGGTACCTGAAGAAGGGGCGCGCCATGCCGAAGGTGCGCACCGCGACGATCGCGACGAGCAGCGTGAGGATCACCGGCTGCTCGCTGGCGCGGACGATGAGCCAGCCCGAGGTCGCCGTGAGGGCGATGCCGGATGCCGTGGCGGCGCCCCCCAGCAGCCCACCGAGGAGCGTGGCGCGGGTGGGACGCAGAACGGTCGCTGGTGTGCTCATGCCACGGCCTCCGCACCCTCGCGCGTCAGGACGAGGTGCTGCCCGGCCAGGGCGACGAGCTCGGGCCGGTGGGTGACGACGACCACCGTGCGGCGCTCGGCGATGGCGACGAGGGCTGCATGGGCGGCCCCCGCGGCGTTGGCGTCCAGGTGGGCCGTCGGCTCGTCGACGAGGAGCACGGGCGCCGTCGAGAGGGTGGCCCGGGCGAGAGCCAGGCGGGCCCGCTGCCCGGCGGACAGACCGAACCCGTCATCTCCCAGCACGGTGCCGAGCGACGCTGGGAGCCCGGCGACGAACCCTTCGAGCCCCACGATCCGCAGTGCGTCCCACAGCTCCTGGTCGTCTGCTCCGTTGCCGAGGCTGAGAGCCTCGCGCAGCGTGCCGGCCGGGAGGAAGGGACGCTGCGAGACGAGGTGGGCGCGACCGGAGCGGACGGTCCCGGCGTTGGGCGTGCGGAGACCCGCAGCGAGCTCGAGGACGGTGGACTTGCCCACCCCTGAGGGCCCGGTGACGACGGTGAGCCCGGGACCAGCATCCAGCGAGAGCCCCCGGACCACGGGGTTCGTCGACCCCGGGTAGGTGTACGCGACACCTCGCAGGCTCACCCCCAGCTCCTCACTCGAACCTCTGCTAGCAGAGGGTGCGTCACGAACCACAGGGTGCACCCTGTGGTTCGAGTCCGAAGCGCTGCTAGCAGAGGTTAGGGGCGGCTCGAGGGCGGCGAGGATCGCGTCGATGGCCACGGCCCCGTCGGCCGCGGCGTGGAACTCGGCACCCACCCGGCGGATCGGCCAGTACGCCTCCGGGGCGAGGAGGATGGCGAGCAGCCCGGCCTGAAGCGTCATCGAGCCGTGGGTGAGCCGCAGCCCCACCGACACCGCGACGATCGCCACGGAGATCGACGCCAGCAGCTCCAGGGCGGCGGAGCTCATGAAGGCGAGCCTGAGGGTGCGCATCGTCGCTCGGCGGTGCTGCTGGCTCACCTCGCCGATCACCTCGACCTGGCGTTCTGCCCGGCCGTAGCCCACGAGGGTGGGCAGCCCGCGCATGACGTCGAGGAAGTGTCCCGACAGCGACGACAGCGCGCTCCAGCGCCGGTCCGTCTCGGCCTGGGTGGCCTTGCCGATGAGCGCGGCGAAGAGGGGGAGCAGCGGCAGGGTGAGCAGCACGATGAGCGCGCTGACCCAGTCGACCCACACCAGCGCGGCCAGGGCGAGCACCGGCACGACGACTCCCGCGACGAGGGCGGGGAGGAAGCGCGCGGCATACGGCTCGACCGACGCCGCCCCCTGCGCCGCGAGCGTGACGCCGCGGTCGGGGTCGGGCCGTTCCTCTGCCGGAGCGCCCAGCCAACGTGAGAGGAGTCGCTCGCGCAGGGCGGCCGTCACCTCGACGCCGGCCCACCCCGCGACCCGCTCGGCCACCCACGCCAGCGCGGCCCGCAGGAGGAACAACCCGGTGAGCCACAGTGCGGGGCCACGCACCGCGTCTCCGTCGACCACAGCGACGATCACCGCGGTCAGGGCAACGGCCAGGCCGATCGTCGCGACCCCCTGAAGCACTCCCACGACGGCCAGGACGGCCACCGGCCGGCGCGCGGCCGGTGCCGTCCTCAGCAGCCTGGGGTCCAGGGGGCGCACCGGGGTCATCCTCCGTCGGGGGTCACACGACGGGAACGGCCTGGGGGATGTTCTTGGTGCTCAGCCGCTTGCGGAACGTCCAGTAGCTCCAGGCCGTGTAGAGCAGGACGACGGGGGTGAAGACCAGGGCCGCCACCGTCATGATCTGCAGGGTCAGCTCGCTGCTGGAGGCATTCTCGATCGACAGGGAGGTGCCTCCGAGGAGCGTGCTGGGCATGACGTCGGGGTAGAGCATCAGGAAGTAGGTCGTCACCGCCGAGGCCATGGTGACGGCCGTGCCGATGAAGGCCCAGCCCTCGCGCCCCAGGTGGTTGGCGTAGATCGCGGCGAGCAGGGCGACCGCGGCGATGGCCGTGGTGACCCAGGAGCCGTTCGACCCACGCAGCGCGCCCAGCCACACCAGCAGCACGACGGCGAGTACCGCGGAACCCAGACCGACCGTGGTGCCCAGGACCTGTGCGTCGCGGCGGATCTCCCCGGTCGTCTTCAGGGCGATGAAGAAGGCGCCGTGGGTGAGGCTCAGTCCGAGCACGACGAGGCCGCCCAGCAGGCTCAGCGGGTTGAGGAGGGTGAACAGGTTGCCGGTGAACTCGAGGTCGGAGTCGATGGGCAGTCCGCGCACCAGGTTGGTGAGTGCCACGCCGACCAGCAGCGGGGCCATGATGGAGCCGGTGATGATCGCCCAGTCCCACCGCTTTCGCCAGGTGTCGTCGTCACGCTTGCCGCGGTACTCGAAGCCCATGTTGCGCACGATGAGGGCGACCAGCAGCAACAGGAACGGCAGGTACATGGCGGAGAACATCGTGGCGTACCACTCGGGGAACGCCGCGAAGGTGGCACCGCCCGCCGTGAGGAGCCAGACCTCGTTGCCGTCCCAGTGTGGGCCGATCGTCGTGAGCATCAGGCGACGCCGCTTCTCGGTGTCGACGGGGTCGGTGCCCTCGCCGAGCACCGGCAGCAGCGCCCCGACGCCGAAGTCGAAGCCCTCGAGCACGAGGTAGCCGGCCCAGAGCAGGCCGATGAGTCCGAACCAGATGAGTGCGTAGTCCATGTCGAGTCCTCGCTCAGTAGGCGTACTGGAGGGGGGCGTCCTCGCCCGCGTCGGTGTGGTCGTTCGGGTCCTCGAAGGGGTCGGCACCCCGCCTGACGTAGGTGAGGAACAGCTTGACCTCGATGACGGCGAGCACGGCGTAGACGAGCGTGTAGGCGATCATCGACACCCACACCTCCGTCGGGCTGACCGACGGCGAGACCCCGGTCGAGGTCGTCATCAGGCCGTAGACGATCCAGGGCTGGCGGCCGGCCTCGGTGAAGATCCAGCCCCAGCTGTTCGCGAAGACCGGGAGCAGGGGCGTGAGCACCGCGATCCAGGTCCACCACCGGGCCTGGGGCACGCGGTCCTTCCGGGTCGCCCACAACGTCATGCCCGCGAACAGCATCGTGAGGAAGCCCAGCCCCATCATGAAGCGGAACGACCAGTAGGTCAGCGGGATCATCGGGGTGTAGTCGTCGGCCATGACGAGGGCGGCGACGTCGGACCCGTACTGCTCGCCGACCCGCTCGGCCATCGCCCGCTCGCTCACCTTGAGGTCGTTGATGCCCTCGACCGTGCCGTCCCAGGTGCCGGTGGCCAGGAAGGAGAGCAGGCCCGGGATCTCGATGATGCGCGTGGCCTCGCTGCCGTCGAGGCTGCCGATGGAGAGCACGGAGAACGGAGCGCTGCTCGTCGTGTCGTAGAGCGCCTCGGCCGCGGCCATCTTCATCGGCTGGACCTCGGTCATGATCTTGCCCTGGATGTCGCCGGTCACGACGACCCCCAGCGAGGCCACGAGGGCGAAGACCGCCCCGAAGCGGGTGGCCGTGCGGTACATCGGCTCGTCAGCGGTTCCGGCGTGCTTGCGCATGAGCCACAGCGCCACGCCCATGACGACCGCGCCGCCGACCATGTACGCGGACATGATCACGTGCGGGAAGGTCACGAGCTGGACCTTGTTGGTGAGCACCGCGAGGAAGTCGTCCATCTCGGCGCGCCCGGTGTCGGGGTTGAAGCGGAAGCCGACGGGGTTCTGCATGAAGGAGTTCGCCGCGAGGATGAAGTACGCCGACAGCACGGTGCCGATGTGCACGAGCCACATGGTCGCCACGTGGAGCTTCTCGGGGACCCGGCCCCAGCCGAAGATCCAGATGCCGAGGAAGGTCGACTCGAGGAAGAACGCGAGCAGCGCCTCGAACGCCAGCGGCGCCCCGAAGATGTCGCCGACGAAGCGCGAGTAGTCAGACCAGTTCATCCCGAACTGGAACTCCTGCACGATCCCGGTCACCAGGCCCAGGGCGAAGTTGATGATGAAGAGCTTGCCGAAGAACTTGGTCAGCCGGAGGTACTCCGGCTTGCGCGTGTGCACCCACTGCGTGTGGAAGATCGCGACGACCAGCGAGAGGCCGATCGTGATGGGGACGAAGAGGAAGTGGTAGACGGTCGTGATGGCGAACTGCCACCTGGCGAGATCGACGGCATCCATGCTTGCTCCGAACGAGTGAGTACGACGTGACGTAGGACAAACTACAGCGTGTCGTAGTCACCGGGAAAGCCGGGGTGGCGCGTCCCACAGTGGGACCAGCCACGCTCGTCCGGCGACCGGCCCGGCGTGCCTCGCACCGACGGAAGTGAAGACCCCGGTGGGACGCGGGACACCGTCCGTGGCGGCGGGCTCGCCCGGGTCACCCCGACGGCCCGGGCGGGGGTCAGGAGTCGGGGTATCCGTGCGGGTTCTGGCTCTGCCAGCGCCACGTGTCGACACACATGTCGTCGACGGTGCGGGTGGCCCGCCAGCCGAGCTCGGCCTCGGCGCGGGACGGGTCGGCGTAGGACGCCGCGATGTCGCCGGGCCGACGGTCCACGATCTCATAGGGCAGCTCGTGGCCGCAGGCGCGTTCGAAGGCGTGCAGCAGGTCGAGCACCGAGGTGCCGTGACCGGTGCCCAGGTTCCATGTGGACACCGCGTCGTCCGTCGAGCCGAGCCGGTGCAGCGCCGCGATGTGCCCGGCGGCGAGGTCCTCGACGTGGATGTAGTCGCGCACGCCCGTGCCGTCGGGGGTCGGGTAGTCACCACCGAAGATCGAGAGCCGGTCGCGGCGCCCGACCGCCACCTGGGCGATGTAGGGCATGAGGTTGTTGGGGGTGTCGCTCGGGTCCTCGCCGATGGTGCCCGAGACGTGGGCGCCGACGGGGTTGAAGTAGCGCAGCAGGGCGATGCGCCACGTCGGGTCGGCGGCAGCGACGTCGCGCAGCACCTGCTCCTGCATGACCTTGGTCCAGCCGTAGGGGTTGGTGGCCGAGGTGGGCAGGTCCTCGGCCATGGGGACCGCCGCCTCCGCGCCGTAGACCGTGGCCGAGGAGGAGAAGACGAGCGTGGGGACGCCGTGGCGGCGCATCGCGCGAACGAGGGAGAAGGTGGAGCCGAGGTTGTTCTCGTAGTACTCCAGCGGCTTGGCGACGCTCTCGCCCACGGCCTTGAACCCGGCGAAGTGGATGACCGCGTCGAAGCGCTCGGTGGCGAAGAGGTGCTCGGTCTTGTCGTGGTCGGTCAGGTCGAACGAGCGCACGTCGAGCGGCTGGCCGGTGAGCGCCTCGAGCCGACCGACGACCGACGGTTTCGCGTTGGCGAACGAGTCGACGATCACCACATCGTGGCCCGAGGACACGAGCTGCACCACGGTGTGCGAGCCGATGTAGCCGGCTCCACCGGAGACGAGGACGCGCATGCGATCAGCCTCTCAGTCGTCGCTGAAGATGAGGTCGAGGGGCCAGGACACCAAGGTGATGATGAGCGCCGCCCAGATCGCGCTCCAGAAGAACTCGTCGATGGAGAAGGACAGGCCCAGGGCATCACTGATCCACTCGGTGATCTGCAGCATGAAGGCGTTGACCACGAACATGAACAGGCCGAGCGTGAGCACGATGAAGGGCAGCGAGAGGAACATCGCCAAGGGTTTGACGAAGGCGTTGATGACTCCGAAGATCAGGGCCACGAGCACGATCGTCACGAGCTTGTCGGTCCAGTCGGCCTGATCTTCGGCGAGGTCGACTCCCCCCACGACGAGGGCGGCGACCCACAGGGCGATGCCCCCGACGAGGACCCTGATGAGGAAGTTCTTCATTGGCGCATTCTGGCACGGGTCCCTGTGCCGGGCCCCGGCCCCGGGACGCGTCGCGCCGGCCGTCCTAGAGTGGAGGACATGACCGAAGACGACGTCCGGGCGGGAGCGGGGCGGGACACCCCCGTGCGCCTCCGAGCCGCCATCGATGCCCTTCCCAGCTACACCCCGGGGCGCCCGGCGGCAGCGCGGCCGGGTGTGACGGCATACAAGATCAGCAGCAACGAGAACCCCTATCCGCCGTTGCCCAGCGTGCTCGAGGTCGTCCGCCGGGCCGCGAGCGAGATGAACCGCTATCCCGACATGGCGGTCACCGCGCTCACCGCGGCGATCGCCGAGCGCGTCGGCGTGCCGGCGGCCCGCATCGCCACCGGGCCGGGCAGCGTGGGCGTCCTCGGGCAGCTCATCGCGGCCACCTGCCAGGAGGGCGACGAGGTCGTCTTCGCGTGGCGCTCCTTCGAGGCATACCCGATCCTCGTCACGCTGTCGGGAGCGACGCCGGTGCAGGTGCCCCTGGCGGAAGGAGCCCGCCACGACCTCGAGGCGATGGCGGAGGCGATCACCCCCCGCACGCGACTCGTCCTCGTGTGCACCCCCAACAACCCGACGGGGACGACGGTAGGGGCCGCAGAGCTCGATGCGTTCCTCGACCGGGTGCCCCACGACGTGCTGGTCGTCATCGACGAGGCCTATCTCGAGTTCGTGACGGCGGCGGACGCGCCCGATGCGCTCGCGGTACACGAGGCCCGGCCCAACGTCGCGGTCCTGCGCACCTTCTCGAAGGCCTATGGCCTCGCCGGTCTGCGGGTGGGATATGCCGTGGCGCACGAGCCCGTGGCCGGCGCCCTGCGCAAGGCCGCCATCCCGTTCGGCGTCAACTCCCTCGCCCAGGCCGCGGCGATCGCCTCGCTCGAGGCCACCGACGAGCTCGAGGTGCGGGTCAAGGAGCTCGTCGCCGAGCGCGAGCGCGTCGTCGACGCGCTGCGCGAACAGGGCTGGGGCCTCGCGGACGCCGAGGCGAACTTCGTCTGGTTCGGGCTCGGGGAGGACACCCCGGCCTTCGCGGCGGCGTGTGAGGAGGCCGGGCTCACGGTGCGCCCCTACGGCACCGACGGAGCGCGCGCGACGATCGCCGAGCGGGAGGCCAACGACCGCCTCATCGAGGTGGCCGGGGCCTTCCGAGTGGCGCAGCAGTCCTGACCGGCCGGCCCGGGGCTGTCATCGGCGACGGTCGTGCGGCCGGTTCGTCCCCCGGCTGGAGGGGCGCAGCCTGTCCTCCATCGAGCGCAGGTAGTCGACGGCGTGGCCGATCGTCGAGATGCCGGCGAACCTGTCCTTGATCGAACGATGCGCCTCGGCGTCGTCGCCGGCCAGCTCCAGTTCCGTCTTGACCAGGACATGGAGGAACCCCGCGGCGTTGCTGCGCGTGGGGAACGGCGCGTCGGCGGGTGCCGGCTGGTCGGGGTGGGTGCGCTCGCTCGTCGCACCCTGTACCGGTTCCACGGCGCTGGCGGCCTCTTGCGCCGGCGGCGGAACCACGGCCGGGTCGACCAACGTCGTCGGACAGTCGGTGCGCGGCTCCGGCAGCGACAGCAGGTGGCGCACGTCGTGGGCGGCAGCGTCCCGCTTGGTCAAGGGGGCGATGCCCAGCAGCCGCTCCACCGTTGCGAGCACCGAGGTGTGGTCGTAGAGGGTCCGGTCCACCGTTCCCTTCGGGATGCGCGGTGACACGACCACTGCGGGCACGCGCGCGCCGTAGTGCGCGAAGTCGAAGCCGAACTCGTTCAGCTTCTCGTGGCCGCGGGGGGCGCTGTCGCCCGGCGAGACGGCACGGCCGGGCCGGGCCGAGTCGTAGAAGCCGCCGTGCTCGTCGTAGACGACGATGAGCACGCTGGTGTCCCAGACGGGCGAGGTGCGGATGGCCTCGTAGACGGACCTGATCAGTCCTTCGCCGCCGGACGGGTCGTCCTCGGGATGCTGCGCCGAACCGCCTCGGTAGGTCGGCCCGGGGGCATCGCCCTGCTTGGCGAAGAAGCTGGCGCCGAAGTTGGGCTCGATGAACGTGTACGGCACGTCGAGGTACTCGGCCCGGCCGTCCTCGGTGCGGCGATGCAGGTCGTCCCTGAACCCGCGCAGGTCGTCTACGTCCAGGAGGCTCACACCCTTGAGGGACGCGACCTGGGAGATCCAGCCACCCTGGTGCCACGGGGACGGGTCATCGCTGAAGTCGTTGTGCTTGTCCTGGTACAGCCGCCAGTCGTGGCCGGTCTCGGTCAGGCGATGGAAGATCGAGCCGTTCTCGAACTCGAACCCGTGCACGGTCTCCCAGACCACTTCCTGGCCCGCTCGCGGGCTCTGGGCGACACCAGCCGATGACGCACCGTGGACGAAGAACCGGTTGGGCCAGGTCGGGCCGGGCAGGGAGCTGTACCAGTTGTCGCAGATGGCGAACTCGGTCGCGAGCTGGTGGATCACGGGCAGCTGGGTCGGCGTGTGGAAGCAGGCCATGATGTCGGGCACGTGCGCGGTGTCCGGTCGACCGGTGTCCTCGGACGTCGAGGACGCATAGTTGGCCGCGAACCCCGACAGGGTGACATCGGGGTAGGTGCCGCCTCCGTAGCAGTCGGAGTCGTTGTTGCAGGCAGTGGTGTGCGTCTCGGGAGTCCCGCCCGGTGGGCAACAGGGCAGCACGTTGCACAGCTGCTTGAGGACGTCCTCGAACTCGTGCCCCGGGTCGGTGGTCATCCTCCACGGCGCGCCGTCGGTGACGTGGGCCGTGCGGGCCCGATCGTCCCCCGACGCGCGCCACGTGTTGCTGTCCTCCGTGGTGGCGGCGCGGATGCCGCGGATCCCCGACATGGCGAAGACGTTGTCGAACGAGTGGTTCTCCAGCATCAGCACGAACACGTTGGTGATGCCCTCGTCGTCGTCCTGTGCTGCGGCCTCCGGTGCGGTGGATGTGCCCATGCCGTCTCCTCGTGCCGCGGACGTGACCGTGGCCGACGTGATCCCGATCGGGTCGTCGTCGTGGTCATCGCCCCATCCGGCCACCCTAGTCACGTGCGCCGCTCAGCCCAGATCCCCTGTCTCCGGTGCGCCCGATGGCGACGACCTCAGTGGCGTGGGCTGTCGACGGCCTGACATCACCAGGGCGAGGACGGCGGCGCCACCGAGGGCCGGCACGAGGATGGCACCGGCGAAGACCGCCCACCCGTTCCACCGGTCGTCGCCCCACCCGGATCCGGCGAACGCGTAGGCCGTTCCGAGGGCGACCTGGGTCACGACACACCACACGAGCAGGGGGCGCGCACGGACCGCCGTGGCCCCGGCGATCATCAGCGACGCCTCGGCGAGGATCGGCACCGGCCGGCACAGCACCACGGCAGCCACGCCGTGGCGACTCACCCACCTCTCGAACCCCTCCGGGATCGTGCGTCCGCTGCGTTGCCAGGCCCACCCGCCGGCACGTCCCAAGTAGTAGCCCAGGACGCACCCGACCGAGAGCGCGATCGCGTTGGTGACCGCCCCCGCCGTGAAGCCCACCCGGGCCGCGAGCAGGGTGGCGACGACGCTCGACGGGACCGGCAGCACCGGGTCGGCGGCGAGCAGGCCGCCGCCCACCAGCACCACGGTCCACGTCTCGTGGCCGCCGTCGAAGAACGCCCGGGAGAACTGCTCGAGACGCGAGCCGAAGAGGAGGAACGGGACGATGAACAGGCCGGCGAAGAGCGTGCCCCAGGCGAAGACCCGTGCCGGTCGCAGACTGCGCCCGTTCGGCGCCGGCGCGCAGCCCGACACCGGGGAGTGAGGATGCGGCCCGCCATCCTGTTCCGCCCGCTCTCGGGACCGCGGTCCGCGGGTCAGCGAGGCACGCTCGCTTCCTCGTCGGGCACGGGGGTGCGTTTCGGTGGGTCGTGCGGCAGGTCGGCGGTGAAGGCCAGTGAGACGAGAGCCAGGAAGGCCGCCACCAGGAGGCCGGCCTTCAGGGAGAGGATCTGCGCGGACTCATAGCCCTCGACCAGGGCGGTGGTCGTCGTCTCGTCGAGCTGGGCTTCGCGTGCAGCGTCGGCGATCTGGTCGGAGGAGACGAAGTCGATGCCGGATCCGACAGCCACGCCCACCTGGCTGGAGATCTCGGTGCTGATCCGCTGGTCCGCGGAGATGTTGGACACGAAGGCCCCGGTCAGTCCGGACAGGACGATCGCACCGAGCAGGGCAACACCCAGCGAGGACCCGAGCTGCTGGCCGGTGAACTGCAGGCCACCGGCCTCTCCGCGTCCTGAGGCCTCGACCGAGGACTGGACCACGTTGCCCAGCTGGGAGGCGATGAGCCCCATACCGAGCCCGAGCACGGCCATCGACCACGCGAAGGCGGAGTTGTCGAGGGCGGGCTCGATCGTCGTGAGCAGCATGAGGACCGCCACGACCGTGACGCCGAGGCCGCTGCGCACGATCGAGCGAACCGTGTAGCGGCTGGACAGTCGGGATCCTGCGGCGGAGGCCAGGAACATGGCGATCGAGACGGGAAGCAGCTTCAGACCGGTCTCGAGGGCATTCAGACCGATGACCAGCTGGAGGTAGAGCGGCACCGTGAAGAAGACGCCCATGAGAATGAGGTTCTGCGTGAACAGACCGATGAGGCCGGACTTCAGTGAGGCGATCTTCAGCATGGCCAGGTGCACGAGGGGGTCGCGACCGGTGCTCTCGCGATGCCGCTGCCAAGCGGCGAACGCCCACATGAGCGCTGCGCCGGCGGCGATCACCACGGGTGTCAGGGACAGACCGAACGGTGTGATCGGCGAGTCCTTGGGCTTGATCAGTCCCCACGTCCCCGACTGGAGAACCCCCAGCACCATCAGGCCCAGGCCCGATGCGGACAGGACGGTTCCCGTCACGTCGAGCGACGGGGCGGGGCCGGAGCGCACGGCATCCACCACCTTCGGTGTCATGGCGAGGATCACGAGCACGAGGACCACCTCGCCCACGAAGATGACCCGCCAGGAGAGCTCGGTCGTGGCCCAGCCACCGAGGATGGGACCGACCGCGATCCCGGCACCGGCCACGCCACCGATCACCGCATAGGCAACCTTGCGCGAGGCGCCTTCGAAGTTGCCCGCGACGAGGGCCACCAGCGCCGGGAGCACGAGAGCGGCGCCGAGGCCCTCCAGGACCGACCATCCCAGGGCCAGCACGAGGACCGTCGGAGCCACAGCGGTGAGGACCGATCCGCACGCGTAGATGACGAGACCGATGACGAATGCGCGCCGTCGGCCGATGATGTCGCCGATCTTCCCACCGGTCAGCATGAACATCGCCATGACCAGGCAGTAGAAGGTGATCACTCCCTGGATCGTGGTCACCGTGGTGTCGAAGTCCTCGACCAGCGCGCTGATCGAGACGTTCATCGCCGACTGGTCCAGCACCATGACGAACTGGGCGATGCTCAGCGCGACGAGGGGCATCCAGCTGACTCTGGAGGTCGTGGCCACCGCTGCCTCCGTTGGCTGCGAGCTCACGGGGATGTTCCTCTCGTCGTGCGCCGGGCGACCCTGAGAACCAGGTCCCGCTCTGTCGAGCAAGGTACGCCCGCGGGCGAAGGGACGCACCACCGTCGGCGGAAGTGTGTGCAGGATCGCTCGCGAGCGTGCGGCCGGCTCCGTCCGGGAGGCGTTCCCCGCGCCCTCGAGCACGGCGGACGGAGGGTCGCGTCCGGCCATCGTCATGGGTCCTCCGGGCGGGTTGTGGCCGGCGGTGGTTCACACCAGGCGCCTGGGCGCGCATACTGACGGCAATGGCAACCTCATCTGGATACCCGCGCCCCCGTCACGCCAGCAGCCCTTTCCGGCCGAGCCCCGCGCCGGTCATCGAGCTCTACGCGGTTGACGACCGGGTCTGCCACGACTCCTACGGGCTGGGTCGAGTGGTCGGGACCGACGCCAGTGGGGTGACGGTCGACTTCAGCAGCGGGACCGTGCGGATCACGTCGCCGTTCCGCAAGATGACCAAGCTGTAGCCGCCCCCCGAGGTGGGGCGCGGTCCGCGTCGACGCGCGCCTGTCTAGGGTGCGTGGCCCTGCGCGCTCAGGGGCGACCGGTCAGCGGTCGCCGGGGCAGACTGAGACCGTGCGAGTCCTTCTCACCGGCGCAGCCGGATTCATCGGTACGGCCACCACGTCGGAGTTGTCGGCCCAGGGGGTCGACGTTGTCGCCGTCGACCTGCTGCTGCCCCAGGCGCACGGCGCTCGGACTCGGAACGACCCCCCTGACGGCATCCACGTCCTGGACACCAGACGGGCCGACGAGTGGAGCGACCTCCTCGACGGTGTCGACGTCGTCATCCACCTCGCCGCGATGGTCGGTGCCGGCACCACGGCTGCCGACCTCCCCCTGTACGCCGGTCACAACGACCTCGGCACCGCGGCCGTGCTCGCCGCCATGCACGATCGGGACGTGCGCAACGTCGTCCAGGCGTCGTCGATGGTCGTCTACGGCGAGGGTCGCTACACCTGCCCCGACCACGGCGAACAGGCTCCCGGGGCGCGCAGTGCCGATCTGCTCGAGGCCGGGGACTTCGACAACCCGTGCCCGGTGTGCGCCGGCCCCCTCGACTGGGCCCTGGTCGACGAGTCGGCACCGCTCGACCCGCGCAGCTCGTACGCCGCGAGCAAGGTTGCCCAGGAGCACTACGCGGCTGTGTGGGCGCGCCAGTCGCCGGGCGCGGCCATCTCGTTGCGCTACCACAACGTCTACGGACCGGGGATGCCGCGCGACACTCCCTACTCGGGGGTGGCGGCGATGTTCCGTTCCTCCCTCGAGCGCGGAGAGGCCCCCACGGTCTACGAGGACGGCACCCAGATGCGCGACTTCGTGCACGTCCACGACATCGCCCGGGCGAACGTCGCCGCGGCCTTCGCCGTCGCCGACCGCCCACCCGGCTCGCACGCGGCCTACAACATCTGCTCCGGGCAACCGATCGGCATCGCCGACGTGGCACGGGCCGTCGCTGCCGGCTCGGGGTCGGGTCTCGAGCCGAGAGTCACCGGGGAGTTCCGCATCGGCGACGTGCGCCACGTGGTGGCCTCACCCGAACGGGCTCGTGCCGAGCTCGGGTTCACCGCGTTGACCGGCCCCGACGAGGGGCTTGCGAGGTTCGCCACGGACCCCCTGCGCGCCTGACGTCGGCAGGCCGGGTCCGCCTCGGCCACGACGCGGCGCCTGCCGCGGTCGTCGGTTCCGCGTTCGTCGCCGCCCACGGGCCGGGTCAGCCCGGGGTCCCCCCTGCGGGGTCGTCACCAGATGGTCCTGATGACGTGCTGGAGGGCGACCGCGGTGACGGCCTGGGCGAGGAGCGCCCAGCGCTGCCAGCGTGGGGGGAGCCACAGCAGCGACAGCAGGAGCCACGGAACGAACGGCAGCCAGATCCGCTCCACCTCCGCCTTGCTCATCAGGGAGAGGTTCGCGACCCCGACCATGACGAGTCCGGAGACCACCAGGGGGACGATCGGTTCGGCTGCCCAGGCTCGTACGGCACGCAGGGCCGGCCACCCCGAGGCAAGTGCCGCCGGGAGCATCGGCCCGGCCACGATCACCAGGGCGCCGACGTTGCCGAACACCCAGTACCACGACGGGCGTTGACTTGCGAAGCCGGACCAGTAGCGTTCGTGCAGAACGGGATAGCCCTCCCACCAGGCGAACCCCAGCCCCGCGAAACAGACCACGACGGCAAGCGCCGCCACCACAGCGACACCGCAGACGGCCAGCCGGTCCCGCACCGAGCCGCGCGACGCGACGAGCACGGCCAGGGCCAGGGCACCGAGGAGCAGCAGCCCGTAGGAGACCATCACGCACCAGCCGAACAGCAGCCCGGCGGCCACGGCGAGCGCCAGCCGCGCGGCGGGTCGGCGGGCCGCGCATGCGGCGGCGAGCGCCGCGGCCGCCCAGGCGCCGATCGCCGTGAAGAGGGCGTCCGCCGACACGGCCATGAGGACCGCTGCCGGTCCGATGACGAGGTACGGCAGCACGGCCCGCGCCTGCCCCCGACGACCCAGGCGGTCGAGGGTCGCCGCCACGGCGGCGGGCACCGTTGCGGCGACCGCCACGACCACCGCGCCGACGGCCTGCCACGACCCGAGCCCGATCCGGTCGAGCCCGACGAACATGAGCACCGCGCCCGGCGGGTGACCGGCGAGGTGCACCGGCCAGTTGTCCGGCGCGTCGAGGGGGATCCGGGAAAGGTAGGTGCGCAGCATCTGACCGACGTCGTCGACCGTACGGGCGCTCTGGAGGTACTCCGTGCTGCCGTCGAGGACCCGGCCCATGCCGTCGGGTCCGTCGACCAGGGCGAGCGAGACCATCCATCCGGCTGACGCCACCCACGACAGGGCGAGCAGGCGGCGCCACGACAGTCGGTGCAACGCGGCGGGCAGCCCACCCCACGCCGTGACCCCGGCGACGGCGACGGCCACCGGGGTGCTCCACCAGACTCGGGCCGCCCAGTCGCCGAGCAGAGGTGGTGCGGTGCCCACCCGGACGTCAACGCCGGTCAGCACGGGCAGGAGCATCGCCGCGAGGACGACGACGGCGCCGGCTGCCAGCCCGACGGTCGCCCGGCGCCCGGCCCCCGGGTCGGTGGCAGGCGACGCGTGGGTCGCCGTGTCACCCGCGGTCGTCGCCATGCACCAAGGATGCCGTGCAGCCCCCGCAAGGGGCGTGCGTGGGTGGTGCGGGATGCGACCGTCACAAGTCCGTAAGCGCCGGCGAAGGCGCGCTCCCGCTCAACCGGCCTAGGGTCGGTCCGTGGACCTCGATTGCGACCTCGTCATCCCGTGCCGGGACGAAGCCGCCGCGCTGCCAGGGGTGATGGCCCTCGTCCCGGAGGGGATGGGGGTGGTCGTCGTCGACAACGGGTCCGCCGACGGCACCGCGGAGGTAGCCGCCTCCCTCGGTGCCCGGGTCGTCCACGAGCCGCGCCCGGGCTACGGTGCCGCCGTCCAGACAGGTGTCGAGGCCGCGACCGCCACCTACCTCGCCGTGCTCGACGGCGACGGGTCGATGGACCCGCGCGAGCTGCTGCCGCTGCTGGAGGAAGTGCGCTCGGGGCGGTCGAGCATGGCCTGCGGCCGGCGCCGCCCCGCGAGCTCGGGCATCTGGCCGTGGCACGCCCGGGCGGGAAACGCCGTGGTGCTGGCGTGGCTGCGCCACCGCACCGGGCTGTCGGTCCACGACATCGCGCCGGTCCGCGTCTGCCGCCGTTCCGAGCTCCTCGCGCTCGGCGTCGAGGACCGACGCTTCGGGTATCCGGTCGAGCTGCTCACCAGGGCCCAGCAGGCCGGGTGGACCCTCACCGAGCACGACATCACCTACCACCCGCGTGCGGAGGGAACCCGCTCCAAGGTGTCCGGCTCGGTGAAGGGCACCGTGCGCGCTGCCCGCGACTTCGCGAGGGTCCTGCCATGAGGGGGAGCGTGCTCGTCATGGCGAAGGCGCCCGTCCCCGGGCAGGCCAAGACGCGCCTGGCCCCGGTGGTCGGCGAGGACGGCGCGGCGAAGCTGGCCGCCGCTGCACTCCTGGACACCCTCACCGCCGCCGCCACGGCGTACCCGGTCGGGCGACGGGTGCTCGCGCTCACCGGCGACCTCGGCCGGGCCTGCCGCGCAGCGGAGATCCGCCGCGAGGTCGAGGGGTGGCTCGTCGTCCAGCAGGGCGGGCAGTCCTTCGGTGCCCGGCTCTCCGACGGCCACCGTCAGGCCCACCGCCTGTGCGGCGGGCCGGTCGTGCAGATCGGCATGGACACCCCCCAGGTCAGCGGGCCGCTGCTGCGCCGGGTGGGCGATCTCGCCCACGCGAGCGGCCGCCCGGTGCTCGGTCCCGCCGAGGACGGCGGGTGGTGGGTGCTCGTCACCACCCATCCCTCCCAGGCCGCCGTGTTGACCGGGGTCCCGATGAGCCAGCCCGACACGGGCCGCCTCACGGCCGCGGCACTGACCGCGGTCGGCGCCGCACCCCAGGACGCGCCGACGCTGCGCGACGTCGACGAGGCGGGGGACGCGATCGCCGTGGCTGCCGAGTTCCCGCACACGGCGTTCGCCCGCGAGTGGGGGCGGCTCACGGGCGAGGACGCCGCGGATCCGGCCCGGCGCGCCGCCCGGAGGCCCCATCGCTCCAGAGACCTCCGGGGCTCGCCGTGAGCGACCGCGCGCTCACCGGGCTCGCAGCCCGCCTCGACGAGCGCATCCCCACCCCGGAGGCGTTCGACAGCGGTCTGCGCGGTCCGCGCACGACGTCTCGGGTGGGCGTCTGGCTGGGGGTCGCGTTCGCCATCTGCTTCGTGACCGGGCTGTACAGCCACGCGGCCCAGCTCGCCGCTCCGCCCGTGCCTCTTCCCACCTCTCCGGCGCGGCTGTACCAGCTGACCCAGGGGCTGCACGTCGCCGCGGGCACAGCAGCCGTGCCCCTCCTGCTCGTCAAGCTGTGGTCGGTCTTCCCGCGCTTCTTCATCCGACCACCGCGGGCCCGGCGCGAGCTCGTCGTGCACCTGCTGGAGCGGCTCTCCATCGCCCTGCTCGTCGGCGGTGCGATCTTCCAGCTCGCGACGGGTTTGGCCAACTCGGCTCAGTGGTATCCGTGGTCGTTCGGCTTCGTGGGAGCGCACTACGCCGTCGCGTGGATCACCGCGGGCGCGCTGGTCCTGCACATCGGGGTCAAGCTTCCCGTCATCCGTGCGGCGCTGACCGGCCCGGTCGACGACCCGATGCCCGAGGGCTTGGGCGCCGAGACCGACCGCGAGGCGGGCGACGGCCCGTCGAGGCGCACACTCCTCCACGCGACGTGGGTCTCCGCGCTCCTGGCCGTCGTCGCGGCCACCTCCAACGAGGTCCCCGGGCTGCGCCGTCTGGGCGTGCTGGCGGTGCGGTCGGGGGAAGGGCCCCAGGGGGTGCCGGTCAACCGCAGCGCGGTCGCTGCAGGTGTCGCCGACCTCCTCGACGACCCCGACTGGCGCCTGACGATCACGGGGCCGGCCGGCGCGAGGGAGCTCTCCCTCGACGACCTGCGCGCACTGCCTCAGCGCGAGGCGGTGCTGCCCATCGCGTGCGTCGAGGGGTGGAGCGCCACCGGCACCTGGTCCGGCATCCCGATCCGGGAGCTCGTGGCCCTCGTCGGCGGGTCGTCGCAGTCCGCCGTCGTCGTGCGCTCGATGCAGGGCAGGGGTGCCTGGCGAGAGAGCCGGGTGCCGGCCAACGTCGTCCAGGATGCGGACAGCCTGCTGGCGCTCACCCTCTCCGGTGAGCCGCTCGACCCCGACCACGGCTTCCCGTGCCGCCTCATCGCGCCTGCGCGGCCGGGCGTCCTGCAGACGAAGTGGGTCCACGAGATGGAGGTCCAGGCATGACCGGGGCCGTGGTGACCCGGGGGGCGCTCATCGTCGTGGGTGCGGCCGGCGCGGCCTACGGAGCATGGCGCCTCGTCTCGCTCGGCTGGGACCAGCTGGTGGCCGTCCTCGTCTGGTTGGTCGGGGGACTGGTCGTGCACGACGGCATCATCGCCCCCCTGGTCGTCGTTGCGGGGGTGCTCGCCGCCCACCGGGCCGAGCCGTGGCTGCGCACGCCGCTGCTCTGGACGCTCGTCGTGCTCGGTCCGATCACGCTCATCGCGGTGCCGGTGCTCGGGAAGCCCGGCGCGAAGGCCGACAACCCGACGTTGCTCGACCGGAACTACGTCCTCGGGTACGCCGTGGTCGTGGTGATCGTGCTGGGTGCAGCGGCGGCGATGGCCGTCAGGCGCCGCCGCCAGGGGCTCGCCCCGGCCAGATGACGCGGCACGCTGCTCGTCAGTGGGCGCCGGCGTACGGGTGTGGATGGGACTCCAACACCGCCGACAGGTCGGCGAGCTCCTCCGGCGTCCAGCCCGGCGCCTCCGTGACCGCCTCCCAGGCGTGCAGGTTCGCGGTGGCCGAGTAGAGGTGCCCGTAGCCCATCGGGACCTCGCCGGCTCCGGCCATGTCGAGGATCACCTGCACCATCGTCACGAGGGGGAACCAGCCCATCCGCGGCGAGACGTCCGGGCCGCGCTGGCCGTCGCGCAGCCACTCCGGTGGGGTGAACGCGAGGTCCGGCGAGACGAACACCACGGGGTCGGAGGCGTGCTGGAGGTAGGCGATCCGGGTCGGCCCCCACGGGCCGGGGGTGCGCGCGAAGCCGTCCTGCTCGGCCGTGAAGCGCACGGTGCGGCCCTGGCCGTAGACGGGCAGCCAGGCCGGGCTGCCCGGGTCGCGGGTGCTGACGAGCTGGTCGTGGACCGGGTTGACGAAAGGTGGGCCCACGAGGAGAGCGCCGCTGATCGGCTCGTTGATGACGTTGATCGACCCGAGCACGCTCTCGACACCGTAGGAGCCGAGGGAGAGCCCGTAGAGGTAGAGGGCGGGCCGCTCGGCGGCGGGCAGGGTCGACCAGTACTGCTGCACCGTCTCGAACACCACCTGGCTGTTGAGCTGCACCGCCTCCTGGTCGGCCAGGATCGAGATCCAGCTGGGCAGGAAGGAGTACTGGACCCCCGCGATCGCGGTGTCCCCGTTCCAGAGGTACTCGATGGGGTCCGTGCCGTTCTTGTCGAGGTACCCCGTGCCCGTCGTCGTCGCGAGGACGAGCACCTTGCGGTCGAAGGCGCCGGTGCGCTTGAGCTCGGCGAGCACGAGGTCGGCCCGGGCCTGGGGTGTGTCGGCGGTCTTGAGCCCGACGTAGACGCGGACGGGGCGCTGTGCCCCGCCGCCGGTGACGGCGTCGATGTCCTCGGCGGTGGGGCCTTCCGAGACGAAGGTCCGGCCGTCCTGGCCCATGGTGTCCCAGGCGACGAGGGACCCCGGCCCGCCTGAGCGCTCGGGTGAGTCGGGCGGGCCGACCGAGGTGGAGACGGTCGAGTCCGACGGTGCGAAGACGGCATTCGCCCCGGCGAAGAAGCCGTTGACGAGCACACCGGTGTAGATCGCCCAGAACCCCACCAGGAGGAGCACCCACCCCAGCAGCATGGCGAGGTGTGCGGACATGTGGCGGTTGAGCCAGGTGAGGAGGGTGCCGAAGGCGAGTCGGATGCTGCGCGCGGCCAGGAGGAAGGCGCCGGCGACGAACAGGGTCACGGTGATGATGACCGGCCACCCGCCGGGGCCGATGGGGTCCATGCCGTAGAGGGTCCGGATGTCGTTCTGCCACCCCACCTGCTTCCACCCCGCCAGGCTCGCCAGCACCAGACCGATCCCGACGAAGAGCCAGGTGAGAGCGGACCGTGGGCGTCCACCGAGGACGGGGATGCCGAGGTAGGACCAGAGGGCCGCGAGCGCCGCTCCGACCCCGTAGCCCAGCAGGAGTGCGACTCCGGAGATGACCCCCTGGACCACGGCGAGCCGCGGGAGCAGCGACGGCAGGAGCGACGCCGCGAGGAACCAGGAGCCGACGCTGAGGCCGAGCCCGGAGAACCGTGGATCGAGGATGCCGGCCGGCCGCCCGATGGGAGACTCCCAGCGCGTCGGCGCCTGCAGGGCTCCGAGGGCGCGGCGGCCCGGCGGCGTCGCCGACGTCGGCCTGTCCTCGACCGTCGTACCCATTGCCGTCCTCCAGCGTGCGCTCGCCGCATGACGCGGCCGAAGCAAGCGTAGGTCCGACCTCGCCCGGAGGTCGACTCCCTACGCCTGTACGCGGCGTGGTGAACGGGTGCGAGAGCCCGGTACGGTGTGACCACCGGCAGTGACCCACCGCCACACCGAGCATCGCGGTCACGACGAATCAGCCGACCACGCGGGCGCCACCACTGCCTCCGCGTCGTCGGCCCCGACGCGGCCGCCCCCACAACGGGCAGCCGGAGAAGGAGTGCCCTGTGAGCGACAACGAGGTCGCCCCCCTCGAGACGGCGTTCGGCGTGGATCACCACGTCAGCCGCGCCGAGGCCCCCGAGCGCCCCGTCCAGGACGGCGGCCCGGAGATGGTCCAGCTGCTGACCCCGGAGGGGGAGCGCGTCTCCAACCCGGAGCACGACGCGGCAGTCGACGCGCTCAGCGACGAGGAGCTGCGCGGCCTCTACCGAGACCTCGTGCTCACCCGGCGGTTCGACGCCGAGGCGACGGCGCTGCAGCGCCAGGGTGAGCTCGGGCTGTGGGCGAGCCTGCTCGGCCAGGAGGCGGCGCAGGTGGGGTCCGGCCGCGCCCTGCGGCCCCAGGACTACGCCTTCCCGACCTACCGCGAGCACGGTGTCGCCTGGTGCCGAGGGGTCGACCCGGTCAACCTGCTCGGGATGTTCCGGGGCGTCAACCACGGGGGCTGGGACCCCAACGAGAAGAACTTCCACCTCTACACGATCATCATCGGCGCACAGACCCTGCACGCGACCGGCTACGCCATGGGCGTCCAGCGCGACGGCAACGTCGGCACCGGCGACGACTCCCGCGACACCGCGGTCATTGCGTACTTCGGCGACGGTGCCACGTCACAGGGCGACGTCTCCGAGGCCCTCGTCTTCGCGGGTGTCAACAACAGCCCGGTCGTCTTCTTCTGCCAGAACAACCAGTGGGCCATCTCCGAGCCCAACGAGAAGCAGACCCGGGCCCCGCTCTGGCACCGTGCGCGCGGGTTCGGCTTCCCCGGCATCCGGGTCGACGGCAACGACGTGCTGGCCGTGTATGCCGTGACCAAGGCGGCGCTGGATGCCGCCCGCACCGGACAGGGTCCGACCTTCATCGAGGCGTTCACCTACCGGATGGGGGCGCACACCACCTCCGACGACCCGACGAAGTACCGCATCTCGGCCGAGGTGGAGGTGTGGAAGCACCGAGACCCGATCGAGCGGTATCGCCGCTGGCTGATGAGCTCGGGCAAGGCCGACCGTGACTTCTTCGACGCCCTCGACGTCGAGGCGCAGGAGCTCGGCACCTCCGTGCGCGAGCGCTGCCTGTCGATGCCGGACCCCGAGGGCACCGAGATGTTCGACCACGTCTACGCCGAGCCGCACCCGGTCATCGAGCGGGAGCGGGCCGAGTTCCTGGCCTACCAGGCGTCGTTCGAGGGAGTGAGCTGATGGCGGCCACGACGACCCTGGCGAAGGGCATCACGAGCGGGCTGCGGGCCGCGATGGAGCAGGACCCCAAGGTCGTGCTCATGGGTGAGGACATCGGCAAGCTCGGTGGGGTGTTCCGGGTGACCGAGGGCCTGCAGAAGGACTTCGGCGAGGACCGCGTCATCGACACCCCCCTGGCCGAGGCCGGCATCCTCGGCACCGCGATCGGGATGGCGCTTCGTGGCTACCGACCGGTGGTCGAGATCCAGTTCGACGGGTTCGTGTACCCGGCGTTCGACCACATCGTCAGCCAGGTCGCCAAACTGCGGTCCCGCTCCCTCGGCACCGTCCCGATGCCGCTCGTCATCCGCATCCCGTTCGGGGGCGGCATCGGCGCGGTGGAGCACCACAGCGAGTCCAACGAGGCCTACTTCGCGCACACCGCAGGGCTGCGCGTCGTCTCGTGCTCCAACCCGCACGACGCGCACTGGATGATCCGGCAGGCCATCGAGACCGACGACCCGGTGATGTTCTACGAACCCAAGCGCCGCTACTGGGACAAGGGCGAGGTGGGCGACGGGCCCGACGGGGCACTCGGGTCGGCCAGGGTCCTGCGCGAGGGCACCGACGTGACCCTGTTGGCCTACGGGCCGATGGTCAAGACCTGCCTGCAGGCGGCCCAGGCCGCGGCGGACGAGGGCCGCTCCCTCGAGGTCGTCGACCTGCGCTCGCTCTCCCCCCTCGACACCGAGACCGTTCTCGACTCGGTGCGGCGAACCGGCAGGGCCGTGGTGGTCCACGAGGCGTCCACCTTCCTCGGGCTCGGCTCCGAGATCGCCGCCATGATCAGCGAGCGGGCCTTCCACCACCTCGAGTCCCCGGTACTGCGGGTCGGGGGCTACAACGTGCCCTACCCGCCCAGCCGCCTGGAAGAGGAGTTCCTCCCCGACCTCGACCGCGTGCTCGACGCCGTCGACCGATCCCTCGCGTACTGAAAGGCGTTGCCGCAGATGGCTCTTCGTGAGTTCAAGCTTCCTGATCCCGGCGAGGGCCTGACCGAGGCCGAGATCGTCACCTGGAACGTCGCGCCGGGCGACACCGTGAAGGTCAACGACGTCGTGGTCGAGGTCGAGACGGCCAAGTCCCTCGTCGAGCTGCCGGTCCCCTTCGCCGGCACGGTCTCGGCCCTTCACGTCAAGGAGGGCGACACCGTCGAGGTCGGCACGCCGATCATCAGCATCGACGACCCCAGCTTCGCCGGGTCGCCCGACGGGCCGCCCCCCGAGGCGACGACGCCGTCTCCGGGCGGTGGGGCTGCCCAGGGTGAGGAGACCCCGGACGCAGGAGCGCCCGCCCCCGAGGACATCGCCGAGGGCCTCATCGGCGGCACGACGTCGACGGGCCGCACGGCGGTGCTCGTCGGATACGGCGTCAAGCAGACCGAGGCCAAACGTCGGCCGCGGTCCACCACCCCCGCCGCTCCCGACGAGTCGGCGGCGACAGCACCCCCGCAGGCCGGCGCTCCGAGCTCCCAGGAGTCGGCACGCCCGGCCACACAGGGCGCCGGAGCCCGCCAGCGGGCCCTCGCGAAGCCGCCCGTGCGCAAGCTCGCCAAGGATCTCGGCGTCGACCTCGACTCGGTCACTCCCACCGGTGAGGGCGGCATCGTCACGCGCAGTGACGTCGAGGCGGCAGCCGCCGGCGACGCGGCACCGACCTCCGGTCGGGACCGCTCCGGCGGCGATCGAGAGTCCAGGGTGCCGATCAAGGGTGTGCGCAAGATGACCGCCCAGGCCATGGTCGGCTCGGCCTTCACGGCCCCCCACGTGACGGAGTGGGTCACACTCGACGTCACGGCCACGATGGACCTCGTCGAGCGCCTGCGCAAGGACAAGGACTTCCGCGACGTCAAGGTCACCCCCCTGCTCGTCCTGGCCAAGGCGATGTGCCTGGCCGTGCGCCGCAACCCGGGCGTCAACGCGAGCTGGGACGAGGGCGCCCAGGAGATCGTGATCAAGCACTACGTCAACCTCGGCATCGCCGCGGCAACCCCCCGCGGCCTGGTCGTCCCCAACGTCAAGGACGCCGACACGATGACGATGCACGAGCTCGCTGTCGCCATCGGTGAGCTCACCGCGACCGCGCGAGAGGGACGCACCCAGCCCGCGGACATGAGCAACGGCACGCTCACCATCACCAACGTGGGCGTCTTCGGTGTCGATGCCGGCACGCCCATCCTCAACTCCGGGGAGGCCGCGATCATGGCGTTCGGTGCCATTGAGCGTCGCCCCTGGGTGATCACCGCTCCGGACGGTTCCGAGGCGATCGAACCGCGGTGGGTGACGACGCTGGCCCTCTCCTTCGACCACCGGCTCGTCGACGGCGAGCTGGGCAGCCGCTACCTTGCAGACGTGGCCGCTATCCTCCGTGACCCCTCTCGCGGCCTGGTCTGGGGGTGACCGGGGTCGGAGACGGCTGGTTTCGGCGTGGCAGGGCAGGCGCCCCACGGCGCCGGTGACGGACCGCGGTAGATCAACGACCTCAGGAGAAGACACGGATGACTGATCACGGTGTGGTGTTCCCGGAGGTCGACGGGCGGCGCTCGACGAGTGCCACCGGCAGGTCGGTGGTCTCGGATGCCCTCGCGCCGGTCGATCCGGTGGGCTCGGCTGCCGCACTGCGCGAGACCAACTGGCGCAGCGGCTACCTCACACACTTCCGACGGCTGGTCGAGGCAGGGCTGCCGAGCTACTCCGACGCCCGGTCGATCGCCGAGGCCGGCCTCGCCTCGGTCCACTCCCGCATGACCTGGCGCGACCCGGAGGGCTCCGAGGGTCGCCTCGACCAGGCCCCCGCGGGCGCGGCCGGCGAGGCCGACGGCCTGTCCACCGAGGTGCTGGGTGGGGAGGGCGAGCCCGACACCGCGCTGACCATCCCCTACCGGGGGCAGCGCCTCGGCGGTGACGACCTGCGTCGCCAGCTCGACGCGTGGGTCGACCAGGGCACCGTCGAGCCGACCTTGCGCGAGGCCGTCGGTGCCGTCATCGACCATCCCGAGTGGCTGTCCCTCCAGGGACGAACCGTCGTGGTGCTCGGGGCCGCCGCGGAGATGGGCCCGCTGCGTTCGCTGCTGCGGTGGGGGGCGACTGTCGCAGCCGTCGACCTGACGAGGCCGCAGCTGTGGGAGCGGCTGCTGGAGGACACGGCCGGCAGCGCCGGGCGGCTCCTCGTGCCCGTGACCAGCGGAGACGGGCCCCTGCCGGAGCGCGCCGGGATCGACCTCATCCACGACCTTCCCGCCGCCACGGCATGGGTGCGTGGGCTGGACGGCTCCCTCGTCCTGGGCAACTACGTCTACGCCGACGGCGCCACGAACGTGCGCGTCAGCACGGCGGTCGACGTCCTCACGCAGTCGGTGCGCCGCGATCGGTCGAACACGGCGCTGTCCTTCCTCGCCACCCCGACGGACATCTTCGCCGTTCCGCGCGACGCGGTGCAGGCCGCAACCGACAGCTACGCGCGACGCCGGACGTCCAAGGTGCTCCGGGTGCCGCTGCGTACGTTGTCAGGTGGCCGACTGCTGCGCCGCAACTACGTGCCGGGGGAGGACCCGGGCATCAACGACTCGGTCGTCCTCCAGCAGGGCCCGAACTACCTTCTGGCCAAACGTATCCAGCGCTGGCGGGCCACCGCCGCCCGAGCCGAGGGCGCGCAGGTCTCCTTCAAGGTTGCCCCGCCGACACGCACCCGCTCCGTGCTCAAGAACAGGGCACTCGCTGCCGCTTACGCGGGGGCCCACCGCTTCGGTGTCGAGGTCTTCGAGCCCGGCACGGCCAACACCCTCATGGCGGCCCTGCTCGTCCACGACCTGATGGGCGGCTCCCCGGCCCAGGAGCTGCCGTGGCAGGACGAGGCGTATGCCGCGGCGCACGGCGGTCTGTGGCGGGCGGCCTACGATCCGCGCAGCGCGCTGGGACTGGCGGCGCTCCTCGGGTCCGCCTCCGCACGCTGAGGCGGCGGTGGTTCGCCACGAGCCCGGCACGCCGCGGCCGGAGCAGCACGGACGTCGCTCCCCGTGGCGGGTTCCCGGAACCGAACCCGGTGGTCGCGTGCTCACAGGGGGCGGCATGATGACCCCATGAGCTCGTCGACCATGCCCAAGCGCCCCTCCGACCCCCTGGACCTGGTCGACGTGGACTCGCTGCTCACCGACGAGGAGAAGGCGATCCGGGCGACCGTGCGCCAGGTCTGCGCCGACGCGGTCGACCCCTACGTCATGGACTGGTACGAGCAGGGTGGCCTCCCGGTCGCCCGCGACCTCGCGCTCGAGTTCGGCAAGGTGGGTCTGCTGGGCATGCACCTGGAGGGCTATGGCTGTGCCGGCATGTCGTCGGTCGACTACGGGCTGGCCTGCCTCGAGCTCGAGGCCTCGGACTCCGGCATCCGGTCGCTGGTCTCGGTGCAGGGCAGCCTCGCGATGTTCGCGATCTGGCGCTTCGGGTCCGAGGAGCAGAAGCAGGAGTGGCTCCCTCGGATGGCTGCGGGTGAGGCGATCGGCTGCTTCGGGCTGACCGAGCCCGACCACGGTTCGGACCCGGCCGGAATGCGCACCCGGGCCCGCCGCGACGGCGGGGACTGGGTGCTGAACGGGTCGAAGATGTGGATCACCAACGGCTCCATCGCCGACGTCGCGGTCGTCTGGGCGAATGCCGGCGAGGAGCATGGCGGCATCCGGGGGTTCGTGGTCCCCACGGACACGCCGGGCTTCGCCGCCCACACGATCACGCACAAGATGTCGTTGCGTGCGTCGGTCACCTCGGAGCTCACCTTCGAGGACCTTCGGCTCCCCGCGGACGCCGTGCTGCCGGACGTCACCGGACTCAAGGGGCCGCTGTCCTGCCTGTCCGAGGCGCGCTACGGGATCGTCTGGGGCTCCCTGGGCGCTGCTCGGGCCTCGCTCGACACGGCGCGGCGCTACGCGATGGAGCGGACCCAGTTCGGTCGACCCATCGCCGGCTTCCAGCTGACCCAGGCCAAGCTCGCCACCATGGCCACCGAGCTCCAGCTCGGTCAGCTCCTCGCCCTGCACCTGGGCCGTCGCAAGGACTCGGTGGGCCTGCGCCCCGAGCAGGTGTCGGTGGGCAAGTACAACAACATCACCAAGTCCATCGAGATCTGCCGCACCGCGCGGACCATCCTCGGAGCCAACGGCGTCAGCGGCGAGTACCCCGTCATGCGCCATGCCAACAACCTCGAGTCGGTGCTCACGTACGAGGGCACCGTCGAGATGCACACCCTCGTCATCGGCCAGGCCCTGACCGGTGAGTCGGCCTTCCGCTGACCCCTGTCGTGCTGTCCGCCTACGCGCCGCTCTTCAAGGTCCCCGGAGCCCTGCGGTTCCTCTCCGGCACGGCCTTCTCCCGCGTCGGTGGGGCGATGTTCGGGGTCTCGGTGATCATCATGATCAGCGAGCGCCGCGGCTCCTTCGGGCTGGCGGGCGCGGTGTCGGCCGTGGGCGTGGCGGTGCTGGCCGCTGCAGGCCCGTTCATCGGGCGGCTCATCGACCGGTACGGGCAGCGGCGCGCTGCGCTGCCGTTCATCCTGGTCGCCTCCCTGTCGGGCCTGGCCACGGTGCTGGCGTCCTGGGTGGGCGCGCCGGCGTGGACCCTCTTCGTGCTCTACGGCCTGAGCGCCCTCCTCCCCGAGCCCGGGCCGATGTCGCGGGCGCGGTGGGCGCACATCTACCGGGACGAGCCCGACCGCCTGCACACCGCCATGTCCTTCGAGCAGGTGGCAGACGAGGCGGCCTTCGTCGTCGGGCCGGTCGTCGGGGTGCTCGTGTCGACCCTCTGGTTCCCCGAGGCTGGGCTGCTCCTGGCGGAGGCCCTCTTCCTCGTCGGGATGCTCACGTTCCTCTCGGCCCGCCAGACCGAGCCGCCCGTGGTCCCGCACGACCAGCGCCCGCCGGGCGTCGCGGTGCGGCGTCCCGGACTGCTGATCGTGGCCACCGCTCTCGTCATGACGGGTGTGATCTTCGGGGCCAACGAGGTCATCGCCGTGGCCTACACCGCCGAGCAGGGCAGCGCGAGCTTCTCGAGCGTGGTCCTCGGAGCGTTCGCGGTCGGGTCCACAGTGTCGGGCATCCTGTTCGGCACCCGGGCCTTCCGGTCCTCGCTGACCACGCGCCTCCTCGTGGCGGCGGGTGGGATGTTCGTCCTCGAGGCGCCGGCCCTCGTCGTCGGCGGCGTGTGGCCCCTCGCGGTCGTCATGCTCGTGGCCGGGTCGGCGACGGCGCCGATGCTCATCACGAGCCTGTCGCTGGCGCAACGGCTCGTGCCGCGGGCGCTCATCACGGAGGGCATGGCCGTCGCCATCACGGGGCTGCTCATCGGCATCTCCATCGGGTCCGCGGTCGGCGGTTGGGCGATCGAGGCCTGGGGGGCGCAGCCCGCGTATGCCGTGCCCGTCCTGGCCGGTGCCCTCGCGGTGGTGATCGTCGCGGTCCGGCGGACGTCGCTGGAGCGGGCGGAGCGTGCCGGCGGCGACACCGACGGTGGGGCAGCCGCGGCATCTGCTGTCGCCGGACTACCCCACCTGTGAGGACCCGCTCTCAGCCGGCGGCCGGGGCCGGGGTCTTGGGCTCCTCGCTGGCCGCACGCTCGTCGTAGCTCGACCCCGAGCGGAGCTCGACCTCGGGCAGCAGGAGCATGACGAGGAAGCCGATGACCATGACGCCGGCGCCGACGAGGAACACGAGGTCCATCGACTCCGAGAAGCCCACGAGGAAGGGCTTGGCGAGGCGCTCGTCCAGGGTGGTGAGGAACGAGCTGTCCGAGAGGACGCCGCTCGCGGCCGCAGAGCTGCCCTGGGAGGCCTCGAGCTGCTGGGCGAACGCGGCGTTCGCCGGGTCCTTCAGGGCTGCCTGGAACTCCGCCGTCGGCGCGAACCTGCTGAAGGCGGCAGTGATCTTGTCCGGGACGGTCGAGAACAGGACGGTCAGGAAGACCGCTGTGCCGATCGTCCCGCCCATCTGCCGGGTGAAGGTCGCCGTGGAGGTGGCGACGCCGATCTGCTGCGGCGGCACGGCGTTCTGGACGGCCAGCGTGAGCGGCTGGAAGTTGAAGCCGAGCCCGAGCCCGAAGAAGAGCATGACGACCATGACCTGCCACAAGGGGGTGTCGTAGGCGACGTAGTGGAAGGTGAAGAGCGAGAGCGTCAGCAGCGCGGCACCGATGACGGGGAAGATCCGGTAGCGCCCGGTGCGGGAGATGACCTGGCCGGAGAAGATCGAGCCGACCATGATGCCCAGGGTCAGCGGCAGCAGCTGCAGGCCGGCCTCGGTCGGCGTCGCCCCCTTGACGATCTGGAGGTAGAGCGGGAGGCTTGCCAGCCCACCGAACATGGCGACGCCGATGAGGAGTGAGGCCACCGACGAGACCCCGACGGTCTTGTTGCGGAACATCTTCAGCGGGAGGATCGCCTCCGGCCCCATCCGCGTCTCCTGAAGGAAGAAGCCGATGGCGGCGACGACACCGATGACGTAGCACGTGATCGCGTTGGTGGAGGTCCACCCCCACTCACGGCCCTGCTCGGCGACGAGCAGCAGCGGGACCAGGGCGACCGAGAGGAGCACGGCGCCGACCCAGTCGACGCGGTGGTCCAGGCGGGTGTGGCGCAGGTGCAGGGTCTTCGACACGACGATGAGCGCGGCGATGGCGATGGGCACGTTCACGAGGAACACCCAGCGCCAGCCGGTGATGCCGAAGATCGTGTCGGCCCCGGCGAAGAAGCCACCGATGACCGGGCCGAGCACCGAGGAGGTGCCGAAGACGGCGAGGAAGTAGCCCTGGTACTTCGCGCGCTCCCGGGGAGGCACGATGTCGCCGACGATCGCGAGCGCGAGCGAGAACAGGCCACCGGCGCCGAGCCCCTGCACGGCGCGGAAGGCCGCGAGCTGACCCATCGACGTCGCGAAGGTGCACAGCACCGATCCGACGATGAAGATCGAGATGGCCGTGATGAAGAGCTTCTTGCGGCCGTAGATGTCACCGAGCTTGCCGTAGAGCGGCGTCACGATGGTTGCGGTGATGAGGTACGCCGTCGTCGCCCACGCCTGGTGCTCCAGCCCCTTGAGGTCGTCGGCGATGGTGCGGATGGCTGTCGCCACGATGGTCTGGTCGAGGGCCGCGAGGAACATGCCCATCATCAGCCCGATGAGGATCGTGATGATCTGGCGGTGGGTCAGCGGGCCCTCGGGGGCATCGGCCCCGGGCGGGGGAGCGACTGCCCCCTCCGGGGCTGCGGTACGTGCGTCCGGAGATGTCTCCGGTGACGGCGTGGAGCTCATCGATCAGTCCTTGTCGTTGCGGTAGAGGGAGGCCTCGAGGTCCGAGGCGAAGTGTTGGAGGTGTGTGGAGAACCGTCGGACGTCGTCGTCCGACCAGTCGGCGAGGACACCTTGCAGCCAGACGTCCCGGCTGGCGCGGATGTCGGCGAGCAGCTCCCTGCCCTGGTCGCTGAGGCTGAGGGCCTGGGCCCTGCCGTCGTCCGGGTCCGGACCGCGGGTGACGAACTGCAGGTCGACGAGAGTGCTCACCTGACGGCTCACGGTCGAGACGTCGGTGTGCAGCAGCTCGGCGAGCTCCGAGACCCGCATGTGACGGGTGGCCAGCTGGAACAGCAACGGGTAGGCCATCGGGTCCACGGCGGGGTGCTGGCGGGGCGCCTGGGCGCGCACGGTGTGGAGCAGCTTGAACACCCGGATGAGGTCGTCGCCGAGGACGGCGGTCGGGGTCGACGGCACGGTGCGGAACGGCATCCGGCATCACCTCCTGATAGTTGCTTGCAGCATGCAACTATAGGAACGGCTCCGACATTCCCACAATCCTGTCGAATGTCGTGGCCACCCGCGTGGCCCGGGGCGCTCGCGGCGACGTCGTGGAGGTGGCGCCCCGGCCGCGGTGCCCCCCCGTGACGCGGCAGTCAGACGGTGCTGGCGTTCAGGTGGTGCAGCAAGTTGCTCGAGAAGCGCTGGCCCATGAGCGCGACGACGCCCTTCATGGCGGCCGTCACCGCGGGCCTCGTGAGTGCCGGGAAGGGCAGCTCGACGGTGATGTCCATCGAGGTCTGCAGGTGGGTGCCCTTGGGGTGCCGGGTCAGCGCGTACCAGCCCTCGACGCCGGCCAGCTCGTGGTCCGTTGAGGCGCTCGGGTCGTGGACGAACTCGATGCGGTGGGGTTCGTCGAAGCTCATCCGCTCCGTGAAGGTGAACGAGAAGCTCTTGCCGAGCACCGGGATCCTCGACAGCTCCCAGACCCAGTGCTCGTCACCGTGAGGGCTCACCTTCTTGAGGAACGGCGTGAGCTGCGCGATGAGGGTCGGCTCGGACAGCGCGGACCAGACCTCCTCGGGGTGAGCGGTGACGGTGGCCTCGGAGACGGTGCCGGTGGTGAAGGACGCCATGGGCGGAAACCCTAATCGCGATGCCGTCGTCGTCGCCCCCTCGGCCCCGAGGCGGAGCCCGTTGTCGAGGGTGGGTCAGGGGGTCATCGGGAGGGCGCGCAGCACTCGCTCGGCGATCTCCTCGTCACCGGACACCACGACGTGCAGCTCGGCAGGGTCCTTGCGCCCGGCCGCCAGCCGCATCGCGACCCGCGTGGACATCGTCAGCGACGTCGTCACGACGTCGGGGTGCTCCTCCTGGCCTCCCGCGAACAGGGGGATGCCGACCCGCTTCCCGTCCACCTCCTCGACCCGCGCGCCCGCCCTGCCGACGGTCGGGCCCGTGAGGTCGAGGACGACGGCGTGCCCCGGGGGGACGGCTGCGTCCCTGGCCACGAGGCGCGGAACTGCGGCGAACACCCTGCTCACCGAGAGCGCGGCCCCCGCGGTGTCCAGACCCCCCGGCCTGCCGATGGCCTCCCTGATGTCCTGCTCGTGCACCCAGATGTCGAAGACACGCAGGCCGAGCAGGCCCCCGATCGTCGTCGGTCCGAAGGGTCCGTCACACGGCGTCTCTGCGGTGACTCCCTCGCGCCCGTAGAAGGCCAGACGCTCGTCGAGGCGCTCCTCCAGCTCTTCGACGACCTCGTCGACATGGCGTCCGCGGCGTGCCTCGACGGCCTTCTCGTGACGTGCCCCGAACTCGTGCCGCACGTGCGCGAACCCGCTCACGTCGACGTCGGGATCCTCGTCGCCGGCCACCATGGCCTCTCCGCCCACGACGTGGGCCAGCTGGTCGGCCACGGTCCACCCCGGGCAGTCCGTCGCGAGCTCGGAGTCGCCGGGGCGCAGCGTGCGGCCGAGGTCGATCACGCTGCGGACGGTCTGCGCGTAGGCGTCGATGAGCTCGCCCAGCTCGTTCGGGGCCGGGGGGTGCAGTGACATGGCGCCACAGTACCTACGCTGGAGGGCATGTCGGCCCCTCCACCCCAACAGCTGGCGCGCCCCCTGGGGTCCACCCTCGCAGCAGGCGTGGTCGGGGTGGGGGTCGCCGCGCTCATCACGGGGGCCCTGGCACCGTTGGCGCTCGCCGACCCGGGCCCGCTGGTCCGCTGGGGCGTTCCGGTCGCGTCGACGGTGGCCACGATCGCGGCGAGCGCCGCGATCGGCCTGCTCATGCTCGCCGCGTTCGTCGTGCCCGAGCGGACGACCACCGATCGCCGGGGGACCGCGAGCCGGTATGCCGCGGCCGCGGCAACCGTGTGGGCCAGCGCGGCGCTGCTCGAGGTCGTGCTCGGCTTCGCCGACCTTGCCGGCACCCCGCTCGGTGAGCCCGGGCTCCTCGAGCAGTTCACCTCGTTCGTGTGGACCCTCGAGACCACCCGGGTGCTCCTGCTCAGCGCGATCGGCGCGGCTGTCGTCGCTGTCGGGGCCCGTCTGAGCACCAGGCGTGCGCCCATGGCCTGGCTGGCCCTCATCGGGCTCGTCGCGGTGGTGGTGCAGTCACTCACCGGGCACGCAGCGGGCTCGGCGAGCCACGAGGACGCCGTGAACGCCCTGTTCGTCCACCTCCTCGGGGTCATCCCGTGGACCGGTGGGCTCATCGCGCTGGTGGTGCTGAGGCGGGGACTCGGCCGGGACCTGGGCGCGAGTGTGTCCCGGTACTCCACGCTGGCGTTGTGGTGCTTCGTGCTCGTGGCCCTCTCGGGCGTCCAGCAGGCCTGGATCAGGATCGGGTCGGTCGCGGCGATCGCCACGGCCTACGGAGCCGTCGTGGTGCTCAAGACGGTGGCGATCATCATCCTCGGCGTGCTGGGGTGGCTGCACCGGCGCAACATCGTCGACCGGCTCGGCGCCGACCCGTCCGACGGTCGCGCCTTCGCCCGGCTCGCGGCCGGCGAGCTGCTCGTCATGGGCGCGGCGACCGGCCTCGCCGCGGTGCTGGCCAGGTCGATCCCCCCGATTCCCGACGCGCTGCCGGACCCCTCCCGGGTCCTCGAGCTCACCGGCTTCCCGGACCCGGGTCCGATCTCTGCCGTGGACTGGGTCACCACCTGGCGGATCGAGTGGCTCTTCCTCGGGATCGCGGTGCTGGCGGTCGGCGTCTACCTCGCCGGCGTCCTGACGCTGCACCGGCGCGGGGACCGCTGGCCCGTCATCCGGACGATCTGCTGGGTGCTCGGCTGGGCCGTCTTCGTCTACGTCACGAGCGGCGCTGCGGGCATCTGGGGCAGGGTGCTCTTCTCGGTGCACATGGTGATGCACATGGTCGTCGCGATGCTCGTGCCGCTGCTGCTCGTGCCCGGGGCCCCGGTCACCCTCGCCCTGCGCGCGCTGCGGGCCCGCAAGGACCGCACCTGGGGCCCGCGGGAGCTGCTGCTCCAGGTGGTCCACTCGCGCGTGATGGGAGTGCTCTCGAACCCCGTCGTCGCGGCGGCGCTCTTCTTCTTCAGCCTGGCCGCGTTCTACTGGTCGGGGCTGTTCGAGATGGCGTTGACGACCCACACGGGCCACCTGCTGATGATGGGCCACTTCCTCCTCACCGGCTACCTGTTCACCTGGGTGCTCATCGGCATCGACCCCGGCCCCCGCCGGTGGTCTCCGCCAGCGCTCCTCGTCGTCCTCTTCGCCACGATCTCGTTCCACGCCTTCTTCGGGGTGGCACTCGCCGGCAGCGAGACGCTGCTGGCGCCGGACTTCTTCGAGCAGGTCAACCTCCCGTGGGGCCCCGACCCGCTCGCCGACCAGCAGCGGGCCGGCCAGATCGCCTGGGGTGTGGGTGAGGTGCCCACGCTGGCGCTCGCCGTCATCGTCGCCGTGCAGTGGTTCCGCCGCGACGAGCTCGAGACCCGGCGCAAGGATCGCCAGGCCGACCGCGACGGCGACGCGGAGCTCAGGGCCTACAACGAGCACCTCGCGAAGCTGCGCGAGGAGGCTGACCGGCTCTGACCCGGGCGCGGACCATGGCGGGGGCTGCGACGCCCGCCCGGGCCCCACGACCCGACGCGTGAGGGAGAATGTCGGCATGCGAATCGCGGTCATCCAGCTGTCCTACGGCGACGAGGAGTCCTTCGGTGCACGTCTCGAGCGGGTCTCCTCGCTCGTCGCGGACCAGGCGGGTCACGACCTGGTCGTCCTTCCTGAGCTGTGGGGCGCCACCGGCTTCGACTACCGGCGGTGGGACGCCGAGGCCCAGCCGATCGACGGGCCGTGGACCGAGGCGATGGCCGCGGCCGCCCGCTCGGCCGGGGTGACCCTGCACGCCGGGTCGCTCGTCGAGCGGATGCCGGAGCCGGGCCCGGACGGCAACGACCTCGCCAACACCTCGGTGGTGTTCGACGCCCAGGGCGGTGTCGTCGCGACCTACCGCAAGGTCCACCGGTTCGGTTTCGGCACAGGCGAGCCCAAGCTCATGGAGGCCGGCACCGAGGTGGTCGTCACCTCCCTCCCGACGGGCGGCGGAGAGCAGGTGCCGGTCGGCATCTCGACCTGCTACGACCTGCGCTTCCCCGAACTCTACCGCCGCCAGGTGGAGGCCGGGGCGGAGCTGTTCGTCGTTCCCGCCGCGTGGCCCGCGGCCCGGGTCGGTCACTGGTCGCTGCTCGGCCGCGCGCGCGCCATCGAGAACCAGTGCCTCGTCGTTCAGTGCAACACGGCAGGCACCCATGCCGGACACGAGATGGGGGGCCGCAGCCAGGTGGTCAGTGCCACGGGCGAGGTGCTCGCCGAGACCTCGGCGACCCGGGAGGAGGTCCTCTCGCTCGAGGTGGACCCGGCCGCCACCACGGCCTACCGTCAGGCCTTCCCGGTGCTCGCCGATCGCCGCCTCTGACCCTCCTCCGCCGCGACCCCTTCGCGGCCCCTTCCGCAGGGGTGAATCGAGGCCGGGCGGGGCGACCCGCACGAGCGGTGCGACGGACGACGTCAGGGAGCGCCGGGCCGGTCGGCCGGATCCTGGGAGTGGGAGAGTGAGGGCATGACATCGGTTCCGCACGAGGTGCTCGACGAGCTGGTGGCGAGACTCCCCCAAGGGGTCGTGCTGAGCCACGGCGAGGCGTTGGAGAAGTACCGCTTCGACTGGACCCACGACGCGAGCGCCGGGATGCCGCTCGCCGCCGTGCGCGCCGAGACGGCCGAGCACGTCCAGATCGTCCTGCGCTGGGCGACCGCGCACGGCATCCCGGTCGTGCCGCGTGGCGCCGGGTCCGGACTGTCGGGCGGGGCGCTGGCGGTGGACGGTGGCATCGTGCTGAGCCTCGAGCGGATGCGGGGCGTGCACATCGACACCGGTGCCCGGGTGGCCGTCGTCGAGCCCGGGGCCCTCAACGTCGAGGTGAAGCAGGCGGCTGCGGCCGAGGGGCTCTGGTACCCGCCGGACCCCAGCTCCTACGAGATCTGCTCGATCGGCGGCAACATCGCCACCAACGCCGGCGGGCTGTGCTGCGTGAAGTACGGCGTGACGACCGACTACGTGCTGGGCCTCGACGTGGTGCTGGCCGACGGCACGCTCGTCACCCTCGGCGGCAAGCGGGTCAAGGACGTCGCGGGGCTGCCGCTCCTCAAGCTCTTCGTCGGGTCCGAGGGCACCCTCGGCGTCGTCACCCGCGCCATCCTCAGGCTCGTCCCCGCCCAGCCGCCCCGGTCCACCGTCGTCGCGACCTTCCCGACCGTGGCCGCCGCTGCTGCTGCCGTCATCGAGCTGGGTCGCACGGTGCGCGCGTCGATGGTCGAGCTCATGGACCGCAGCTCGGTCAACGCCGTCGAGGACTTCCAGCCGATGGGGCTGGACCGGGACGCCGGCGCCCTCCTCCTCATCCAGAGCGACGCCCCCGGCGCCGCTCGCGCCGACGAGGTCGCCGTGGCCGTTGCGGCCTGTGAGGTGTCCGGCGCCAAGGAGGTCTTCTCGACGGACGACCCCGACGAGGGTGAGCTGTTCGTGCAGGCCCGCAGGCTGCACTTCTCGGCCATCGACGCCCGAGGGTCCGTGCTGCCCGAGGACGTCGGGGTCCCGGTACCCGAGCTCCCGGCGCTGCTGGCCGCGGTCGAGGAGATCGCCGAGCGGTATGGCGTGGAGATCCCCCTGGTGGCCCACGCCGGCGACGGCAACACCCACCCGGCGATCGTCTACCCCCCGGGGGACCCCGCAGCCGAGGAGCGCGCCCGGGCGGCGTTCGGGGCCATCATGGAGGCAGCGATCGCGCTCGGCGGCACCATCACCGGGGAGCATGGCACCGGCCGGCTCAAGGCGGGCTCGCTCGAGGCGCAGGTAGGCCCGGACGTCATGGACCTGACCCGACGGGTCAAGCACGCGCTGGACCCGCACGGCATCCTCAACCCGGGCGCCATCATCTGACCGGGCCGCCGATGGCGTGCCGACCACGCAACGGTCGTGGTGGCACGGCGCGGGCCGCTGAGCCCGTCGGTCCGTCTCGGCGGCGGAGGTCGACGCCCCCGCACGGGTAGAGTCTTGCGGTCAGCCGACCTCGGCCCCCCACACAGGAGACCTCATGTACATCGGACTCGGCATCTTCCTGCTCGCGCTCGGCGCGATCCTCTACTTCGCCGTCGAGGCCTCCTTCGCGGGCATCGACATTCCCACCGTCGGCATGATCCTCATGATCTGCGGCGTGCTCGCGATCATCCTCTCGTTCGTGGTCTCCTCCAACCGCAACCGCTCCCGCCAGGGCTACAGCGCCACGCGGCAGAGCCAGGTCGACCCCAACACCGGGTCGCGCGTCGACCGCACCGACGTCGACCCCGGCTGAGCACGAAGCCGCCGCATCGCGGCAGCACGCACCGAGAAGGCCCACCCGATCCGGGTGGGCCTTCGTCGTGGGGCCGGGTCGGGCACGCGCTCGTGGCGGCGTGCCCGACTCGGGGCCTGGGGTCCGGCCGGGCTGATCGGCCCGGCCGGACGGTGTGGACTGGTCGAGTCCGGTGGTGCTGGTCGTGCTGTTCGTCGCCGTGCTGGGCGGCTCAGAAGGCCGACTCCGGCACGTCCATGAGGGCGTTGTCGGTGGCCTCGGCCATCGCGCGCTCCGAACCCAGGCGGGGGAGCACCTGGCGCGCGAAGAACTGTGCCGCCGCGACCTTCCCTTCGTAGAAGTCCTTGTCCTTGCCGTCGGCGCCCGCCTCCAGTGCGCTGAGCGCCACGTCGGCCTGTCGCAGGAGCAGCCACCCGACGACCAGGTCGCCCGCACCGAGCAGCAGCCGGGTCGTGTTCTGGCCGACCTTGTAGAGGTTGGCGACGTCGCCACCCTGACGCGGGTCGGACTTCATCAGCTCGCCGACCATGAAGCCCAGGGTGCCCTGGATGTCCTCGAGGCCCTGGCCGAGCAGCTCGCGCTCGCGGTCCAGGCGCCCCTCGTGGGTCCCGAGGCCCTTGGCGAACTCCTGGATCTGGCTCGACAGGTGGGTCAGTGCCTGGCCCTTGTCGCGCACGATCTTGCGGAAGAAGAAGTCCAGGCCCTGGATGGCCGTCGTGCCCTCGTAGAGCGTGTCGATCTTGGCGTCGCGGACGTACTGCTCCACCGGGTAGTCCTGGAGGAAGCCGGACCCGCCGAACGTCTGGAGCGACTCGGTGCCCAGCAGCGTCCAGGCGCGCTCGGAGCCGAGACCCTTGACGATGGGCAGGAGGAGGTCGTTGACCCGGTTGGCGACGTCGGCCGGCGAGCCGGGCTCGAAGTCCTCGGCGCCGGTGCTGAGGACGTGCTGGTCGACGATGTCCTGCTGGCTCGCGGTGTAGAGCACGAGACCGCGCAGCCCCTCGGCATACGCCTTCTGCAGCATGAGCGACCGGCGCACGTCGGGGTGATGGGTGATCGTGACGCGCGGGGCGCTCTTGTCGGTCATCTGGGTGAGGTCGGCGCCCTGCACCCGCACCTTCGCGTACTCGAGGGCGTTGAGGTAGCCGGTGGACAGCGTCGCGATGGCCTTGGTGCCCACCATCATCCGTGCGTTCTCGATGACGTGGAACATCTGTGCGATGCCGTTGTGGGTGTCGCCGAGCAGGGTGCCGACGGCGGGCTTCTCGCCGCCGAAGGTCAGTTCGCAGGTCGTCGAGACCTTCAGGCCCATCTTCTTCTCGACATTGGTGACGTAGACGCCGTTGCGCTCGCCGAGCTCACCGGTGTCGAGGTCGACGTCGTACTTGGTGAGCACGAAGAGCGAGAGGCCCTTGGTCCCGGGCCCGGCGCCCTCGGGGCGGGCGAGCACGAAGTGCACGACGTTGTCGACCATGTCGGACTCGGCGCTGGTGATGAAGCGCTTGACCCCGGTGAGGGTCCAGGTGCCGTCGTCGTTCTGCACGGCCTTGGTGCGGCCGGCGCCGACGTCGGACCCGGCATCCGGCTCGGTGAGCACCATGGTGCAGTGCCAGCCGTTGTCGACGATGAGCTGGGCGAGCTTCTTCTGCTCGTCGTTGCCCAGGGTGTAGAGGAGCTTGGCGAAGCCGTAGGAGGCGGCGAACATCGCGACGGCGGGGTTGGAGCCCAGCAGCATCTCGTTGACGCCCCAGCGCAGGCTGGGCGGTGCCACGGTGCCGCCCAGCTCGGCCTGGAGGTCGATGGCCCAGAAGCCGCTCTCGCGGTAGGCGTCGAAGGACTTCCGGAACGACTCGGGCATCGTCACGGCCTGCGTGGCCGGGTCGTAGACCGGGGGGTTGCGGTCGGAGTCCTCGAAGGACTCGGCCAGCTCGTTCTCGGAGAGCCGCGCGACCTCCTTGAGCATCTCGCGGGCGGTGTCGGTGTCGAGGTCGGCGTAGGGGCCGGATCCCAGGACGTCGCCGCGACCGAGCACCTCGAAGAGGTTGAACTCGATGTCGCGCAGGTTGCTCTTGTAGTGGCCCATGGCCATGACCTCCAGGTAAACGAGTGAGCGCTTGCTTACCAGTGTGCTACCCACGGGTAACAAACGCAAGGGGGTACCGCGACACCGCCCCCGGCATACTTTCGTTCGTGAGCATCATCCCCGTGGCCCTGCGGCGGCCGGTCGTGGCCCGGAACGCCGGTGAGCGCGGCCGTGCGGCCACGCCGCTGGAGCTGCTCTTCGACCTGGTCTTCGTCGTCGCCATCGCGAGCAACGCCGCGGAGCTGCACCACGGGCTGGCGGCGGCTCACTACGAGACCATCGTGGGCTACACCCTCACCTGGTTCGCCATCTGGTGGGCCTGGATGAACTACACGTGGTTCGCCTCGGCCTACGACAACGACGACGTGATCTTTCGGGTGCTGACCTTCGTCATCATGGCCGGTGCGCTGTTCCTCGCCGCGGGAGTGCCCGACATCTTCGCCGACGGCCAGTCCACCACGGTGGTGATCGGCTATGCGATCATGCGGTTCGCGATGGTGGGCCTGTGGCTCCGTGCTGCCCGGGGCCACCCCGAGGGGCGGGTGACGGCCCTGTGGTACGCCGTGGGGATCTCGGCCGTGCAGGTGCTGTGGATCGCGCGGCTGTGGGCCCCCGACGGCTGGCTGGTCTGGTCCTTCCTCCTGCTCGTCGCGCTCGAGCTCCTCGTGCCGGTCCTCGCCGAGCGTCGTGGCGGGCGGACCCCGTTCCACCCGCACCACATCGCCGAGCGCTACGGCCTGCTCACGATCATCGTGCTCGGTGAGGTCATCCTGTCGTCGGTGCAGGCCATCCAGGGTGCGTTGGCGGCGCCGGTCGAGGAGGGCTCCGGTGGGCACACCGCGCCGTATGCCGCGGAGCCGGCCGGCGCAGCGGGGCTCACCTGGGAGATGGCCCCGCTCATCCTCGGCGGCCTGCTCATCGTGTTCTCCCTGTGGTGGGTCTACTTCTCCCGCGACCACGTGACGATCGTCGAGGACCCACGGTCCGTGTGGATCTTCGGCTACGGGCACCTGCCGATCTTCGCGTCGGTCGCAGCCGTGGGGTCGGCCCTCGCCGCGGGGGTCGAGGTGGTGCAGGGCGAGGCGCAGGCCGGCACCGCGGCGATCGCTCTCGCCCTCGCGGTCGCCATTGGCGTCGTCGCGCTCACGGTGTCGGGGCTGCACGCCCTGGGGGGCCGGGAGGCGGTGGGAACGATGGTTCCGGCTGTCGTCGTGTCGCTCGGGTGTCTCGCGACTGCGCTGCTGGTCGGGTCGATGGGTCTGTCGGTCCTCCTCATGGGCCTGATTCTGGGAGGCTTCGTGGTCTACCGGGTTCGCCAAGGGATGGAGGTCGCGCGATGAGCGGCACATCCGAGAGTGCCCAGGTCGACCAGGCCAGGGCCGCGGTGGCAGAGGGCTCGGCGTGGCGAGCCCGTGACGTCCTCGAGCGCCACCTCGAGGGTCACCGCGATCCCGACGCCCTGATGCTGCTGGGCGAGGTCTACCACGGGATGGGAGATCTGCCTGCCGCCGGCGCCATGTGGTTCGCCGCGGGGGCGAAGGGCCCCGAGGTCGACGAAGCCGTTGCCGCCTGGAGGGAGCGAAACCACGACGACTTCCCTTCGATGTGGCGTTCCCTGCCGGCCTCGGTCCGCGCCGACCCGCAGTCAGCCCGGCTGGAGGCCCTGCGCGAGCGGGCGCGCGCGCTCGATGCCAGCATCGAGGAGTCCGACCGGCCGCAGGGCGACTCATCGGGCTCGCACGGCGCCCACGACGACGGTGATGGCGGCGACGGCGACGGCGAGGGTGGCCTGGACGCCGCCCAGTTCATCGCCTGGCTCGCGGCGGCGGCCTTCGTCGCCTGCGGTGTCATCGGCCTGGTGACCGTGCTGCGCTGGCTCGTTCCGGGCTGAGCGGACCCGCGTCGGCGGGCACGGGCATGGGAGGCGGGCGCGCCCTGACTCATCAAGGTGTCCTCACGGGAGTGCGCGGGCCGACGCCTACCCTTCATCCGGCGATCTCGGACAGCCTCGCCGCGTCCCCCGCCCGATAGGGCTCTCCGGCTCCACCCGTCGAGTGAACAGAACACGCCGTCTGGGGCTCTCGACGCGGCGCAGCCCTCGCGACAACCCGTTGCCTGACGTCCGAGACCGGGGTCGTCACTCCGCAAGCTCGGCAAGGCGCTTGGCGGCACGCAGGGCGACGGACTTCCGGTGGTCCTGGCGGAGACGCTCGAGCTCCGGCGTGAGCCAGCCGGCCAGCCACGGATCGTGATTCGCCCAGTCGGTCAGGACGTCCATCGTCACGTTCAAGACGATCCAGTCGGTCGAGCTGGCCAGGTTCTGCTGGAGCAGCCCGGTAGCCCGCCCGGCCTGGTCCGCGGTGAGGCGATGGCGTAGGTGCTGGAGCATCTGGGCCACGTGCCACTGAACGGACGGCTGCTCGATCCGCCCGAGGTCGCCGAGAAGGCGCTCGACGTGCGGCACGAACCAGCCGGGTTGCTTGCGGCAGACCTTCTCCAAGGCGTCCCCCACTCGCAGGCGGACCACCTCGTCGGGGTTGGCCATGGTCGCGAACAGCTCCTCCAGCCGAGCACGATCGGCCAGCACCATGGCGACGACGTCCTCGGTCCGGCCGAGGGAGTTGGGATGTCCGCCCTTGAGCATCGCGGCGAACGACTCCGGCACACGAGCATCGTACGACGCCGTCCTCGATGAGGGATCCTCATGAGTTGGCACCGAGGCGCCCTTCGAAGTTCATCGGAACCTGCCCCACTTCGCCGCCAGTCGACCTGCCTTGAGGCTGGGCTGCCAGGGGCACTCTCCCGGGGCTGTGGTGGCGACACATCTGCGTCGACAATGGTGCGAGCGCCCACGGGATGCGGACTCGAAGGAGATGGGTGCGGTCTCATGACTCTCGCGACCCCGAACTGATTCGCCGACGGAGGCTCAGGTCGCGGGGGATGTACGGGATGGTGATGGGGCCTACTCCGGGATAGGCGGCCCGAGGACCTGGAGGCCGTATCGCGGAGCGACATGGGCCCATGCGGGGATCTCGACCTCAGGGGTGAGGCCGTCGCGCCCCGGAAGGCGGAGCTCGGTCGCCGGGAGTCCGACCTCGTCGTAGAGGGAGAACAGCCCTCCCGGCACGGCAAGGGCGAGGAACCTGGCCGGCTCGGTCCCTCGGATGCGAAAAGCGTGGGGCACGCCCGCGGGTAGGTACATGAAACAGCCGGGCTCGAGCCGGAAGTCTTCGTCGCCGGCGCGATAGTCCATGGTGCCATCGAGGAGGTAGAACGCCTCGGCCTCGTGGGCGTGCGAATGCAGAGGCGTGGCGACGCCGGGGGGCTGGGTGACCATCGCCACGCCGAGTTCTCCTCCCGTCTCGTCTGACTCGATGAGGTGCTCGAACAGGGACTGCATCGCCCACGTCCCACGTCCGCTCCCGGTCCTGCGCATGTGCGCTACGGCTGGACCACCTGTCACCTTGGGCATCGGGCGCCTCCTCGGCGTATTTCACCCGAATACGTTTCGGACGAATATTGGTACAGTAGATCCCATGTCCGGCCCGGTCAAGACCCGCACCTACAACACCCGGCGACGTCGCGCCGCGGCCGAGCGGACCCGGGCCGGCATCCTGGATGCGGCCCGGGAGCTCTTCAGCGCAACGGGCTACGACGGCACCTCGGTCGCACAGGTCGCCGCACGGGCCGGGGTCTCGGTCGACACCGTCTACGCCTCGGTGGGGCGCAAGCCGCAGCTGCTGCTCGCGGTGCACGACATGGAGCTCGCCGACTCCGCAACGCCGCTGCCAGCCGGCGAGCGGGACTACGTGCAACGGATCCGCGAAGCCACGAGCGCGCGGGAGAAGATCGACACGTACGCCGCTGCACTCGCCGAGCGGCTCCCACAGACCGTCCCCCTGGCCCTCGCCCTGCGCGACGCCGGAGCACGAGACCCTGACTGCCAAGCCCTCTACCTGATGCTGTCGCGGCGGCGTGCCGCAAACATGCGTCGGTTTGCCCAGGACCTGCTCGCGACCGGCGAGCTTCGCGCAGGGGTCGACGTCGACCAGATCGCCACCCTGACCTGGTCGATGAACTCCCCCGACTACTTCCAGCTCCTCGCCGAACACGGGCACACCCCCACCCAGTACGCCCGTCTCCTCACCCAGGTCTGGACGCGCACGTTCCTCCCCGACGCCTAGCACCCACGCGCCCGTGTCGCGGACGCGCGCCCTTCCGCCGCCAGGCGACCTGTCGCATTCGGTACACCCGTGGCCTCGCCGAGGCGGGCCGGGAGTGCACGGGCTGCCAGGCGCCCACGCCGGACAAGTCCTGGGAGGGTGCGACTGGTGTGGGTCGAGGTGGCCACGACGCGGTCGCGCGGCCCCCGGAGCCTCCGATGCGACATGCCCGAGCTGGACCATGCTCGCGGCCCGGCGCAACCCGGCCCGGACAAGGCTTCAGCTCGAGACGTACTCCAGCTGGATGTGGTCGCGCTGAGTGCCCCACGTCAGGTCAAGGGACCAGCAGCCGGGTGACGGCAGGTCGATGATCGAGGGCCCCGGCCCGCCCGCCCCCGAGCGAGCGGGTCGTGCTCGGACCACAGGATCGCGACGATGTCACCGCTGTCCCCCATGACGTAGGGCATGGGTTGGGTCGGCGGTGTGAACCCGGCCCGCGTCCAGGTCGGCTGGGTGGCGGGGATGTCGCGTCCGTCTCAGTCTCCACGTTGCTGAAGGCGCCAGGCGGCTTCGACGGCATCCTCGATGGCTCCCACGTCGCCGTTGACAAGGTCCGCGACGACACGGCTGAGGCCGGCGCTGCACGTCGGCGGCAATCCACAGGGCGCAGGCCGCGGCAGGGCCCAGCGACGTGACGGACAGGGCGACGAGCCAGCTCGGCACGGGTCTCCTTTCGCCAAGCTCGATCGGGCGGGTCGAGATCGGCCGGTACAGGGTCATCCGGCCCGGTAGTGGGCAGCCCGTTCCGGGCGGAAGCTCAGCCCGTTGCCGGGGAGCTCGGCAGGCAGCGGGAGTGCGCCGTCGACGGGGTCCGGGGCGCCGTCGAAGAACATCCGCTCGATCCGCACGTGGTCGTGGAAGTACTCCAGGTGCCTGAGGTTGGGGACGGCCGCCATTACCGGGGCGTGCTGGTGAGGGGCGCAGTGTCCGGACACCTCAAGGTGGGTGGACGCGGCGAGGGCCGCGACTCGCAGCAGCTCGGTGATCCCGCCACAGCGGGTCACGTCGACCTGGAGGCAGTCCAGGGCGTCTGCCTCGCAGAGGCTGTGGAAGTCGTCGAGGGTGAAGCCGTACTCCCCAGCCGTCACGTCGGCGAGCACGCCACGCCGTACCGTCCTGAGCCCGGCGAGGTCGTCGCTGGAGACCGGCTCCTCGAACCAGCGGACGTCGAGTGCGTCCAGGGTTCTACCCACCCGCACGGCCTGACCCACGGTGTAGCCGCCGTTGGCGTCGACGAACAGCTCGACGTCTGGCCCGATGACGTCGCGGGCCTGTCGCACCCGGTCGAGGTCGCGGTCCACTCGCGTGCCCCACGACTCCCCGATCTTGATCTTGACCGCGCGCATCCCGGCATCCTCGACCCAGCCGCGCAGCTGCCGCTCCAGGCGGTCGCGGCCGTAGGTGGTGAAGCCGCCGGACCCGTAGAGCGGCACCTGGTCGCGGTCAGCCCCGAGCAACCGGTGTAGGGGTAGCGCGAGCAGGCGCGCCTTGAGGTCCCACAGCGCGCAGTCGACCGCGGACAGGCCCATCCCTGCCACCCCGGGGCGTCCCACGTTGCGCAGGGCCCGGACCAGCCGCGACCAGGTCGCGACGTTGGCCAGGGCGTTCGTCCCGGTGACGACCGGTGCAAGCGTCTGCTCGACGAGGGGCGCGATCGCCGCCGACCCGTAGGTCCATCCCGTCCCGACCACCCCGTCTGCGTGGACGCGGACGACGACGATGGTCGTGTCGTCCCACGCGATCGTGCCGTCGGCCTCGGGCTGGTCGGTGGGGATGGTGTATGCGGTGGCCTCCACCGCGGAGACGACGGGCGCGTCTGCGGCGTCGCGGTTCACTGCGGATGCTCTGGGAAGGCCTCGGCGAGCTTGCTCTTGACCCCCTCCTTGATGACGTCGAGCCGGTCGGCGTCGCCTCTGACGACCGACTCAGCGGCGCTGGTGATCTGGTCCCACGTGGCGTGGGGCGGGATCGGGGGAACGGCCGGGTCGGTGCGGAAGACGATGACGCAGGGTCGCTGCTGGGCCAGCGCGTCCTGCCATGCCGGGCCGACCTGGTCGGGGTCGTCGACCCGGATGCCGTGCAGGCCCAGGGAGCGGGCGAACGCCGCGTAGTCGACCGAGGGAAGGTGCTGGGAGGGGAGGAACTCGGGCGAGCCGCCCATCGCCCGCAGCTCCCAGGTCACCTGGTTCAGGTCGTCGTTCTCCAGAACGCAGACGACGAGGCGTGGGTCCGACCAGTCCTTCCAGTACTTGGAGATCGTGATGAGCTCGGCCAGCCCGTTCATCTGCATCGCGCCGTCACCCGCGCAGGCGAGCGCGGGACGGTCGGGGTGGGCGAACTTGGCGCCGATGGCGTACGGAACCCCGCACCCCATCGTGGCCAGCGTGCCGGACAGGGTGCCGCGCATCGTGCCGCGCATCTTCACGTGTCGGGCGTACCAGTTGGTGCCGGAGCCGGAGTCGGCCGAGATCATCACGGTCTCGGGCAGCAGCGGGGAGAGCACCGAGAAGACCTGCTCCGGGTTGACCGGGTCGGCGCTGACCTTGCCGCGCGCGTCCATGACCTCCCACCAGCGCCTCACGTTGGCCTCCACCGTCTCGCGCCAGCCACGGTCCTCCAGCGGTTCCAGCATCGGCAGGAGCGCCTGCAGGGTCGTGCTCGCGTCGCCGACGAGGTTGACCTCGAAGGGGTAGCGCAGGCCGAGCATCGTCGGGTCGACGTCGATCTGGACCGCTCGCACCGACGGCTCGCCGTCCTCGAAGGGCGGCAGGAACTGGGTGTAGGGGAAGTTGGAGCCGACGACGAGCAGGGTGTCGCAGTCCATCATCAGCTCGTAGGACGGCCGGGTACCGAGCAGTCCGATCGAGCCGGTGACCCAGGGCTCCTCGTCGGACAGCACGTCCTTGCCGAGCAGGGCCTTGGCGACGCCGGCACCGCGCAACTCGGACAGGTCGGTCACCTCGGCCACGGCGGAGCGGGCCCCCTGCCCGACGAGCACGGCCAGCTTGTTACCGGAGTTGATGACCTCGGCGGCTCGGCGCAGGTCCTCCTGGGCCGGGACCGGTGCGGCGAAGGTCTGGTCGAGGCTGGAGGGCACCATCTTGAAGGCGTGCGGCGGCGGGGTGTACTCCAGTTCCTGGACGTCGCTGGGGATGATCACCGCCGTGACGGTGCGCTTGGCCGTGGCGATGCGGATCGCCCGGTCCAGGACGTTGGGGAGCTGTTCGGGCACCGTCACCATCTGGACGTAGTCGTTGGCCACGTCCTTGTAGAGCGAGAGCAGGTCGACCTCCTGCTGGTAGGCACCGCCCATCGCCGAACGGGCGGTCTGGCCGACGATCGCGACCACCGGCACGTGGTCGAGCTTGGCGTCGTAGAGCCCGTTGAGCAGGTGGATCGCGCCGGGCCCGCTTGTCGCGGTGCACACCCCAACCCGGCCGCTGAACTTGGCGTAGCCGCATGCTTCGAAGGCGGCCATCTCCTCGTGCCGGGCCTGGATGAACCTCGGGTGGTCCTCGGCCCTCTCCCAGGCGGCGAGCAGGCCGTTGATGCCGTCTCCGGCATAGCCGAAGACCTGCTCGACACCCCACTCCCGCAGGCGTTGGAGCACGTAGTCGGCGACGTTCGGCTTTGTCATCGGTTCTCCTTCTCGGGTCGGTGGCCGTTCGGCCGGTTCGTCTCTCGGGTGGCTCGGGGTGCGCCGTCCAGGCCGGAGGCGAGGAGCTGGGCGAGGTGGAGAGCATGTCGCCCGGTGTCGCACTGTTCGACCTGGGTACGGCAGCTGAAGCCGTCGGCGAGGACGACGGTGTCGTCCGAGGCCTCCCGCACCGCCGGCAGCAGCACCCGCTCGCCGGCGGCTCGGGACACCTCGTAGTGCCCGTCCTCGAAACCGAAGTTGCCGGCCAGCCCGCAGCAGCCCGACCCGAGGCGGTCGGCGTCGATGCCGGCGGCCTCCATGAGCGAGTCGTCCGGATCGGTGCCCATCACCGCGTGTTGGTGGCAGTGGGTCTGCACCACCGCACTGACGTCGAGCCGTGGCGGCGTCCAGTCCGGGGCCTTCTCAGCGAGCAGCTCAGCGAGGGTGCGGGTCTGGAGCGAGAGCCGGCGCATGTCCTCGTCGCCGACGAGGAGCTCGGGACCGTCCGCCCGGAACACGGCGGTGCAGGACGGCTCCAGGCCGACGACCGGGACGCCGGCCCGCAGGTCCTCCCGTAGCACCCCAAGGGTGCGCCGCAGCACCTTCTTCGCCACGTCCAGCTGGCCGGTCGAGACCCAGGTGAGGCCGCAGCAGACCGGCTCGGTCGGGACGTGCACCTCGAACCCGGCATCCTCGAGCACCAGGACCGCGCAGCGGGCGACATCGGGGCTGAAGGCGTTGGTGAAGGTGTCCGGCCACAGCAGCACCGGCCCGCGCGTTGCTGGGACCTTCGGCCGGCTCGAGGCGGGTCGGTTCCTCCAGGACCGGAGGAAGGGGTGCGCGTCGAAGCGGGGGATGTCCCGCTCCGCAGCGATCCCCCCGGCTCGCTTGAGCAGGGCCGCAACCGAGGGGCGCGCGGTGAGGGCGTTGACGACCCTCGGCGCCAGGCCGGCGAGTCGCGCCCATACCGGGAGCCACCCCATCGAGTAGTGGGCCCGCGGACGCACCCGGTGCTCGTAGTGGTGGGCGAGGAACTCCGCCTTGTAGGTCGCCATGTCGACGCCCACGGGGCAGTCGGACTTGCACCCCTTGCAGGCCAGGCAGAGGTCCAGCGCATCCCGCACGGCGGTGGACCTCCACCCGTCGGTGATCGTCGTACCTCGCAACATCTCGAACAGCAGGCGGGCCCGTCCACGGGTTGAGTGCTCCTCATCGCGGGTGACCATGTACGACGGGCACATGACCTGGTTCTCGCTCACCGAGTTCCGACAGTTCCCGATTCCGACGCACCTCAGGGCCGCTCGGGAGAAGCTTCCCTCGTCGTCGGGGTAGCCGAAGTAGGTGCGGGGCTCGCGGGGGGCGTAGTCGGTCCCGAGCCGCAGCTGGTGGTCGAGCCGGTTCGGCACGACGACCTTGCCGGGGTTCATCCCGTCGGTGGGGTCGAACAGGGTCTTGACCTGTCCGAAGAGCGCGACCATGTCATCGCCGAACATGCGAGGCAGCAGCTCGGCGCGGGCCTGGCCGTCTCCGTGCTCACCGGAGAGCGACCCGCCGTAGGCGGCGACGAGGTCTGCGGCACGTTCGGCAAAGGCGCGGTAGTGCTCGAGGCCTTCGGCGGTGCTCAGCTCGAACGGGATCCGCACGTGGATGCAGCCCTGGCCGAAGTGACCGTACAGTGCGGTCTCGTCCTTGTCGTAGTCGAACTCCTCGAGCAGCGAGCGGAAGTCGCGCAGGTAGTCTCCGAGCCGCTCCGGGGGCACCGCAGCGTCCTCCCACCCGGGCCAGTTGTCGTGCTTGCTCACCGGGTGGGCGGTGGCGCCGAGGCCGGCCTCGCGCACCTCGATGAGCTCGTCCTCCTTGGCCGGGTCGTCCATGAACCGGTGCGACGGCTTGTGCTCGTGCCCATCCAGCTCCTCGAGCAGGCCCCGGGCCTTGGCGTCGGCCTCGTCCTGGGTGTCGCCGGTGAACTGGATCATCAGCCAGCCACTGCCGGGGGGCATCTCCTCGATTGCCTTGCCGGCGAGTTGGGCCTCCTGCTCCAGCTGCATGAGCACCTGGTCCAGGCCCTCGAGCTGCCACGGGTCGTGGCGGAGGATCGTCGGCACGGCGTCCCCCGCGCTCCCGACGTCGGGGTAGCCGAGAACGACCATCGCCCGGGGGCCCGGCACCTCGACGAGGGTGAGCTCGGCGTGCAGCACTGTGACCAGGGTGCCCTCGGATCCCACGATCGTCCGAGCGAGGTCGAAGCGGTTCTCGGGTAGGAGGGAGTCCAGGTTGTAGCCCGAGACCCGGCGGGGAATGCTCGGGTAGCGGGTGCGGATCAGGGAGAGGTTGTCGTCGCGAAGGTCGCGCAGCGCACGGTAGATCTCGGCGCGGCGGCCGCCCTCGGCGAGGATGCCGGCGTACTCCTCATCGCTGGTCGGGCCGACCCACATCCTGAGGCCGTCGTAGGTCAGGACCTCCAGCCGGGCGATGTTGTCGACCGTCTTGCCGTAGGCCTGGGCCGTCGAGCCACAGGAGTTGTTGCCGATCATGCCGCCGATCGTGCAGGTGCGGTGGGTGGCCGGTTTCGGGCCGTACATGAGCCCGTGCTCGGCGAGGGTCCGGTTGAGGTCGTCGAGGGCGATGCCCGGCTCGACCACGCACCGACGGCGCTCGACGTCGACCGAGACCATGGCGTTGCAGTGCGCCGTCCAGTCCAGCACGACACCGGCATTCGTCGTCTGGCCGGCGAGGCTGGTACCGCCGCCCCGGGACGTGACCGGGACACCGTGCTCCGCGCACGCGGCGACCGCTGCGACCGCGTCCTCGACGCTGCGGGGAACGACGACCCCGGTGGGTACCTGCCGGTAGTTGGACGAGTCGACCGCGTAGGCGGCACGGCTGCCGAGGTCGAACCGCACCTCCCCCTGCACCCGCCCTCGCAGGGTGGACTCGAGCGACGGGGCGATGGTGACGTCGACGGTGGTCACGGTCTTCTCCTCTCAGGTCTCGGGTCCGGGGTTCACGTGGGCCAGCCGTTGCGCGCACTCCAGCAGCAGCGCGTGGACGAACCCCTGAGGAAGGTTGCCGCGCAGCTGGCGCTGGCGGACGTCGAACTCCTCGCAGAGCAGCCCGGGTGGACCGCAGGCGGCGCGTTGACGCTCGAACCACCGGAAGGCCTCGACGGTGTCACCCGACGCCAGCTGGGCCAGGGACATGGCGAAGCCGCACATGAGGAACGCGCCCTCGGCTTCGCCGAGTGGCTGGTCATCGGCGACATATCGGTAGACGTAGCCGTCCTGGACCAGGTCCCGGGACACGGCGCGAAGGGTGGCGAGGCTGCGGGGGTCGTTCGGGGACAGGGCCCCCCGCACCGGAGGCAGGACCAGCGAGGCATCGACACCGGACAGCCCGGGCGCGCGCCGCCAGGAGCCGTCGTCGGCGAGGGCGCGACGCGAGGTCTCGGCCATGATGACGTCGGCGAGGGCCACGGAGCGGGTGGCGTCGCAGGCCGGAGCCTCCCGGGCGAGGGTGCGGAGCCCGGCCACGCAGGACAGGCGGGACTGGGTCCACCAGTCGTCCTCGAGCTCCCACACCCCGGCATCCGGGACGTCCCACCGCTGCTCGACGAGGTCCACCACCTGCGCGGCGGCCCGCACGTCGTCCGAGGTGAGGTGGTCGTGGCGGGCCGACGCGGCATAGAGCTGGAGGAGCTCACCGCACATGTCGAGCTGAAACTGCCCCCGCACCCAGTTGCCTGTCACGACGCGCCCGCCCGGGTAGCCCGGGAGCTCCGGATGCTCCTCGCGCGGCGGGAGCCGGCCGTCCAGCCGGTAGGCGGGCGCGAGGTTCGGACCGTGCTCGAGGACCCGGGCGGTGCTCAGCGCCACGGCCTCGTCGAGCAGTGGGTCCGGCTCGTCGACTGCGACGGCCATGCCGGCATAGGCCTGGTCGCGCAGCCACACGTAGCGGTAGTCGTAGTTGCGGCCGGCCTCGGCGCGTTCCGGCATCCCGAGCGTCGCGGCTGCGACCATTCCGCCGCCGGGTGCGGTCAGGCCGCGAAGCACCGCGTAGGAGTGCCGGGCGTCCCGGGGCGCCACGGAGGACCCGAACTCGGGGACGCAGTCCCACCAGTACCGCTCGGTGGCCCGCCACAGGTCGTCGGGGTCGGGGGGTGGGGGCAGGGCCCGGTCACTGATCTCCAGGACCAGGTCGTGGTGGTCCCCGGGGGCGACGTCCAGGTGCAGGCGCAGCAGCCCCTCGCGGTCAACCGTCGCGTCGGCGGCCCCGGCCCAACGGACCCGACGGTGCCGCGCGTCGAGCAGCCAGGAGCCGTCGTCCTCCCGCCGGAGGTCGAGGGGCGAGCCGTCGAAGCCGGCACCTACCTGGAGGACGACGTCGACACCGCAGCTCGCGTCCACCGGTTGGAGGCGGCGGAGGAACACGACGCGGTGCGGGTCGGACGGGCAGGCCAGTGCCTCCCGGCACTCCATCCGTGCGGTGGGCGTGGTCCACCGGCTCCGCCAGATCAGGGTCCTCGGCTCGTAGTACCCGCCCCAGACGAACGGCTCGTCCGGGGTCACGGCATACAGACCCGTCCCGCCGACGAGCCGTGCGAAGGCCGGAGGGCTGTCCCACGTCGGAGCGCACAGCCACCCGACATCGCCCCGGGGCCCGACCAGCGCGCCGCGGTAGCCGTCACCGAGGAAGGAGTAGTCCCGCAGCACGTGCGGCGAAAAGGCAGGAGGCATCGTCACGGCCGGGGCCCCGGTCACTGGGCACCGACCGCATGGGTGCGTCCGGCGGTCGCCGTCACCGCCGCACCGGCGAGGGCGACCCCACCGGTGAGGGCCGCCGCGCGCCGGGGTCCGGGGTCGGCGATCCCGAGACCGAGCATGCTCAGCGCGTGCGCGACGTCGACGACGACGGCCGGGCGCCGGGTACGGGCCGGGGCAAGCACCTGGAGGACGCCCTGGACGACGTGCCTGATCCCGAGGGCCCGGATGGCGACCTCGGCCGCGGCCGTCGGAGAACGGTGCTCGACGGCGCGCCAGACTGAGTCGCCCCGCGCGAGCAGCACGCCACCCCACACAACGCCGGCCAGGCCGACGCCGCGGACGGCACCGACCCCCGGCGCGTCGTGCTGGCCCCCGTTCACGGGCGTCGCCCGGCCAGGAGTGCGCCACCTGCCAGGAGTGCGGCCCCGACGGCTCCGGCCGCCGCTGCGACCTGCGGGTAGCGGTGCGCCACCCACTGCTGCGGGCTGCGCGCGTGGGCTGTGTCGTCGAACGCGCCGTGGGCGCCGTAGTCGTGGCCGTTCGGGCCGTCGGCCGGCTCCCAGAGGTTGGCGGCCTGGTCGTCCGGCTTCGGCTGCCCGGTCTGCTGGGAGGAGAACCCGGTGCGGGCGAGGTACCGGTCGAGCAGGCCCGGTGCGACGGCGTTCGCGAGGAGGGTGCCGACGGTGCTCGCCCCGACCCAGTACTCCCGGCGGCGGGGGTGGTCGGCGGCGAAGACGACGGCGCGGGCCGCGACCTCCGGCTGGTAGATCGGCGGTACAGGTTGGGCGTGCTCGGGCAGCCGGGAGAGCACCCAGGAGAACTGCGGGGTGTTCAGCGCCGGCATCTGCACCATCGTCACGTGGACGTTGCTCTTCTCGTGCAGCAGCTCACAGCGCAGCGATTCGTGGAACCCCTGGAGGGCGTGCTTGGCCCCGCAGTACGCGCTCTGCAGCGGGATCCCCCGGTAGGCCAGGGTCGAGCCGACGTGCACGATCGTGCCCCGGTCGCGCTGCTTCATCCGCTTCAGCACGGCCATCGTCGCGTAGACGTACCCGAGGTAGCTGACCTCGGTGACCCGGCGGAACTCCTCGGGGGCGATGTCGTCGAAGCGGGCGAACACCGAGGTGAACGCGACGTTGACCCAGACGTCGATGGGTCCCAGCTCCTGCTCGACCCGCTCCACCGCGGCCTCCACGGCCTCCGCGTCCGCGACGTCGACCGGGATGACCAGCACCTGCTCGGCCCCGAGCTCGCGGGCCCGGCGCTCGGCCGCCGCCAGCCCGCTCTCACCCCGGGCGATCAGTGCGAGCCGGTCCCCGCGCCGGGCGAACTCCTCGGCCGTCGCTCGTCCGATGCCACCACTGGCTCCCGTCACCACGGTGACTCGCTTCTCCATCTCGCACCGTCCCATCCGATCGGCTTCCTCGGAGTATTGCCTGTTAGATGACAACTATTGCATCACGCCAACTAAATGAGGTGGCTCGTGACCGAGCATTTCGATCGGCACGCTGAGCTACACCCCGAACTCGCCATCGCCCTGCGTGCGTCCCGAGTGTTCTCGGCGCTTGTCGCCGCATCGGTGGCCCACGCCGGCGACCTGGTGACCCCACCCCAGCTGCGGGCGCTCGTTCTGGTGGGGACGCGATCAGAGGTCGACGCGGTCACCATCGCCACGGCCCTGGATGTCCATCCCTCCGGCGCGACCCGGCTGTGCGACCGCCTCGTGGCCGCCGGCCTCCTGGACCGGGCCACCTCCGCGACGGATCGGCGCCGAGTGATCCTCACCCTCACCGAGGACGGAGCCCGCTTGGTCGACTCCGTCATGGACCACCGGCGCGCCGCGCTCGAGCGGATCATCAGCCGGATGCCGCAGGCGGCCCTTGAGGCGCTCTCCGTCGGACCCAGCTCATTCTCCGACGCCGCCGCTGAGCCGGCCGCTGGGCTGACCGCTGCGCAGTGGTGACGAGCGCCAACGGCGCCAGAGTGGGGGTACGCGGTGCGCAGATTCAGTCGATGCCGTAAGGCAGCCTCCTCGTACGAGGTGCCGGGATGTCCATGTCCTCGTGGGTGCGCGCCGAGACGACATACGCCTCGCCTCGCGCCACTCCGCTGGCCACCGCGCGGATCCATGGTTCGGGCATCACGGGCAGACCACGGCCCGCAATGCGGTCTTCGAGAACGTGCGCGGCGTCGTCGGCGGCCCAGCTGCTCGACTCGCGCACCATCGCGTCGATGATGTCCTGCAGGACAGCGTCGCGTTTCTCATCAATGTTGCCATCGCTGGCCATGACCACTCCTCCTGCCGGTGACCTCCATCAGGGGCGGTCGTCCCGGGTCCCCCGTCGACTACACCGCGAGCGCAAGTCAACAGTGGGTCGGCACGACGACGAACAGATCCACGGTAGTTCAACGTTCGGCCCAGCAGGAGCATCGTGACGAGGGCGACATCAAGCGCCCTGCCGAGGGTCCGGTGCCACGGCGCGCCATCCTCGCCTCTGCGGCTGACGGGCTCGAGGACAAGGAGTTGCTCCTCCACGCGCACCGCGGCTACGGGTTTCGCGATTCTGCACTCCAAGGGCTATCCGCCCGTCTTCCTGCACCTGGCGCATGCCAGCGAGATTCGCGAAGCACTACTCGGTGCGTGGCTCGGCCACACCTCGACGGGCGTGGCCGCGGGCACCTCGAGCGTCACCGCCAGTAGCCCAGAGTCTGGACAGTGCGACCGAGTCACACGGCTTGGCCCGAGCTCCCCCCGTCGGTTTGCTCCCGAGGTGCGTCACTACGGCTCCCGCTACGTTCTTCGAGCCCCCGAAGTGGGGGCGCTGGCCAGCGGATCTCGCCATGGCCCCGGCTCCTGCCGACGAGCAGACCGTTCGGCCACTCGTCGGCCCCGGCACCGACGACGACTGGGCCCAGGCCGCCGACCTGATCGGGCGGACGCCGTTCCGGAGCCAGCCGGCCCGATGCATAGCCTGATCGAGGTCACGAGGGTGACCCGGTTTCTCTGTCGCCACCGGACGGCGGAGGGTTGTGCGGAGTGTCGGCCAGGCGGTCTGCGACCCGGGGCAGCACGCCCCACAACAGCGCGAGCACGAGCAGCGCTCCTCCGCCCGCCAGCACGGCCGCGGCTCGGTCGAGGGTGATGTCAACGACGAGGAGGAGGACTCCGGAGACGGTGATGGCGAGGGTCGCCAGCCCCGCGACGGCCAGACGGTTGGCGGACTCGACGAGCAGCTCGCGTCGTCGGTGACGGAACAGGGCGCGGTGGAAGGCGACGGGAGCGACCACCAGACCAGTGGTGAGCACGGAACCGCCGAGCACCGCCAGGTAGATGCCGACCTGCACGTCGGTGAGGTCGGTGAACCGGGTGGAGAACGGGACGGTGAGGAGGAAGCCCGTGAGGATCTGCACCCCGGTCTGGGTGACCCTGATCTCCTGGAGCAGCTCGTCCCAGTTGCGAATCAGGGTCCGACGCGACGGCTGCTCCGACTCCGCCGCCCCACCCGCGTCACCCATGTCTCCAGGTCTCCCTCATCATCGGTGGTGAGCAGTCTAGGACGCCGGCCCGGCGGGGACGTCCTCGTTGGTCGCGCTCGTCTCGACCCGGCTATGACGCGGGGACGTGACGCTGACCGAGTCTGCCGCAGCGATGTGATCGGCGTCGACTGCCCCGGGCCCTGCATCGCCGCAGCCGCGTCTCTCCGAACTGGGCATCATTGTCGAACGCGGGGGCTGTCGTTCAAGGTGGTGGCACCCCGGGGAGGTGCCAGTTGTTCCGCGTCGGTGAAGCGGCCCAGGCTATGTGCCGCTCTCATGCGGGCTACGGCTCCCCGATGCTGAAATGCGGCAGCGCAGGCCTTTTCGAAGCGCAGCGCGAGGTCCGACAGGGTGGCCTTTCCCTCAGTGGAAGGACCCGTCATGTCCGTGCCGACCACCCCCCGAACTCGCCGGTCGCGGAGGACGAGCAGGGCCCCCTGGAAGTGACGGAGCGTCTTGGCCCCGGGCAGGAGTGCGTCATCTGCACGGTCTGGGTGCCCGCGCGCCCCGAGTCCGTCGCGCAGGTCCGTCGCGCGGTCGGTGACGACCTGGACAGTAGGGACCGAACCGGCCATGTCGTCTGGGCCGCACTCGGGGGGGCCGTCGAGGCGTCGCGTGGGCTGACCAGGCGTCCTTCGGTCGGCCTCGTCGGCCGCGACGGTCTTCAGGTCGGCGCTGCGGCGAGCCACCCAGCGGCCGGACACCCGCTCGGTGGCCCTTTGGAGGAGGATGCGGTGCCGGCTCGGCCCGGCGACGCCACGCCCTTGGGTCGCTCCTCGTCCACGACGTCTGTGTCGTCGATGGGTGTCCACGCGTCCCGGCTGATGGCGGCCTCTAACTCGGGGTTCGGGCGACCGGTGACCGACAGCTGCGCCGTGGACCGCGGCACCACCGCGGGGAGTAGGACGCCGAATCCCCCGCCAGCAGCGGCCTGCCGGTGCCGGCGGCCCCAGGCACGCTCGGGACGGTCCTGAGTGCGTCGGCGACCGCCGGTGCCGCAGCAGCGCCATGTCCTCGACCTGTCGGTGCCGGCCCGCGGACCTGACAGCGGGCTCGAGCTCACAGATGCCCTTTCCGGGTGGGAGATGGCAACTGTCGCAGTCCCAGCCGCCCAGCCCGGTAGGGCCGGTCGGCGTCCCGGCACCTTCAGACCCCGAGCCTCACCGGCGGGGCGGGGCTCAGTGGTTGCGAAGTGCCGAGATGAGCTGGGACTTCGACATCGTCGACCGCCCCGAGATCTCCAGCTCGCGCGCTCTCTTCACGAGCTCCTTCTTGGTCCACTGCTCGTAGTCGCCGCTACGACCGCCCCTACGTCCCACCTCGGAGCGAGAGGTGTTCGCTGAGGCGTTGGCGATGCGGGCCGCCTTCTCCTTGCTCGCACCGTCGTCGCGCAGCGACTCGTACATCTCCGCGTCCTTGACCGACGGACCAGGCGTGCGCCGTGGCATGGTGTCTCCTCTCATCGAGCCTTCCCGGATGTGATACCCGTTGTCCACGGCCGCAAAACCACCCGAGGTTTGGGACGTGCGCCAGTGGGCAATGTGACCGGTAGCCACACCGAAAGGGGCGAAGGAGCACATGGATCGCGCGTTGCAGGGCGCCCGAGGGGTCGTCCTCGACCTGGACGGCACGCTCGTGGACACCACCTATGTCCACACGCTGTGCTGGTGGCAGGCATTCCGCCAGTATGGAAGAACACCCACGATGGCGGCTGTGCACCGCGCGATCGGCATGGGTGCGGATCGCCTCGTCGGACACGTGCTGGGACCTGAGCGGGACCCCGGCGCCGATACCGACGTCACCGTCGCCCACGACGCGCTCTTCGCGCAGTGGCACGACCGGGTCACGCCACTGCGCGGGGCCTGCGAGCTCATCCGGTGGTGCCACCACGTCGACCTCCTCGTGGTGCTGGCAACATCCTCGGGAGAGCGAGACACGACGGCCCTGCTCCGCAGTCTCGGCGACCCTGACTTCGACGTGGTGGTCTCCGCGAGTGATGTCGCGGAGTCGAAACCGGGAAGTCAGATCTTCCAGGAGGCGCTGGCGCGCGGTGACCTGGACCCCCGGCACACCCTCTTCGTCGGCGACTCCGTGTGGGACCTGCAGGCGTGTCGCGCCGTGGACGGGGTAGGGATCGGGCTGGAGTGCGGAGGCACCAGCGCCGCGGAGCTGCGCGACGCCGGGGCGGCGCACGTCTTCCCTGACCCCGCTGCCCTGCTCCAGGCGCTGATGGACTGGTAGCGCCGGACCTCAGGGCATCAGGCTCGGCAGGACGTGCTCGCCGTAGAACTCGATCATCTCCCGGTAATGCGGGCCCATGTTGGCGACGTATACCTCGTCGAAGCCCGCGTCGGCAAAGGGCGCGAAGGCATCCCGGTGCTGGGCCGCGTCGTTCCCCGCGACCACGGAGTCCGCCGTGGACGCTCGCGTCACGATCGACGACGCTTGCTCGAAGTGCTGTGGGGAGGGCAGCACCTGCGCCAGCTCGCCGGGGAGCCCGGCGTTGGCCCACAGCCGGTGGGCGTGGTCGAGCCCCTCGTCCGCGGACCCGGCATACGCCACCTTGAACCCAGCCACAGCAGGGGCGGTGCCCCCCTTCGCCCCGCGGAACCGCTCCACGGCATCGCCGTCCGGCTGTGTCGTGACGAGGCCGTCTCCGATCCGCGCCGCGACCTCCACCGCCTTGGGCCCGAAAGCCGAGACGTAGACGGGCGGCGGCCGCTCCGGGAGGGTGTAGATCCGGGCCGTGTCCACCGTGTAGTGCGCGCCTTCGTGGGATACGACGTCCCCGGTCCACAGCGCTCGCATGACCGCGACAGCCTCCTCGAGCATGTCCAGTCGCCTGGCCGCGTGCGGCCAGGCGTCCCCGAGGATGTGCTCGTTGAGAGCCTCGCCGGAGCCGACGCCGAGCACGAAGTTCCCGTCCAGCATCACCGCCGACGTGGCCGCCGCCTGCGCAACGACAGCGGGGTGGAGACGCACCGTGGGGCAGGTGACGGCGGTCATGACCGGCAACGAGCAGGCTTGCGAGATGGCCCCGATCACCGACCAGACGAAGGGGCTCTGGCCCTGCTCGTCGTTCCACGGGTGATAGTGGTCGCTTATCCACAGACCGCAGAAGCCCGCCTCCTCGGCCAGCACCGCCTGCTCGACCAGCTCCTCGGGGCTGTACTCCTCACAGGAGAGGAAGTATCCAGCCCTCACGACCGTTCCTCGCGGACCGGTTCGCCGTCGTTCCCTTCGACCGCGTCGATGTTGCTGGTGGCCGCTCCGGGCTCATCCGACCCCCCCGCCTGCTGGGCGCGCTCCTCCCATGGCGAGACGTACCCGGGGGGCGGCGGGGGGTCGGGCGTCACGGGCGGATAGGTGCTGCCGTCAGGGAGTAGCCGGGGTATGGAGGGGTCCATGGGATCTCCTTCGTTGGTTTCGTGGATGGCGACGGAAGGGACACGGGGACTGGGTCGCTTGTCGCGCGTCACTAGAGAGAGGTCGGCGTGGTCGCGGTGCCGGCCGATCGAGGCGAGCGCGGGATACCTGCATCTGGCTCGGCACGATGCGCTCGCCGATCGCGGCCTGGCACGACAGGGGCCTGCGGGGTGAGAACGGGGCCGCCGGCGTGGCGTTGCACGGCCCTGTCGGCCGCGTCGTCGATCTCGTTCGGGTCCGAGGGGGACCTGGTGAGTGTGCGCGCACGTGACCGTCCTGACCGTGAAGGCAAGTGGTCCGGCCGCGCTGTCGGACCGTGCCGGGGGCAAAACCCTGGGTTGCCTTGAGGGTAGCCAGCGCCGAGGCCCGGCGGAGGTTTCGTCGCGCACTCCCTCCGAAGGTCGGCTCGCTTCGTCCAAGCCTCGATCCACCGATCTCGTCTTGGCCTGGGTTGGTGAGGGCCTCGCGGCGCCGGGCAGCCCCGGGCCCGGAGCGCTTGAGGCGAGACACGGAACGCGCTGACTCCGGCCAGCTCGCCACGTAGCACCGACGGGGGTCCGGAGCGGTGCCGGGGCTCCCGGTGGCGTTCGGTTCGCCGGCGAGCACCGGGTTCTCGTCTCGGTGTGGGAGAAGGTCGCAGGTCAGCCGGCGGAGGGCCACTGTCAAGAGCCGGATGTCGCCGCGGACGCGGTGCTCGTACGCGCCCCGGACCCGGCGGCAGGGGCCGGGCGGCATGTCGAAAGCGGGCCCGCCTTGGTCCGGGTCCGGAGGGTACGGTGGAGGGGTCGGAGATCCCCTGGAGGGTAGTTCGGAGGTGGCCACGGTGACCGACGTCGACGACATCCTCACGCGACTGGCCGTCGGCCTGGTGGAAGGCTCGGACCAAGGGGTTCCGCTCGCCGCAAGGTTCTGTCGTGCGGCATCGACGACGCTGGGCTGCGACGGTGCTGCGATCACGGTGGCCTACACGCGACCGGAACGGGTCACCCTGTGCGCGTCCGACGACACCGCTCGGATCATCGAGGAGGCCCTGGAGCTGATGGGCCAGGGCCCGGGTGCCGACGCGTTCTCGTCCGGTGCCTACCTGCGCCTCGACGTCGGGGGCGCAGGCGTGGACCCGAGGTGGCCCCTTCTTGAGGACTCCGGGTTGTCAGAGGTGGCTCCGGTCACCGTCCATGCGGTGCCGCTGGGTGACCCACCCGTCATCGGCGTCCTCACGCTGTACCAGCACGGGGCGGGCCGCGACTTCGACGTCGAGGACGCCGCGGCCGTCGCACGGGTGCTCGCGGCCGCGCTTCTTGCTGACGGCCCGACCCATCAGGAGACCGGCGGTGGTGCGTGGTCGGCCCGGGCGGAGGTCCACCAGGCCACCGGGATGGTGATCGCCCAGCTGGGGGTGGGCGAGGATGATGCGCTGGCGCTGATCCGGGCTCATGCCTACTCCCACGACCAGAGCGTGCCACGCAGTTCCCATGACATCGTCAACCGCCGGGTCACCTTCTCGGCAACCTCAGACCGGGAGATCGAGTCCTCATGAGTGCGCTGAACGTCTCGCAGGTGCTGGCCAGGGCGAACTCCGCCATGGTTGCCTCCGACCAGGACGTGACGGGGGGGCTGGCCAGCCTCCTGCTCGGAGCGTCCCAGGTGCTCGGGGCCGACTCCGCCGCCATCCTCGTTCGGGCGGGTAAGGGTCTCGAGGTGCTGGCGGCCTCCTCGCACCGGGCCGAGGACCTGGAGATTCACCAGGCCCAGGAGGAAGAGGGTCCGTGTGTCGAGAGCATCGACTCCGGGGAGCCGGTGGTGGTGTCGGGGGCGGGGACGATTCTTTCCCGCTGGCCGACCGTGGGTCGGCACATCGTCGACGCGGGCTACGTGGAGGTGGGCGCCACCCCCATGACCTGGCACGGTGAGTGCTTCGGCGCCCTGAACATCTTCGGTCGCTCCCTCGCCGAGGACCGCGTGTCGCGCGCCGCCGAGGCGCGCGCGCTGGCCGACACCGCGACCCTCCTCGTCCTCTGCCAGCGGGAGACCGAAGGGCTGCTCACCCGGTCCCTCGACGAAGCCCTGGCCCAGCGGGCGACGGTCGAGCGGGCCAAGGGGGCCTTGGGCCACGTCCGCTCGATCTCCATGCCCGCAGCCTTCGAGGCGCTGCAGCAGCTCGCCGAGGCCGAGGGTCTGACCCTTGGCGCCGCGGCGCGCGTGGTGATGCGGCGGGCCCGGAACTCCAGCCTGCGCTGAGTCCGCCGCACGGGCCGCGCGAGGGGTCTCCAGCCGGTCAGCCGTCAGCCGGCGGGGTCAGCCCAGGCCGCGCACGGTGGTGGTCCCGGTCTCGACCGCCTCGGTGGCGACCTCCGCGAGCTTGCGGTTGGAGTCCTCTCTCGCGAGGCGAAGCACGTCGAACGCCTGGTCCTTGGAGAGCCGGTGTCTCTGCATGAGCACCCCGATCGCCACGCCGATCTCGCGGTTGCTCTGGAGGGCACGCTCGAGGTTGCGGGCGTGGTCGCGCTCCAGGGCCACCGTGACGAGCAGGGAGGCGTGAGTGGCGAGAAGGAGGCCGACTCCGAGCGAGGCGTCGTCGAAGGCCCCGGTCTCGTCGGAGAAGACGTTGAGGCAGGCGATGGCGGCGGTGTCGTAGGAGTCCCGCGGAGTGGTGGGCTCTGAGGTCATCTCGATGCCTACCGGTCAGCCCTTGGTGAGGGCGACGGGGTCATCCTCGTCGATGGTGCCGATCTTGGCCATGGATTCTTCGGAGAGGTAGCGGCGTTCGTCGGTGGCCCACTCGTCGTGGGTGTCGGCCGGGACGGCCCCGACGGTCTCGAGGCGTCCGACGCCCGTCGTGCCCGGATCGTGTCCTCCTGGACATCGCCGCTCAGGCCGTGCCGACGATCGGTCGGGCTCGGGCGGGCGGGGCCTCAGCGTCGTCCTGATTCGACCTTGTCGATCCAATCGAGGATGTGTTGCAGGTAGACCTCGGTGCCGTCCTCCCACGAGTAGTGCGCTGCGTCGGGGATGACGGCGAACTCGCTGTTGGGAAGGAGTTCGCTGAGACGCTTGGAGTTGCTCATCGCGACGAAGGTGTCGTGTTCGCCGTGGAGCACCAGGACCGGGGTCTGGATCGACGGGTAGGACTCCATCATGCGGGGCACGATGCCCGGGTAGCTGGCGAGGAAGCCCACCTGGCCACGGAGTTTGCCCGGCCCGGTCGAGCCATCGCGGAAATCGTTCAGCACTGCCTTCGAGGGCCGCTCCTGGTGGAATCCGACGCGGTTCGCCGCGCCCGCGTAGAAGCGGCCACCCAGCTGTCGACCGAGTGAGCGCGTCGCCAGCCCGAACAGCCGGGAGTTGACCAGCAGCCGGAAGGTCAGTTCACCCTCGACCGGCGAGAGCGTCCCAGCGTCGCCGCCGACGACCGATGCGATCCGCTCCGGGTGGTCAGCCACGAAACGCAGCACCGTAGGCGTCCCGATGTCTGGTCCGACGACGTGGGGACGCTCGAGGTCGAAGTAATCGAGGATCTCGCCGAGGAACGCGGCGTGCTCATCGACCGTGATGACGTCCGAGGTTGCGTCCGACCCGCCATGGTTCGGCAGGTCGACGGCGACGAGATCGAATCGCTCGGCGAGCCGGTCCCACATGTTCCGGTATGTCAGCACGCTCATCGGCTGCGGCGACGTCATCAACATCTGTGGTGCACCTGGCGTCCGCGCAGCAGCGAAGCGAAGGCGGTGGCCACCCACGATGGCGTGTTCGAACTGGGTCCGTTCCACGACGGGCCCTCCTTTTGGAGTATGACTTGCAATATGCAATCGACTTTAGCGAGATCACTCCTGAAATGCAAGTAGGATGGAGTGGTGTCGTCAGCGCCCACGCCTGAGCTGCGGTCCTCGTGCCCGGTCGCTGCCTCCCTCGACGTCCTCGGGGACCGGTGGACGTTGGTCGTGCTCCGGGACCTGCTGATCGGCGGTCGCACCCATTTCGCCGACTTCGCGGCCGACGAGGCGATCGCGACGAACACGCTCGCCGAGCGCCTGCAGCGCCTGCGCGACAGCGGGATCGTGGACCGGGTGCGTGACCCGGCAGACGGCCGGCGCTGGATCTACGTGCCACGTCGTCCGGCGAGCGAGCTCATCCCGGTCCTGGTCGACCTGATGATCTGGGGGATCGCCAACACCGCCGTTCAGGTCCCCGCCGAGCAGGCCGCCGCAGCGCGGCATCGAGATGCGCTGATCGCTCAGATCACCGAACAGGCAGAGTCCCGAATGGTCGACTGAGGGTTGGTCTCGGCGGCATCCCCAGCCAGAGAGCGGCATGCGATTCGCAGAGCTACGCGGGTCGACCCCGCGCTCGTCGGCAGTTCCGGTCGCACCTCTCGTCCCTGAGACTGCCCCACTCCGCCGCCTGCAGGGCGCACGTATCGCGGCGTGAGCGCGACGGACGGACCGCCCACCGTCGGCGGCGACCTTGGGTCTTCTCTTCGCGGCGGACTCATCGATCTCGCAGTCGATGCTGTTGACTGTGCCTGGGTGCTGTCGCACGGCACTTCCCGCGTGTGGGTGGAGGGCTCCATGGGCAAGTTGATCTACGCGGCCAACACCTCGCTCGACGGCTTCCTCGAGGACGAGACGGGGTCGTTCGACTGGTCCGTGCCGGACGAGGACGTCCACGCGTTCTGGAACGAGCAGGAGAGGCACATCGGCACATCGCTCTACGGGCGACGCATGTACGAGACGATGCGCGTGTGGGAGAGCGACGACTGGTTGACGAACGAGCCCCCGGTGGTCCGCGAGTACGCCGGGATCTGGCGTGATGCCGACAAGGTCGTCTACTCCACCTCACTGGCCGAGGTGTCGACCGCGCGCACGAGGATCGAGCGGCAGTTCGAGCCCGACGCGGTACGGCGGCTCAAGAAGACCTCCGGCTCCGACCTGAGCATCGGGGGTCCGGGGATCGCGGCCGAGGCCTTCCGGCACGCCCTGGTGGACGAGTGCGTGCTGCTGTTGAGCCCGGTCATCGTCGGCGGCGGCAAGCCCGCGCTGCCTCGAGGCGTACGACTCCACCTCGAGCTGCTGGAACACCGACGATTCGACAACGGCGTCGTCTACCTCCGCCACGCAGTCCGGCACCCCGCCTGACCCTTGCGCCGGACCGCGGCACACACACCCGACGGGACGTCTCGGTCCCCGACTGGGTGGCTGCCCGCCCTACGGGCGAATGCGCCGGGCACCTCACCGGCGCAACGGCTCGACGTAGCGACCGTCGACGTGCAGCTTGCTCCGGGCGCCGAAGCCGGCATAGGCGAAGGACACCGCCACGACCGCTGGTCGAGTGCCCAGGACGAACGGGATCTTCTGGCCGCTGAAGAGCAGTCGTCCTTCTCCCACCTGATGGCCATCGACGGTCACCACGACCTTCCCCGTCATGGTGCTGTGTTCCACCTCCACTTCGTACTCCGCATCGCCGACGGTGACCCGCCACGCCTTGTCTGCCTCACTCATGTGGCTCCTCGTGGTGTTCTCGACAGTGATTGGTCATGTTGCGACGCTAGGTCTGCGGTCCACGGGGATGCAAACGCGACAGTCCGGGCGGGGCGCGTCGTCACGGCTCGGAGCAATCGGGTCAGGGCCCCCATGCTCGCAGGCCCGATCTCGGCAGAAGCTGCTCGGGTCGACCTCGCGCTCATCGGAGTGACGGACGCTTGTACCTGCGTCACAGCGCGCGAGTCGACCACCGTGGAGCGGTGGCGTGGGATGGAAGCCCACCGAGAACCGAGGTGAGGGCTTGTCCGATGAGTGACCCGGGGCGAAGTGCCGTGTGGATTCGCCCGGAGTTCCTCGAGTTGAGTTCGAGGGTTCGGCCATCGGTGTCGACGGCACTCGTGTGGCACAGACGCAGCGCGCGGGCACTGCGGTGGTCGTGATGTTCGCGACGGTAGACCTGGGTGAGCAGGGCGAGCCCGAGCTGGATGACCTCTTCGTCGAGCAGCAATGGCAGCGCCAGGGCGTGGCCCGGCGCCTGGTCGAGGACGCTGTGGAGACGCTGCGTGTTTCAGGACACGAGCGGCGATGGGTCACTGGCAACCCCCATGCATCGGCCTTCTATGCGGCAGTCGGTTTCGTGGGGACCGATCGGGACACCGGGCTCGGCCGCGGCCTGCGTCTGCACCACCCTGTCCCCGCGAGCTGACCCATGCGCATGCTGGCCCTCGGGGATCGTCCGTTCGCGACCCGCGTCCAGGGTGCCCCCTAACGCAGCCTGTCATCCCGGCTGATCACATCATGATTCGAGGCGCGGCGTCGTCCTGCGACCTATGCCGTCGTCGGGCGGTGTCGTGTGGTGCGCCTGCCCAAAGACAGCCGCGATGCACCGGGCATCAGCGACGCCGGTCCAGCTGCCGCGATCGCAATGCTGCGAGCAGACCGACCGCGGACGGTGACGACGACAAGGAGGAAACCCCGGAGGACCTCGACGGCGAGCAGCCCGTCCGAGGCGATGTTGGTGATGAGGTCGCCGTCGAACAGCCCGAAGACGACGCTGATCATGCAGAACGCGCCGAGCAGGACAGCAGCGAGCCATCCGACCGGAGGCCGGACATTGCGAGCGGCCAACCAGGCCAGGGCCAGCTGCGCAGCCCCGATCGGCAGCGGCACCGTCGTTTCCGTGTCGAAGCCCCACAGCTTGGTGAAGATGTTGGACACGTGGTTGCGCACGGTCTTGAGGCTGATCATCAGATCTTGCGCGATGGCTGCGTTGCCCTTGCCCCGGGCAACGAGGTCGAGCACTTCGCGCTCCCGCTCGGTCACGCGATCGTCGTCGCGCGCCGGCAGGGCAGCCCCGCGGCCAGCACGCCAGACCCGGCAGCGGTACGGACTGCGTGAAAGGGGCCGTCCCCGCCAGCCGACAGCCGTCCACGACCGGTTCTGCCTCCTCCTGGGTCAGGGGGTGGGACATCCCGGACCTCGGTGTTCCTCAGGCGGCAATCGTCGAGCCTTCCACGAGGGGTCGTTCGGTCGGCGGCGCCGCTGATGGCTCGAGGCGGCGCGGGACCCTTGGTAGCCACCTCGCCCGGTTTGGTTGCCGTTGACACGGGAACCTCGTGGCGGGATGGTGATCTGGGATGACGGCGGTCCTTGAGTGGGAAGGGGTGCGTCATGGCAGGTTCCATCAGCCCCTGGCCGCAGTCGCGACACGGCGGTCAAGGGCATCCGGTGCGGACCCTGCCGGACCTCCTGCGGGCGCGAAGCCACGTCGTCGCGGTCTACGGAAGTTTCGGGCCGCTGACCGATGGTGCGGTCCGAGCGTTCCAGGCACACATGGGGTGCTCTCCTCATCACGTTCCGGCGGGGGAGCATCGGCGATGCTGTGCGCGGCGGTCCGCGGCTTCCAGCAGGCGCTGCACACGGACATACCGGCCGTGGCCGTCGACGGTGTCGTTGGACCGGTCACCTGGCAGGCGCTCAGCGGAATGCTGTCGTTCTGACCACTGTCAGACATGGAGCCATTTCGACGGTATGGGAGGGGAAGGTGGGTCGGACCCACACGATGGGTCCGGTCGGCGGGCGGGTATCAGGCGGTCACCGAGGCTGTCTTGGGTAGAGAGACTCTCGCTTCCGTGAGGTCGAAGGGCAGGAGAGTGCCATGAACACCAAGCCGTGGAGAACCGCCGGGCCCGGCGCAATGTCGTCGGCGGTCGCGGGGATTCAGTACCTTCTGCGAGCGCGCGGCCATCTGGTCGCCGCTGATGGGTCCTTCGGGCCGGCCACCGGGGCCGCGGTGACCGCGTTCCAGTCTTCAGGAGCCCTGACCGCCGACGGTATCGTCGGGCCCCAGACCTGGCCCGAGCTCGTCATCACGACGCGCGGGGGTTCCTCCGGGGACGAGGTCCGGGCTGTGCAGCAGTTCGGGCTCGTCCCGTCGCCCGGAGTGGATCCCGTGGTCGTCGACGGGTCGTACGGGCCTGTCACGACGGCCCGTGTCACGGAGTTCCAGCGGTCATGGGGGCTGGAGGTCGACGGCATCGCAGGTCCGGAGACGTGGTCGTTCCTCAGCAACGCCGCCCCGAACTCGCACGTGTGGCCGCTGGTCAAGCAGGGAGCCACCCAGTCGACGAACTGGAGGGTGCTCGCGGCCCAGTACCTGCTGCGTGCAAGGGGCGCGACCATCGCCGCCGACGGCAGCTTCGGGCCGGCCAGCGGCGCGGCGGTCACGGCGTACCAGCACACCCTGAGGTCGACCGAGATCGGCACGACCCTCGGCCAGCTCGACTGGCCGTCCCTGGTCCTGACGGTGCGCTCCGGTGACCACGGCGAGGCGGTCAAGGCCGTCCAGACCCTCGTGCCCGGTGGCCTGGCGGTCGACGGGTCCTTCGGCCCGCTGACCGAAGCGGCCGTGCGCGAGTTCCAGACGATGTTCGCGCCACCGGTCGACGGAGTGGTCGGTCCCATCACGTGGCACGCCCTCACCCAGCCCATCTTCGACTGACCAGGCGGCCAGAGGCAGGCAAGCGTCAGTGCACGCCCTGAGGTCGGCCGGGCTGGCGTTCGATGCCGACGGTGACGGCGCAGAGCGCTCAGTTTCCCCCGTCGCTGGCTGGCGCCGCTGGGTGCCCCGCGCCCTCGCGGAGGGCGACGATGCGGGCGCGTCGGTAGTTGAACACTCCGCCGAGCAGGAACAGGACGCTGCCGATGACGTACTGAGCCGCGAGGAAGGCATCGACAGTGCGTTGATCGGTGGCGCTCTGGAGGGTGAACAGGTACGGGATGGATGCGACGACGAAGAGCGTCGACCCCGTCACGAAGGTGACGGCCGTGAGGTTCATGAGTTGGAGGGTGCGCATGTTCGGGGCCCGGAGGACTTCGAGCACGTTGATCACGGCCCCGAACACGAACAGCAGGCTGCCGATGATGAAGGTCCAGGAGCCTGCCGTGTACCACCCGACTGCGGTGAGGAAGAAGATGCTGCCGGCGGTGAACAGCAGGCTGCCCACCAGGTAGCTGAGCGCGGCCCATGCCTCGTACCGGTCATAGATGGTGAGTACGTGCTGGCGGGTGGCCCGGTAGCGGACCACTTCGAGCAGGTCATGGCCCGTGACCGCTACGTACATGAGGGACGCGAAGAAGAAGACCCATGACCCACGGTCGGACACGCTCTGCGGCTCCGGGAAGAACAGCACGCTGCCCCAGATGAACATCACCCCACCGACGAGGTAGACCGTGGTGTTGATGGTCTCCCACGTGAGGTTGTCGCGCCCACCCGGCTTCCGACTAGCGGGGGCGTGCTGCCTCGGTCGGTTGACGAACAGGTGGGGCACGAGCGACAACCTACCGGCCAAGCACGCGGTCCCGTAGGTCAACCCGTCGTTCTGTGCCCCCACCCGACACCACATCCGCGGAACGCCGACACCGCCGAGTCACCGCGATCCTGCAACGACTCGACCGAAGGCGCTCCGCGTGGCCTGCCCGATGTCGCCGTATGCTCCGCTCGCGGCAGGCGAGGGGGTTCGTCCGCGCACCACCGAGACTCCACTCGTGTGGGCCATCTCTCACTCCTGACGCACCTCGTCGGAGCGCTGCCACGGCCAGCGACCGTGCAGTTCGACCATCAGCGACCAGGAGAGGAAGGTGCGCACGAGCACCAGCAAGCCGAGCGCGGCGACGTTGTCCAGCGTCGGCTGGAGGGTGACGGTCCGGATGACGTCGGCAGCGATCAGCAGGTCGAGGCCGAGCAGCAGACCGCGGCCCACGGATCGCTTGACCCGCTCGACGGACTTCTTGACCCCGAGCGGTCGAAGCGTTCGGGCGCCGTTGACGAACGCAACCACCACGGCGATGGTGATGACGGCGATGGCGATGATCTCGATCCACTCGGAGATGGCCTCGGCGACCTGCCAGTCACCGATGGCAGGTCCTTGTCCCTCGTCGTGCATCGGTCGGCCTCCCGGCGTCATGTGTCTGGTTCTGAGAGCTGGCGACCGTCGCGAGGCGACAGCCGATGCCCACCATGATCGTCGGTGTCGGCGTCGACGGTGCCGCTACCGGGAAACCGAGGTGGTGCCAGCCACGACGTCGACGCACAGATGGCGACCGGATGGGCATACCTCTTCCCCGGCACCGCCTGGAGGCTCGGCCACTCCCTCCACCGTCGCCAATGGCCACCCGAAGCAGAGCCACTCGATGCCGTCCGCGTCGGGCTGCGCGGCCCCCCAAGCACCTCGAGGGATTGTCGGCGAGGTGGCCGGACCTGCGGTGATGCGGTGGAGCCGATGACGGGAATCGAACCCGCGTGTCCAGCTTGGGAAGCTGGCGCTCTACCATTGAGCTACATCGGCGTGCCGGGTCATCGCTCGTCGCGACCATCCCGGCGCCCGGAAGTCTAACCCACCGTCTCGGCCCCTGCCGCCCCGCCCGGCGGTCACGCGAGTAGCCTGTCGGCGTGCTCCTCTCCGACCGTGACATCGCAGCCGAGATCGAGGCCGGACGGGTGCGCCTCGACCCGTGGGACCCGTCGATGATCCAGCCCAGCAGCGTCGATGTGTGCCTCGACAAGTTCTTTCGGCTCTTCGACAACCACAAGTACCCGGTCATCGATCCGGCGCAGGACCAGGCCGACCTGACGCGCCTCGTCGAGGTCGACCCTCAGGAGGGCTTCGTCCTGCACCCCGGCGAGTTCGTGCTGGGCTCGACCCTCGAGACGGTGTCTCTCCCCGACGACCTCGCGGCACGGGTCGAGGGCAAGTCGAGCCTGGGGCGCCTCGGTCTGCTCACGCACGCGACCGCGGGCTTCGTCGACCCGGGCTTCACCGGCCACGTCACCCTGGAGCTCTCCAACGTCGCGACCCTGCCGATCATGCTGTGGCCGGGGATGAAGATCGGGCAGCTCGCCTTCTTCCGGCTCTCCTCGCCGTCCGAGAACCCCTATGGGTCGGCCACGCACGGGTCGCACTACCAGGGTCAGCGGGGCCCCACGGCCAGCCGGAGCTTCCAGAACTTCCACCGCGCCGACGTGTGATCCGCCGCGCCCGCGGGCAATCCGCGGGCGCCGCCCCCTCCGAACTGCTTGGAGACGACCAAGGAGATCATGGCGATGGAAGTGTGGAACCTCGACGACGGTGCCGGGCGTGGGGCGCCGGGCACGAGTCGCAGGTCCGGGGAAGGCTCCCGTGCGGACCTGGCGGCCGCGTTGCTCGATCCTGACGGAGGGGCGGGCGCGGAGCTGCGGGGGCACGTGCCGGCGGCTCCACGAGGGGTGGTCCTCGTGCTCCACGGCGGTGCCGAGGACAGCTTGAGGCCGGTGACGTGGTGGCGCCTGCCGGTGCTCCGGATGGCGCCGTTCGCGGGCAGCATCGCCCGGCGGGGCGGGGAGGACCTTGCGGTGCTGCGGCTGAAGAACCGCGTGCGCGGCTGGAACGGCCGCCGTCAGGACCCGGTGGTGGATGCCGGGTGGGCCCTCGACCGGATCCGCAGCGTCCTCCCGGGCGCCCCCATCGCCCTGGTCGGGCACTCCATGGGTGGGCGGGTGGCCCTGCACCTCGTCGCGCACCCCGGTGTCGCTGCGGTGGCGGCGCTCGCGCCGTGGATCGAGGAGGACGCGGCGTCCCCGCGTCCCGGCACCCCGGTGCTCCTCATGCACGGCACGCGGGACCGGATGACGGACCCGCGTCGCACCGAGGTGATCGCCCGGCGCTACGCCCGCGATGGGGCTGACGTCACCCATGTCGCCGTCGAGGGCGAGACCCACGCGATGCTGCACAGCGCCTCCCAGTGGCACGACACCGTGGCCGGTTTCGTCACGGGTGCCCTCGTCGACGAAGGCCCACCCAGCTGACCACGCCACCCGTCGCCAGCAGTGCTGCGCACCACAGCATCGCCGCCTGGTAGCCAGCAGTCATCGCGACCGGGTCGAGGTAGTCGTCCCCGGAGAGCCCGACGAAGCCCGGGAGGGCGGCCACCGCGAGCAGGGAACCGGTCCGGGCGACCGCGTTGTTCACCCCACTGGCCACCCCGGCATACCGGGCGGGAGCCGCGCCCAGCACGGCGGCGGTCAGCGGGGAGACGAGCAGGGCCAGGCCGAGCGCGAAGACCACCATGCCGGGAAGCACCCCCGACCACGTCGATCCCTCGCCCACCCCTCGCAGGAGCAGTACGCCGGAGGCGCAGACGAGCGGACCGACCGTCATCGGGAGACGGGGTCCGATGCGCGCGGACAGGGCGGCTGCTCGACTCGACAGCAGCAGGAGGGAGATCGTGATGGGCAGTCCCGACAAGCCGGCCTGCAGCGCGGTCCATCCCGCGCTTGCCTGCAGCTGGAGCACGAGGAAGAGAGTCACCGCCCCCAGTCCGCCGTAGACGAGGACCGTCATCGCATTCGCGGCCGAGAAGATGCGGGATCCGAACAGGGAGAGCGGGAGCAGCGGCCGGTCTGTCCGGGACTCCACCACCAGGAACGCCACCGCCGCGGCGACGCCCAGCGCCCGGGCCGACCACACGAGGGTCGCAGGCCCCTCACTGGCACCCGTGAGCGCATACGTGAACGCGCCCAGGGTCACCGCGACGAGCACCGCGCCGGCCACGTCGAACCGCCCGGTCCCCGAGGTGTCGCGACTCTCGGGTGCGCCGTATCGGGTGAGGAGGAGGACGGCGATGCAGAGCGGGACGTTGATCGCAAAGATCCAGCGCCACGAGGCGTTGTCGACCAGCCACCCACCAACGATCGGTCCGAAGGCGGCCGCGACACCGGACACCCCCGCCCATGCGCCGATCGCCGGTGCTCGGTCCTCGGGCCGGTAGGAGGACTGGATCAGCGAGAGGGCCCCCGGGGTGAGAAGGGCGGCCCCGACGCCCTGCAGCACCCGCAGCACGATGAGCTGCCCCGGCGTCTGAGCCAGAGCGCACAGAGCGGACGCCACCATGAACCACGAGACGCCCACGAGGTACACGCGCCGACGCCCCAAACGGTCCCCGAGCGCACCCCCGACGAGCACCAGGGAGGCCAGCGCAAGGAGGTAGCCGTTGACGACCCACTGCAGCTGGGCCAGGGAACCGTCGAGGTCGGCGCCTATCGAGCGCAGCGCCACGTTGACGACGCTCCCGTCGAGGATGGCCACCCCCGTGCCCAGCGTCAGACCGGCGAGCATCAGGTGGCCCGCCCTGGTTCCTCGCGCGACGAGGACGGGCTCCGGCTGCTCGCCCGTCATCTCGGGGCGAGTCGCACGACGGGGATCTCGCGGGTGGTGCGAGCAACATAGGTGCTCAGCTGCGGGATGGTGCGAACCAGCTCGGGCCAGAGCGCGTGCTTCTCCTCCGCGCCCAGCTCGGTTGCGGTCACGTCCACCTCGCGGAACGGTAGGAGGATGTGGGCGCGAGGGTCGGTACGCAGGTTCAGCAGCCAGGCGGGGTGGCGGTCCTGGCCCATGGCGCTCGCCACCACGACCCAGGTGCCGGACGGCTCTGCGAGGTGGGCGAGCTGCACGGATCGGGGCCGACCACTCCGGCGACCCGTGGTCGTCAGCGTGAGCATCGGCAGCGTGGGCTTCCCCGTGATGGTCACCCGTCCTCGCGACCAGCGGAACAGCACCGGGTCCACATGGGCGGCGACGTGCCGCACCGTCCACGACCCGAACCTGCTCGCCGAGAACCTGTTGACGACACGGCTGTACATACGCCCACCGTATGCCGTTGCCCGAGCCGGCTGCACGCACGCGGCTGTGTGGGGGAGCATCGGGGGGTGAACACCCTCCAAGCGCATCTCGGCATCTCCTTGATCAACGCGGCCGGGGTCGCCATCTCGGCCACGATCCTCTACCTCGCGGTCGGGGCGGTGGTCCAGATCTGGGGGAGGCGGCTGGCGGCGAACCCGACGACCGGGACCATCGCGCTCGTCACCCTGGTCGGGTCGATCGCGGCGCGAGCGACCCTCGGGAACTCGCCGAACCTGCTCGGCGGGCTCGTCGCCATCGGAACCCTCGTGGTGCTGGAACGGGTGTTCGGCCGCTGGAGCGCAGCCACCCGCGGCCTCGCCCCGCGGTGGGGTCGGTCCGCTGTGGTCCTCATGGCGGGCGGCACGGTGCGCCACGACGCCCTGCGTAAGTTCGGGATGTCCGAGGCGATGTTGTGGAGCCAGCTGCGCAGCCACGGGATCGGGCACCGCGACGAGGTCGGGGTTGTGATCCTCGAGCCCCGCGGCGCCGTGACCGTGCTGCGGTCGAGCACCCCACTGGACCCCCACCTCCTGCACGGAGTGACCGGTATCGAGGCCGTGCCGCCGGAACTGTTCAAGGATCCGGGCACGGGGGATGACGAGAGCTCGGAGCCGCCCCCGACCCGTTAGGGTCGATGAATGATCCGCTTCGATGCCGTGACGAAGCAGTTCCCGGATGGCACGACGGCCGTCGACGAACTCAGCCTGACGGCGCCCACCGGCAAGATCACCGTGCTGGTCGGTCCGTCCGGCTGCGGCAAGACGACCAGCCTGCGCATGGTCAATCGGATGATCGAGCCCACTCGCGGCTCGATCTCCCTGGACGGGCAGGACACCGGACGGATGAAGCAGGCCGAGCTCCGGCGCGGCATCGGGTACGTCATCCAGCACGCGGGCCTCTTCCCACACCGCACCGTCCTGGACAACGTCGGCACCGTGCCCCGGCTGCTCGGCTGGAACAAGAAGGAGATCCGCGCGCGGTCCCGTGAACTGCTGGAGCGGGTCGGCCTCGAGAGTCACCTCGCCGATCGCTACCCGTCCCAGCTCTCGGGCGGACAGCAGCAGCGCGTGGGGGTGGCGCGCGCGCTCGCGGCCGACCCGCCGGTGATGCTCATGGACGAGCCGTTCTCCGCCGTCGACCCGGTCGTGCGCGAGCAGCTCCAGGACGAGTTCCTGCGCCTGCAGGCAGAGCTCGGCAAGACGATCGTCTTCGTGACCCACGACATCGACGAGGCGATCAAGCTCGGCGACCAGGTGGCGGTGCTGCGCGTCGGGGGGCGCCTCGCCCAGGTGGCCGAACCGGCGTACCTCCTCGCCCACCCGGCCGACGACTTCGTCGCCGACTTCGTGGGTCGCGACCGCGGCTACCGGGCACTGCAGTTCCAGGACGCGCCCCACCTGCCGCTGCGCTCGGAGCCCACGATCGTGCTCGGGGAGCGGCCCGAGAGTCGCGGTGCTTCATGGCTCCTCGTGGTCGACGACGAGCGTCGGCCACTCGGGTGGGTCGAACCCGAGCGGATCGGAGATCGTGCGGTGACCGATGACGACCTGCACCGTGGCGGCACCGTCGGCCGGCTCACGGGGTCACTTCGCGGTGCCCTGGATGCCGCACTGTCCTCTCCCAGCCGCCGCGGCGTGATCGCCGACGACAGCGGAGCGCTGGCGGGCACGGTGCTTGCGCACGAGGTGCTCACGGCCATCGAGGAGACCGACCGGCCGGAACGCGACGAGGAGGACCCCGTGCACGGGGGCGCGGCCGCCGTTCACGACGAGGCAGCCTCGTGAGCTGGTTCGCCTCCAACTGGCAGGTCGTGCTCGACCTGGCGCGGTCGCACCTCGTGCTCGCGGGGCTGCCGCTCGTCATCGGGCTGGTGGTCGCCCTCCCGCTGGGCTGGGCCGCCAAGCACTGGACGCGGTCGTACCCCGCGATCATCACGACCACGGGCCTGCTCTACACGATCCCCTCACTCGCCCTCTTCGTCGTCATGCCGATCATCCTGGGCACCAAGATCCTCGACCCGGTCAACGTCATCGTCGCCATGACCATCTACACCGTCGCGCTCCTGGCCCGCACGGTGGCCGATGGGCTGCGAGCCGTCCCCGACCACATCGAGCAGGCAGCGACAGCCATGGGCTACAGGGGCTTTCGCCGTCTCTTCGGCGTGGAGCTGCCGCTCGCCGTTCCCGTCATCGCAGCGGGTCTCCGGGTCGCCGCGGTGAGCAACGTCAGCATCGTGAGCGTCGCGTCGCTCATCGGGGTGTCCCAGCTCGGTGACCTGCTCGTCGACGGTTACAACCGAGTCATCTGGGGCGAGCTCGTCACCGGCATCCTCGCGTGCGTGATTCTCGCGCTCGCCCTCGACGGGCTCATCGTGCTCGGCAACCGGGCGCTGACCCCGTGGATGCGCGTCGCCGGAGGGCGCTCGTGATCCCCTCACTGTTCTCCTGGCTCACCGACCCTGCGAACTGGTCGGGTGACAGCGGCATCCCCAACCGCCTGATCGAGCACCTCTGGTACGCCGCCCTCGTCGTGGTCATCGCGGCTCTCATCGCCATCCCCATCGGCCTGCTCGTCGGTCACACGGGCCGGGGGAAGTGGCTCGTGTCGCTCGCCAACTCGGTGCGTGCGGTGCCCACGCTCGGGCTCCTCTTCGCGGTGGTGCTCTGGCTCGGGCCCAAGCTGTCCAGCAACCTCGCCTTCCTCCTCCCGAGCGTCGCGGTGCTGGTGCTGCTCGCCATCCCCCCTCTCCTGGCTGGCACGTATGCCGGGATCGAGGCCGTGGACCCCGCTGCCCGTGACGCCGCCGAAGGAGTCGGCATGACCGGGTGGCAGGTGCTCTGGCAGGTGGAGTTCCCCAACGCACTGCCACTGCTCTTCTCAGGCCTGCGCTCGGCGGTGCTCCAGGTCATCGCCACGGCGACCATCGCGGCATACGTCGGCCTCGGGGGCCTGGGTCGCTACCTCATCGACGGCATCGCCCTGGGGGACTACCCGCGCACGGCCGGCGGCGCGGTCCTCGTGGCGATCCTGGCCGTCGTGGCCGACTCTCTGCTCGCGCTCGCCCAGCGTCATCTCGTCTCGCCCGGCCTCACGGGCGGACGGTCACGAAACGGTAACCGTCGGAAGGATCGGGCCGACGAACCTGTTGCCACCGACGATTCCCGCGCCGATGTGCGCAATCCTGCCTGAACCGACCTCCTGGCCAGGCTCGTCCGAGCCGACCTCACGAAGGGACCTCCCATGAAGCGCACCACCTCGGCCGTCGCCCTGCTCGCGGCCTCGATCCTCGGGCTCACCGCCTGCGGCAGCTCCGATGACCCACTGGCCAGCGACGCCCCGGCCAGCAGCGCGAGCGGCGGCTCCGGCGACCCGATCGTCGTCGGTGGTGCGAACTTCTCCGAGTCGACCCTCCTCGCGGAGATCTACGCCGGTGCGCTCAACGCCGCCGGTGTCGACGCTTCGACGAAGACCAACATCGGCTCCCGTGAGATCTACCTGCGCGCCCTCGAGGACAACTCGGTGCAGGTCTTCCCCGAGTACACCGGCGCGCTGGCGCTCTACTACGACGACACCTTCACCGGCACCGACCCCGACGAGGTCTACGCCAAGGTTCAGGAGGTCATCCCCGACACCCTGGTCGCACTCGACAAGTCGGCCGCCGAGGACAACGACACGATCGTCGTGACCAAGGCGACCGCTGACGAGTACGACCTGACGACCATCGAGGACCTCGCCCCGGTGGCCGGCGACCTGTCGATCTCCGGCCCGCCGGAGTTCGGCGAGCGCACCCAGGGCATCCCTGGCCTCCAGGACACCTACGGCCTGGAGTTCAAGTCGTTCGTGCCGCTGACCGGTCAGGGCATCGTCCAGGCACTCAAGAACGACCAGGTCCAGGTGGCCAACATCTTCTCCACCGACCCGGCGATCGCGGAGAACGAGTTCGTGGCCCTGGAGGACACCAAGAAGCTTTACGGCTCGCAGAACATCTTCCCGCTCGTGCGCGCCGACCGTGCCGACGAGGTCAAGGAGACGCTCAACGCCGTCTCGGCGAAGCTGACCACCGAGGCGATCGCGGACATGCTCAAGCAGACCGACATCGACAAGCAGGACCCCAAGACTGTCGCGACGGAGTTCCTGTCGACCAACGGGCTCGGCTGACCCCTCGAGAGAACAGAACACGCCGCCTGCGCTGATGCGCAGGCGGCGTGTTCTGTTCATTCGACGGGTCGTGACGTGGGTTCCGTCATGCCGGGGTCGGTGGTGCTCCGGGCGACCGGTCAGTCCCAGGGGTCCGGCTCGTCGAGGAGGGCGGCGTCCCCGCTGAAGGTCGTGCCGCCGGCCTCCTCGGACGTCGCGCCGCCCGCGTCCTTCGCCGGCGCCGGCTCCTGCTCGGTCGCAGTGCCCTGTGCGGTGTCGGTCCCCTCGGCGGTGTCGCTCCGCTCGGTGACGCCGGTGTCTCCGGTGGGTTCGTCCCAGGGGTCGACGTCGTCGGTGGTGGGTGATGTCGCCGGGGCGGCTGCGGTTGCTGCGGTGTCGCCGGTGGGTTCGTCCCAGGGGTCGACGTCGTCGGTGGTGGGTGATGTCGCCGGGGCGGCTGCGGTTGCTGCGGTGTCGCCGGTGGGTTCGTCCCAGGGGTCGACGTCGTCGGTGGTGGGTGATGTCGCCGGGGCGGTTGCGGTTGCTGCGGTGTCGCCGGTGGGTTCGTCCCAGGGGTCGACGTCCTCGGTGGTGGGTGATGTCGCCGGGGCGGTTGCGGTTGCTGCGGTGTCGCCGGTGGGTTCGTCCCAGGGGTCGACGTCGTCGGTCGAGGCGGCGGCGTCCACCTTCACCTTGTCGGGTGTTGGCTCCCCCTCGGACCGGCCGGCGGCTGCGTCCTCCTCAGCGGCCGCCACCCGTGACGGCTGGTCGGTCTGCTCGAGCGTCGACGGCTCGTCCCAGGGGTCGGCGTCGTCGGTGGTGGGTGATGTCGCCGGGGCGGTTGCGGTTGCTGCGGTGTCGCCGGCGGGCTCGTCCCAGGGGTCGGCCTCGGCGCCCGACCCCGCCTCGACGGTCCGGTCGGTGTCGAGAGAGGCCTCCTCGGTGGTGGTGCCGGCCAGCGTGGATGCGGCGGCGGCTCCTGCAGCGGCCGCGGGGGCCGCAAGATCCGCGGTGTCCGGCGGCGCCGCCGCCTCGGGCGTGTCGTCAGGCGTGCCGTGGTCGGAGCGGCGGACCGCCGCCAGCAACATCTGCGCCACGTCGACGACCTCGACGGTCTCCGCCTGTCCCTCGGCCTGCTTGGCCGTCAGCCCGTCGGACATCATCACCCGGCAGAACGGGCAGCCGATCGCGATGCGCTCGGCGCCCGTCGCGATGGCCTCCTCGGTGCGGTTGGTGTTGATCCGCGTGCCGAGCTTCTCCTCCATCCACATCCGGGCGCCACCGGCGCCGCAGCAGAAGGACTTCTCCTTGGTGCGCTCCATCTCCCTGAGCTCGACGCCGGGCAGCGCGCCGATGAGTTCGCGCGGCGGGGCGTAGACCCCGTTGTGGCGCCCCAGGTAGCACGGGTCGTGGTACGTGACGGTGGATGCCGTGGACGCGGCGTTCTTGGCCGACGACATCGACGGCTCGCCCTCGGGGCGGGCCACCGGAACGAGCTTCTTCTCGCGCACGAGGCGGTTGAGGAGCTGGGTGTGGTGGACGACCTCGTAGTTGCCCCCGAGGTCGCCGTACTCGTTCTTGATGGTGTTGAAGCAGTGCGCGCACGTGACGACGACCTTCGTCACGCCGAACTCACCGAAGGTCTCGACGTTCTGTGCGGCGAGGGTCTGGTAGAGCAGCTCGTTGCCGGCGCGTCGCGCCGAGTCGCCGGTGCAGGTCTCGCCGTCGCCGAGCACGGCGAACGACACCCCTGCGGTGTCGAGCAGCTCGGCGACCGCACGCGTCGTCTTCTTCGCGCGGTCCTCGTAGGCCCCCGCGCAGCCGACCCAGAACAGCCACTCCACGTCTGACGCCTTCTCGACGTCCTGGCCGAGGATCTTCACGTCGAAGGGCAGGTCCTTGGCCCAGTCGAGGCGCGCCCGCGCCCCCATGCCCCACGGGTTGCCCTTGCCCTCGAGGTTCTTGAACAGGCCACCCAGCTCGCTCGGGAAGGCCGACTCGATGAGGGTCTGGTAGCGCCGCATGTCGACGATGTGGTCGACGTGCTCGATGTCGACGGGGCACTGCTCGACGCACGCCCCACACGTCGTGCACGACCACAGCACGTCCTCGTCGATCACGGCATCCGGGCCGTGGGGGTTGTATGCCGTGAGCGGCGAGTCGGCCGCGTACCCGGTGGCGCCGACGAGTGGCAGGTCCGGCCACGAGATCGTGGCGGGCCCGTCCTCGCCCTCGAGGCCGGAGGTCTCATCGAGCGCGGGCATCGTGACCTCCACGGAGGCCATCGCCTTCGCGGTGTCGCCGTCGTGTGCAGCCACCGCCCGCAGGTACGGGGCCTTGGCGTCGGCGTGGTCGCGCAGGGCCATCATGAGCAGCTTGGGGGAGAGGGGCTTCTCGGTGTTCCACGCGGGGCACTGGCTCTGGCAGCGACCGCACTCGGTGCACGTGGAGAAGTCCAGCAGGCCCTTCCACGTGAAGTCCTCCACGGCGCCGACCCCGAGGGTCGCGCCCTCCTCCATCTCCTCCAGCGCCTCCATCGTGAAGGGCCGGCCGTTGACCGTGAGCGGCTTCGCGCCGCCCAGTGCGGTGCGGCCGGAGGACTCGCGCTTGAACCAGATGTTGGGGAAGGCGAGGAACCGGTGCCACGCCACCCCCATCGTCGGCTGGAGCGAGATGGTGATCATCCACGCGAAGGAGATGAGGATCTTGATCGTGGCGATGACGTAGACCCACAGGGCGAGGGTCGGCAGCGAGGCCCCCGACCAGATCCCGGCCATCCACCCCGTGAGCGGGAAGTGGAGGGCCAACGACTCCTCCGGGTTGGTGATCGTGACCATCGCGGCCTCGAGGCCACGCAGCAGGAGGATGCAGATGGTGACGAAGAGGATCGTGAGCTCGACGTAGTAGGCCTGCCAGAAGGTGGAGCCGAAGAACCGTGACCTCCGGCCACCCTCCCCGGCGGCGGACCGAGGGTGCTCCTTCTGCCGGATGGCCATGAGCACGACGATGCCGATGAGGCCGGCCCAGGCGAAGACCTCGATGAGCCACTCGAAGGGCGGGAAGTGCCCGATGACCGGCAGCCGGTAGTCGGGCTGGACGAGCTGGAAGAAGGCGTTGACCAAGGTGGCGAACAGGACGATGAAGGACAGCGCCGTGAACCAGTGCGCCGCCGCGACGACCTTGAGCCGGCTCATCCGGGTGTGGCCGAGGAACTCCTTGGCGAGGGTCCAGGTACGGGCGCCCGGGTTGTCGGTGCGGGTGTCGTCGGCCCGGCCGAGGCGGTAGAGGCTGACGAACCGTCCCGCCTGTCGGAAGAGCAGCGCCCATCCGATGAGCGGGATGACGAAGCACAGGACGAGGGCCACCACCTGAACGGCGCCGAGCCCTCCGAACCTGTCGTCGGGAACGGGCAGGAGGTCGCTGGCCAGGGCGTGCACCGCGGCCGGTGCTGAGGCGGCAGACATGCCGGGCAGTCTAGCGACGCTAAGCGCTTGCTCACCGACCCTGTGACAACCATCAACACGTCCAGTTCGGATGCCGCCCGCAACGCGGGACGCCATTGTCCGCACCGATAACCCTCTGTTGGAATACGCATAACGAACTCGGGGTTCACCCGAGGCACCCGAGATGCGTGCCGTGGTCCGTCACCGACCGGCCGGCATGCCAACTCCCAGCGAAAGGTCACCCGAATGCCCATCCTCGACGACGTCACCCAGGCGGTCGGAAACACCCCCCTCGTCCGGCTCAACCGGATCATCGACGGTGACGCGACCGTCGCCGCGAAGTTGGAGTTCTACAACCCGGCGAGCTCGGTCAAGGACCGCATCGGGGTGGCCATCGTGGACGCAGCGGAGCAGAGCGGACAGTTGACCCCCGGCGGCACCATCGTCGAGGCGACCTCCGGTAACACGGGGATCGCGCTGGCCATGGTCGGGGCGGCCCGCGGCTACCAGGTGGTGCTCGCCATGCCCGAGACGATGAGCAAGGAGCGGCGGGCCCTGCTGCGCGCCTACGGCGCCGAGCTCGTGCTCACCCCCGGCTCGGAGGGCATGAAGGGCGCGGTGTCCCGCGCGGAGCAGATCGTCGCCGAACGTGACGGTGCCGTGCTGGCCCGCCAGTTCGCCAACGCCGCCAACCCCGAGATCCACCGCAGGACCACCGCGGAGGAGATCTGGCGGGACACCGACGGCGCGGTTGACATCGTCGTCGCGGGCATCGGCACGGGCGGCACGATCACCGGTGTCGGTCAGGTGCTCAAGGAGCGCAAGCCCGGGGTGCAGATCATCGCCGTCGAGCCGGAGGAGTCTCCGATCCTCAACGGAGGCCAGCCCGGCCCGCACAAGATCCAAGGGATCGGCGCCAACTTCGTGCCCGAGATCCTCGACACCGAGGTCTACGACGAGGTCATCGACGTCAACGCGGCGACCTCCGTGGCGTGGGCCCGCCGCGCTGCCACCGAGGAGGGCCTGCTCGTCGGCATCTCGTCCGGCTCGGCGCTCGCGGCTGCCGCCCAGGTGGCCGCGCGACCGGAGAACGCCGGCAAGACGATCGTCGTGATCATCCCGAGCTTCGGTGAGCGCTACCTGTCCACCATCCTGTTCGAGGGTCTCGTCGACTGACATGGGTTTCGTCCGTGCTGCCCGGGCGGTGATCAGGGAAGACCTCGACGCCGCGATGCTGCGTGACCCCGCAGCCGAGACGCGAGCCGACGTCGCCGTGAACTCGCCCGGGCTGCACGCCATCTGGATCTACCGTGGTGCACACCGGCTGTGGCAGAAGCCGGGCGGCAGGCCCGCGGCGCGTGCCCTCTCGACCCTCGCACGCGCCGTGACAGGGGTGGAGATCCACCCGGGTGCGCAGATCGGCCGACGCTTCTTCATCGACCACGGGATGGGCGTCGTCATCGGTGCGACCGCGGTCGTCGGCGACGACGTCATGCTCTACCACGGCGTCACCCTCGGTGGACGGTCGCTCGCCCGCGGCGTGAAGCGTCACCCCACCGTCGGTGACCGGGTGACCATCGGTGCGGGCGCGCGCGTCCTGGGTGACATCGAGATCGGAGACGACGCCCAGGTTGGCGCGAACTCCGTTGTCGTGAAGGCTGTTCCGGCGGGGGCCGTCGCCACCGGCATCCCGGCCGCGGTCCGCTTCCCCCAGTCGCCCCTGCAGGACCCGTACGACGCGCTGTTCGCGGAGCCGGCCATCTTCATCTGAGTCGGATGCAGTGGGGCCGGTCAGTCGCCGGCGCTCCAGTCCGACCCGTAGAGGCAGAACACCCCCGCCGCCGGCTCCTCCGCCACCACGGCGGCCCACGCGGATGCGGCATCCTCCCCCGTGGCCAGCCTTCGGTGGTAGCCCACCATCGCCTCGGCCGCCAGGTCGTCGGCGACCGGAGCCACGGCGGCGAGCACACTCCTCGCGCCGAGGGACATCAGGGCGATGGCCAGGCCCAGCGGCTCATCGCCGGCGCGGGTCGAGAACTGCCCGACGTCGCACGCAGCCAGGGCGACGTGCTCTGCGGCCACGGGCCGGGGGAACTCGTGCGCGAAGACCGGGCCGTCCGCCATCTGCACGGAGGAGAACAACGGGCTCTGACCCTCGTGAACCCCGTGGGCGGCGAGGTGGACGACCCGCGAGGACGACAGGGCCCGGAGCACCTCCTCGCTGTCGGCTGGGCCGGTGACGGCAGCCGCGGGGTCGCCCTCGTCGAGCCAGGCCGCGCGGATCGCGCGGATCTCCGGCTCCGTGCGGGACAGGCCCGGACCGTAGAGAGCCGTCGCCGCGACCTGCGCCACCGGCTCGACGGCCCGAGCCGGGCCACGAACCCACCGCGTCAGGGACGGCGCCACCGTCACGGGCCGCCCGAGCAGGCTGGGCATCAGGCTCCACGGCACCCCGGCGAGGCTGCGGGACGGCACGACGACCACTCGACCGGCGGTGGTGCCTTCCGGGTTCAGCGCCCGGTCGACGGCGTCGAGGGAGGAGCGGACGGCGCGGTCGAGCACGGAGGCCATCGCTGCCCCCGGCGCGATGATCGCTCGTGCGCGCAGGTCTCGCCGCAGCCGCACGAGCCCCTCCGCGATCTCGTGCACGGGGCCCAGGCGGGTCACGTCGAGCCGTGCGGCGCACAGGATGATCCCCCAGAGATCGCCGTCGGACTCGAAGAACTCCACCACGGTGGCATCCGCTGCCCCCACCGCGGACAGCGCCTCCTCGGCGGCGACCGGGTGCACCCGGCCGGCACCGGACCCCTCCACGGTCAGCCCCCACTCCCTCTGGGCGACCTGGGACTCCAGCGCCGCGACCCCGGTGTTCAGCTCCCGCGCCGAGTCTCCGTCGCTGTCGGCGAGCAGCCTGCGCAGGCGTCTCAGCTCGCGGGTGGCCGCGGCGAGCTCGGGGTCGGTCGAGGTCGTCACCGGGTTGATCCGGTGCGAGATCGCCCGCCAGCGCTCCACCGTCGTCACGAGCTCGCTCACGTCACCGGCACCGAGCGCCCGCTGCACGTCGTAGGCGGCCAACTTGCGGCCGTGGAGGGCCAGGGCGGCCCGGACATCGAGGCTCGAGGACTGGAACTGGTGGGCGGCCAGCACCCGGTTGCCCGACAGCAGCCGCGCCGAGCATGCACCGTCCCGGCCGCGGGCCTCGTCGAGCCGGGCTCGGACGAGGGTCTCGTGCAGCATCGCGCCCAGCGTCTCGTGGCTGCCCTGGTGCAGCGTGGACAGTCGTCGTTCCGCCCCGTCGGCGTCCCCCAGCAACAGGCGGGCCTCGGCCTCCAGCCGGATCGACTCCCGGTGGGTGGGGCCGCTGCCCGGGGCACGGTCGTTGCGGTGCGCGAGGGTCGTGACGACCGAGGCCAGGTCGTTGCCCTCTGCGACGTCGATCGTCGAGCGGACCAGCTCTGCTTCCCGGACCAGCTCCGGTGCCTGCCGGGTGCGGTACGCCGCGATCGCGGAGCGGATGGCCGAGCGTGCCCCGGCCAGGTCACCCACGAGGAGGTCGCACCGAGCGAGCCTGAGGCTTATCGCGCCCTCCTCGAGGCGGTGCCCGTGCAGCTGGGCCGAAGCCAGCGCCTCGCCCAGGGCCGTGCGCGCATCGTTGACGAGCCCCGCTTCGATGAGCACCTCGGCGTGGTCGAGCCGGGCTCGGTCGCGAGACACCGCGGCATCCATGACGTCGGCCTCGCGCATGAGCAGGAGCGCGCGCGGGAGGTCCCCGTCGACGAAGGCCAGGCAGGCGAGGTTGTGCCTGGCCTTGAACTCCTGGTCGAGGAGTCCTTGATCGACGGCGATGTCACGCGCCTCCTCCAGGGCCGCGGATGCCGGCTCGCTGTCGCCGAGCGCGAGGCTCGCCAACCCCATGTTGATGTGCAGCGCACAGCGTTGTGAGGGGTTGAGGAACTCCTCGGCGGCGCCGACCCGGGCGCCCGCGTCGATCGCGCCGCGCCAGTCGCCACAGCGACCGCGGATGTTGGCCTCCTGGATGTGCGTGAGGGCCAGGAGCAGCGGGTCGCTCGTCTCCTCGGCCTGGAGCCGCGCGGTCAGGAGCAGCTCGAGGGCCGAGGTCATGCCTCGGAGCTCCATCTCGGTCCAGGCCTGGGTGATCCGCACCCGGGTGGCGAGCTGCCTGGCCTGCGGGCCCGGGGTTGCGTTGAGGGCGACCAGCGCAGCGTCGAGGCGCTCCGCGGCAGCCTCGTAGCGGCCCACCTCGTTGTCCGCCCGCGCCGAGGCCAGCATCTCCTCGCCGAGACGGAGTGCCTCCGACTCGATGGGTGTCCTCCTAGAGCTCGATGGCCGGGGTGATGATCGGGGGCGCGCCGGCGCCGCGGCCCCGTCGCAGCACGAAGTTCACCAGACCACGCTCCACTCCCGCAAACGTGAAGCGACCCTCGGCATCGGTGCCCGTGGTGCGGGTGCGGCCCCGCTCGCGAAGCTCGACCTCCACATCTCCCTCGCTCACCCAGCCGACGATGTCGACCTTGGTCGACGCACCGTGCTCGATGCTCACCATCACGCTGAGGCCTTCGCTGGCGAAGGTGACGGTGTCGGCTCGGTCGTAGTCCGTGCCCCTCACCGTGGCCAGCGAGCTCGCCGTGACGATCTCGGCGAGCTCGGCCTCCAGGGCCGCCACCGTCATCGAGAACTGGATCTTCTCGACGAGGTCGTCGGGCACGGGGTCGATCGCCTGGTGCGCGGCTCGGACGAGCCCCAGCACCTCGGCATCGATCTCGTCGAGGGCACCCGCCGCGAGGGCGGTCTCCGGGTCTGGCGTCGCGTTCATGAGGTCATCTCCCAACGAGGGTCGTCTGTGAGGGCTAGGCGGAGCTTGGCCAGGCAGCGTCCGCGAGTGGGACCGATGCTTCCGACCGGCATCCCGAGGGACTCGGCGACGCTGGCGTAGTCCGGTCGGTCGGCGAAGGCGATGACCCGCAACAGGGCCTGACATCGCTCGGACAGCAGTGAGAGGTGGTGCCACACCAGGTGCATGTCCTCGCCCTGCAGCACGCTGAGCTCCGGTGACGGCGACACCTCGTCGACCTCTTGGTCGGCGACGTCGGCCGCGCTGCCGGGCTCCTCGCGGCGGTCGCGCGAGGAGCTGTGCCAGGCATCGCGCTTGGTCGTCGTCATGAGCCACTTGAGGACGGCCTGCGGGTCGGTGATCGACGTCGAGTGCTCGACGAGCTTGAGCCAGGCGCCCTGCACGACGTCCTCCGCGGCGGGCCGGTCCAGGCCCTGGCGGCGCGCCACCGACCAGAGCAGCGGGGTGACGTCCTCGACGAGGGTGGACATGCCGGAGGGATCACCGTCGCGATAGGCGCGGAAGGCGTGGGCCGCCCGCATCGCGAGGCCCTCGGCATCGGTGTGCATCACGACCCAGCTCCGACGATCTCGGCGACGGCAGCGGCGACCTGCTTGGCTCGGGACCTGCGGTCGGCGGCGACGGGCGCTCGCGACAGTGCCGCGGACACGCGGCCGGCGGTGCAGGGACTGGAGAACGAGGTGCCGCTCCACACCCCGAACCCGGTCTCGTAGCAGTCGGGATCGGGGGTCGATCGCGCGCGGTGAGTGCCGGCCGGGACCGCCACGTCGCCGCGCAGCGAGCCGTCCAGGGTGACCGGCATCGTGCTCACGACGGCGACCCCGCTCGCATAGGTCGACACCCAGGGCCCGGTGTTGGAGAAGACGGCCACGGCTCCGCCGGTGGGGTTCGTGGCGCCGACGCTCGTCACCGGCACGCGCGTGCCCGCCTGCCCGGCGAGGGCTGCCGGCCAGAACCGTTCGGTGGTGCCACCATTGCCGGCGGCCGCCACGACGGCGACGCCGTCGTTGGCAAGCGTGCGCAGGATGCCGAAGAGTGCCGTCTCGTCCTCGACCGCTCCCTCGGACTCGCGGTAGTACCCCATCGACAGGTTGATGACGTCGACAGGCTTTCCGGTGCCCTTGCCGTCCACGGCAGCCCAGTGCCACACGGCGAGGGCCGTCAGCGCCTCGATGAGGTCGCGCTCGTCGCTCGATCCGTCACCGTGCATCACCGGGACGATGATCAGGTGGGCGTCGGGGCAGTGCTGGCGCACGACCCCCGCGACGAAGGTGCCGTGTCCGGCGAGGGGGTCGAGGGTCTCGTTCACGTCGCCGAGGGTCACTCCGGTTCCCTCGGGGTCCTCGCTCGCCGAGAACCGGAGGCCGACCGCGGTTCCGTCGGGCAGCCGGGGGTCGTGCTCGACCAGGGGGGAACCGTCGAACCAGCCGTGTCTGCCGAGCCCCGTGTCGAGGATGGCGACGACCGGCGAGCTCTTGCCGCGGGGTGCCGGCTGGGGGACCTCAAGCACCACCGGCCCACGGCCGGCCGGTGACCCGGGCAGCCCGACACCGCTGGTGTAGCCGACCCCCGAGGTGTAACCGACGCCGCTGGTGTAGCCGACCCCTGAGGTGTAGCCGACGCCCGAGGTGTAGCCGACCCCCGAGGTGTAGCCGACTCCACTGGTGTAGCCGGCACTCATGAGGACGTGGTTGAGGCTCCAGCGGGAGACCTCGCGACCCTTGAGGGCGCGGGCGCGTTGCAGCACCGCCCAGGCGTCGACCGGCGGGCCGACGCGACCCTGGTCGGGAACGAGTCGCACCGCGGTCTGGGCGACCTCACCCAGCCGTTCGGCGTAGCCGAGCTCCTGGGCGATGCCGACGACCGCGCTGGGGAGCACGCTGACGGTGAAGCCCATCTCGCGCCCCAGCTCCTCGAGCAGCGAGCGTGAGTCGTCGAGCTGGCCCGGGGTCAGCCCGGGGAGGAGCAGCCGGTCGGTGACGTAGGCGACCGGGCTGGGCGCCGGTTCGTCGCCCACCCGCTCCGCGGTGTCCGGGTCGAGCACGGTGGCCCCGAAGCGACGCATGGCGCTGGCCGGCACGCCGAAACGTGGTGGCGCGGGGCGCGATCCCCCGCCCCTTCCGTCGTCACTGACCTCATCGTCTGGGGGGTTCCCGTTCATGCGAAGCTCCTGCCGGCGGGCGAGGGGGATGAGTGAAGCCCCCTCGACTCAGGGTAGTGATCTGGTGCGTCGGTGAACAGGAGGGCGGGGATGTGCCGGTGATACATCCCGGCCGGGTGCGTGCGGGGTGTCCCACGGATCATCTGCCGCGGGATGTATCAGGGGAGCGTCGCCCGCCTCCTCACCCGTGTGGTCCCTTCAGGGCCACACGGGGCCGGCCACGCCGGGACCCGCGCCTCAGGGGGGGGCACGGTGTCCCGGTGTGGCCGGAGGGGGTGGCGCGGGCACCACCCGGCGACGGGGCCGCCTTCGCTGCGCGTGCCAGGGGCCGGCCCCGGCGAGCACCCGGGCCCGAGACCGGGCCGGCGTCGGGCGCGTCGGGGGGCGGAGGTCAGTCGCCCGTCGTGGGACGGTTCGTCGCCGACCAGGCGTCGGCGTGCTCGGAGGAGTCCGAGGTCTCCTGTCGTGTCGGCGTCGGCGCGGGTGCGGCCGAGTCGTCGCCCGGCGTGTCGTCGCTGCTGCGTCCCGTGCTGATGGCTTCGGCCGCGACGGTCTTTGACGCCCGAAGCTTGTCGCCGGTGGCGCGTGCCGCATCGGCGACCATGTCGGCCACGACGGGCGCCGCCTTGGTGCGGGCGGCCTCCTTGGCCGTGGAGACCTGCTTCTGGACAGGCGTGGAGTTCCAGACCTTGCCGGAGGTACGCGCAATCTGTTCGTAGCGTTGCCTGCCGGCACGTGCACCGAGGACGTAGCCGACGGCCAGGCCGGCGATGAAGGACAGCTTCATGGGTGTTCCTTTCGTCGGCCACCGACCCTACCCGGAGGCCCGCCCACCGGATCCGGTCGAGTCCGCACGGCTTCACGAGCGTTGACACCTCGACTGCCGGGTGACTGGGTCCGTGGGCGCCACGGCGGGTTCACGGCATACGCTTGGCACTGCTCGGGCTCGCCCCGGGCCAGGAGGGCTCGCATAGTGGCCTAGTGCGGCGGTCTTGAAAACCGCTATGGCGGCAACGTCATCGTGGGTTCGAATCCCACGCCCTCCGCCCTTCTCCCCGGGGGTGTTCGGCGGGTCGGCGGTTCCACTGCGTGAACGGTGCCCGATGCAACCGGCGAGGAGCACGGCCCCGTGCTAGGTTCGCAACCGGTTGCGGCGCCAGCACGTCCTCGTCGGTCCGAACACCACGCGCCACAAGGGTCAGGAGTTCGCATCCACGGTCGGTGCGACGTGTGCCGGCCGAGTGCTACCCACAGAAAGAGTTACCCCCGATATGGCACAGGGCACCGTGAAGTGGTTCAACGCTGAGAAGGGCTTCGGATTCATCGCCCAGGACGGCGGAGGCCCCGACGTGTTCGTTCACTACTCCGCCATCGACACCCAGGGCTACCGCAGCCTCGACGAGGCCCAGCGGGTCGAGTTCGAGGTCACGCAGGGCCCGAAGGGTCCGCAGGCTGACGCAGTCCGCCCCATCTGACCCACAGGTCCAAGGCTCCCGGTCGGGAGTCCTCGAGAAGGCCCCCACCCGGCATCCGGGTCGGGGGCCTTCCCGCGTCCCACCTCCCAGGCCGAAGGTCAGTACGGGCGTCCCACCTCACCGCGGGAGGTCAGCCGGCGGCGAGGTTGGTGAGGAAGTCCGCGGCGATGGGGGCGGCGACAGTGCCGCCGTTCTTGCCCTCCTCGACGAGGACCGCGAAGGCCACGTCGCCCTGGTAGCCGACGAACCACACGCGGGGGAGGAGATCGGGGTCGGTGCCGTGCTCGGCGGTCCCCGTCTTGCCCCGAACCGGCCCGCCCGGCGTGGAGCGCAGGGCCGTGCCACTGCCCCTCGCCACCACCTCGGCCATCATCGAGCGGATGTCGGCCACCGCCTCACCGTCGAGCGCGGCCGGACGCGCAGCCGGGCCGTCCGGGTCACGCACGAGGACGGGGGCCAGGTAGGTGCCGCGCCCGATGCTGCCGACCATGACGGCGAGCGACAGGGGCGACACCTCGTTGCGGCCCTGGCCGATCGACGCCGCGGCCGCGTCGGTGCCCCCGGAGGTCTCCGGGATGCTGCCGGCGAACGCCCCGTCGACGCCGACCGTGTCACCCCAGTCGGCCCCCACGCCGAGGGCTCCCGCCGCGGTGCGGAGGTCGTCGCTCTCGAGCTGTGGGGACAAGCTGACGAAGGCCGTGTTGCACGACGCCGCGAAGTCGTCGACGAACGTCGGCTTGCCACTGATCGACTCGCCCTCATAGTTGCGGAACTCGCGACCGTCGATGGTCACCGACGGGGGACACGGCACGACGGAGCTCGGTGTCGTGATGCCTCGAGTCAGGTAGGCGTAGGTCGTCGCCACCTTGAAGGTCGACCCCGGCGGATACCGGCCCGTGATCGCCCGGTCGAACCCGGACGTCGGGGAGTTGGCTGACGCGAGCACCTCGCCACTGGGGACGTCGACCGCGACGAGGGCACCGGGCACGGACAGGTCTGCCTGGGCGAGAGCCTTCTCGGCGGCCTCCTGGACGGCTGGGTCGAGCGTCGTCTCGACGTCGGTGCCGTCGACGGCGGCCTGCTCGAACAGCACGGCGCCGGTGTCGGAGACCACCCTGGTCCCGGGGACGCCGGCGAGCTGCTCGTCGTACTGCGCCTGGAGACCACTGCGCCCGGCACGGTCGCCCGCGACGAACCGGCCGTCACTGTTCTCGATCATCTCGGCCGTGACCTCGCCGACCGACCCGAGCAGGGGCTGGGCGAAGGTCCGCGTCCGGGCCAGCGGGAGCTCGCTCTCGCGGTCCACCACGCCGGCAATGTCCCCGAGCGCCGCCTCACGGGGCGCGTAGTCCGACTCGCGATAGGTGATGACTGGGATCGGAGCCTTCGATCCCGATGCCGTGGCCTCGGTGAGCGAGTCCACGAGCGATCCCGCGCTCGCCCCCACGACCTCCTCGAGGGCGGCCGCCGACTCGGGTGTCCCCTGCACCGGGTCGAGGGAGATGACGTGCACCGTGCTCGCCGGCATGAGGGGGTCGCCCTCGCGGTCGAGGAGGTCTCCGCGCTGGCCGGTGGTCTTCTCCAGCGACATCGTTCCCCCGGCCTCGAGGTCGGGCTGCCAGGGCGACCCCGCCGCCGGGGGGGCGACCAGCCACGTGCCGTCGGTCTCGACGAGCTGTACCGGCACGGCATACGTCCACGGCACGTCGCCGGTCAGCGTCCAGGTCACCGTGACCTCGCTACCCGCGGTGCTGCCGTCGCGCACGACGCCGGGCGCGTCCACCGTCACCGTCGAGTCGCCCAGCCCCTCGACCGCGGCCGCGAAGTCCTCCGGGGCCGCCGGGTCCTCGAAGGGCACGCTCGTCATGTCCTTGGCCGCCCACCCCGCGAGGTAGGCCGTGAGCGTCTGCTGGGCAGCGGCATCCTGCTCGGCCTCGCGCTGTTGCCGCTGCCACCACACGCCACCCACGACCAGCGCGAGCACGATGACGGCTGCTGCACCCAGGGCGACCCGTTTCCTCATGACCCCATCCAACTACGAGCGCCCGCCGGCGCACTGCTCGTCCAGCGTTCTCTCAGGCTGCGGTCCTAGCATGGGGGGCTCTGGTGGTGGCCGAGGCCCACCACGGCCCCCGCACTCCGCGGTCGAGGCAGGACATGGAGGAGGCGCGTTGTCCGACGACGCCACCCGCAGGGATCGCGCGGACAGCGCATCCGCCACCAAGCGCCACTCCCGTCGCCGACGCATCGTGGCGGTCGTCGCCGTCGCGGCCCTGGCGATCGTGTCGGGGGCGGGTGTCCTGTGGTGGCGGCTCGAGGGCAACATCAGCCGACTCGACGTGAGCGGCATGCTGGGGGACCGGCCCGACCGGGTGTCGGACGGCCCGCTCAACATCCTCCTCATCGGATCGGACTCGCGCGACGATCAGGGGGTGCCCGGCGCATCGCTGACCGCCGGTGCCCGGTCCGACACGACACTCATCGCGCACGTGTCCGCGGACCGCGAGCACGTGACGGTCGTGTCGGTCCCACGCGACTCCATGGTCGAGGCGCCACCTCGCTGCTCGGCGAGCATCCCGAGGGACCAGTGGACCGTGCAGCAGTGGAACTCGATGTACGGCATCGGTGGCCCCGGCTGCCTCATCAACACCATCGAGGGCAACACCGGGCTGTTCATCGACCATTTCGCCGTCGTGGACTTCAACGGCTTCCGCGACATGGTCGACGCCCTCGGCGGCGTGCCCGTGTGCACCAACGACGGCATCGACGACCCGAAGGCGAAGATCACCCTGACGCCCGGCCGGCACGTCCTCGACGGCACTCAGGCCCTCGGCTACGTCCGGGCGCGCTACACGATCGGCGACGGGTCGGACCTCGGGCGGATCGAGCGCCAGCAGGCCTTCCTGTCCTCGGTCGTGCAGGAGGCGACGCGCACCTCGCTGCTGTTGCGACCCGACAAGCTCTTCGGGTTCCTCAACGCCGCGACGCAGTCCCTCACCACGGATCCCGACTTCGGTACCGGAACGATGGGCGACCTGGCCTCGAGCGTGAAGAACATCGGGATCGGGAACGTCCAGTTCGTCACCGTGCCGGTGGAGGACTACCCGGAGGACCCCAACCGCGTGCAGTGGGCCGCGTCCGCCGACGACCTGTGGGCGGCGTTGCGCGAGGACACGGTGCTCGGCGCGGAGCCAGAGGCTTCGGCGAGCCCCGCGCCACTGACGATGAGCCCTGCGGACATCGGCGTGGAGGTCGTCAACGCGACGGGGGTGACCGGGCTGGCTGCGCAGGCTGCGGAGGCCCTCACCGTGCAGGGTTTCGAGCAGGTCACGACCGCGAGCACTCCCGAGCGCCCCACCGGCGTGGTCGTCGAGTACGGCACCGGCAACGACGAGGCGGCCCGCACCGTCGCGGCGGCCTTCGAGGGCGCCAAGGTCAGGGAGAACGAGGGGCTCGGGGACGTGGTGCGGGTGACGCTGGGGGCCGGCGCTCCAGACGTCGCGCCGATCCCCAATCGGCTGGGCACCGACCCGGTCCCCACACCGACGATCTCGGCGCCGACCCCGCAACCGACGGCGTCGATCGAGACGCGCACGGCGGACCAGGACATCTGTTCCTGAGCAACCGAAAGCGCCCCGCGGCAGCGGGGCGCTTCTCGTGGCGGAGGCGGAGGGATTTGAACCCTCGATGGGGGGTTACCCCAAACCGCATTAGCAGTGCGGCGCCATAAACCGGGCTAGGCGACGCCTCCAACGAGGCACAGGGTAACCGGCGAGCCACCCGACGAGCAAAAGCGCGCGGCCCTACCCGGGTGCGGACGGGTCGGAGCCCCCCGTGGCCGTGCCAGCCTTGACGGCCCAGGCCGAAACCGAGCGTGTCGACACCCGCTCCGGCACGGCATCCTGCTCGACCGTGGTCCGGTGCGGCGTCGGCTGCCACTCGAGGGCGGGTGTGGTTCCCTGCGAGGGGTCGCCGGTGCCCTTCACCCCCGACGAGGGGTCGCCACCCGTGCTCGGGAGTCGCTCCACCCGGGGTGCGAACACCCACAGCTTCATCGCCAGGAACTTCACCGCCGTCGCCACGACCGTCGTGACCGCGACCACCGAGACCTCCACCCAGGTCGCGGCATCCGGGAGCGCACTGGCGAGCAGGTCGAGGCCTGCCGTCGTCATCCCCAGGGTCAGCGCGAAGACGAGCAGCCCCTGCACCTGGTGGCGAGCCGCGCCGGACCGGCCGCGCACCGAGAAGGTGAACCGGCGGTTGGCCGCGGTGTTCGCGATCGCGGCGATGAGCAGCGCCAGGCCGTTTGCGGCCTGGGCCGAGTCGAGCACCTGCCGCAGCGCGACGAAGCCGCCGAGGTGGAGCACGGTGCTCAGGACCCCGATCAGGGCGAATGCCGTGAGCTCGCCCCGCATCGACTTCTCGGACGGTGCCGGGCGACGACCGATCCGAGCGGAGATGTCTTCCACCGGGAGGCGGCGTCGGGCCAGGGCCCGCCCGACGCGCCACATGCCGCGGAGGTCGTCGCGGGCCGTCGACACGATCGCCACCCGGCTGTCGGGGTCGTCGTACCAGTCGACGGGAACCTCGTGGATCCGGAGGTCGCAGCGCTCGGCCAGCACCAGCAGCTCGGTGTCGAAGAACCACGAGGTGTCCTCCACGAGGGGGAGGAGCTCGGCGGCGACATCGGCACGGATCGCCTTGAAGCCGCACTGGGCATCGGAGAAGTGGGCGCCCAGGCCACCACGGAGGAGCAGGTTGTAGCCGCGTGAGATGACGTCGCGCTTGGCGCCGCGCACCACGCGCGACGAACGGTTCAGCCTGGTGCCGATGGCCAGGTCGGAGTGTCCGGACATCAGCGGCGCGACGAGCGGCCACAGGGCGTCGAGGTCCGTGGACAGGTCGACGTCGACGTAGGCCAGCACGATCGCGTCCGACTGCGACCACGTCCTCGCCAGCGCTCGGCCGCGGCCCTTCTCCTCGAGGTGCACCGCCGCCACGCCGGGGAGGGAGTCGACGAGCTCGGTGGCGATCTCCCACGTGCGGTCGGTGCTCGCGTTGTCGGCGATGGTGATCCGGAACGGGTAGGGAAAGGTCTCCACCAGGTGGGCGTGGAGCCGGTGCACGGATGCCGCGAGCACGGCCTCCTCGTCGTACACCGGCACGACCACGTCGAGCACCGTGGTCATGAGGCGGGTCCCGTCACGGGCTGGGTGAGGTCGTAGAAGGTCTGGCCGCCGATCTCGACCTGGCGGAAGCTCTGCGCCACCCAGGTGCCGATCTCGGTGCTCGCACTGGACCCACCCTGCTGCCCGCGGAACCCGCTGCCCTCGAGGAAGTAGTGGACCTGCCCGTCGGAGACGAGCTGCTGGAACCCGGCGAGCGTGGGACTCGGGTCGGAGCCGTTGAACCCACCGATCGCCATCACGGGTTCACCGGTGGCGAGCTGGAGGCTCGCGGCGTTCTGTGAGCCCACGGCGGCGGCAACCCAGGTGAAGGAGTCCGCGTCGGCGGTCAGGGCCGCGACGGCATCCGCATCCGTTGTCACGCCGTCCAGGAGATTCCCGGTGCCCGTGCCTCCGCCGGGCTGGCCACCCGTGGCCCGGCCGGCCGGCCCACCTCCCGGGAGGGCGCCGGCATTCGGTGGGGTGGCGCCGCCGGGGGATCCGCCCGTGCCACCGCCGGGAGCCACGCCGGTCACGCCGCCGGGAGCCCCACCCGCGCCGCGGCCAGGAGCCCCACCCGCGCCGCCGGGAGCGCCTCCGGCGCCGGTCGAGGGACCTGCGGTGACGATGGACCCGCTGTGGCCGGTCGCCAGGGTCGAGGCGCTCCAGGCAGCCGGACCGAGCAGGCCTGCCACGACAGCCGCCGTGGCGACCGCCACGACCCCTCGCCGGTCGAGCCGGTCGACGACGAGCAGGAGGAAGGCGGCCGCCAGTCCGATGGCCAGCACCGTGAAACGGAGCCAGTCGCCGTAGGCGGTCGTGCGAGAGAGGAGCACGAAGGACCACACCGCAGTGAGTGCGCTGGCCGACGAGAGGATCATGGCGCCGGACGTCTCCTTCCGCCGCTCCCACGCCTCTCCGGCACCCATGCCCACCAGGGCGGCGACCGCCGGTGCGAGGGCGACGACGTAGTACTCGTGGAAGATCCCCTGCATGAGGGAGAAGACGAGCGCCGTGACGACGAGCCATCCGCCGAAGACGAGGTAGGCCGCGCGGCGACGATCCGTGCGCGGGCTCCGCCCACGGAACCACAGCCCGGCAAGCAGGAGCAGCACCGCGGTCGGAACCAACCAGGAGATCTGGCCGCCAATGGTGGTACCGAACAAGCGCAGGATGCCGGCGTCCCCGGAGAAGGCGCCCCCCGCGCCACCGCCGCCACCGACCCGTCCCACCTCGGTGCCGTCGAGGCGGCCGAGGCCGTTGTATCCGAAGGTCAGCTCGAGGAACGAGTCGTTCTGGCTGCCGCCGACGTAGGGGCGCATCGATGCCGGGACCAGCTCGACGACCGCGACCCACCAGCCCGCGGAGGCGACGAGCGCGCCGAGCCCGGCCAGGGAGCCGAGGATCCGACGTCGCAGTGTCGTGTCTGCGCAGACGAGCCAGACGAGACCGAGGGCGGGCAGCACGAGGAAGACCTGCAGCGACTTGGTCAGGAAGCCGAGCCCGACGAAGACGCCGGCGAGGGCCATCCAGCGGATCGACCCTCGGTCGACCGCGTGCAGGGTCGCCCAGGCGGCGAGCGCCATGAGCAGGGTCAGCAGCGCATCGGGGTTGTTGAAGCGGAACATCAGCACGGCCACCGGCGTCAGCGCCAGGACGAGCCCGGCCAGCAGGGCCGGACCGTGACCGAAGCGGCGACGCACCGTGGCGTGAACCACCGCAACCGTGCCCACCCCCATGAGCACCTGTGGCAACAGGATTGCGAAGGAGCTGAGCCCGAACAGGCGCACCGAGAGGGCCATCGCCCACAAGGCCGCCGGTGGCTTGTCGACGGTGATGGCGTTGCCCGCGTCGAGGCTGCCGTAGAAGAAGGCGGTCCACGACTCACTGCCTGCCTGTGCCGCAGCGGAGTAGAAGCTGTTGGCCCAGCCGCTGGAGGTGAGGTTCCAGAGGTAGGCGACGAGCGTCAGGGCGAGCAGGCCCAGGAATGCCGGCCTGGCCCAGCGCGGGTCGCTCTCCGGTCCGCGGACCAGACGCGTCAGGCGACCACCGCCCGTGGACAACCCGTCGTCGGCCGGCGGCCCGCCGGTGCCGGCTCGGGTCGCGGGTGAAGGGGAGCTCGTCGAGAGGGTGGCCGTGTCCATGTCGACGACGATGTCGTCGGCCGCTGTCTGTCCGCTGTGGCCGTGCTGTCGCGTCCGTCAGAGGTCGCAGCCTGAGGCGCGCCCCGGTGCGATCACCTCAGATGATCACGGGGTAGGTCGACAGGATCGCCGCACCCGTGACGGCCAGCACGGCTGCCAACCCGAGGAAGGTCCGCGCAGCCCACGGGGCGAAGTTGCGGCTGCTCATGGCGGCGAAGAAGAGCACCAGGGCGAACATCACGGTGAGCAATGAATAGCGATCTCCCCGAGCGTTGTTCTCGAGTGCCTCGGCGAACTTGGTGTCTGCGCGCGCGGAGAGCTCATTGGCCCGGACCTCGCCGGGGGGAACGTAGGACTCCTCGGCGAACGGTCCGTTCAGCTCCCGGCCACTCGACTCCCAGTCGTCGAAGGCGATCTTGAAGTGCGGAGTGAAGCGCTCCTCGATGTAGTCGGCCAGTGCCTGCTTGTCCTCCGCCACGGCGTTGACCCACGACGCGTAGATCGTGAGGTCGAAGGACGTGGCGCTGCGCGCCTCACCGTCGGCCGATGCCGCCTGGATGCGGGCGCTGGACGCCTGACTGAACGCGATCGACATCTCGCCCCCCCACTTGGAGGACTGGAAGCCGCACCAGGCCGTGAGCACGGCGACGATGGAGATGAGCAGCACCGTGACGATCTCCTGGGCGCTGTGACCGGTCGACGTCTCGTCATCCGCCGGCGTCGAGCTCTCCTCATTCGCGGGCTTCGGCCCTTCCTGCACAGCCTCGCCGGCCACCGTCGGCTCCCTTCGCCTGCACCCTCGAACGTCGGGCCTGATCCTGCCACATCGGTACGCTGCCAGCGGGACGCGGCAGATGTCGGCGGGCAGGGGGATGCGAGGATGAGTCTGTGAGGACACGGGTGCGACGGGCTCGCCGCGAGGACTACCCGTGGGTCGGTGAGATCATCACCACCGCCTACATCGCCGACGAGGTGGTCGCTCCCGGAGCGGCATACCTGGCTTTTCTCGGTGACGTCGCCGCACGTGACCGTGACGACGAGGTCTGGGTGGCCGAGACCGAGGAGGGCACGGTCGTCGGTGGGGTGACGTTCGTGAGGCCCGGGTCCGAGCTGTGCGAGATCGCCCGCGGGACCGAGGCCGAGATGCGCTGTCTGGCAGTCGAACCCAGTGCCCGCGGGGCCGGTGTCGGCGAGGCGCTCACCCGACTCGTGGTCGACCGAGCCCGGGCCGAGGGTTGTGAGGCCCTCGTGCTCTGCTCATCGACAAAGATGCTCGCGGCGCACGCGCTCTACACCCGTCTCGGCTTCACCCGCCTCCCCGAGCGCGACTGGAGCCCCGTCCCGGACGTCGACCTCCTCGCCTACTCCCTTCCCCTTCCCTGACCGCGACCGCGAGGGTCTGGCCACTGCCCGGGTCTGCGGCGAGCAGACGCAGCTGGCTCGACAGACGGCACCGGTGAGGCCGATGCGGGCTCAGCCCAGCGGGAGCAACACGGAGAACGTTGTGGCCCCGGGCTGGCTGGACACCTCGACCCGACCACCGTGCGCCTGAGCGACCGCGGCCACGATGCTGAGCCCGAGACCGGTCGAGCCGGCCGCCCGGTTGCGCGAGTCGTCGCCGCGCGTGAAGCGCTCGAAGACCCGTGGCTGGAGGTGGCCCGGCACTCCGGGACCGTTGTCGCTCACCGAGAGCCGCACCTGCCCTGCCTCGCTGCGCAGCCGGGTCACGACCCGGGTGCCGGGTGGAGTGTGGGCTCGTGCATTGGCGAGCAGGTTCGCCAGCACCTGATGGAGCCTGGCCCCGTCTCCGGTGACCTCGATCGGCTCCTCCGGCAGGTCGAGCTCCCAGTCGTGGTCCGGCGACGCCGCGTGGGCGTCGCTCACGGCGTTCATGGCCAACAGGGTGAGGTCGACCGGTTGCCGCTCGAGAGGGCGACCGGAGTCCAGCCGGGCCAGCAGCAACAGGTCCTCGACGAGCTCCTGCATCCTCAGGGCTTCGGACTCGACGCGGCCGATGGCATGGGTCACCGTCTCGGGAACGGGGTCCGGCTCGCGCCTGGTCAGCTCGGCGTAGCCGCGGATCGACGCGAGCGGGGTCCGCAGCTCGTGGGAGGCGTCGGCGACGAACTGGCGCACCCGCATCTCGCTCTCCTGACGTGAGGTCAGGGCCGACTCCACGTTGTCCAGCATGGTGTTCAGGGCCAGTCCCACCTGACCGACCTCGGTGCGCTCGTCGGCGTCGGCGGCGGGCACGCGCTCGGCCAGGGCGACCTCGCCCGAGTCGAGCTTGAGGTGGGAGACGTGACGGGCCGTGGCGGCGACCCGGTCCAACGGGGCCAGGCTGCGCCTGATGACGAAGGCGCCGCCTACTCCCACCAGGGCCAGGCCGACCACCGTTCCGCCCAGGACGAGCGCGAGGAGCTTGGCCAGGAGGTCATCGACGGGCTTGGTCGAGACACCGACGACGAACGTGCCGCCTCCCCGCACCGGTCGTGCCGTGACGAGGTACTCGCCCACGTCGTCACCCACGTCGACGCGCACCGGCTCGGTTCCCTCGAGCGCCGAGGTGACTCGGTCGATCTCCGCGGGGTCGAGGGTCCCGTTCGAGCCGTCCGTCAGCACGACGGTGTTGAGCGGGTCGCCGCGCCCGTCGGTCGCCACCGTCCCGTCGCGCGTCAGGCCGAGCACGAGCACCGTGTCGCCACCGGGGGCTCCCGGACGCCCGTCGTTGGGGGTCCGGGCATCGTCGGGGTCGGCCAGGATCCCGCCGCGATCGCCCACCCGGAGGAGGGCGCTCTGCAGGTCCTGGTTCAGCTGGACATCGAGGTAGCGCCGTGTCTCGAGCACCGTGAGCGCGCTCGTGGCGAGCATGACGACGGTGAAGAGGGCGAGCACCGAGGCGAGCAGCTTGGTGCGCAGCGTCCAGCGGGAGGGAGGGGCCGGCATGGAGGATGCCGGTCAGCCGGCAGGCTTGAGGACGTAGCCGACCCCGCGCATCGTGTGGATCATGGGGTTCCGACCAGCGTCGATCTTCTTGCGCAGGTAGGAGATGTAGAGCTCGACGACGTTCGCCTGACCACCGAAGTCGTAGTTCCAGACCCTGTCGAGGATCTGGGCCTTCGAGAGGACCCGCTTGGGGTTCCGCATGAGATACCGCAGCAGCTCGAACTCGGTTGCGGTCAGGGCGATCTCCTCACCGCCTCGGGTGACCTCGTGACTGTCCTCATCCATGGTGAGGTCGCCGACCACCATCAGCGAGCCACCGGCATCCGTCGACACCGCGGTCCGCCGCATGAGCGCGCGCAGCCGGGCGACGACCTCCTCGAGGCTGAAGGGCTTGGTCACGTAGTCGTCGCCGCCGGCCGTGAGCCCGGCGACGCGGTCCTCCACGGCATCCTTGGCGGTGAGGAACAGGACCGGCACGTTCGGGTCGTCCCCACGCATGCGGCGCAACACCTCGAGTCCGTCGAAGTCGGGCAGCATCATGTCGAGCACGACGACGTCCGGCCCGAACTCCTTGGCGGCTCGTACCGCCGCGAGCCCGCTGCCGGCCGAGACCACGTCCCAGCCCTCGTATCGCAGGGCCATCGACAGCAGCTCGGTGAGGTTCGGCTCGTCGTCCACGACGAGCACCCGCACGGGGGATCCGTCGGGTCGCTGAAGTGCTGGCGAGGTGCGGTCTCTGGTGGTGGGCATGAGTCAAGTGTGTGTGTGAGGGCTGGGCCGAGTCCATGGGTTCCCTGTGTGCTTCCTGTGCTTTCCGCGTCCGGCTTCCTACCGCCGGGCTGGCTGGGCCACAGACCCGGCACAGGGATGCCGGGGAGCATCGACGCCATGTCACAGGAACCCGACCCCACCTCACCGTCAGCTGTCCCTGGCTGGGTGCGCCCGGCGCGCCCTGACCCGTCCTCGACCCAGCCCATCGTCCAGGCGCCCACCGCCGCCCAGCACAGCGTGGCGGGGCCCGGCGACACCCCCGAGCCAGGTTCGGCCGAGGTCGCCGCGGCCGCCGGCACCGCCACCGGCACGGCGACCGGAACCGGCCCGGCCAACGGCCCGGCCATCGGCACGGCACCAGCGGTTCGTCCGCCGACGTGGTCGGGCCGCAAGACCGCAGTGGCGGCTGCCTTGGCGGTCGGGCTCGGCGTCATCGGGGCGGTCGGTGCGTCTGCTGCGATCGCCCAGGGCGAGTCCGTCGGGTCGGACGCCGGCACCCCGGGGGGCGGCGTGCCGGGTCGTGGGCAGGGCACGGACGGCGGACGGGGCGGCCTGCCCGCCGATGGCCTCGACCAGCAGTCCGGTGTCGGTCGGGGGCAGCCGCCCGCGGGCGGCCGCGGCCAGAGGCCTGGTGGCGATGGCGGCCAGGAGCTCGATGGCGACCAGCCAGGGACGGGGAGCGGCCAGTGATTCGGTGGCAGTACGGGTCAGGCACCTGGAGGCGGCACGGGTCAGCTACCCGGGGGCGGCACGGGTCAGCCACCCGGAGTCCCCGTGACCCTTCAGGCACCCGCGGGACTGTCGGCACGATCTGAGGCCGGGTCCGACGCGACGACGGGGCCCCGCAGACCTGATGGTCTGTGGGGCCCCGTCGTCGGTGGCTGCGGGTCAGGCCTCCTCGAGCCGGGCCTTCAGCGTGGACAGCTCGTCGGCGAGCTGGGTCGGCAGCGCGTCTCCGAACTTGGCGAACCACTCGTCGATGAGCGGCAGCTCGGCGTTCCAGTCATCGGCGTCGACCGCGAGCGCCTTCTCGACCTGCTCGGCGGTCATGTCCAGCCCGGTGGTGTCGAGGGCCTCGGGCGTCGGCACCAGGCCGACGGGCGTCTCCACCGCGTCAGCGCGGCCGTCGAGGCGCTCGACGATCCACTTGAGGACGCGGGCGTTGTCGCCGAAGCCGGGCCACAGGAACGAGCCGTCCTCGTCGTCGCGCCGGAACCAGTTGACTCCGTAGATCCGGGGCAGCTTGGACTCGTCGGCCTGCTTGCCGATCTCGAGCCAGTGGTTGACGTAGTCACCGGCGTTGTAGCCGATGAAAGGCAGCATCGCCATCGGGTCCCGCCGGACGACGCCGACGGCACCGGTGGCGGCGGCGGTGGTCTCCGACGAGAGGGTCGCGCCGATGAAGACGCCGTGGGCCCAGTCGCGCGACTCGAAGACCAGCGGCACGGTCGTCTTGCGACGACCGCCGAAGAGGATCGCGTCGATCGGCACGCCATTGGGCTCGTCGTACTCGGCGGCCATCATGGGGCACTGCTTGGCCGGGGTGCAGAACCGGCTGTTGGGATGGCTCGAGACCTCACCGTTGTCCGGCGTCCAGTCCCGACCCTTCCAGTCGGTGAGGTGGACCGGCGCCTCCTTGGTCATGCCCTCCCACCAGACGTCGCCGTCGTCGGTGAGGGCGACGTTCGTGAAGATGGAGTTGCCCTTCTCCACCGTGCGCATGGCGTTGGGGTTGGTGTGCTCGCCCGTTCCGGGGGCGACGCCGAACAGGCCGAACTCGGGGTTGACGGCATACAGGCGGCCGTCCTTGCCGAAGCGCATCCAGGCGATGTCGTCGCCGACCATCTCGGCGCTCCAGCCCTCGAGGGTGGGGTCGATCATCGCGAGGTTGGTCTTGCCGCAGGCGCTAGGGAAGGCGCCGGCGATGTAGTGCGTGCTCCCCTGGGGCGAGGTCAGCTTGAGGATGAGCATGTGTTCGGCCATCCAGCCCTCGTCGCGCGCCATGGCGGAGGCGATGCGCAGCGAGTAGCACTTCTTGCCGAGCAGGGCGTTGCCGCCGTAGCCCGACCCGTAGGACCAGATCTCGCGCGTCTCGGGGAAGTGGGAGATGTACTTGGTGTCGGAGCAGGGCCATGGCACGTCGGCCTTGCCGTCGGGCAGCGGCGCCCCGACGGAGTGGAGGGCCTTGACGAAGGGAGCGTCCTGGGCCTCCATGGCGCGCAGCACGTTCGTGCCCACGCGCGCCATGATGTGCATCGAGACGACGACGTATGCCGAGTCGGTGACCTCGACGCCGTACATCGGCACGTCCGCCTCGAGGTGGCCCATGACGAAGGGGATGACGTACATCGTGCGACCGACCATCGAGCCCCGGTAGAGCTCGGTCATCTCCGCCTTCATCTGGGTCGGCTCCATCCAGTTGTTCGTGAAGCCGGCGTCCTCCTCCTTGAGCGAGCAGATGTAGGTGCGGTCCTCGACGCGGGCGACGTCGGAGGGGTCGGATGCCGCGTGGAAGGAGTTGGGCTTCTTGCTGTCGTCGAGCCGGGTGAACGTGCCGCCCTCGACGAGCTCGGTGGTGAGGCGGTCCCATTCCTCTCGGGAGCCGTCACACCACACCACCTGGTCGGGGGTCGTGACGGCGGCCACCTCGTCGACCCACGACTGCAACCCCGCGTGGGTGGTGCCCTTGGTAGTGCCCTCGGTCTGGATGCTCATGGTGGTCCTTCCGCCGGTCCGGCTCGATGTGTCGGCCACCCCCGGACGGGCTCATGGGGACCGCGATGGCGGTGGCACGGCGCCCGCCGCTGGGAGCCTTCACCCCACGGTATTGCCGGCCGACGGGGGCTGCTGTCCGCGAAAGCGCTTGCGCGTTATGAGGATGCTCACACGCGCGCTTCAGCACTGAAAACTCTTGCAACACTTGCGAAAACGCAGGTCAGGAACACTGTCGGGCTGCGCGTCGATGGTTTGTGCCCGATGGCCGGTCACCGCCTCCGGCGAGTGGGACGAGTGAGTGCGTCCAGAGGCGGCACAGTGGCCGGCCGCCGCCTGGGCGGCCGGGGAACCCCATCCCGATCACGGCCAGGTGGCCGTCCGCTGCCGATTTCTCCGCCGGTGGGCCGCTCCGGTAGTCTGCTCTCTCGTTGCGCTCACGCGTGACGGGCGCCCGTAGCTCAACGGATAGAGCATCTGACTACGGATCAGAAGGTTAGGGGTTCGAATCCCTTCGGGCGCGCTCTGTGTTGAGACAGACGACGGGCCCCCGACCAGCGGAAACGCTGTCGGGGGCTTACTCGTGCCCGGCATCCGGACGGGTGCTTTTCGGGGTCTGGGCCCCAAAATGGGCCCCAAAATTCGTCGCGTGGGCCTGGGGTCGGGTGGGCTGACACTGGGGTCGTGAGGACAACGTCTCGGGTCGGATGTGACCACCGCGCGCCCCGACGGCGCGTTAGGGGCATGGACCCCGCACCCCGCACCCAGCCCACCCTCCTGCTCAACCTCAACGAGGTCGCGACCCAGCTGCGCTGGACCCGCCGCAGCGTCGAGCGCCAGATCTCGGACCGTCGGCTGCGCACGGTTCACCTCGGCCGCTCCGTGCGGGTCGAGCGGGCCGAGCTCGACCGGTTCGTCGCGTCGATGCGTGATGACCATGCGTGATCGAGATGGGGGTAGGCCCGATGCGCGGTAGGCCGCGTGTCACCGCCGCGGACAGCGCCACGACCAGGTACCGCGGCGCCGACGGCCGGTGGCACGCCCGGGTCACGGTCGGGCGCCGCCTGAACGGGGAACGCGACCGCCGCCACCTCAGCCGGGCGACCAAGCGCGAGCTCGACGCCGCCGTGCGTGAGCTTGAGAACGCCCGCGAGAGCGGGCAGCAGCCCTGGCTCCTCGACACCATCACGCTCGAGCAGTGGCTCGAGCACTGGCTCCAGGAGATCCTGCCCCTGTCAGTGCGGTGGAAGACCCGTTCCGGGTACGCCAGCCACTTGCGCGTGCACGTCATCCCGTCCCTCGGAGCCGCCCGGCTGACCGAGCTGCGTCCCGAGACGCTGGAGCGCCTCTACCGGAAGCTGATGGACGACGGCCGGTCTACCCACGTGGTCCACGGCGTGCACCGCGTCTTGCGGTCCAGCCTCAATGAGGCCGTCAGGCGCCAGCGACTGGTGACGAACCCAGCCGCCCTGGCCCGGCCGCCGCGGGTGGAGCGGACCGAGATCGAACCGCTGACCGCGGACGAGTGCCGGGCCATCCTGCAGGCGGCGCGGGGGCGGCTCAACGGTGCACGCTGGTCGGTCGCGCTGTCCCTCGGGTTGCGACAGGGCGAGGCGCTCGGGTTGATGTGGGACGACGTCGACCTCGACGCCGGCGTGCTGCGGGTGCGTCGAGCCTTACAGCGCCGCACCTGGAGCCACGGCTGCAGCCCGCGGCGGCGGGCGGAGCCGGCGTGTGGCCACGTCCGTGGCGCGGAGTGCCCGCAGCGACGAGACGGGGGACTGGTGCTGGTCGAGCCCAAGACCCGCTCGTCACGGCGCTCGGTGGCGCTGCCGCCGCCGCTCGTGGCCGAGCTGCGCGCCCACCGGGCCGCCCAGCTGCGGCTCAACCTGGAGCGGGCCAACGTCTGGGACCACACCCACGACCTCGTCTTCTGCACCGACTGGGGCGCTCTGATCGACCCGCATGCCGATTACCGGAACTGGAAGCAGATCCTGCGCGACGCGGGCGTGCGCGAGGTGCGCCTGCACGATGCCCGGCACACCGCGGCCACCCTCCTGCTCCTGCAGGGCGTCGACATCCGCACCGTCATGGCGATCATGGGCTGGACCGAGATGGCGACCGCACAGCGCTACGTCCACGCCGTCGACGAGCTGCGTCACGAGGCCGCCCGGCGCATGGGAGCGGCCCTGTGGGGCGGCGCCACTGCGGACCCGACCGGTGGCCATCAGCTGCCCGGCTGACAGTTTGGCGCGCTCGTCAGCGCTGTTGGATCCGTCGTTGGAGGGCGTCGATCAGAGCGTTGGCCGCCGGGATCAGCACTGGCAGGTCGCGGTCGTAGACCCGCCCCGCGTCCAGCCTCGCGGCGAGCTCCTCCAGCAGCCGCGCCCACTCCATCGCACTCGCGGGCTGGACGGCGACGGGCACCGTCGTCCGGTGGTGCTGCACCACCGTCTGGGTGCGGACCGTCTCCACGACGCGGTCCACGACGGTGACGGCCGCACGGCCGGACGCGGCAGCCCGGGCCTGCTCCCACGCCCGGTGCCGGCAGGTTCCGGAGCACCATTTGGGCACGCGCCCGCGGGCCGGAACGGCCACCTCCACCCCGCACCAACCGCAGATGACGACCTGTCCTGGCAGTCGTGGCGCGGGCTGCGCCACGGTCGTCGAGGGGCCCACGGAGGGGTCAGCCAGCTCAGCCGACTCAGGGTTCATCTCTACGTCCCTCCCAGCGTTCTCATGCGGTTTTCTTCGTTACAACGATATAGCGCGACCCCGGAGTGCATGAGGTGTGTTGGCCATGGGTTTCTGCGTTCTGGGGGAGGGACGTTCTCGGCGACGCTGTCGAACAAAGCGTCGCAGGTGCCGACGTTGCGGCACCTGCGGCTCGAGCGTCTACGTCACGGGTAGGCGAGGACGTGTGTCCAGGAGCTCGGAGTTGAGCTCTGGAGTCGAACGCACCGACTGGCGGAGTCTTTGTCACGTAGCCTCGGTTGGCGGCAAGGTCCACGTGACCTAACGACCCGAGGCATGTCCGTGACGGTCGCTCGTCATTCACTCTGTCTTGGTTGCGTGGCGGTCGCCTGTGAGGGCGCGTGCTTCGGCTCGGTCCCTGCGCAAATGGCTATGACTCAGCCGTGACGGGCGGTTCCACACGAGCCAGCCCATCCCTAGTGAGATCACGGCGCAGAGCGGGAGGTGAGCAACCAGGTGCCGCGGTCCTCGTTGGGCATCGTCAGCCCGACGAGGGTGATGACGGCGACGTAGGGGAGCGATCCGATGAGGGTTCTTTCCAGCCGGGGGCTCTCCTAACATGTGGTCGTGGCCTACGACGCGTTCATTGAGAGCGTCCGGCTGATTCAGTCCCAGCACGTGGAGCCGGTCTTTCGGCTGAGCCGGCGTCGTCGATTCGCGCCGATGGCAGTAGACGTCTCCGGCGACGTAGCGGTCACCATGTTTGCCCGACGTGGGGTCGGCTGTGTCCTGTCTGAGAATTGGGTCCTAAGCAAGCACGGCGCGACTTGGAACCTGCTCGGCGGCGGTGGAAGCTCAGCCGACGACGACCTGCTTGCCCCTCGCCCCGCCCGATTGTCGGAGGACCTTGGCCGCCCAGAGACAGTGGGTACCGGAATCGATCCGGGGGTCATCGCGATCGATAGCGGCGGTGGGGTCCATGACGGCCAGGGTGGAGCGGACCGATGGCCGTGGAGCGGTCGCTGGATTCGCTACGTGATCCTCCGGAGCAGCGCCGACGTGGAATCGCTCTCACTCGATGACCGGACACTCTTGGTGCCGTGGCACGGCCACGTCATCCTCACGTCGACCAAGCGACGATCACCACGAGTGATCGTCAACGGCAAGCGTGGAGCCGTTCTCGGCGAGGTACGCCCATTTGAGCAGAGTCGGTGAACCCGTCGCCGCCGCAAGAAAAGGTAAGCTCGGACCGCGGGAATAGCGGACGTCTTCGAGAGTCCGTCGGGCCTGGGCGGCAGGTAGCCGACTCGCGGCGGTTAGATGCATGCGGTCAGGGCTGTTGGCCGGGCTCGCTGGACGAGTTGTGAGGGATGAGGAGGGCGCCGATCGCCTGGCGCTGGAAGCGTGCGAACCGCTTGCTTGACCAGCCGCGCCGCATCACCAGCAGCTCGAACATCTCGGATGAGGAGACGGCATAGAGGGTGTCGGCGATGTCGCGCTGGCTCAGGCCGGGGCGAACGTCTCCGGTCGCCCTCAGCGCGCGGGCGTTGTTGCGCATTCGGAGGAGCCGCGCGTGCTCCATCTCCTCGACCAGTGAGCGCGCACCCGGGTCGAGGACGGCGGCGTCACGGAGCAGTATCGCCAAGGGGGCGACGTGAGGCGCGACCTCTCGTGCCAGCTCTGCCCATCCGGCGACGAGTTCGTGGCCGGTGGCCGTTTCTCGAAGCCGGTTGGAGCGCTGCTCGGCTGGCTCGCGACCGGCCCCTTCGAGGGCTTGTTGGTACAGGGCGCGGACAAGTCCGGGCTTGCCCGCGAAGGCCTTGTAGATCGTTTCGGCTGATACCGCGGCTGCGGTGGCGATCGAGCCGATGGTGGTGGCGGCGTACCCGTCGCGCAGCATGAGGTCGCGGGCGGCGGCCAGGATGGCTTCCCGACGAGACTCGGCTTGGGCGCGCCGCGTGGTGGCGTCGTAGCGGCGGGTCTTGACGGGCGCTGGCAATCCGGATCACACTCCTATTGGATACACCTGACTGTATCTGAATTCTCCGGAGGCGTCATGCACCGTTCCGCGTTCCTGGCCCGCCTGCTCGAGGCGACAAATGCTCACGACCTCGATCGGATCGTCGACTGCTTCAGCCCCGACTACGTCAACCAGACGCCCTGCCACCCCGCCCGAGGATTCACGGGCCCGGACCAGGTGCGGCGCAACTGGGAAGCCATCTTGGGCAGCGTGCCCGACCTCGTCGCCACCGTGCTTGCAGAGAGCAGCACCGGTGAGTGCGTCTGGAGCGAGTGGGAGATGCGCGGCACCCGGCGCGACAACACCCCGCACCTCATGCGTGGCGTGATGATCTTCCGGGTTGAAGGAGATCGGGCCGCGTCCTGCCGCTTCTACCTCGAGCCGGTGTCCAACGACAGGCTGTCGGCCGACGAGTTCGTCTCCACTCTCACGACCGGCCGAGCATCGTGATCCTGGTGGCGGGAGGCACCGGCCGTCTGGGCTCGTCGGTCGTGACCGACCTCCTCGCCAAAGGCCACAACGTGCGGGTGCTCACCCGCGGGAAGCGAACACCGCCGCCAGGCACCACCGGCGCGGAGTGGGTCGCCGGGTCCGTGTGTGACTCGGCCGTCGTCGCAAGGGCGATGGCCGGTGTCGACGTCGTGGTCTCGGCCGTCACCGGCTTCCCCTCGACCTCACCCGTGAGGGTCGACGGCGAAGCCGCCGCTGTCCTGGCCGAAGCGGCCCAGAGGGCCGGCGCCCGGCTGGTTCTGGTGTCCGTCGCTGGGGCATCGAAGGACAGCCACATGGAGCTGTTCCGCGCCAAGTATGCCGCCGAGCAGGAACTCGTCCAGTTCGACCTCGACTGGACGATCATCCGATCCGATGCCTTCGCCGATCTCTGGATCGAGCTGCTCACGCAGAGCGCGGGACGCACCCACCGACCCGTCGTCTTCGGGCCGGGGAACAACCCGATGGGTTGGGTGGCCGTACGCGACGTGTCCGCGGCGACCGTGAGTGTCGCCGAAACCACATCACTGCGCAGAAGGACCCTGACCATCTCCGGTCCGCAACGACTCACCCTGACAGAGCTCGCCTCCCACGTCATGGCCGCTCACGACTGGCCCGGTAACCCCCGCCACGTGCCGACACCAATCCTCCGCTTCGCCTCGATGCTGCCCGGCGCACCAGGCCGCCAAACCTCAGCCGCACTGGCCATGAACACCCTGCCCCCCGTGGTCGACGACGCTCGTGAAGCGGTGCCACACCTCCCGTCCACACCTGTTCAAGCACTTCTCGAGCTCGCCCGCGCCGAGCACCCCTGACGAGTACCGGAACCCACTGCAGCACGTCACGAGAGTGCATCCGAAAGGCTTCCCCCACATCCCAGGCGTCGGTGGTCCGCGCTGCCGGAGACGTCCTTCCGCCGGGTAGCACGGTCGAATGCCGGCTGGCCCGGTCCGCGCCTTCTCGAGATGCAGAACTACACCGGGCGCCCGCCTGGTGGCTGCGCAAACGAGCATCAGTCGTCGGCCCCCAGTCGGGGGCGTCCACACGCCGAAGTGGGACATCTCGCTCCCCCCTCAGGCCGGTGGGGTTCGGCGGAGCCTGTACCACTGCGGACGCGAACGGTTCATGGGCCAACCGAGTCCTCGGGTCTGGGCCGGGTCGACGGAGACGAGGTCCCACAGGGGGAAGGCCCTTTCGACGGCCTTCATTGACACCCCTTCCAGCAGGGACCGCATCCTGGTGGGCCCGAAGGCGAGCATCAGCAGCGTGGCTCCTGGGTTGGCCAGTGCGGTGACGCCCGCCCCTTCCGCTGCCTGCTGCCCGGCGTCGAGGCCCTGAAAGCAGCCGATGTCGAGGAAGAAGTCGAACGTTCCTACGTCGGCGGCAGGCAGGTCCGTGACGTCCCCGACGACGTACGACGCGCCACTGGTATCCCGGTCAGCGGCCTCTGCGACAACGGACGGCACGTTGTCGATACCAACGGCCTGCCAACCCCGTCGTTCGAGTTCGGGGGTGTACTGACCACGGCCGCATCCCAGGTCGAGCGCGCGACCTAGCGGGCGAGACCGTTCCCTCTCCTCACGGTCGATAAGAGCCGCGATGCCCACCGCGGCGGCGGTCCCGTAGCGCTCCCAGGGCCGGATCCCGAGCCGGTACATCCAGGCGTATTTGGACACGGGGCGTCACCTCCTCCCAACGCGCGTGCTTGCGTGCCTGCCACGAGCGTCGCCGCCTGCAGGGTCAGGAACAGTCTCCCTGTACTACGTCCGATCGCGGCGGAGAGACGCAGCTGGACCGCGGTCGGCCTCTACGAGTGGCGCCGCCGCTTCGAGAACCGTCGGCCTTCTCCGTCAGAGCGGCGGCGTCGACGAAGACGGCCGCGCACCCATCCCAGGACCTTGCTGCCAGCAGCCGCCGCGGCGACAGTGAGGGTAAGGGCAGCCAGCCCCAGATCGCCCTTGTTGTGGTCGCGAATACGCATGCTTCCAATGTGCCCGGCCTTGCCCAGGCATTACACCCACCTGACCGGAATAGCGATTTTCTGCCCGAGCGACCGGCTCGCGGCTACTTGAGACTTCCGGTAGGCCGGTGTCTGGCCTCCGCGGAGTGGAACTGCCGGATCCGGGGGGACAGCGACGAGGCCACCTCCAGCACCCGCGGGAGGCGGCCGAATGTCCCGGTGGCGACCACTGCGCTGTCGCACTCGATCGTCTCGGACCCCAGGTGGGCGGTGAATCCACCACCGTCTCGGGGTACGTGTCGATCCACCCGAGTCTGCATTCGCACCGGTAGCTCCATCTCCACGGCGTACTGCTCGAGGAAGTCCGCAACCTCGTCCTTGCCTGGGAAGTGTCACGGATCCCCCGGGAAGACCATGCCCGGCAGCCCGTCGAACCTCGCCGGCGAATAGAGCCTGAGCGAGTCGTAGTGGCAGCGCCAGTTGTCGCCCTCCGGCCGCTGCCGTCAACGATCAGGAACCCCCGGCCGAGCCGTGCCAGGTGGTAGCCGGTGGCCAAGCCAGCCTGGCCGGCGCCGACGATCAGGGTCTCGACGTGTTGGGTTGTCATGACTTCTCCTCCGTGCGAGTGGTCAGTGGGCAACGAGATGCAGGCTCAGGATCGTGATCCAGAGCCAGTACGTGGCGAGAACGATCCGCTGTGCCAGACCGGTGTACGGCGCGTTGCCGCGCCAGGCGACGATCAGCCATACGGTGCTGGCGAGGCCGACACCCGCGGTCGCCAGGGTGTAGATCGTCCACGGCTCGGCGAGCCGTGGCGCGATCACGAGGCAGGCACCGAACAGGGCGAAGACCAACAACGGGCCGCTGACGTCGTGGAGCTTGGCGTGCAGGCTCACCGCCCTGCCGGTGTTGCTCGAGGCACCGGGTGGGAAGCCGCGGACCGGGTCCGGGGCACAGATCGCGGCGAGCACGAGGCCGGCGGCGGCGACAGTCAGCAGCGCGGCGCCTGTAGTCGTCTCCAGGGTGCGTTGCACACCGATCGAGATGGCAGCGAACCCTGCTGCGACCAGGAGGAAGTTCGCGCGCTGGATCCACCCTCCGGGGCCCAGCTCCAGCTCACTTCCGGTGTGGAAGAGCGCGTCGTAACCCGGCCTGCGGACGCCCTCGACCGTCACCACGATGACGAAGACGACGGCGGTGGCCGCGCCGAACAGGAGCAGCGTGTCGGTCCTCATGGCTGGTCCTCCAGAAACTCCCGGGTGAGACCGGCGACCGTGTCGGCCTGGTGGAACCAGGGCGCGTGGCCACCGGGTACCACGTGAGAGTCCGCGTCTGGGAGCAACTCAGCCATCCGACGACCCGCGTCCGGGCGACCGAACGCGTCGTCCTCCCCCCAGATGAGGCGCACCAGGTGGTGGATCCGGCGCAGCTGCTCCGCGGCCAGCCAGGTGGTCCACTGCGAGTCCATCGACTGGGTGACGAACTCGCTGCTGCCGAGCCCGAGGGCATCCACGACGCCGCCCAGGTAGTCGACGGCGCTCCGTCGGATCGTGTCGGGGTGATAGGCCGTCGGGTCGGTCAGCCCGAAACCGGGCAGCTCGATCGCATAGAGGGTGCGGCCCGGAAGCCTCGCCATCAGCGGGTCCAGAACGCCGCCGGGACAGCCCACCGATCACCAGCACCAGCAGCGGCCCCTCACCCGCGACCAGCACCTGCGCCTGGCCACCGATCGTCGGCACCTCGACGGACCGTCGCTGCGCCGTGACGTCGTAGCGGTCGAGGACACGCCGCTGGGCTTCGAGGAAGGCCGCGACGTCGTCGCCGGCATGCCGGGACGGAGCGTCCTTCCTGGCCGGAGCGAAGTGGATGTCCATGACCCCGACGCTAGGGTCCGGCCGCCTCGACTACATCGGGCGGGATACCCATTCGGGCCGCGTACGACTGGGTGTTCCCACCCACGCGGTGAGATCCGGCAAGCCCGAACCTTTGCCTGACTCCAATGGCCGTACGGGTCCGCGTTGCTTCCGAGGGACCCGGGCGTGTCCTATCGTGGCGTCATGGCCGCGGACCAGTCCACGACGACGGCGCCGGAGGGCACCTCTTCGGCGTGGCGATGGTCCAATGTGCCGGTCCCTGAAGGGTTTCTCGTGCACATGGGGCTCGGACTCGGCCTGGAACACTGGCATCCGTTTCCCCTTGGGTTCCGCGGCAGTCGCCCCGTCGGCTGTGCTCTCCTGCTCGCTGGTACGGCCCTGGCGGTGGGCGCCACGCGTGCGGCCGGTGACGTGGACCTTTCCCACCCGAGTCGTCTTGTCGCCACGGGCCCGTATCGGGTGTCCCGTCACCCGATGTATGTAGCGTGGAGCCTGGCCTACCTCGGCCTGACGCTGGTGGCGGCCACCGCGTGGCCGGTGTTGAGGGGCGCGGGGGCCCCTGGACCCGGGACGACGGCGGCCCCTTCGGCGCGTGTCGAAGATGGAGCAGCAACATGAGCACGGTGGCCAGCAGGTAGAACGCGTGCAGGCCCCATATCGGGCCGACGGGCAGGGTGACGACGTACGCCGTCTGCACCATGTTCCCCACGTTGGCCAACACCAGGCTGGACCGGCTGTACGACGACAGATCCCGGGACCGGATGGCCTTGACCAGCATCGGCAGATAGCTGCCGACGAAGATCGTCGTGGCGACCGATCCGGCGAGGACCGAGAGCTGGCTGAGTTCCATACCTCGAGTAGGCCCGAACGCCGCTAGGCAGGCATCGGGTCCCTACCCCATCTCGCATCCGGGCTTGATGGGAACATCCGTGCATCGGAATCCTCGGGGTGGGTCATCTGCCCACTGGATCGAGAATCGCACCAGACAGCGGGGTCGAAGGTGCCATCGAGACCAGGAACTTACGACCCCGGTCGAAACCAATCAACCAACCGCCGCTGGCACCTGTGGCGGCCTGCGACGGCGAGAACAGAACCGACGCCCACAGTTCCGGAGGGCCGCGCCCTCGCCACACCCCCAGGGTGGAGGCGTCAGCTTTGGCTACGCAGCGCGTCGGGCGCGCCTGGTCGGGCGTCCCGCCCGCCGAATCCTCTGCGGACACCAAGCAGGTCAGCAGCGGTGGATCTCTTGGGTGTCCCCCAAGACCGTCCAGAGAAGAGCACCGGTCAGGGGACGTCAACCGGAGCAGCGGCGGCCAAGGCGAACCGTCGGTCGATCCGACGAGGACGTAGGTGGTTGGCAGCGTCTTTGTGGGCGGTAGGCCGCGGGTCCTGACACACGCCCCACCTTGGCGATAGGCGACGACGAGACTCATGTCGGGCAACACACTGGCGCCTCGATTGACTGGGCACAGCGCGAGGTGAGCGGGCCGCTTGAGGCGTAGGTCAGGCGGCTCGGCATTCCGGGCAGTGGTGTGGCTTTCGCCCACGAGTCCGGGCGCGCTCGAACGTCTTCCCGCATGTCAGGCAGGTCAGCGTTTCGGTGGTCGCCGAGTCCCCGGGCGGAGTTGCCCGCTTGACTGCAGGTTCCTTCTTGGGTTGATCCCGACGCCTGACCCTCTCCTGCAACCTGTCCGCACGACCGCGAAGGTCATTCACCCAACTCTCGTCATGCGCGTCGGCGCCGTAGACGGCCACGCCTCGGTTTGCCCACCGGAGGGCCGCGTCGAGTTGTCCGGCTTTGGCGTGGCGGATCGTGCACTGCTTGTACGTCTCCAGCAAAGGCAGATGCCCGAACTTGGTGAGGAGGGCCGGTCGGATCACTGTCATCCCTAGATCGTGGGCCGTTGCGACTTCGTCGTACTCCTCCAGATGCCTGGGTGTAGGTCGCGGAGGGTGTAGAGGTCCGACTCCAGAGTCCTCATCAGGTAGTGCCGGCTGATCGGGTCATCCCCTGTGGCCATGAGTGCGCGCAGCCGAGGCAGACGCCTGCCGGGTTCGAGTGGTAACTGGTCAATCCAGCTCAAGTCATAACTGTCGTCGGCTTCGTCGGTCCCAATCGCCTCGCTGAGTCCGGTTCGAAAGCCAGAGGTTGCGGCGGGATCGGTTTCACGTGGCGGCAGGCCGAAGTCTTCGGGTGCGTAGCTCAGCCACACACCGAGCATCGCCTCGCCGCCGCCCTCGCGGACGCCTCCCCCGACAATCAGAGCCGTCAATGCGACGGCCTTTCCGGACTCCTCGATGAGGCGGATGATCCCGGGCCTTAAGGCGGCGGCGTCCGATCGCCCGAGGTGTCCAACCTGCAGCCCGGCCACCCAGACGCCCACAGCCGACTCGTCGTAGATGTTGCCTGTCTCGGGTACCAACAGCGCGAACTGGCTCACTCTGGCCCGACCCGCAGCCGCACCAGCCAAAGCCCTCAGCTCATCCTGATGATGCGACTCACCCACGACCTCGAGGCTTGCGCGTCCCTCGTAGTGCCTCAGGGCGATCCCGTCCACCATCCACGACGGTCGACCGGCGTTAGCGGGCCATGTGCCGTGACCTCGACCGAAGGAGACGCTTCGGTCCGGGCTGCCACTGACAGCGGCCGGCCATCTACGTGACTCGTACCCTGGCCAGCATCGCTAGGCCCTGATTCCGCACGAAGTCTCCCCAGCCAGCTCACCGCTCCACAATGGCACGAGGCGGGCCCGCGCCCGCCAGGACCCGCGGACCAGGCGGCGATGGGACGCAGGAACGACCGTTCGCCCGGCCAGACAGCCAAGGACACCATTCAGGTCGTGGTCAGCGGGGTGACGACGACCTCGAGCGCGGCTGTGACGACGGCGGCAACGGCATCACGCACGACGTCCCGGAACGGGTCGTACCCCTCCATCGCGGTGTCGTCGGACGCCAGCGGGTTGCCGTCCACCGCGAGCACGGCAGCCGCTGCCACACCGTGCAGCCCGGCGATCACGAACAGCGCCGCAGCCTCCATCTCGACGGCCACGCAACCGGCGCGCTGCCACAGCTCGAGCCGCGAGCCGAGGACGTCGTGGGAGTAGAACGCCGCGTTGGAGTAGAGGACACCACGGTGGAGGCGGTCATCCCCGACACCGGCCGAGCGGGCGGCATCCTCGAGCGCGATGGTCAGACGGGCATCGGCGACCGCTGGGTATCCCGGCGGCACCAGGAGGTCACTCAGGCCGTCCTCGCGCACGGCCGCAGTGGCCACGACCACCGCCCCATCGCCGACATCGGGCTGCAGCCCGCCAGCTGTGCCGGCGCGGATGATCCGGCATGCCCCACCCCGGCACAGCTCCTCGAAGGCCACACCGGCCCCCGGACCGCCGACGCCGTGGGACACGACCGTGACCGGCGCCCCGAGATACGTCCCACCGATGCTCACGTACTCACGGTTGCTCGCGAGCTCGCGCGCCCCCTCGAGCCGCTCACCCACCGCGCGGGCGCGCTCGGGGTCACCGACAACCACGACGTTCGGCGCCAGCTCGGCGACTGGGATGCGGGTGAGCGGCAGAACCCCCTCACGGACGGCTCGCGCAGAGGACATCTGGGCTCCTCGGGAGGGGGCAGCAGAACGCCCATCAGTGTGCCACCGGCTCGAGATCACCGGAGCGCCTGAACGAGACCCACCGACCAGGACCCGGCCACACCGAAGCCGACCGACTGCATCGCCTTGCCGCCACCACACGCAGCGCCAACAATTGCGTTGCCGGCCAGAGCTCACGCCGAGGAGGGGCCGCTTGCGGCGGTGTGGCGCGCTCCGGCTGGAGTGCATCGGCTTCTGTCATGACGGATGCCGCAGAGTCGGGAAGCGGTGAGCGGCTGCGGTCAGTCTGAGCAGTCGACTGCGACAGCCAGGGCGACGCAGACCTGCCGCATCCGGTCCTCGGCCAGCCGGCCGAGACGTTCCACCAGGATTGCGATCGAGACGGATTCCACCGAGTCCAGGTTGACCGCCGAACGAAGCGGCACCGGGTCCTCACCGGGCTCGAGGAGGACCTCGCTGGGGAGGTCTCGGATGGTGGTCGTGCACGGGGCGATCAGTGCTCGACGATGCCGCGGGATCACGACATCACGAGACAGAACGACGACCGGCCGGCGGCCGATCTCGGCCATCTCGCACCACCACACCTCCCCGCGTGCGGGCAGTTCGGTCACGAGGCCGCGACCGCACGCCGGAACGACGCCAGGTCTCCCCACTCGTCCGGCTCGTCGAGCGGGTGAGCATCGTAGGCGCCGTAACTGGCATCCACTTCGGCTGCGCGGTGCCGGGCGAGCAGGGCTGCCAGGGCTTCGTCGACGAGCGCGGAGTCCGGCTTGCCACACGCCCGCCGGGCGCTTTCCAGAAGGTCTGCGTCCACCGTGGTACTCAAGCGTATGCGGCTCATGCCACAATCATGCCACGGCCTTGCCTGGCCAGCGGGTGCGCCCGCTACGCGGCGGAGGGACACGGGTCAGTCCGGCTCCATGGCTCAATTAGCCAGCACCCGCGATCGGCCGTTTCGGACAGGGATGCCGCAACGAGAAACGGCGAATGCAGGTTGGAGGCGCAGACATGAACATGTCGCTAGCCCGCTTCCGATCTAGGGCGATCGCGTGTAGGTTCGCTTGTCATATAAAAGCGATGCGGCGGGAGTGGATGTGAGGACCAACGACTCACGAGGTGTGGTCGAGGAGATCAAGTTCCCAGCGGGCAGCACAGCGCTGTTCTGCGAGGAGAGCTGATGAACACTGACAATGCTGCTGACGGTATGAAGCTCGAGTACGCGACGGTCGACGGCCGGCGTGTTCGCTTCGCTGCTTCGCGCCAGTCGGGCGTACCTCAACTCCTGCTGATCAACCCGCACCCACTGAGCATCCTTACCTACACTGACTGGTGGGAACGCCTCAGCGAACGCTTCGACGTCGTCGCCGTCGATCTCCCGAATCACGGAGGCTCCGACGCCGACAAGACCCTGGTCACGGTGTCCGAGCAGGCCGCCTTCCTCCCGAGGATCCTGGACCACTTCGGCCTGGAGCACCCGCACTACGTCGGACCTGATGTCGGGACGCCGCTGGCCGTCCGATTCATGGCCGACAACCCCGGTCGCTTCCGCTCGGCGGTGCTCGGCGAAGCGGCAGCCATCGGAGAGATCGAGGGCGCGCTGCTGTTCCGACTGGAAGCGAAGTCGCGACTGGGTGCGGTGGTCGGTCCTCTCCGCAGGTGGAGCAATCGGCGGGCGCATCTACAGCAGAATCGCCAACAAGCAAGGCTTCGTCCGTACCAGTCACCCCGATATGGGGCGGCTCGAGGACTACCGGCGCAGCGCTACCTCCTTCGCCAAGCTGCGCGCCCAGATGGGCTTCATCGGGAGCTATCCCGACGAGACGCCGGAGCTGACCAAGGTGGTCGGGACGATCAGCACCCCGGTACTGGTCTTGCACGGCGAGCGGGACACCCTCGTCGGGATCGGGAACTCGCGCCGGCTCGCCGAGGCCCTGCCCAACAGCGAGTTCCACGTCATTCCCGAGGCCGGGCACTACGCGTGGGAGGACAACCCGGAGCCGTACCTCGCGCACGTGCTCCGATGGATCGACCAGGCCGAAGCCCACAGCTGACAGGCTGTTGAAAGGTGGCCGTTCGCTAGACCGCCCGGGCATGTCACATCAGCACGACTGAGGCCGGCCGAACGCCCCTGACGCCGGTCGCCGGGGGCGCCGGCCGGTCGGTTATCCAGTCAGGAGCCGGCCGGCGCGTCGATGAAGCCCGTCATCGAGGTCAGGGCGCCATCGGCGTCGTAGGTGGCGAACGAGGCGCCCGTGCCGACGACGGTGCCGTCGCCCAGAACCATGGTCCACCGAGCGAGCGAGCGGTCGTGGTGCTCCAGGAAATCCTGGGTGACGAAATGGCCTCCAGGAGCATTCTGCTGGAACTGCGTCATGTAGGCGAGGATCTCCTCGATGCCCTCGGCGTGCACGGATGGGTCGGTGTAGGTGCAGCCTGTGGCCAACACGCCGTCGCACGCATCGCGCCGAGCGGCGACGTCGGCGATGACCCACAGTTCTCCGTAGGCGTCCCACTGCGAGCGGTGGTCAGGGATATCGGTCACGTCTGGTCCTTCTGTTCTCTGTGGTGGGCGGGGCGCTGCAACCAGCACCCGCTGCCCTGCGGCGGCAGCAGGGACCCCGAACTACTCGGAGGCCCGGCCACCCCGCCCGGGTCAAAGTCACTTGCGGTGCGCAACCGACCTTAGCCCGGGGTCGCTTCCCATTCGCAAGTAGGATGTGGGGATGGTGAACTCGACCTCACCGGCGTCGGAGCCGCGGTCCTCATGCCCGATCGCCGCGTCGCTCGACGTGCTCGGAGACCGCTGGACCCTGGTCGTGCTCCGCGACCTGCTCATCGGCGGGCGCACCCACTTCGCCGACTTCGCCACCGAAGAGTCGATCGCCACCAACACCCTCGCAGAACGGCTCCAGCGCCTCCGGGACAGTGGCATCGTCGCTCGGGTGCGAGATCCCGAGGATGGCAGGCGCTGGATCTACGTTCCCCGCCGTCCTGCCATCGAGCTCATCCCGGTACTTGTCGACCTGATGATCTGGGGGATCGCAAACACCCGTGTCGAGGTGCCGTCGGAGCAAGCTTCTGCGGCCCGGCATCGAGAGGAGTCGATTGCCCAGATCACCGAACAAGCGACGTCTCGGATGGTCGACTGAGGACCATGGCGTCGCGACGACCTGCTCGAGGGGTCACACCACGTACGTCGGCAGCGCTTCGGCGCCGAACGTGTAGGACAGCACTCGTGCGGATCGCGACGCGGCCGCGGCTGGGATGACGCAGGCTCAGATTGCTGCCGAGATCAGGCGGAGCCAGCCGGAGGTGTCTCGGTTGCTGCGGTTCCACGGCACGACGCCCTTGCCGCGGCGGCTCCGCGCGTCACGCGCCGAGGTCCTGCGGGCAGTCGCACAAGCCGGGGCACGGATGTGCGGGTGTTCGGGTCGGTAGCGCGCGGTGAGGACGACGAGGGGTCCGACGTCGACCTGCTGTTCGTCATGGGGCGACCGCTCAGCCTGATGGAACTGGGCCGGCTCGAGGACGAGGTGTCAGCCTCTGTCGGCCTGCCTGTCGACCTGGTTCCCGAGAGCTCGCTGCGCCCGGCGCTTCGCGACCGAGCTCTAGCCGAGGCGGTGCCCTTGTGAGGCGTCGCCAGCCGGACCCAGCTGCTTCAGGAGGCGATGGCGCACTTCGAGGTCGTGGCCGACTACGGCTTGGGCGACCTTTCGGACCAGAAGGCGATCGACGCGATCTGCATGCGCCTCTCGGCTACCTCCTGGTCGAGCCGGCGATCGTGCGCAGCGCTGTCGACCGCGACCTGCGGGTGATGGTCGAGGCCGTCAGGGCTGCCGTCGCCAGGTCCCTCTGAGTCAAAGACTCTGCCGCCGAGGCCGTCACCCCCGGGCCCCAGGATTGGCCCCAAGGTTCGGTTTGGTGTCGAAACCGTAACAATGCGCCCGACGCCGACTTGGGCCGCCACAAGGCACTTGACCTGCGGCAACGTCGCCCTGGCTGTCGGAACAAGACATCGTGATTCGTGTCGATCCGGGCCCCTGGCGTGCCTACGGATCAGAAGACTAGGGCTTCGAATCGCTTCGGGCGCGCTCTGTGTTGAGACAGACGACGGGCCCCCGATCAGCCAGAGCGCTGTCGGGGGCTTACTCGTGCCCGGCGCGAAGCCGGCCCGGGCGTGGGCGAGGAGACCCAGAAAGGGACCCGGGCGCTCTCGGCGGTTCGGCCGGTCGCGAAACAGTTGGTGATCGGTGTCCAGAGGCGGGGGTCGGCGGGCCCATGGAAGCAGACAGTCGCGGCGAGGCGAAGGATCAGGACCGCGAAGGCACCTTTGGGTAAGCAGGGTGCGCAACAGGCGGCACGCCGGGAGGCGTTGGAGTCGCAGGGGAAGCTGCGGGCCCGCCGAGTACCGCGGGAGGAGCACCGGCGCAGGTTGGGGGTGCGGGGCAGCGTCGCCGTGCGGGAGCAGGACGCAGCCGTTGCGAAGTACCAGCAGCGGGCGGCCGCTGCGCTGATCGAGATGATCGATCAGGAGTGCGTGACCTGGAAGGAGGCCGTGTCCTGGTGCGGGGCATCGGTGAGCGCCGGCGACGTGATCAAGCTGCGGAAACTGGCGAAGGCGAGCAGCGCACTCGAGCAGCCACATTCTCTCGTCCACCTAGCGGCGCGACGACTGCTCATAGACGTCTCGTCGATGTCCGAGGCGCACGACGACCACGAGCAGGACATCGTCTTCGACGGTGTAGATGATCCTGTACTCGCCGACGCGGACCCGGAGTCCAGACCTGCCCTGGAGGGCGCGTGCACTCGGTGGCCGCGGATCGTGGGCCAGAAGGGCGATGGCACCTTGGATGCGGCGGCGAACCTGGGGGTCGAGCTTGCGAAGGGCGCCGGCGGCCGATGGGCGCAGCTCGATGCGGTAGGCGCTCACTCCCAGCCGAGGTCCGCCTTGACCTGGTCCCATGGGATGTTCGGTCCTTCCTCGGCCATCGCGGCATCGAAGGCGGCGACGTCCTCCGCATCCTCCAGTGCAGTCATCAGCTCCTCGTAGCGTTCCGGACTCACGAGAACTCCGGCCAGGCGTCCCCTGCGCTCCACGAAGACCGCCTCGGTCTGGGCGGTCCTCATGGCGTCGGGCAGGTGGTCTCGGGCGTTGCTGATGCTCATGGTGGCCATGGATAAAGCGTACAACTGGACGTCTTGAGCGTACGATTCGATTGTTGGTCGGGGCGGTGCTTCAACACGTTCCCAGCAGGCGATCGTCTCACCCGGGTCGTGGTTCTCGGCCACGTCGAGGACCCAAGAGGGGACCCAGAAGCTGGAGGAACGCGAATGCGTAGCGATCCGACGTCGCCCGACCGTCGCCGTCGGCGACCCTGTGAGCTGCGAAAACAACCCTCGGTGGGTCGTTCGGGGACGGATGTCGTCGCCGGCTGTCTGGTTGCTCGCAGCGCTACGGATCAGAAGGTCAGTGGTTCGAATCCCTTCGGGCGCGCTTTGTCTTGAGAAAGACGACGGGCCCCCGACCAGCGAGAGCGCTGTCGGGGGCTTACTCGTGCCCGGCGCGAAGCCGGCCGGGGCGCGGGCCACGAGACGCAACCCGGGGACCGAACACCTCGTGAAGCCCGAATCCTCGCTCGCGCGTCTCGACATCAACGTGGGATGTGCCTACGGTCGAGAGATGGACGAGAGCGTGACTGGGACCCTGCTGGACCTCGAGCGCAAGGGGTGGGACGCCCTCTGTGACGGCACCGGTGCAGACTTCTACGGCGGGCTCATGACCAATGACGGTGTGATGGTCCTCGCCAACGGGATGGTGATGACGCGCGACGACGTCGTGGCCGCCCTCGCCGAGGCGCCGACCTGGGACGACTACTCGGTCGACGACGTGAGAGTGGTCGGTGTGGGCGACGGGGCCGCCTCCCTCGTGTACCGCGGGACCGCGCGCCGCGAGGGCCAAGACCCCTTCGCCGGGGCGATGACGAGCACGTACGTGCGCACCCCGGAGGGGTGGCGGTTGGCGCTCTACACGCAGACGCCCGGCTGACCCGAGAGTCGCCGGGAGACGGCCCGTCGTGGCGTTCGTCGAGCGGGCCGCTCCGACGGCGCCGCCCCTGGCTCAGCCGGTGGGCGTGACGCTGCGGACAGTGAAAACCGGACCCGACTGACACGTCGCTGCCTGGTCCCCCTCAGTGCCCGTGACCCGGACGCGTGCGCCGTCCTTCAGCTCGGACACGTCCCCCACGAGGACGAAGACCCGGCGTGGGTCCTGCGTGGTCAACGTGGTGCACCGCGTCTCGGTGTCCACCGACACGATGCCGGTAAGAGTCACGGCCCCCTTGGTCCCGGACGGCAGCGACGGATCCTCCGGCAGGGTGGGGGAGTCCGTGGCGGGCGGCGGGGGCGAGCCGGGGGAGGTACCGCTCTCCTCGGTAGTGGACGTCGGGCTCGATGACACGGAATCTCCGGTTGTCTGGTCGGGCGGGCTCTCGGTTCCGCACCCCGCCAAGGAGAGCGAGATCACGGCGACGCACAGGAGGTGTGGCAGTCGCGCGCTACAGTTCACCGCATCATCGTCTCACCGCGTGGTGCCGATGACCATTCAAGGTCGGCCGAAGGCCCGCATCGACATCAGGCTGCCGCGCATCGGTAGCAAGGCCGTGATCGCCACCGCAGCAGGTGACGGCCTCCGCCTGCTCGGTGCGGCTGTCACCCTGGAGCAAACCCGCGCCGCCCTCCGGACGTAGGACGTCGTGCGGGGCACAGGAGGTCGCGCCGGACGCGGAAGGACCCCGCGGGGCGAGCCCGCGGGGTCCTTCCGGTCACGCCGGGACGGTCACTCGACGAGAACCGAGCCGGTGCCGAGGACAGCGCCTTCGGAGGAGACGACCCGCATCTCCCCGAAGAGCTGGCGGCCGGCGGCGGCCTCCGCGAGCGCGTTGAGCGTGCCCGTGACGGTCGCCGACTCACCACCGTCCAGCTCGACCGGTGTGGACGGCACGTCGAGCGTGCCGAGCGCCGGGCTGAAGAACACGTCGCGGTAGTCGTACTCGGTGGTTCCTGCGGGGACCGAGTAGCCGTCGACGTCGACGGTGTACGTCCCCGCTGCCGGGTTCACGATGGACACCGCCTCCTCGGAGTCGCCGTCAGCCGACTGGCCCACGAGGGCGCCCGCCTCGTTGTAGACGTAGAGGTCGAGGTCCGCACCGAGGTCGGAGGTGTTCCCGATGACGGCGTCGAACCGCGACGCGCCCTCGGGAACCACGACCTCGAAGGACTGCAAGGCGCCGTCCGCGATGGTCTTGCGGTCCGAGACCGCCGACCCCAGCGGGCCTCCCTGTGGCTCGATGGTCACCGGACCGTAGTCGTTGGTGACCTCCCACTCCACGTTCGTGGACTCACCCGGAGTTGCGTCCACGGTCTGGGTCTCCGGGGAGACCGTGACGCCCTGGACGGCAGCGGTCACCTCGTAGGGGTTGGACAGGAACGGCGAGGTGCGCCGTGCCTCCACGATCAGCTCCCACACGCCCGGCAGCGGGTCGGCGTAGGACCGCGAGGTCGGGTTGCACACCGAGCGGTCGCTGTAGTTGGTGTAGCACTGGATCGACGACGTCGAGTCCACCGGCACCCCGTAGGGGTTGAAGGCGACGAAGCGCGTCTGGCTCTTCGTCGCGATCCCGGCGAGGTTGACCTGCAGGGCCTTGGCGCCCTCGGGGACGGTGACGTAGATCCGCTCGAAGAGGTTGCGCTCGACCCTGCCCGATGACGTCGTCTCGTACGACGGCGCCTCGAGGTCCGGCGAGACGACGACGGCGAGCATCACCCGATGGTCCACGAGCTTGGTCGACGGGTCATCGATCTCGAGGATCGCCGAGTGGAGACCCGGGGTGGTGGCCCGGGCCCGCACGTTGACGACCTTCGCACTGTCCTTGCGGAGGTTGACCGTCTTCTGCGCCTGGAAGGTGCCGTCGTTGCCGACGATCCGGACCGTGTGCTTGACGGCCTTGGTCACCCCGGAGGTGCGGGTGATCGTCACCGGGTAGGTCCGGCGCTCCTTGAGCTCCTGTCCACCGTCGGTGGCCGCGCAGTCGTTGTAGACGCCTGAGCCCTTGCCGGGGGTGGCGAGGTAGTCCGACAGCACGGTGCAGACGTCGGCGGACGTCGTGTAGTCACCGATGGCGGGGTCCTTGCGGAGCAGCTTCCACGCCCCGGGGACGTCCACCTGACCGTTGCCCTGGCCGACGGTCTCGAGCGACTTCTGGTAGTCGGCCGAGGTGTACATCGACTCGCGCAACTGCTTCGGGGTGATCGGGGTGGCCGTGGCGAACCCGGCCGAGAGCAGGAGCGCGGCGGAGCCCGCGGCCTGCGGGGAGGCCATCGACGTGCCGTTGAACATCGCGTACCCGACCGGGAGCGTGTAGCCCACCTCGGCGACGTCGGGCTGCTTCAGCCACTGCGGGACCGTCGAGATCGCCGACCCCGGAGCCATGACGTTGGGCTTGAAACCGCCGTCCTCACGCGGTCCACGCGAGGAGAAGTTGTGCAGCGCGAGCTTGCTCGAGACGACCGAGCCGTAGTTCGCGAGCCAGGTCTCCTTGCTGATCGACGAGGCGACGCTGACGACGTCCGTGGCGACCGAGGGGTCGCCGATGGTGTTGATGCCCGCGCCGCTGTTGCCGGCGGAGATGAAGAGCTGGACACCGAACTCGGAAATGATCCGGTCGTAGAGCTCGGCCCGGGCGTTGTTGCCGTCGTTGAGGGCCGGGAGGCCGCCGATGGACATGTTGACGACGTCGACGCCGCGGTTGGCGACGAGGTCGACCATGCCGTCGGTCAGGGCGGCGGCGGTACAGCCACCACCCCAGGTGCAGGCCCGGGAGGAGACGACGTTCGCCCCGGGGGCCTGGCCGTCCATCTTCCCGCCGAACATGCTGTTGGCCGCGGCGATGCCGGCCACGTGCGAGCCGTGCGCGTCCTCGACGATGCCGATGTTCACGAAGTCGGTCGTCTCGGGCAGGCTCGGGTCCTGGTAGGGGGCCAGGCTGACGTCCTCGCGGTACTCGACGACGAACGGCATCTGCTCGACGAGGTCCGTCGCCGGGTCGTCAGTGCCGAAGTGGCCGACGTCGTACTTCTCGGCGTACGGCCGCATCTTCTCGTTCGCGGCGAAGTTCTGGTCCTGGTCGGCGTCCACCCAGATGTCGTGCGTGCTGGGGTCGTAGAGGATGCCGAACCGGTCCGTCGTGTCACCGTCGCGGTTGACGTCCCCGCCGGGCTCGCTCCCCGCGGTGATCGACTCGCTGAAGCGGTTCATCCGGAAGTTCCCCGAGGGGCCGGTCCACGTGGAGCCCGCGTAGCTGAACGACGGACCGGAGACCTCGGTGAGCATGGCGCGCCACGTGCCGTCACCATCGAAGACCGGGTCGGTCGCGGTCACCCAGTCGGTGATCTTCCGCTCGCCGGTGCTGGTCTCCTTCAGTGCAGGGTGGTCCAGGTCGACGCCGGAGTCGAGGATGCCGATGGTGACCCCGCGACCGTCCCAGGTCTTGTGGCTCTTCTTGAAGTCGACCGAGCCGGTCTCGTCCGTGGGCATGTAGGGGTTGGCGTCTGGGGTCTTCGCGTTCGGCCCGGGGTAGGTCTGGCCCGATGACTTCTTTCCCTCGGCCTCCGGGCTGGGCACCGGCACGGATTCGTCGAGGTCGACGGCGTCGACCCGGGAGAGGCCGGCGACCGAGATGACCTTCGTCGTCGGCACGCTGGCGCGGACGTAGCCGATCTTGTCGTTGGTCATCCCGATGAAACCGCCACGCGAGGTGATCTCCTTGGCGACAGCAGCGGTCTGGCCTTTGTCGACGGCGAGGATGAGGGTGACGCGCTTGGCGCCGTCGGCGACCGCCTGGTCGAGCAGTTCGCGGTCGTGCTGGCCGAGCTTCTCCTCGGCGGTGCCCTTGGCGGGGTCCTTGACCTCATCGATCTGCAGCTCGGCGGCGGGGGCCTTGTCGATCTGCGTCCGGGGGTCACCGGGGTCGGTGGCGGTGGCGGTCGCGAGGGTGCCCGTGGTCAGGGCGGCGGCGACGCCAGCGGCGAGAGCCACCCTCGTCGACCGGCGGGACATGAGTGGCTTCATTGAGATCCTGTCGTGATGGGTGGCGCCCGCCTACATCGCGGCGACGGTAGCGACAGGAAACCATGATCGAGCCTCGTGCGACAGGTCCCGGGACTGCACGACTGACAATCCTTACCTGCGCTTTACCATTGCTGCGTAGTCCTTACCTGCGCTTTACCATCGCTGCGGTTGCCAACAGCCTGTGAGCTCGCCGATCGCTCCCGCCGACGTGCGTCTCGGATGCCCCCGGTCCGCCAAAGGTGGGGTCTCCACCGTGCCTCACTGGCTCGTTGTCGTCGTGTGCTGACGACACATCCAGTCGCCCGCGTCGGGACTGGCCGCTGGTGGACCGCGCGACCTTGTCGTCGTGGACGAGGGCAGGCGGATGGACGCGCCCGGCACCCGGCTCCATCCTCACCGCCCCGGGCCTCCGACACCTCAGACAGCCAGAGGGCTCCCCGGGGGTTGCCGTGCCGGGAAGCCGATGACAACCCCGGCCGGCGGCGGGCGGAGGCGACGTCGGGTCAGTGGTGGCCCTTGGCGACCATCCGGAGGATGCGCACGTTGAAGGCGGCGAACCGATAGGCCTGGTAGGGCAGGTTCCGGCGCATCCGCAGGGTCTTCTTCGTGGGCAGCGGAGCGCTGCGCAGGTCGGGGGTGGGGCTGAAGGTGTCATGGCTCATGTCATTCACTCCGGGATCAGCTGCCAGCCGAGGCGGCCCTTGGCCTTGTGGATGAAGAGGTAGTGCATCATCAGCTTGGCCCAGTGGCCGCTGAGCCCGATCTCGCCGCGGGTGTCGGCCAGGTCGCGACCTGTGGGGTACACCGTGTAGTCGGGCACGACCGGCATCATCGTCATCGCTGCGGCGGAGCCACGTCGCATGCCGGTTCCGGCTGAGGCGACGCACGCCGCGCCCATGTCGGCCATCGAGGCCTCGTGCGCCGGGCGGTCGTTGCCATGCTTGATCCGGTCCACGATCGTCAGGGCCGCGGTCTTGCCCATGACGCCCGACGGCATCCCGGTGCGGGGCGGGGACGGTGCGATCGCGGTGCCGTTCGGGCTCTTGAGCGGGCGTGAGATCTGATGCGGCGGAGCGAAGGCGATCCCCACGGCGAACACGTTCCGGTGTCCGACCGACTGGTAGGTCTTCGGCCAGTCGGCACCGCGCCACTCCTCGTAGGGCTTGGCGGTGTAGTCGGCGTCGACCTTCATGAACCCGCTCGGGGCGAACACCTCGGCGGTGATGTCGCCGCCGTCGCGGTCGAACGCCTGCAGCGGCACACCGCCGAACGGGGGAAGCAGCATCCCGAAGTCGAACGCCAGCTCGCGCATCTCGCCGTCGAGTGTCTCGTAGTGGACGACGCCGGGCTCGACCCGGTGCACGTGCGCACCGAGCACGGCTTCGACGCCGCGCTCTCGGTACAGGCTCGATGTCCACAGCTGGGAGGTCGTCTCGAAGCCGTGGTCGTCGAAGGTCATCCCGTCGACGCCGAAGTCGCCCAGCTGGGCCTCGTTGGTCAGGTAGACCAGCCTGGCCAGGTCGCGCACCCCGGCCTCGCGCAGCTCGTGGTCGACGTTGAAGACGTACTCGAACGCCGCGCCCTCGCACGTGCAGGTGCCGTGGCCCATCCCGACCACCAGGGTCTGGGGCTGTCCGGCCTTGAGCCGTTCGATGGTCGCGGTCAGCTCCGCCGCCGCGTGCACGGCGTGGTCGGCCGTGCACACCGAGACCGTGTTCCCGCCGTCCGGCCCGAGCCCGGGTGTCATGCCGAACTTCAGCTGGGGGCCGGTGGCGTTGATGAGGTAGTCGTACCGGATCCGCTCGTGCTGCCCGATCCGCTCGGGGCTGGTGTGCTCGATGTCGACCGCGCCACGCCCGTCGTCGGCATCGCCGTCGGGTCGGATCGCCACGGCCTTGGCCTGGCGGAAGATGATCCCCTTCTTCCGGTAGACCGGGGCCAGCGGGAAGACCACCGACTCCTTGGGCATCTTCCCCACCCCGACCCAGATGTTGCTCGGAATCCAGTTCCACATCGAGTTGGGTGACACGACTGTGACCGTGTGTCCCTTGGGGAGCAAACGACTCAGGTGGAGCGCTGCGGTGTGACCGGCGACTCCGGCCCCGAGGATGACGACGTCAGCCATGGCGTCTCCTTCGACGTGGGTGGATGGCTTGAAGGTATACCCGGCGGGGTATGACCTGAGCTTTCTGAGAGATACCTCACCAGCCCCGCGATAGCGTCGTCACCGATACCCCCATGGGTATACAGTCGCGAGCGAGTCGGCCTTCCCCCACCACGCCACGGAGTCCGAATGCCCGAAACGACCAGTGCGCCACGCGTCGTCGTCATCGGGGACCTGGAGGCGACCCGCCTGCTGTGCACCTTCCTCGTCGCGGACGGTGCCGAGACGGTGCACCTGCTCACCCCTGACGAGCCGGCGCTGCGCGCGGCATTCGCGGAGCACGTCGACGGGGTCGCGGTCATCGTGCGAGGCGACGTGGCCGCCCTGCGCCATGCGCTGCTCGCCGAGAACCTCCAGCCGTCGGTGCCCATGGTGGTGACGGTGTTCGACCGCACGATCGGGCGACAGCTGGCCTCGGTGGTGCCGAACTGCATCGTCACCTCCCCGGCGGACATCGCAGCACCGGCCGTGGTCGCTGCATGCATCCACCCCGCTGCCCTTGCGATCCTGGGCGGCGACGCCGGCGCGAGGGCAGTCGTCGACGACGACGAGGGCGTCGCAACCGTCCGGCCGTGGCACCCGGCACGCAACGGACCTGCCGCGCGCATCCTCCGCTGGGTCCCCCACCGCCACGGCGGGGCCCAGGGTCTGCTCGTCGCGGGCCTGTGGGGACTGCTCGGCATCATCGCCGTCGAGTGGGTGCTCGCCGTGCTCGTGCTCCACGAGAGCATCCTCCAGGCCTTCTACGCCTCCACCCGGCTGGTCTCGACGGTCGGCCCCGCAGACGCCCTGTCGCACGGCGCGCCCGGGTGGTACCTGGTGGCCTCCGCCCTGCTCATGCTGCTCGGGATCGGATTCACCGGCGCCCTGGTCGCGGGGCTGGTGGAGTGGATCGTCAGCGCTCGAACGGCTGCACTGATCGGCCCGCGAAGTGTCCCGTGGCGCAACCACGTGGTGGTCTCGGGGCTGGGGCAGGTCGGGCTTCGCGTCGGTCAGCTGCTCAGCGAGCTGCAGGTGCCGTGCGTGATCGTGGAGCGCACTGCCGGCGCGCGGAATCTTCCGACGGCGCGGGACAGCAGGCTGCCGGTCGTGATCGGGGACGCGGCCGACCACGCCGTGCTCGAGCGAGTGAGGTTGGGTCGAGCACGAGCTCTTGCCGCCCTGGGGTCCGACGACCTCGACAACGTCGCCGTCGTCATCAGTGCCCTGGCGCTGGCACCTGACGTGCAGACCGTCCTCCGAGCCGGCGAGGACCCCGCCGTCGAGGAGACCACCTCGCTCTTCCGGATCGGGCGGGTCGCGGACGTCTCGGCGCTGACAGCGGCCTGGGTGTGCACCTCGGTCCGTGGGCAGCGGCCGGTCGTCGCCTATGCCCGGGCCGGGCTGGTCGGGGTCCTCACCGACCGCGGAGACCGCCGCCGGCCCACACCGGCCCGCTGTCGCTGCCGCTGAGCGGTGACCCCTCCCGATGCCACCGGGACACCGCACCGTCCAGCACGTGGGCCGGGCCCTCCAGAGCGAGAACCAGGTGTCGGCCTCGCAGGTGCGGTCGCTCCACGCCGGACTTTTCGCTACGGATTCGTAGCGTAACGTGGTGGCATGACGTCCTCCCAACCCCGTCCCGTGGAGCGGGTGACTCCTCCCGGACTGGTGATCGCTGTCGGGAACCCGGTCCTGTCCTGGCTGTTGTCCGGGCGGCGTCGCTCGGCGGCGGTCGGACGGGACCTCATGCTGCTGCACGTGACCGGGCGTCGCTCCGGTCGGGTGTACTCGACGCCGGTGGCCTACCACCGCCGACCCGACGGGCGGCTCCTGGTGCTGACGAGCTCGGGGTGGCGGTTCAACCTCCGCGGGCGCCCGACCGCGGTCGAGGTCACCCTGTTCGGTCGTCGCCTGCCCGCCACCGCCGTGCTGGTGGAGGACCCCGACGCCGTGGCCGACGTCTACGGAGAGCTGATCGAGGCGGTGGGGGTGGCGAAGGCCAACAGACGCCTCGGCATCCGGATCAACCTCGACCGCGCCCCCACCCACGGCGAGCTCTGCGAGGCTGCCCGGCGCGACCACCTGAGCGTGCTCCACCTCGACGTCGACGAGGACCCGCCGTGAGGGGCCCCGTCCTCGTCGTCGGCGCGGGGGGCAACGTCGGCGGAGCCACCGTTCGCGCGCTGCGTCAGCGCGGAATCCCCGTCCGCGCCGGTGTGCGGGCCCATGACCTCCTCGATCCCGAGCCGGGGGTGGAACCGGTAGAGCTGGACCTGTTCCGACCGGAGACCTTCGGGCCGGCCGTTGAGGGTGCCCGCGGTGTCTTCCTGCTGCGGCCACCACCGGTCGCGCGTGTGGGCCCGACCCTGAACGCGCTGACCGACGTCGCGGTCAGCGCCGGGGTGGAGCACGTCGTGTTCTCGTCGGTCGCCGGCGCCGACACCAACCGCGTCGTGCCACACCACCGGGTCGAGACACACCTGCGCGACCACGTGCCGTGCTGGACCGTCCTGCGACCGGGCTTCTTCGCCCAGAACCTCGCCGACGCCTACCGTCGCGACATCGTCGAGGACGACCGGATCCACCTCCCGGCAGGGCAGGGGAGGGTCGCGTTCATCGACACCCGTGACATCGGCGACGCGGCCGCCTTCGTGTTCGTCGACCCCGGCCCGCACCGGGGTCGCGGATACACCCTGACCGGACCACGGGCCGTCACGTTCGACGAGGTCGCCGCGATCCTCACCCGGGTGCTGGGTCGCACCATCAGCTACCAGCCGGCCTCCGTCCTCGGGTACGCCCGACACCTGCGAGGTCAACACCTGCCGCTCGCCCAGGTCGCCGTGCAGACCGTGCTGCACACCGGCCTGCGGCGGGGGGACGCCGAGCGCGTGGACCCGACTTTGGGGCGGCTGCTGGGGAAGCCTCCGCGGACCGTCGAGGCGTACGTCGCCGAGCACGCCGCGACGTGGATGCGGCCCACACCGTGAGCAGTCGCGGGATGGATGGGCCCTCCCCGGGACCCACGGACGCCGCGGAGCGGGGTGCGCAGCCGGTTGTCCGCCGTGGCCCCGACCCACGGGTCACGAGGTCCCGTCACCGGGCAGTCGCCGCGACCCTGGACCTGGTCGTCGAGCGCGGCGTGGCCGGTGCCACTGTCGAGGCGGTCTCGGCGCGCTCCGGTGTGGCCAAGACGACGATCTACCGGCACTGGCCGAACCAGGCCTCCCTCGTCCTCGATGCCTTCCGGAGCATCGCACCCGACCCCCCTGAGCCTGACACCGGCACCCTCGCGGGCGATCTCGCGATCCTGCTGCGCGGCCTCGCCGACGCCCTGTCCTCCGGGCCGGCCGGAGCACTGATGCCGGCACTGCTCGAGGCCTCGCAGCGCGACCCCGGGTTCACGCGGCTGCACTCCGAGGAGTCGGCGCGCCGCCACCGGCCCGTGCTGGCCGTGCTCCGCCGCGGGCAGCAGCGCGGTGAGCTCCCCGCGGACGCCGACCTCGACGACGTCCTCGACCTCCTCGCAGGTCCCGTCCTCCACCGCAGGTTCATCACCGGAGGCCCCCTCGACGCGGCTTTCGCGGACCGGGTCGTGGCCGGCGTCCTGGCCGGCCTCACACAGGGCCCACCAGCTCCCATTCCCGCCACACTGGTGCCATGAGCGCCGGACACCTCCTGACGACGGGTGACGTCACGGTCGTCGTCCTCGCTGGCGGTACCTCCCGGCGGTTCGGTTCCGACAAGCTGGGCGCCCGGTTTAACGACTCGACCGTGCTGCGAACCATCGTCGGGTCTCTTCCCGACCAGTGGCCGGTGGTCGTCGTGGGTACGGAGCGGGACTGCGGCCGAACGGTCACCTGGACGTGCGAGAGGCCGCCGGGCGGTGGGCCGCTCGCCGGCGTCGCCGCTGGTGTCCTGCGGGTGGACACCGCACTCGTCGCGGTGGTGGCCGGCGACATGCCGTACGCCGGCCCCGCCCTGGAGCGGCTCGTCGCGGCACTGCGCGCCGCCCCGTCCGAGGTGGGGGCCGCCGTCGCCACCGACGAGGGTGGCTTCGGCAACCCGCTGCTCGCCGCCTACCGCGCGGCAGCCGTGCGCCGGGTCCTGCCCATCCCGGCGGCGAACCGCCCCGCGAAGCTGCTGCTGGCGGTGCCGCACCTCGAGGTCGCCGTCACCGGGCCGGCGTCGCGTGACGTCGACACTCCCGGTGATCTCCGCGACCTCGAGGCCCATCAGGACCCCAGTTGACAGCGCCTGCCATCCGCCGGGCCCGCGGCGTCGTGCCCTGCATCGGGTGCGGACGTGGCCGTCGGGGCACCACGTCCGCACCCGAGCCGGGCGGATCCGCGCCGCCTGCGGGTCAGCCGGGCTTGGGAGCGCCCGGACGCGCGTAGCGCCACCACGTGATCCCGACGCACATGACGGCCCAGGCGATACCGATCGAGTAGAAGGCCACCGGGCCCAGGGTCGTCACGCCGACGCCGAAGAAGAAGGGCCCGAAGGCGGCGATGGCCGCGGTCCACCCGATGACGCCTCCGGCCTGGCGGCGCTCGAAGATCATGGGCATCTGCTTGAAGGTCGAGGCGTTGCCGATGCCGCTGAAGAGGAAGATCGCGAGCATCCCGTAGAGGAACTGGCGGAAACCGGCGTCGAGCGCGGCCGCCGAGCTGGTGTCCGGGGTGAGGGCGGGGATCGTGTAGGCGATCGAGGCGACGAGACCGATGCCGGAGATCAGGGTCCAGACGGCGCCACCCATGCGGTCGGTGAGGGGGGAGAACGCCACGCGGGCTGCGGCCCCGATGAGCGGTCCGAGGAAGACGAACTTGACGGCGTCGGGGACGGCGTAGCCCGCGACGAGGACCGTGGCCGTGGCACCGCTCCCCTGCACGATGTCGGTGTTGCCGCTCCCGTAGAGGTTGATCATGAGCAGGCCGAACTGCGCGGCGAGGCCGGAGAAGGTGCCGAAGGTCATGATGTAGAGCAGCGTCATCCACCAGGTGTCCTGGTTGCGAAAGATGTCGAACTGCTGCCGGATGTTCGCCTTGACCGGAACCGACCTGAGCATGGTCCAGGCGAGGATCGCGCCGACGACCATGAGGGGGATCCACACGAAGGCGGCGTTCTGGTACCAGACGGTCACGGGGGGCTTGCCCGACACGGTCATCTGCTGGCTGCCGCCGAAGATGGCCAGAGCCGAGATGGCGATGAGGTAGGGCGTGAGCAGCTGGACGAAGGAGACGCCGAAGTTGCCGAGCCCGGCCTGGATGCCCAGCGCCGTGCCCTGCTTGCGCTTGGGGAAGAAGTACGACGTGCTCGGCATGAACCCGGAGAACGCCCCCCCGCCGATGCCGGCGAGGAAGGCCAGCACCATGAGCTCCCAGTAGGGCGCGGTCGGCGACTGGACCCGCACACCCCACCCGAGGGTCGACGCGATGAGCAGCAGGCTGGTGAGCGAGACCATCTTGCGCGTGCCCATGATGGGCGGGAGGGTCATCCACACGAGGCGGAAGAGCCCGGCAGCGAGGCCGGGCATGGCCGCCATCCAGTACAGCTGGTTCTTGGTGAAGTCGTAGCCGAGCGCGTTGAGCTTGGGGATGATCGCGCTGGGGAGGAACCACGCGACGAACGCGAGGGTCAGGCAGAACGTCGTGATCCACAGCGTGCGCCAGGCCAGCGACTGGTCCCAGGTCTCCTCGTTCTCAGGGTCCCAGGACTCCAGCCACTCGCCCTTGTGGGCCGGTGGGTGGGATGTGCTCATCGTGGTCTCTCCTTCGTGCCGGGGTGGCCGGGTGGTCAGCGGTCGGCCGCGGGGGCGGCCGTGGACTCGAGGTTGCGGGCGAGGTCGGGGGACTCGTCGTGCAGCATCCCCATGACGGTCCAGTGCATCCACATGGCGCAGGCCGCGATGAGGAGGAACAGCACGAAGAACGTCGACGTCGGGAAGCCCGACCACTCCTTGGTGTAGGCGAAGAGCGGCGGGAGGAAGAAGCCACCGAGGCCGCCGAGCATCCCGACGAGCCCGCCGACGGAGCCGACGTTCTCGGGGAAGTACTCGGGGATGTGCTTGTAGACCGCGGCCTTGCCGATGCCCATCGCGCTGCCGAGCACCACGAGGAGCACCGTGAACGGGATGATGCCGAGCGCGTAGCCGAGGTGGGAGGTCTCGCGGCCGTCGGCGTGGTCGATGACGAGGTGGCCGTTCGGCATCATGAGCAGCGCGGAGGTGCCGAGCATGACGGCGAAGACCCAGTACATGACCCGGCGAGCCCCCCAGCGGTCCGAGAACCAGCCGCCGACCGGCCTCATCAGGGACGCCGGGAAGATGTACAGCGCCGTGAGCAGCCCGGCGACGGTGAGGCTCACGCCGAAGTTGTCGACGTAGTACTTCGGCAGCCAGGCCGCGAGCGCGACGTAGGCGCCGAAGAACGCGACGTAGTAGAGGCTGAACCGCCACACGCGGAGCTGTCGCAGCGGGGCGACCTGTGCGGCGAGGGTCGCCGAGCGGCCGGGCATCCGGTCGGTGGCGGGTGTGCCGAACCACAGGGCGGCAGCCATGACGAGCAGGAGCGCGGCGTAGATCACGGGAACGAGCCGCCAGCCGCCCTCGACCGCGCCGCCGAGGTAGGTCGCGCCTGCGGTGCCGATGATGAGGGGTGGACCGATGAACTTCGTCACCGACGCCCCGACGTTCCCGGCGCCGAACACGCCGAGGGCGAACCCTTGGTGCTCACGAGGCTGCCACGCGGCGTTCCACGCGATCCCGGAGCTGAAGGAGTTCCCGGCGAAGCCGACGAGGAAGGCCAGCGCGAGGATCGCTCCGTAGCTCTGCGCCTGCGCGACGAACCACGCCGGAACCGCGGTGAGGAGGAGAAGCCCCGTCATCACCTTTCGCCCGCCGATCCGGTCGGTGAGCATGCCGGCGGGGAGCCGCCACAGGGAGCCGTTGAGGACGGCAACGGCGCTGATCCAGGCGAGCTGGCCGTCGGAGAGGCCGAACTCCTTCTGGATGGGGACGCCGAGGATGCCGAACATCAGCCAGGCGGCGAACATCAGGGTGAACGCGATGGTCGACATCGTGAGGACCCGCGTGGCCCCGCGGGGGACGTGGCCCCCGGTGTCGGCTCGCGGCGGTGGTGGCGGGGCCTCCGACTCGGTGACCTGCTGGGGCATCCCCGGCTCCTTCATTTGCATGAACAGATTCCTCTTAATAGAGATGCCGGGACGCTACACCCTGCTGGATCCCCCAGCCAGACAGGCAAGGCTTACCTTTTACGACGCCCAGTCGTATACCCGTTCAGCCTTCCCTTCAAGGCGAAACGGGAGGTCCTCGCACACTGGCGGCGACCCGCCATGCTGTGCTTCGATAGGGAGGAACGCATTCCTCCAATATCGACCGGGGTGACATGGACACCGAGGCCGCGCACCACGCCGCAGCGTTGCTCGGGTCCCCCGTGCGCCGCCGGCTCGTCGACGCACTCGCGCACGCAGATGCCGAGGCGGACACTCCCGGCCGCACGGCCGCCGAGCTCGGCGCCGAGGTGGGCCTGCATGTCACGACCGTGCGCTTCCACCTCGACCAGCTCGCCGCGGCGGGGCTCGTCGAGTCCGTCGTGCGACGTGCCGGCGGCGCCGGGCGGCCACGCAAGGTCTACTCGCTGGCACCGGGGTCGCTCGACGACGTCGACCCCCGGGCCCAGGTCGACCACCTGCGGCTGCTCAGCGGGCTGCTCGCGTCGACCCTGACCGAGGGCGTGGCCGGTCACGCGATGACCCCCGCCGAGGCCGGCCGTCGCTGGGCCGTGGAGCACGTCCCCTCGGAGAGCTCCCCGCCGGCCGACAGCCCCGGCCGTTGGATCGGGAAGGTGGCCCAGATGATCGACGTCCTCCAGGAGTGGGGCTACACCCCGGAGCTGAAGACCTCCGACGGGGGCCGCACTGCCGAGATCACCCTGGCCCACTGCCCCTTCCTCGACCTGGCCCGCGAGAACCCGGCGGTCGTCTGCGGCATCCACCGCGGCCTCATTGCGGGATCGTTGGCCCAGCTGGGTGAGCGAGGGGCGCGGGTCAGTCTCGAGCCTTTCGTCGACGACACCACCTGCATCGCGCAGGTGAGCACGACAACTCCGTTTCGCACCGCCGCATCGAAGGAGCACTCATGACCGCCGGCCTCGACGGACCGCTGACCGAGGCCCTGGTCGGCACTCGGCGCTTCTTCACTCGCTCGGAGGTCTCTGCCGACAAGCGATCGATCCACGCGGAGGGAGGCCGCTCAGGCGATGCGTTCTATCGCGATCGCTGGTCGCACGACAAGGTGGTGCGGAGCACCCACGGGGTCAACTGCACCGGGTCGTGCTCGTGGAAGGTCTACGTCAAGGACGGCATCATCACCTGGGAGGCGCAACAGACCGACTACCCCTCGACCGGCGCGGACCGCCCGGAGTACGAGCCGCGCGGGTGCCCCAGGGGCGCCGCCTTCAGTTGGTACACCTACTCGCCGACTCGGGTTCGCTACCCCTACGTGCGCGGTGTGCTGCTCGAGATGTACCGCGAGGCCAAGCGAGCCGTCGGGGGCGACCCGGTCGTCGCCTGGGCCTCCGTGGTGCAGGACCCCGAGAAGGCGAGGCGCTACAAGTCGGCCCGCGGCAAGGGCGGCCTCGTCCGCTCGACGTGGGACGAGGTCGTCGAGATCATCGCGGCCGCCCACGTCTACACCGTCAAGCGCTGGGGCCCGGACCGGATCGCCGGCTTCTCGCCGATCCCCGCGATGTCCCCGGTCTCCTATGCCTCGGGGGCCCGCTTCCTCGAGCTCATCGGCGCCCCGATGCTCTCGTTCTACGACTGGTACGCCGACCTGCCCAACGCCTCGCCGCAGGTGTTCGGCGACCAGACCGACGTGCCCGAGTCGGGCGACTGGTGGGATGCCGGCTACCTCATCATGTGGGGATCGAACGTGCCGATGACGCGCACGCCCGACGCGCACTGGATGACCGAGGCGCGCTACCGGGGCCAGAAGGTCGTCGCGGTCTCCCCCGACTACGCCGAGAACGTCAAGTTCGCCGACCAGTGGGTCGCGGCGGCACCGGGCACCGACGGGGCGCTCGCGATGGCCATGGGGCACGTCATCCTCAAGGAGTTCTTCGTCGACCAGCAGGTCGACTTCTTCACCGACTACAACCAGAAGTACACCGACCTGCCCTTCCTCGTGGCCCTCGAGCCCGACACCACGGATGCCGGGTCGGCCGGCGACGCGGGCGGGCCCGCCTACCGGCCGGGCAAGTACCTCGTGGCCGGCGACCTCGACATCCCCGAGAGCACCTCCGAGAACGCGATGTGGAAGCCGGCGCTGATCGACGCGCGCACCGGCGACGTCGCCATCCCGCAGGGCTCGATCGGCTTCCGCTACGGCGAGGAGAGCTGGGGGAAGTGGAACCTCGAGCTGGGGGAGATCGACCCCTTGCTCACCCTTCACGACACCACCACCGAGACCGCGCGAATCACGTTGCCGCGCTTCGACTCCTACGACGGCAAGGTCGCGCACGTTTCGCGCGGGGTGCCGGTGCGGCGGATCGGCGGCCGCCTCGTGACCACCGTCCTCGACCTCATGCTCGCCCAGTACGGCGTCAGTCGCCCCGGGTTGCTGGGCACCTGGCCGGCTGACTACGACGACCCGTCCACGCCGGCCACCCCGGCCTGGCAGGAGGAGATCACCTCCGTCCCCGCCGAGCAGGTCGTGCGGCTGGCCCGCGAGTGGGCCCAGAACGCGATCGACACCACCGGACGCGGCATGATCCTCATGGGCGCCGGCACGAACCACTGGTTCCACTCCGACCAGATCTACCGCGCGATGCTCGTGCTCACCACGATCACCGGGTGCCAGGGGCGCAACGGCGGGGGCTGGGCGCACTACGTGGGTCAGGAGAAGGTGCGCCCGATCATGGGCTTCCAGCACATGGCCTTCGCCCTCGACTGGCAGCGACCGCCGCGGCACATGAACCAGACGGCCTACTGGTATGTCAACACCAGCCAGTACCGCTACGACACCTTCACCGCGGACGACGTCGACGCCGGCACCGGTGTCTTCTCGGGCAAGGGCGTCATGGACCTGCTCTCGCAGTCGGTGCGACTCGGCTGGACCCCGAGCTACCCGACGTTCAGCCGCAGCAGCCTCGACCTCGTCGACGAGGCCGAGGCGGCCCAGATGGCACCGTCGGACTACGTCGTCGACCAGCTCAAGTCCGGCGCACTGGCCTTCGCCGTCGAGGACCCCGAGGCCGAGGAGAACCACCCGCGCATCCTCAGCCTCTGGCGGGCCAACCTGTTCGGCTCGAGCGCCAAGGGCAACGAGTACTTCCTCAAGCACCTGCTGGGCACCGACAACGCGGTCACCGCCGAGCAGGCACCTCCGGAGAAGCGCCCGGAGGGCATCGCCTGGCCCGAGCACGTGCCCGAGGGCAAGCTCGACCTGCTCATGACGATCGACTTCCGGATGACGAGCTCGACGCTGTTCTCCGACGTCGTCCTGCCGGCCGCCACCTGGTACGAGAAGCACGACATCAACACCACCGACATGCATCCGTTCGTGCACTCGTTCAACCCGGCGATCTCCCCGCCGTGGCAGTCCAAGACCGACTGGGAGGCCTGGAAGGCGATCGCGAAGAAGTTCTCCCAGCTGGCCGTCGACCACCTCGGCACCCGCCGGGACGTCGTCGCCAAGCCGCTGTGGCACGACACCCCCGAGGCCATGGCCACCGTGCATGGCGTCGTCAAGGACTGGCGCAAGGGCGAGTGCGAGCCGGTGCCGGGCAAGACCCTGCCCGTGCTCGCCGTGGTCGAACGGGACTTCACCACGACCTACGACAAGATGACCTCGGTCGGCCCGCTCCTGGAGTCGGTGGGCATGGTGACCAAGGGCGTGCCCTACAGGGTCGAGCGCGAGGTCGACATCCTGCGCGGGCGCAACGGTGTGGTGCACCAGGGGGCCGGCGCCGGACAGCCGAAGCTGGAGACCGACATCCACGTCGCTGATGCGATCCTGCACCTGAGCGGTACGACCAACGGGCACCTGGCGACCCACGGCTTCCGCAACGTCGAGAAGCGCACCGGCACCGAGCTGGCCGACCTCTCGGCCGAGCACGAGGGCAAGCAGATCACCTTCGCCGACACCCAGGTGGCCCCGGTTCCGGTCATCACCTCGCCGGAGTGGTCGGGGTCGGAGTCGGGCGGGCGCCGCTACGCGCCGTTCACCATCAACATCGAGCGGCTCAAGCCGTTCCACACGCTCACGGGGCGCCAGCAGTTCTACCTGGATCACGACTGGATCCTCGGCATGGGGGAGGCGCTGCCCGTCTACCGGCCACCGCTGAACATGACCGAGCTGTTCGGTGAGGCCGCGCTCGGGGAGCAGAACGCCCTCGGGGTCTCGGTGCGCTACCTGACCCCCCACAACAAGTGGTCGATCCACAGCGAGTACCAGGACAACCTCTTCATGCTCAGCCTCTCCCGCGGGGGCCAGACGATCTGGATGAGCGACCTCGACGCCGTGAAGATCGGGGTCATGGACAACGACTGGGTCGAGGCGGTCAACCGCAACGGCGTCGTCGCGGCCCGCGCGATCGTCTCGCACCGGATGCCGGAGGGCACCGTCTACATGCACCACGCCCAGGACCGGCTCATCGACGTGCCGCTCACCGAGCGTGACGGCAAGCGCGGCGGCATCCACAACTCGCTCACCCGGATCATGATGAAACCGAGCCACATGATCGGCGGCTACGCGCAGCTCGCCTACTTCTTCAACTACATCGGGCCCACCGGCAACAACCGCGACGAGGTCACGATGATCCGCCGTCGCACCAACCAGAACGTGGAGTACTGAGATGCGCGTCATGGCCCAGATGGCGATGGTGATGAACCTCGACAAGTGCATCGGTTGCCACACCTGCTCGGTCACCTGCAAGCAGGCGTGGACCAACCGGGCCGGCACCGAGTACGTCTGGTTCAACAACGTCGAGACGCGCCCCGGTCTGGGCTACCCCCGCGGCTACGAGGACCAGGACGAGTGGATGGGCGGCTGGGTCGTGAAGAACGGCCGGCTCAGACTGAGGGCGGGTGGCCGCCTCAAGAAGCTGCTCACCATCTTCAGCAACCCGAAGATGCCGTCCATCCAGGACTACTACGAGCCGTGGACCTACGACTACGAGACGTTGCTCAGCGCGCCTGCGCAGAAGAACTTCCCTGTGGCACGTCCCCATTCGCTCATCTCGGGCAAGCCGATGAACGTGTCGTGGAGCGCCAACTGGGACGACGACCTCGGGGGCTCGCGCGAGCACGCGGCCAAGGACGTCATGCTGCGCGGCATCGAGGACAAGGTGAAGTTCGAGTTCGAGCAGACCTTCATGTTCTACCTGCCGCGCATCTGCGAGCACTGCCTCAACCCGTCGTGCGCCGCCTCGTGCCCCAGCGGGGCGATCTACAAGCGCGAGGAGGACGGCATCGTCCTGGTCGACCAGGACCGCTGTCGTGGCTGGCGGATGTGCATCACCGGCTGCCCGTACAAGAAGGTCTACTTCAACCACAAGACCGGCAAGGCCGAGAAGTGCACGTTCTGCTACCCGCGGATCGAGGTCGGCATCCCGACCGTGTGCTCGGAGACGTGCGTCGGCCGGCTGCGCTACATCGGCCTCGTGCTCTACGACGCCGACAAGGTGCTCGAGGCGGCATCGGCCCCCGACGACGCCGACCTCTACGAGTCACAGCTCGGAGTGTTCCTCGACCCCGAGGACCCTGAGGTGCGTCGTGAGGCGGAGGCGGCCGGCATCCCCGGCGACTGGGTCGAGGCGGCCCGGCGCAGCCCGGTGAAGAAGCTGATCATGGACTACAAGGTGGCGCTCCCGCTGCACCCGGAGTACCGCACCATGCCTATGGTCTGGTACATCCCGCCGCTGTCGCCGGTGGTCGACGTCATCAAGGACACCGGCTACGACGCGGAGGACGTCGACAACCTCTTCGGGGCGATCGACACCCTGCGCATCCCCGTCGAGTACCTCGCGAACCTCTTCACCGCCGGCGACGTGGCCCCGGTGAACGGCGTGCTGAAGAAGCTCGCCGCGATGCGCTCGTACATGCGCGACATCAATCTCGGTCGCGACCCCCGCGACGAGATACCCGCCGCCGTCGGCATGGAGGGCGAGGCGATGTACGAGATGTTCCGCCTGCTCGCCCTGGCGAAGTACGACGAGCGCTACGTCATCCCGACCGCGCACGCCGAGCAGGCCCACGCCCTCGAGGAGCTCGCCACCGACTGTGCCGTGTCGGGGTACGGCAACGACGAGATCTTCGGAGAAGGGTCCGGTTCGGCCCCGACGCCGGTGGCGGTCGAGAACTTCCGGGTGCTGCAGCAGGCCCAGTCCGCTGACTCGATGGAGTCCTTGCCGCCAGACAACCCGATGCGGGGTCGGGTCAACCTGCTCAACTGGGACGGGCGGGGGATGCCCGAGGGCATCTTCCCGAAGGATGACGCCGGCGCCGACACGAGGGGCGACCGATGAAGTGGCGCAGGCACCGTGACGAGCAGCCCGGCATCACCGAGCGAGAGCTGGTCGACACCTGGCAGGTGCTGTCGCTGCTGCTTGACTACCCGGATGCCGTGCTGGTGGAGCGGGTGCCAATGCTGCGCGCCGTCGTCGCGACCCTCCCCGAGGCGCAGCGCCTGCCGGCCGTGGAGGTGCTCGACACCCTCGAGGGCGCCGATCTCGCTGCGCTGCAACGGGACTACGTCGACACCTTCGACGTCACCCGGAAGTGCTCGCTGCACCTCACCTACTTCACCAACGGTGACACCCGTCGCCGCGGGGTCGCGCTCGTCGAGTTCAAGCAGGCCTACCGCAAGGCCGGCGTCGAGTTCGACTCCGATGTCGAGCTGCCCGACCACCTCTGCGTGGTGCTCGAGTTCGGTGCGGTGCACGACTGGGCGACCGCCTGGCAGCTGCTGACCCGCCACCGGGTCGGCATCGAGGTGCTCAGGGCGGGGCTTGCGCAGCGCGGCTCGCCGTGGCTGCCGGCGGTCGAGGCCCTGCGCTCGACGCTCCCCGAGCTCGACGGCGACGACCAGACGGCCCTGATGCGGCTCGTCGCGGACGGCCCCCCTCAGGAGGACGTCGGGCTCGAGCCCTACGCCATCGACCCCCGCCTGAACCCTCGGCCCGAGCCCGTCGACACCACCGCCATGCTCGGAACCACCATCCCCGTAGGAGCCCCCCGATGACCGTGTTCCTGTGGGTGATCGTGCCGTATGTCTGCCTTGCGGTCTTTGTCGTGGGGCACGTCTGGCGCTACCGCTACGACAAGTTCGGCTGGACCACCCGCTCCAGCCAGCTCTACGAGGACAGGCTGCTGCGGATCGGTAGCCCCCTGTTCCACTTCGGGATGCTCGGAGTCATCGCCGGGCACATCATCGGCCTGGTCATCCCGCAGGTGTGGACCAACGCCCTGGGCCTGAGCCCCCACGCCTACCACGTGATCGCGCTGGCCGGCGGCATCCCTGCCGGCATCGCGGCGGTCGCCGGGCTTGCCATCCTCGTCTACCGGCGGCGCACCACCGGCCCGGTGTTCTCCGCGACGACGGTCAACGACAAGGCCATGTATGCCGTGCTCGGCACCGTCATCGTGCTGGGGATGTGGAACACCGTCGCGGGCAGCCTGTTGCAGTTCGGCGGCGAGTACAACTACCGCGAGGGCGTCAGCGTCTGGTTCCGCAGCATCTTCCTCTTTCAGCCGGAGCCGGAGCTCATGGCTGAGGCGCCGTTCGGTTTCCAGCTGCACGCGCTGCTGGCGTTCCTGCTCTTCGCGATGTGGCCGTTCACCCGGCTGGTGCACGTGTTCTCCGCACCCCTCGGCTACCTCACGCGCCCCTACCTCGTCTATCGGTCCAAGGACGAGCGGCCGGGTCGCGGCTCGGGCAACCGCGCGCCGCAGCGCGGTTGGGACAAGCCCGAGCTCAGCTCGAAATAGGGCGCTCCATCGCAGGGCCCTACCACCATCGCGAACACCGCCTCACCTGGAGATGCGCATGACCGACCTCACCACCGCCGAGGAATCCTGGAGCGCCTGGATCCACGACGCCTGCGCCGCAGTCGACGTCGACCCCGACGCGGTGGACGTGATCGGCATCCACGCCCTGACCAGGGAGATCGCCCACAGCTTCGCGCGGCCCATGGCTCCTGTCGGCTCCTACATCCTGGGGCTGGCCATCGGCGCGAGGGCTGCCACGGGGGCCCCGGTCGACCCGGAGGCCCTGAGCGCGGCGCTGCGCGCGACCCTCCCTTCGGCCACCCGTCCGTCGGGCAGCTGACCGGCAGATCGCCGATCTGATCGTCGACGCCCTCTCCGCACACATCGGCTGACCCGAGAACTCCTGGGCCCTGTCGATGTCGCGTCAGTAGACGCACACGCTCAACGTGAACTCCTCCGGCGTAGCTGCGAGGGTCTGCAGGGTGAAGACGAGCGCGGGCGTCAGGCCGGCCACCGTTCGCGGAGGACCTGAGGTGGGGCGTGGACACGACGGTGCACTCGTCGGGCTCTGTGACCCGTACAGACTCGCGGCGACGCGGTCCCGACGGATCAGTACGCGCACTCACCTCAGGGGTGGTCGGCGTCCACGCACGGGCGCAACGCCACGACGACGTCATCCCGGGTGACGCACCCGGGTGCGTCCTGGCGGACCATCGGATGTCGTCTCGGGAGGTTCGTGGGTTGACTGCCGGACGTCCCCTGCCTACCGTCCGAGCATGGCCGACCGAGCGACGCCCAACCTTCCGTCTCGGGACCTTGCGGCGACGTCGGCGTTCTACACACGGCTCGGGTTCACCGAGGCGTTCCGCGACGCCGGCTGGTTGATCCTCGCGCGGCATGGCGTGACGCTGGAGTTCTTTCCGTTCGCCGACCTCGACCCGGCCACGAGCTCCTTCGGCTGCTGTCTCAGGCTCGACGACGTCGATGCATTCTTCGAGACGTGCAGGTCAGCAGGGTTGCCCGTGACCACGCGGGGGTGGCCTCGCCTGCATCCGCCCCGGCTGGAGGCGTCAGGACTGCGCATCGGAGCACTGATCGACCTGGACGCAACCCTCCTGCGACTCATCGCCAACCCATAGAGCGTGGCGCCGTCGACGGTCTCCACGACCGGGCCCGCCCGACGACGTCCATGAGCGGGCCCGCCCGACGACGTCCATGAGCGGGCCCGCCCGACGACGGATCGGCTCCGAGGGTCGCCCGCCGTCGACCCTCCTGTCGTCGACATCGACCGAGCTGGACCACCTGGCCCGGGCATGACATCTGTCATGCCGAGGGAATGACTGGGGCCACTACTGCCGCAGCGCCGACCGCGTGAGCATTGAGGCATGACGACGACGCAGCTGACACACCACGACGTGCCCACCAGTCCCGACAACCCCGTCCTGGCCGAGCTGCTCGGTGCGTCCAAGCAGTTCGGGAAGGGCGCGACGAGGGTCCAGGCGGTGAGCGATCTGGACCTGGAGGTGCGCTCTGGTGAGCTCCTGGCCCTGCTCGGACCCAACGGCGCCGGCAAGTCCACGGCGATCGGGATGTTGACCGGCCTGACGGCACCCACCTCCGGAACGGCACGTCTCTTCGGACGTGACCCCCGTGACGTGCCGGCGCGGCGGCGTCTCGGCGTGATGCTGCAGGCCTCGGGCGTGCCGGACACGCTGCGAGTGCGCGAGCTGCTCACCCAGTTCCGCGGCTACTACCCCGCCCCCCTGTCCATGGCGCAGGTCGTCACCGCGGCGGGCCTCGGCGGTCTCGAGAACCGGATGTTCGGCGAGCTCTCCGGCGGCCAGCAGCGTCGGGTGATGTTCGGAATCGCCGTGGCGGGCGATCCCGACCTGCTGGTGTTCGATGAGCCGACCACCGGACTGGACGTGGAGGCTCGACGTGCCCTGTGGGCCACGTTGCGCGAGCTGGCCGGGTCGGGGCGTGGGGTGGTGCTCACCACGCACTACCTCGAGGAGGCCGACGCTCTGGCAGACCGGATCGTCGTGATCGACCGCGGCGTCGTGATCGCCCAGGGGACCCCCGGCGAGATCAAGGCCCGGGTGCCCGGGCGACGGGTCCGTGCCCATACCTCGGTGAGTCCGTCCGTGGCGAGCCAGTGGCCCGGGGTGGCTCGCGCGTCACGTGAGGGCCCGTGGCTCGAGCTGCTCGCCAGAACCGCCGAGCCCGCACTGCGAGCGCTGCTCGACCTGGACCCCTGCGCCACCGACGTGACCGTCACCGAACCGAGCCTCGAAGAGGCCTTCCTTGCCCTGACCACTGACACGGAGGCAGCACGATGACCACCCTGACTGCGACGCAGCTGACGGCCCGCGCCGGCACGCCTCGACTGAACACCGCGAGGATCTATGTCACCGAGGCGCGCCACGAGTTCCTCAAGCTGATCCGCGTGCCCATCTTCGCCGTGAGCACGATCGCCCTGCCGGTCCTGTTCTACCTGCTCTTCGGGGTGGCCTTCGGCGGCGGCCCCGGCGCCGGCGACGCCGGACCGGTCGGCGTGACCACCTACATGATGGCGACCTACGGCACCTTCGGGGTCATCGGCGCCGCCCTGTTCGGCTTCGGGGTGTCGGTCGCGCTCGAACGTGGGCAGGGCTGGATGCGGCTCAAGCGCGTCTCACCGATGCCCCCGCAGGCCTACTTCGTGGCCAAGGTCGTCATGGCGACATCCGTGTCGGCGCTCATCATCGGGGCGCTGTTCATCCTCGGGGGCACGCTGGGTGGCGTGCGGATGCCCCTCACCGAGTGGGCCGGCCTCGGCCTGGTGCTGCTCGTCGGGGCGCTGCCGTTCTCGGCCATGGGCCTTGCCTTCGGGTACCTCGTCGGACCGAACTCCGCACCGGCCATGCTGAACCTCATCTACCTACCGATGGCGTTCGCGTCGGGATTGTTCATCCCGATCCACCAGTTGCCCGGGCTCGTGCAGGGGATTGCTCCGGCACTGCCGCCCTACCACTTCGCTCAGCTCGCCCTGGGCACCGTCGGGGCCGCCGAGAGCGGATCCCAGGCGCTGCACGCCGGCGTGCTGCTAGCGTTCACGGCGTTCTTCCTGGTCGTCGCCGCGTGGGGCTTCCAGCGCGACGAGGGCCGGACCTACGGATGAGGCACCCGATGAGACACCGCCTGCCGCACCCCACCCGTTGACATGAGGTACGTGTGGCTGGTCTACCTCGGCGCGCTGTTCTACCAGCCGTTGTTCGACCCCTCGACCGACGCGCTGGACTGGCTGGCCATCGCGGTGCTGGTCGCCCTGTTCCTGCCCATCTACGCTGCGACCTTCACGGCTCGCGACGACCGGCAGATCCTGATCCTCATCACGGCCCTCGCCGCTCTGGCCCTGGCGGGTTCGCTGGTCAACAGCGGAGCCAGCGTGTTCGTGATCTACGGAGCGGCCATCGCCAGCCGCCTGTACCCCGTCCGCCGGGCGGTGGAGGTGGTCGCCGGTCTCCTCGGCGTGGTCGGCCTGATCTTCGTGATCTCGCCGGTCCCGATGCCCTGGCGGTTGGCCGCGCTCGGCCCCGCGCTGTTCTTCACGCCGGTCGTGGGTGCGACGAGCATCTTCGATGCTGAGCGGGGCCGGGCGAACCAGCGTCTCCTGCGTGCCGATGAGGAGATCGAGCGGCTGGCAACGATCGCTGAGCGGGAACGGATCGCCCGTGACCTGCACGACCTGCTCGGGCACACCCTGTCGGTCGTCGTGTTGAAGTCCGAGTTGGCCTCGCGTCTGGTCCGCGCAGACCCGGATAGGGCAGCGGCCGAGCTCGACGACATCCAGGAGATCGGCCGGGAGGCGCTGGGTGAGGTTCGCGCTGCGGTCACCGGCTACCGGTCCCGGGGGCTCGCGGCCGAGCTCGACGGGGCACGCGTGGCGCTGGAGGCAGCTGGTGTCGGCGTCGAGGTGCACGTCGACCAGACCGACCTGCTCCCCGAGCAGGAGTCCGCGCTGGCGATGGCGCTGCGCGAGGCCGTGACAAACGTGGTGCGCCACGCCGATGCCCGACGCGCCACGATCAGTGTCACCAGGGTCGACGACGACGTCCGGCTCGAGGTGAGCGACGACGGCCGGGGGTCAGCGGGGCGTGCGGGATCCGGCATCACCGGCATGCGTGAGCGGATCACCGCCCTCGGTGGCCTCGTCGAGGTGGGCGACGCGAAGGGCCCCGGCGACCGGCACGGGACCGTCGTCGCGGTCTCGGTGCCCCTGGCGGGGACCGCCGGCGGGGCCCGCCAGACAGGGCAGCGGGGTGGGCGATGACGATCACCGTGGTCCTGGCCGAAGACCAGCTCATGGTCCTCGGCGCCCTGAGCACCCTCCTCGAGCTGGAGGCCGACATCACCGTGGCGGGCAGCGCCTCCGACGGCGAGGAGGCGCTGCACCTGGTCGAGGCGTTGCGCCCCGACGTCCTCCTGACGGACATCGAGATGCCCGCGATGACCGGGCTGGAGGTGGCGGCCGAGGTCCGACGACTCCGCCTGCCCACTCGCGTCGTCATCCTCACCACGTTCGCCCGCGGTGGATACCTGCGGCGGGCGCTGGATGCCGGCGCGGTCGGGTACCTGCTCAAGGACGCGCCGGTCAGCGCGCTGGCGCAAGCCGTCCGCGACGTCCACGCCGGAGGCCGCGCCATCGACCCCGTGCTCGCCGCCGACGCGTGGGGCGAGCCGGACCCACTGACCGACCGCGAGCGCCAGGTGCTGCGCCTCGCGGGCGATGGGCTGGCCAATGGCGAGATAGCCGGGCAGCTGCACCTGTCCGAGGGCACGGTGCGCAACTACCTGTCCGAGGCGATGAGCAAGCTCGGAGCCTCCAACCGAGTGGCGGCGGCCCGCCAGGCGCGGGACCGAGGCTGGCTGTGACGTGCCCAGCCACTGCGGCTCCGGCGTCGACCTGGCCGGGGTCCCGGGCAATTTCTCGTCCTCCCGCCACTCAAGGACGGGTCAGGCGTTGATCGCCTGCCGCTCCTGGGTGGTGCCCGCGATCTCGATCTTGCGCGGCTTGGCCTTCTCGGCCACCGGGATCCGCAGCTTCAACACCCCTGCGTCGTAGCTCGCCTCGATCCGTTCGGTGTCGAGGTTGTCGCCCAGGACCAGCTGGCGCGAGAACACCCCGCGAGGGCGTTCCGCGGCGAGCATCTCCTTGTCCCCGTCGAGGCCGGCTCTCTCCGCCTTGACCGTGACGACGTTCCGCTCGACGTCCAGGTCGACCGAGTCGGCGCTGACCCCCGGAAGGTCGAACTCGACGTGGAAGGTGTCCCCCTCGCGCCAGGCGTCCATCGGCATCACCGACGGGCGGGCCCAGGTCCCCGGGCCGTCGAGGACTTGTTGGGTCAGCCGGTCCAGCTCACGGAAGGGGTCGGTGCGCATCAGCATCGCAGCCATGGTCAACACTCCTGTCCCTTGTTCGGTTGGTTCCGCCACCACCCTGATCTCCTGTGGCGGATATAGATTTGTTGTAGCACCTGTGACATGCTGGCGCAAGCCCCGTCACCCGCGTCAGCACAGGAGGTTTCGCATGTGGCCGCGAGACCCACAGGCCCCTCGCCGGCGCCACCGCGCGGGGAGGGCCCGGTGAGCGACCCCGACCCCGAACGCGGGGTGTACGGCATCACCGTGGCCGCAGACCTCGTCGGGATGGGCACACAGACCCTGCGCCTGTATGAGACCCGAGGTCTGCTCGAACCCGACCGTACCCCCGGCGGTACGCGTCGCTACAGCACCAACGACCTCGACCGGCTCCGTCGCATCGGTGAGCTCCTCACCGCCGGGCTGAACCTCGCCGGCGTCGCCATGGTCCTGGAGCTCGAAGCGGAGAACAACGCCCTGCGTCGCACCCGACAGGCGCACTGACACCCAGTCCAGGGACGGTGGTGGCGAGACACCATGAGGGCGCAGTAGCGTTGCCGGGTCGCCGATGTCGGCACGACGTGGCGCGCCTCTGGCGGCTGGGCGCGCAGGGAGTCACCATGATCACGACCCTGACCGGGCTGCCCGACGGTGTGCTGGGCTTTGAGGCGAGCGGCACGCTCACGGCCGAGGACTACACACGGGTGCTCGAGCCGGCGCTCGCCGCCGCAGGAGCGGATGGTCGCAAGATCCGGGTGCTCGTCGAGTTCGGTGCCGAGTTCGACGGCATGGAACCAGGCGCCGCGTGGCAGGACCTGCGCACGGGTATGCGCGAGTGGAGCGCCTGGGAGCGCATCGCCCTGGTGACCGACCACGCCTGGATGCGCGACGCGCTGACCATGTTCGCCTGGGCGGTGCCCGGTGAGGTCCGCGCCTTCCCCGGCGCGGAGCGCCAAGCCGCCATCGACTGGCTCGGTGCCGGCTGACGCAGGAGGTGCGAGCCAGAGCGCTGCAGGTGAATCGCAGATAGGGTCCGAGAGCATGGACATGCTGAGCGGCGAACGGATCTCCGAGGCCGCACTGACCGACTGGCGCAAGCTGGCCCAGGGTCTTCATGCGCGCTACCTCGTCGACGACTTCGGCAGCGGCGCACGGTTCGTCGCTTCGGTCGGCGAGGCGGGCGACACGCTCGGACACCACCCGAGCGTGTCGATCAGCACCGGGTGCGTCGACCTCAAGCTGGTCAGCGCCGACGCCATCTACCGCGACGACGAGGGCACCGAGTACGTCGTCGAGTGGGTCACCCGGAAGGACGTCGACCTCGCCCGACGGATCACCGACATCGCCGCCGAGCACGGGCTCGACGCCGACCCGGCGTCGGTCAGCGTCATCGAGCTCGGCCTCGACACCGCGCGCTCCGAGACCATTGCGCCGGTGTGGGCCGCGCTGCTCACCGGGAACGCCGACGCGCAGGGCCACGGAACACCTGGCGACGAGATCCGGGACGCCACGGGGCGGGTCCCGAACCTGTGGTTCGGCGACGGCGACGTGTCCCAGACCGCTCGCCAGCGTTTTCACGTCGAGGTCTACGTGCCGTCCGAGGTGGCCGAACAACGAATCGCCGCCGCCGTCGCCGCAGGCGGCACCGTCGTCGATGACAGCGACTCCCCGTCGCTCACCGTCGTCGCCGACCAGGACGGCAACAAGGGAGTCCTCTGCGTGGCGGAAAATCCTGCGGCGAGGTCTGAGCCGCTGACTCCGCAGGCCTAGGGTGCGGCATGGCTACCGAGTCGTCGTACACCATCGCCGCTCTCAGCCCCGAGACGTGGCCGGCCTTCGATGCGTTGGTGCGGCGGCACAACGGCATCTTCGGCGGCTGCTGGTGCATCTGGTTCCACCCTGACGGACCCGAGCGCGGCCAGGGAGCGGAGACCAACCGAGCGCTGAAGAAGTCCTACGTCGAGCGGGGCACGGCACATGCCGCCCTGGTGATGGATGGCGACGAGGCCATCGCGTGGGCGGAGTACGGCACCCCGGTCGAGCTGCCCACGATCCACCACCGCAAGCAGTACGACGCCACCAAGACGGCGGATCCCGACTACCGGATCACCCGCGTCTTCGTCGACAAGCGCCACCGGCGAAAGGGCGTGACGGAGTCGGCGATCACCGGTGCGCTCGAGATGATCGCTCAGGCCGGCGGCGGTACGGTCGAGAGCTATCCCCATGACCTGACCGACCAGACCAAGAAGATGTCCTCGTCGTTCCTCTACAACGGCACCCGGCGACTCTACGAACGGCTCGGCTTCAGGTATGACCGTCCCAAGGGCCTGAAGAACTGCGTCATGGTCAGGACAGTCGACCCCGCCTGAGCCCGGCCACGGCGACGGGAGCTTCGAGGGGCTGGGGGCGAGCGTCCTCACCTCCGCCTTCTCGGGCATCCGCGACGCCAAGCGGTGACCGCAGGCGCGGACCACGTATCCGGCGAGCGCACAATGGCTGCATGGTCGACGTCGGTCCGGAGCTGTTCGATGTGATGGTGGGCGAGGCGCTCGACGGCATACCCCCGGAGCTCGGCGACCTCATGAGCAACGTGGCCGTCACCGTGGAAGACGAGGTCGGCCCTCCCGGTCTTCTGGGCCTCTACCAGGGGGTGCCACTCACGCGTCGGTCGACGTTCTACGCCGGAGCCCTTCCCGACCGGATCACGATCTATCGCCGTGCCATCTGCGCGTCGTGTGCCAGTGAGTCCGAGGTCGTGGAACAGGTGCGGCGGACGGTCATCCACGAGGTGGGGCATCACTTCGGGATCGGCGACGCCCGGCTGCGCGAGCTCGGATGGTGAGTCGCCTGGCACCGTCACGGGTCGCCGACGGAGACCGCCGGACCACGCCGGAGGTCAGCAGTCAGGCCGGGTGGGGGGCCTGCCCCGCTTCAGCGGCCTCGGTGACCGGGGCTGCGCGCCGTCGCCACCACAGGACGAGGAGGCCCGACAGGAGTGCCCCCGCGCTGCCGAGGATCTCGTCACCGAGGGTGTCCTGGTAGAGACGGTCGACCTCGACCCCACCGCGGAGGAAGACGAACCACTCGCCGACCTCCCACAGCACCGCCAGCAGGGCCCCGGTCCCGGCGATCGTCAGGACGGTCACGAACGGCCGGCGCACCGACTCGGCAGAGGTGAACAGCAGAAGTCCGATGCCCCAGAGGAGCAGGAACCAGTTGAAGAAGTGGTTCAGGTCGTCCCAGACCTCGATGGTGTCGTAGAGATCCAGGGTATTGCCGGTCACGTCGATGAGGAACGGCGTCATGATGAGGCAGAAGGCGCCCCAGGGCATCTGCTCGTCCGTGCCGCGGTGGCGCCACCACCACCAGGCCGGCAGCGCGAGCATGAGGATCGGGTAGATGATGATCCGCCCGATGAAGCCCTTGCCGTTGAAGGCTTCGAAACCGACGGTCACGCCGATGGCCATCTGCAGCCAGGTCGCGGCGAGGATGACGGCCGCTGCGACTGCTGACCTCGTCCAGCGCATGGTGCGTCCCTTCGATCACTGCCACGCGGGGCGGCGATTCGGCGACTCTAGCGGCCCTCGGCAACCCGACGACGCGCCCGCGCGACTGGGCCCGCTGGAGCAGCGCGCCCCTCGCTGCCGGTCGAACTCGTCCTGAGGGGGTCGGCGTAGGCCCATCGCCGAGGACCAGCAGCCCATGGCGCGCCCCCGGGATTCGATGCGCCGGATGCCGTGACCGCGCCGCCGATACGCCGTAGCCTTGGCATTTGGTCGTGGTCGCAGTCTGTGGAGGGTCCAGTGACGACATCGTGGGGCGCCTCGGCGCCCGTCCGGTGGGTCCGGCCAGCCCTGCTGGGATCTGCCGCCGCAGGCGCGGTGCTCCTCGGTGCCCTCCCTGCGGCGGCGGAGCCCACGCCCACGCCGTCGGCGCAGCCGACGGCGTCTTCGCAGGCCGACGTCGACTCGGCGCGAGCGGCCGAGGAGGCCCTCCGGGAGAAGGTCTCACTCCTCCAGGAGCAGTACGACGAGGCGTCGGCACGCCTACGCACGATGCAGGCGGAGGTGTCGGACACCGCCGAGGCCTACGCGGAGTCGGTCGCCGATCTCGAGCGTCTGACAACGGTGACGAACGCCGCGCGATCACGGGCCGGCGCGACCCGCAGGGCCGCAGAGGCCGCCGACCGGGTGCTCCGGGCGGATGCCGCAGCCGCCTACATGCAGGGCGCGGGACCGATGAACAACCTGGCCCTCTACCTCAGTGCCGACGGGGTGCAGAGCTTCCTCGACCTGCATGCCGGCATCGACGCCATCGGGTCGGCGAACCAGGGACACCTGCTGGACGCGACCCGCACGGCCTCGGCGGCCGCAGCCGCCAGGGCCGCCGCCGACCGGGCGCAGACGGAGCAGAACGAAGCCACCACCGCGGTCGAGGCCAAGCTGGAGGCTGCCCAGAGCAAGGCTGCCGAGGCGACCGAGCTGGCCAAACAGCTCGAACAGCAGCAGGAGGACATGGTCGCTCAGCTCGCGCAGGCACAGCGCACGACGGTTGCGGCAGAGCAGGCGCGCCAGGACGAGCTCGCGGAGGCGCAGGCAGCGGCGGCGCGGGCTGCGGCGGCGCGGGCTGCGCAGGCCGTCGGCCCCGCACCTGCCAGTTTCCCCCCGGTGAGCAGCGGGGGCAGTCCCGACCTGACCGCGGCCCAGCTCGATCCTCGCGCCGTCGCACGCCCGATGGTCGAGAGCGCGTTCGGTGCATCGGAGTGGGACTGCCTCGATCGCCTGTGGACCGCTGAGAGCGGCTGGCGGTGGAGTGCGGCGAACCCCTCGTCGGGGGCCTACGGGATACCCCAGGCCCTGCCGGGGAGCAAGATGGCCAGCGCTGGCTCGGACTGGCTCGTCAACCCTCGCACCCAGATCACCTGGGGCCTGGGCTACATCCGATCTCGCTACGGAACCCCCTGCACCGCGTGGTCGGCTTTCCAGTCACGCTCGCCGCACTGGTACTGAGCGCGGTCCCGGACACCTGAGGCGGCTGACCGGTCGGGGTGGACGTCCCTCGCGGGGTCAGGCGGAGCGACGGAGAACCAGCGCGGCCTCGTCGTCATCGGACCGGTCATCGGCCACTGACGCGACGACGCGCGCAAGGTCGTCGGCGAGTGCGGGACCGGTGAGCAGGCCGACGGCCCGCGTGAGCCGCGCGAGCCCGGCATCCAGGTCCTCGCCCCGGCGCTCGATCAGCCCGTCGGTGACGATGAGGAGGGTGTCGCCGGCATCGAACGGGACGGTCTGCGCCAGGCGGTTCGTGGCCAGGCCGAGCGGTGGGCCCTCTGCGAAGGGCAGCTGGTCGACGACCCCGTGGGCGCGGAGCACGAACGGGGGCGGGTGGCCGGCGTTGGCGATGCTCACGGTCCCCTTGCGTGCATCGGCGAGGACGTACGCGAGGGTGACGAGCTGCTCGATCCCGAGCTGGTCGACCATGTGGTCCAGCTTGTCGATGACCGCGTCGGGACTCGGGTCGACAGTGGCGAAGGCCCGCACCGCCGATCGCATCTGGGCCATCGCGGCTGCAGCAGCGACCCCCCGGCCCATGACGTCGCCGACGAGGACGACGAAACGGTCGTCATCGAGGGGGAAGCCGTCGTAGAAGTCACCGCCCACCTCGGTCCGGCCGGACGGCTGGTAGTGGCAGTGCACCTCCCACCTGGACGTACCGACGAGGGTGTCGGGGAGCACCGCACGCTGGAGCTGCTCCGCAACGGCCCGGGTCTGGCTGTAGAGGTCGGCGTTGTCGAGAGCGGAGGCCGATCGGCGAGCCAGGTGCTCCGCGAAGCGGACGTCGTCCTCGTCGTACAACCGCTCCGGGTCCGTGGACACCCACGACAGCACGCCCGAGACCCTTCCGCGGACGACCAGTGGGACGATGAGCGCGCTGGCCAGGCCGAGCTCGAGCATCAGGGCCAGCTGCTCCTCGTCCCTGGCCATGGCGCGCAGGGTCTGCTCCGTGATCCGGGGAAGCAGCAGGGGTTCACCGGTGCGCACGACCTGGGCGATTCCGGACCCGCGCTCGAGGTCCGGCGGCCACCTCTCGTGCACCCGGTGCGCGAGCTCGACCTTCTCGGGGTCGACGTGGGCGACGGCCATTCGGTGCAGGGCGCCGTCGCGGACGATGTCGATGGCGCACCAGTCGGCGAACTGCGGGACGGCGAGGCGCGCGACCTTCTCCGTCGTCGCACCGAGGTCGAGGCTGCTCGAGAGCTGGATCGAGGCCTCGGCGAGGAAGGCCAACCGGCTGGTCTGCCGGTCCGCGACGGTGGATGCCTCGATGCGTTCGAGGGCCTGTGCGCAGGTGTCGGCGAGGATGTCGATGAACTCGAGCTCGGCCGGGTGAGGCTGGACGGCCTCGGGAAGCGAGAGGTGGATGGCACCGATCGTGCGTCCCGCAGTACGCAGCGGCACGGTGACCGTGGCCCGCTCACCGCGATCGGCGTTCTTCAGCTCCGGGTACCGGTCGGCGATGTCGTGGGCGCCCACGAGGACGATCCGCTCACCGGAGCGGACGACATCACTGACGGTGGTCGGGATGTCCAGGGAGAACGTCTGCCACTGGGCCGCCTCCGCTGACTCCAGGCCCCGCAGGCCGAGGAGTCGCACGTGGTCGGGTCCCTCGCGCAGCGCCAGGGCAGCGATCGTCGCTCCGACGGCATCGGCCATGTGCTGGGTGACGATCTTCGTCACGGCATCGACCGTGGTCGCCGTGGTGAGCTCCGAGGTGACCCGGGCGATCCGGGTCAGCGTCTGGCCGACCTCGTGCGATATCCGCGGCAGTCGACTCTCCGATGGCAAGGGGTGCACGCAGCGATGATCTCAGGTTCTCGTGACGCCGTCAGCACCACTGACACCGTCCCCGGTGGCTGGCCGGCGGCCGGCGCACCACCGGGGACGGTCGGGTCAGTGTTCTTCGGCCAGGCTCCACATCGTCCACAGCTCGGTGCGCATCCGCCGGGGCTGCCGGAGGGTGTGCACGACGGCCGAGGCGATGTCGCCGGGGTGCATGAAGGGCCCGTCCTCGGGGTCGCCACCCTGGAACCGTCCGTCGGCCGCCGCGAAGGGGGTGTTGACCCCGGCCGGTGCGATCACCGTCGTGCGGATGCCCTCGGCGCGCACCTCGCGGTCGAGCGCCGTGGCGAGGTTGATCTGCGCAGCCTTGGTCGCGGCATAGACGGCCTCGGCCCCGCCACCGATCATCAGGCCGGCGACGGAACCGAGCACGACGATGTCGCCGCCGTCGCCCTGTCGGCGGAACTGGGCCACCGCCGCCCGGGCGAGCCACACGGTGCCCTTGACGTTGACGTCGACCATGAGGTCGACCTGCTCGGGCGTGACGTCGAGGATGCCGCCGTAGAACCCCACCGCGGCATTCGCGACGATCGAGTCGACCCGCCCGAACCGTTCGACCCCGGTGGTGACGAGCGCGTCGGCCGTGGCCGGTTCGCGAACGTCACCGACGCACGTTGCCACGCGGTCGGTGCCCCACCGGGACGCCAGGTCGCTCAGGGCGTGCTCCCGCAGGTCGCCGGCCACCACCCGGGCGCCGGCCGCGAGGAGGAGCCCTGCCGTGGCGCTCCCGATCCCGCCGCCGGCACCGGTCACGACGACCACGGTGTCGGCGACGTCGCGGTCCTCGGCGAACGCCGACGCGTGCGGCTCGGCGGGACCCCTGCCGGTCACTTGATGGCGCCCATCGAGAGGCCGCGGACGAGCTGCTTCTGAGCGACCCAGCCCGCGATGATGACCGGGAGCACCGCGATGGTCGCGGCTGCGGAGAGGACCGCGAGGAACTGGCCACGGCCGTCGACGAAGCTGCCGAGGAACGGCGGCGTGGTGCGTGCGGCGGAGCTGGTCAGGATCAGCGCGAGAAAGTACTCGTTCCAGGCGAAGATGAAGCTGATCAGCGCGGCGGCGGCAACTCCCGGCAGGACCAGCGGAAGCACGATCCGCAGGATCTCCCGGCCGAGGCCGGCGCCGTCGACCCGGCACGCCTCGATGATCTCGTAGGGGACCTCGAGGAAGAACGAGCGCATCATCCACACGGTCACCGGCAGGTTCATCGCCGCGTAGACCAGTGCGAGGACGTAGATGTTGTCGAGCAGCCCGATCGTCTTGAAGATCATGAACAGTGGCAGGACGATCGCCGCGAGCGGCATGAACCGGGTCGAGATGAAGAACGACAGTGAGTTCTGCGGGTTCTTCACCGTGCGGATCGAGAGGGCGTAGGCCGCGGGGATGGCCAGGACGACGGCGATGATGGTCGAGGTAAGCGCCGCCGTCATCGAGTTCTGCAGGTAGCCCATCATCCCGCGGTCCATCGCGAGCTGGTAGCCCTCGAGGGACGGGGTGAAGAACAGCTTGGGGTTGATCGAGGACGCGACCGACTCCGGCTTGAATCCGTTGAGGACCATCCAGAAGACGGGGAAGAAGAACGCCAGCACGAGCACCCAGGTGACGGCGGTGACGAGCGAGCCCTTGACACGGGTGTTCATCGACTTCCTCCTGCCATGAAGACCTTGAAGACGGACTTGAGCGCGATCGTGGCGACGATGATCGTGAGGACCACGGTGACGACGCCGTAGGCAGCCGCCTGCCCGATGTCGAGGCCGATGAAGGCCCGCTCGTAGAGCAGGTAGGCCAGTGTCTTGGTGCCCCCCGTGCCCTTGGTGAGGATGGCGATGGGGTCGAACACCTGGATGATGATGACCGACCCGAGGAGCACGCCGATCTCGATGTACATCCGCATGTGCGGCAACGTGATCCAGGTGAAGGTCCGCCACGGCCCGGCTCCGTCGACCTGAGCCGCCTCGAGGATGGCCTTGTCCTGGCCCTGCAGACCGGCAAGCAGGATCAGCATCATGAACGGGGTGAACTGCCAGGTGAGGACGGTGACGACGGTCGCCATCGGGTGCTCGGTGCTCCACGACACGATGGGCAGCCCCAGGCTCCTGAACGCCCAGTTGAGCATTCCGATGTTGGTGTCGAACATCGAGTACTTCCAGATCAGGGCCGCTGCCGCGGGCATGACGAGGAACGGGGTGATCATCAGGGTCCGGGCGAGAGCCCGGCCGCGGAACTGGCGGTCGAGCAGGATCGCGAACAGCATTCCGAACAGGATGGCCAGGGTCACCGACAGGGCGGTGATGAGCACGGTCGCGACGATCGAGGGCCACAGGTCGCCCGAGGTCAGCGCGCTCGTGTAGTTGTCGAACCCGGCGAAGGCGCGGTCGTCGGGATAGAGAAGGTTCCACTTCATCAGCGAGTAGCCGATGGTCGTGACGAACGGGATCTGCGTCATCAGGATGAGGAAGATCACCGCAGGCAGCAGCAGCCGCCGGTTGGTCCACAGTTCCTTGCGCTTCAGGCGCTGCTTGTCGGTCGCCGCCTTGGCCTCGACCTCGTCGAGCTCTGATGGTTGGCGTGAGTTGTCGGTCGTGGTCGTCATGTCGGCACTCCCTCGTGCGACTGCGGTGACTGGGTGGAGATGATGCGGTGCCTGCAGTCCGTATTCGCCGGTGACAGGTGGTGGCGGCTGCTGGTCGGGGTGGTACGGGTGCCGGGTCCGGCTCTGAGGCCGGACCCGGCACCCGCGTCATGTGGGACGGCGTGAGCCCTACTTCTGCTTGTCGCCGGCTTCTTGGGCGATGGCCTGGCACTTGCCCACCACGTCGTCGATCGTGCCGCGGTTGGCCAGGTAGTCGGCCACGAGCTGGGCGCACTGGTTGCCGACGTCCTGGAACTCCGGGATGGACACGTACTGGATCCCGATGTACGGCTGCGGGTTGACTCCGGGCTGCGCCGGGTCGACCGAGCTCATCACCTCGAGGGTGAGCGGGGCGTACGCCGATGCGGCGTCCTCATACTCCGGGATGGAGTACGTCGAGGTGCGCGAACCCGGCGGGACGTTGGACCAGCCGATGTTCTCGCCGACGAGCTGGATGTACTCCTTGCTCGTCGCCCACTTGACGAAGTCGACTGCGGCCTCCTGCTGCTTGGTCGAGGACGGGACCGCCAGGTTCCAGCTCCACAGCCAGCCTGACTGGTCGGTCTCGACGACGGGCATCGGGACGTAGCCCATCTTGCCCTTCACCGGGGAGTCATCGGCCTCGAGGAGTGACGCGGCGACGGTGGCGTCGGCCCACATCGCGGCCTTGCCCTCCTTCAACGCCGTGAGGCACTCGGGGAAGCTGTAGGACACCGGGTCCGGCTCACCGGACTCGTCGAGCATCTGCTTGTAGAAGCCGACGGCGTCCTTCCACTCCTGGGTGTCGACCGTGGCGTTCCAGTCCATGTCGTACCAGTTGCCGCCGAAGGTCTGGATCACGGTGGTCAGGGGACCGAAGAGGTCGCCCCAGCCCGGCTTGCCGCGCATGCAGATACCGGACATGTCGGAGGTGTTGACCTCCTTGGCCGCGGCGGCGACCTCCTGCCAGGTGGGCGTACCCGAGAAGGTGACGCCGGCCGCGTCGAGGACGTCCTTGCGGTACATGAGGAACGAGGACTCCCCGTAGAAGGGGACGGCGAAGAGCTTGTCCTCGTAGCTGTTGACCGCGCGCACGGGGGGCAGGATGTCGTCGACGTCGTAGTCGGGGTCGGTGGAGAGTGAGTCGGTGAGGTCGACGAGCCAGCCGTTGGCGCCCCACTGCGGGGTCTCGTAGGCACCGATCGTCACGATGTCGTACTGGCCAGCGCCGGCCGCGACATCGGCGGTCACCGCCGCACGGAGGTCGCCCTCCTCCATCACCTGGAAGTTGATGGTCGTGCCGGGGTTGGCCGCCTCGTACTCGCCCTTGAGGCTCTCCATGTCCTTCATCTGAGGGTTGTTCACCGTGGCGAGGTTGAGGGTGACGTTGCCACCATCCCCGCCATCGGAACCGTCATCGGACGACACCGCCCCGCCCGAACAGGCGGCGAGTGCCATCGCGGACGCCAAGGCGCCTGCGCCGAACGTGAGCATTCGCTTCTTGGGAAGCATTCCTAACTCCTTTGGTAGGCCGTTCTCATAGCTCCAGCCCCGGACCGGTACGCGGTGCCCGCCCGGGCTCGAGGCCCGTCGGTGCCCGGACGTCCGCGCGGGGTCCTGACTGCAACTTCTCCGAAAACTAGTGAGCCCCCGACCGGGCGACAAGTGCCAACAGCCGTCCCTGTTCGGTACTATTCTGTTCGGGGCGGCGCTCAGGTGTCGATGTACACAGAGGGAGCCGCACCACGATTTTCCGCCTTTCCCCACGACGGTGTGGTCCATGCCACAAAGGGAGGTCACGATTTCGTATCGATCAAACCCCGATGGTGAGCTGGGCCTTGGCCTGCCCGGTGAGGCCCCTCCGGTCGACGCGCTGATCCACCCCCCGATGCCCGCTGCGCCTCGGCGCGAGATCATCCCGCCACACCCCCTGCAGTCGATCCGGACCCTCACCCATGACTTTCCCAGCGAGATCTGTGGCTGGGGCTCGCACCCCGAGTACGAGATCCACCTCATCACCAGGTCGTCCGGCAGCTTCATCGCCGGCGACCACATCGGCACGTTCGGTCCCGGGCAGGTCAGCATGATGGGCCCGAACCTGCCGCACGACTGGGTCAGCGACCTGCCCGACGGCGAGGTGGCTCGCGACCGAGACGCGGTCATCCAGTTCTCCGAGGAGTGGGTCACCCGCTGCATGGAACGGATCCCCGAGCTCGGCGAGGCCTCCGAGGTGCTCAAGCGCTCCAGCCGGGGACTCGTCTTCTCCGGGGCGACCGCATGGCGTGCCGCCGAGCCGATCCTCGAGTGCGTCAACAGTCGCGGGATCGAGCAGATGGCCCACCTGTTCCACGTGCTCGCCCTCTTCGCGCAGGCACCCGGCGACGAGTTCGAGGTGCTCGCGAGCGAGTGGCTCGGCCGCCCCCCGGACGCCAACTCGCAGGAGGCCGTCGAGGCCGGTCTCGCCTACATCTTCGACAACCTCACCGGCGACATTCGGCTGGCCACCGCCGCGAAGCTGGCGTACATGTCCGAGGCGACGTTCTCGAAGTACTTCAAGAGCGCCACTGGCATGCCCTTCAGCAGCATGGTGAAGAAGCTGCGCATCGCTCATGCCCGTCGCCTGCTCGACATGACCGACGACTCCATCTCGACCGTGGCGACCCTGAGTGGCTACAACAACATGGCCAACTTCAACCGACAGTTCCTCGCCGAGGTGGGAACGACACCCACCATGTACCGACGCCTGGAGTCCTCCCAGAAGCCGCCGCCCGAGGTGTTCAGCCTGGGACTGCACGCCTCCGGGGACTAGGCGTCGCTGCTCAGGAGTCGATCGAGGACCCCGTGGACCCCCGTGGTCGCGAGGTCGGCGCGCGCCCACACGTAGGTCTCGGTGAAGCGGGTGTCGTCCCCGAGGTCGCCGAAGATGTCCTCGAGCTCGACGAAGGCCTCGGGCCGATCGTCCAGGGCAGCCTGCGTGAGGGCGTCGGCGTGCACGTCCGCGGGGGCGTGCACGGCGTCGAGGCGTCCGCGGCCGATGAGGGCCCAGTACTCTGCCCAGGCCGCGACCATCGCCGCCCCCAGCTCGATCGAACGGCCCGCAGCGAGGTTGTCGCGGATCGTGGGCAGCGTGAACGTCGCCATCCGGTTCGACCCGTCGGTCGCCAGCCGGACGAGCGTGTCGCGCATGTGAGGGTTGGAGAAGCGCTCCAGCAGGGTGGCGATGTAGGCGCCGAGGTCGATGCCCGGCAGCTCGCCCAGCGTGGGGGCAGCCTCGTCGCTCATGTAGTGGAGCAGGTAGGCGCGGATTCGCTCGTCGCGCATCGCCTCGTCGACGAGCTCGTGGCCGAGCGGAGCGGCGAAGTAGGCCAGCGCCTGGTGACTCGCATTCAGCAGCCGTAGCTTCATCAGCTCGTAGGGCTTGACGTCCTCGACGAACTGCACGTCGGCTCGCTCCAGTGGCGGTCGCCCGAGGGGGAAGTGGTCCTCGACGATCCACTGGGTGAATGGCTCCGCCGGCACCGGCCAGCGGTCCTCGATGCCGAACTGCTCTCGCACGACGTCCCGGTCGGCGTCCGTGGTGGCCGGGGTGATGCGGTCGACCATGCAGTTGGGGAAGGCGACCTCCGCGTCGATCCAGTCGGCGAGCTCGAGGTCGATGAGTCGTGCGAAGGCCACGACCGTGTCCCTGGCGGCGTCGCCGTTGCCCTGGAGGTTGTCGCAGGACAGCACCGTGAAGGGCGGCAGGCCGGCGGCCCGGCGCCTGCGCAGGCCCTCGATGACGAACGCGAAGGCGGTGCCGGGAGAGTCAAGGTGACGTAGGTCGTGGGTCACCGAGGGGTGCGCGGGGTCGAACTCGCCCGTTCCGGCGTTCTTGAGGTAGCCGCCCTCGGTCACGGTCAGGCTGACGATGCGCACCGAGGGGTCCACGAGACGGTCGAAGACGGCCGCTGCCTCCTCGGGTGCGAACAGGTACTCCAGCACCGACCCCACGACGCGCGGCTCGAGAGAGCCGTCCGCGTGGCGGACGACGAGGGTGTAGAGGCAGTCCTGAGCCCGCATCGCGTCGCGCATCACCGCGTCCTGGGGGAGCACTCCCACGCCACAGATGCCCCACTCGAGCCCGTCTCCGCCCTCCATGAGGCGGTCGAGGTACATCGCCTCGTGCGATCGGTGGAAGTTGCCGAAGCCGAAGTGCACGATGCCGACGGTGGCGGCCGCACGATCGTAGGTGGGCCTCGACACACCCTTCGGGGACTCGTCGGTCAGTGTCGTCACGAGAGCTGGTCCTTTCCTGCCACGGAGACGGCGGTGTCCCCCAAGGCATGAAACCAACTCTGGACGCCCCCCGCCAGAGTCGGGGAGAGGTCGAACGGCAAAGCACCGAGCGCGACGAGGAATTGCATCAGGGGTGCCCGGGCCTTCGGTAGCCTCGGGCCCGACGTCGCGGACGTCGCGGACGTCGTGGACCGATGATGAGTGAGGGCCCGGGCATGGCGTTGTTCGACGGAGGTCTTCCCCGCCCGGATCTCACCCTGGCCGAGGCCGGTCGTTGGGCTCGCGAGCACTACGGCGTGGTCGGAGACCTCCGGGAGCTGGGCAGCCAGCAGGACCGCAACGTCCTCGTGTCGGGTCAGCGCGGGCGGTTCCTGCTCAAGGTGAGCAACCCGGCATCCTCGCTCGCGGAGGTCGAGGCGCAGAACGAGGCGATGCGGGTCGTGGCGGCCGGTGGACTGAGCGCGCCGGTGCCCCTGAGCTCGCTCGCGGGCCAGGAGGTCGTCGAGGTGGGCATCGGGGGTGTGCCGCACCTCGTCCGCCTCCTGACCTTCGTCGAGGGCCGGCCACTCATCGATGCGGGGCGGATGTCACCCGCTGCCGTGGTGCAGCTGGGCCGACTGGCCGGGCAGGTGTCACGCTCGCTCGCCGGGCTCGAGCACCAGGGTCTCGACCGGGACTTCCAGTGGGACCTGCGCCGGGGTGAGGAGGTCGTGCGCGAACTGCTCGACCACGTGCAGGATCCCTTGCGCCGCAGCGGGGTCGGGCACGCGCTCGCGGAGGTCTCGCAGCGGATCGCACCCCTCGCGGAGCGGCTGCCGCAGCAGGCCCTGCACGCCGACCTCACCGACGACAACGTCGTCGCCCATCACGACGTCGCCGGACGCGTGGTGCTCGACGGGGTGATCGACTTCGGCGACGTCTCGACGGGCTGGCGCGTGGCCGAGCTCGCGGTGGCGTGCACCGCGGTGTTCCACCACCATCCCGACGACCCCTTCGCGGTGCTGCCGCTCATCCGGGCGTTCCACGACCAGTGCCCGCTCACCGACGACGAGGTCGATGCGCTGTGGCCTCTCGTCGTGCTGCGCGGTGCCGTGCTCGTGGTGAGCGGCGAGCAGCAGGCCGCCGTCGACGCCACCAATGCGTATGCCGTCTCGGCGCTCGAGCGTGAGTGGCAGCTCTTCTCGGTGCCCTCCTCGGTCGACCACGACCTCGCGACGGCGGCCGTTCGTGCCGCCCTCGGCCTACCGGCGAGGCTGCCCGCCGCGCTCGAGGGCGCGGGGTCGATCCTTCGGGGAGGGGGCCCACCCGTCCTCGCCGACCTCGGCGCCACGAGCAGAGCCCTGCTCGACGGCGCCTGGCTCGACGACGGCCCCGCGGAGGAGGCGCGGGTGCTCCACGATGCTGCTACGGGCTCGTCCCGGGCCGTCACCGCGTTCGCCCAGGCACGGCTCACCCGGTCCACGACCCACCGCCGCACCGCCCCGTGCAACGTCGCGCTGGCGGTCGACCTCCAGGCGCCGGGCGAGCAGCTGCTCGCCCCCTTCAACGGCACCCCCGAACCACTCGAGGGCGCCGTCGCCCTTCGCGGGGCAACCCACTCACTCGTCGTGGCGGGACTGGAGGAGGTGGCGTCGGGCACGATCCTCGCAGGGTCGCCGGTGGGCACGATCCCCGACAGCGTTCGGGTGTGGCTCGTTGCCGGCAGGGATCACGACGGCGTGCCCCCGGCATTCGTGCGGGCCACCGAGCTGGCCGCGTGGGAGAGCCGGCTCCTCGACCCGGGCCCGCTCCTCGGGCTCGACTCCACCCGGATGCCGGTGCCCCCGCCCGCCGAGGCGTTGGCCCGTCGGACGGACAGCTACAGCGGGTTGCAGGGCCACTACTACGCGAGCCCGCCCCAGATCGAGCGGGGCTGGCAGGAGCACCTGATCGACACCCGGAGTCGCCACTACGTCGACATGGTCAACAACGTGACGGTGCTCGGGCACGGTCACCCCCGCGTCGCCGGGGCGGCGGCCGACCAGTGGCGGATGCTCAACACCAACTCCCGGTTCCACTACGGCGGTGTCGCCGACCTCAGTGAGCGACTGCTCGCGACCCTGCCGGACTCCTTCGACACCGTGCTCCTCGTCAACAGCGGGAGCGAGGCCGTCGACCTGGCACTACGCCTCACGAAGGCCTACACCGCCCGCGGGGACGTCGTCTGCCTCAGCGAGTCGTACCACGGCTGGACACTCGCATCGGATGCCGTCTCGACCTCATTGTCCGACAACCCGATTGCCGGGTCCACACGGAGCGACTGGGTCCACGTCACGACGACCCCCAATGCCTACCGGGGTCCCCATCGCGGTCCGGGGGCCGGGTCTGCGTACGCGGCAGAGGCGCTCGCCCTCCTCGAGCGCCTCGAGCGCGACGGACGCCCTGCCGGCACCTTCATTGCGGAACCCCGGCAGGGAAACGCCGGTGCCATCGAGGTGCCGGAGGGCTACCTCGCCCGCGTCTACGACGCGGTGCACGCCGGCGGTGGAGTGTGCATCTCCGACGAGGTGCAGGTGGGTTACGGCCGGCAGGGGGACGTCTTCTGGGGCTACGAGCAGCACGAGGGGGTCGTCCCCGACGTCATCACCGTCGCGAAGGCGATGGGGAACGGTCATCCACTCGGGGCCGTCATCACCCGTCGCGAGATCGCCGATGCCCTCGCCGACCAGGGCGCGTTCTTCTCCTCGGCCGGGGGCAGCACCGTGAGCTGCCGCATCGGGGTGGAGGTGCTCGACGTCATCTCCGACGAGGGGCTCCAGGCCAACGCGGCCGAGGTCGGCACCCACCTGGGTGCTCGACTGGCGGACCTCGCGCTCCGCCATCCCATGATCGGGGCCGTGCACGGGAGGGGCCTGTACCAGGGGGTCGAGCTCGTGCGCGACAGGGTCACCCTCGAGCCCGCGACCGAGGAGACCGTCGCGATCTGCGATCGGATGCTGGACCTCGGGGTCGTCGTGCAGCCCACGGGCGACCGCCAGAACATCCTCAAGGTCAAGCCACCCCTGTGCTTCACGCGGGAGAGCGCTGACTTCTTCGTGGCCACCCTCGACGAGGTCCTCACCGAGGGGTGGTGACCGGACAGGTCGGGTCCGGCGCCTCCTGGCTCCGCGCGTGGTCCCGGGTCCGGTGGCACGCGAGGCGCCGCCGTCGGAGTGGTCAGGACTCCTCCGGTGTGACCGCGGTCGTCCGCAGGCGACCGCGCAACGACCTGCCCAACGAGGAGCCCACCAGCAGGCCCAGGGAGATCGCTGCGACGACCCCGAGCACTCCGAGGGCGACCTGCGTCGCCGACTCCCGCCCCGCGGCGAGCTCGGTCACCCCCACGAGTCCCAGGCTCCCCGGCACGAGCAGCCAGAACGCCGGGAGGAAGAGGACGAGCCGGGCGAGCTGGGGGCGTCGGAGCTCGACGACACTCGCCCCGAGGCTGGCTGCGATCGCCCCGAGGAAGCCGCCGACCCCGATCGACCCGACCTCCTGGCCGGCGAGCTGCGCCCCGAAGGCCAGGGTCAGCACGAGCAGGACCCACCCCTGCATGCGGAAGGGCACGCCCTCCATGAAGCAGATGCTGAGCCCGATGAGCACCAGCCCCACGGGCGCGGCCCACCAGCCGATCTCGTCGACCCTGAGGTTCCCCAGCATCGACGACGGGACCCGCAGCAGGGCGGTGGCCATGAGCAGGCCGAGCGCGAACAGGCCCAGCTGCACGAGGCCATACGTCAGCCGGGCCGCGCCGGCCTGCATGTGGCCCGCCGCCAGCTCGGACATGCCGTTGACCACGAGTGCGCCGGGCAGCAGGACGGCCAGGGGCGGGAGCACGGTGCGCAGCGGTCCGACGAGCAACCCTGCGTCGGCGGCAGCGAAGACGAGCACCGACACCGTGAACGCGGCGAGCGTCGGCAGGAGCGCGCTCACCAGCTGGTAGCGCTCAGCGAGGCGCACCAGCGCGAGCACGAGCACCGCAGCAACCGCCGCCGCGGTGACGTTGGCCCACCCCGGCTGGAGGATCAGGGCGATCCCGACCGCGAGAACCGGCCAGGCCAGGCCGACCATCCACGTCGGGTGGCGGACCGGGCGCTGCGCGACTGCCTCGAGCTGGCGTCGGGCGGTCGCCGGGGAGAGCTCCCCCAGGACGAGCTGATGCCTGATCCGGCGCACGCTGGCGGACTGGTGGAGGCGGAGGCCCGGAGGAGCGGACCGCTGGGTGGACGGGCCGCCGTCGGTCATCGTCACGATCAGCCCGGTCGGCCCGGCCGCGACCTGGACGTCGGGATACCCCAGGCTGAGGGCCACCTCGGCGAGCTCCTCCTCGATCTCCTGCACGGGTTGGCCGGTGGCGATCATTGACGTACCCAGATGCGCCAGGAGCGCCCGGGCCTCGGTCGCCTCGACGTCGTCGGGCGTGGTGGATGCGGTCGTCACGTCGACATCAGGGCGTCCCCGAGGACGCCGCGCGCAGACGCCTTGGGCGGCACCGGGCTCGGATCGCCGGGTCGGCGAAGGCGGTGGACCGCCGGGTCGGCGAGGGGGGTGGACGACACGGCGGCTCCTGCTGTGATGGACCACGGGCGCGAGCGGAAGCCTACGCCCCGCGCAGGTGGGAGCGCGGGCCGTCATCCGGAGCCCGGCCCGACAGGCGCTCAGAGGTACTGACCGGTGCCCTCCTGCGGAGGCCCACCCGGGTGCGGGCCGGAGGGGTGCGGCCTGCCCTGGGCATCGTGCGGCGCGGACGGGTGGGCAACCCCGGGTGGCAGGGCCCGCATCTGCTGGAGCTGGGCCTGGGCCGCCATCTGCTGGGCGACGAGGGCCGTCTGGATGCCGTGGAAGAGGCCCTCGAGCCAGCCGACGAGCTGGGCCTGCGCGATGCGCAGCTCGGCGTCCGACGGCGCCTCGTCGCGGAACGGGAGAGCGATTCGCTCGAGCTCCTCGACGAGCTCGGGAGCCAGGCCGTCCTTGAGCTCGGCGATCGAGCGGGCGTGGATCTCCGCGAGGCGCGCGCGGCCCTTGTCATCGAGCGGTTGGCTGCGCACCTCCTCGAGCAGCTGCTTGACCATGGCGCCGATCCGCATCACCTTCGCGGGTTGCTCAACGAGGTCCGCGGGGTTCGTGGGCCGCGCTGGCTCGTCACCGGCATCCGCCTGCGCGGTCCCTGCGGTCTCCTCGGCGCCCGGGTGCGGGGCGACTCCCATCCCGTCGGGGGTCACCACGACGACGCGCTCGCCGTCGCTCGTCACCGTCGCGGGCACGGAACCGGGGCGCGAGTCGTCGCTGTCGGAGTCCGGGGGCGGTTGCTCGGGGGTCATGCGCCCCATACTGCCGCACGCCTCGGCAGGGGCTCGGAGCATGCCCCACGGCCTGATCCCTGACGGTCTCGGCTGGCGGTCCAGGCCCACTCAGCGAACCCGCTGGTCCTCCCCGAGCCACCCGGGCCCGGCTGGGGGCGTGCTGTACCTGCGGGGTGGGCATCAGGTTCGGTGACTTCCAACTCGACACCGCCCTGTACGAGCTGCGTCAGGACGGCGAGCCGATGGCGATGGAGCCGCAGGTCTTCCGGGTCCTCAGTACCTCGCGGAGCACAGGGATAGCGTCATCGCCAAGGATGAGCTGCTCGACAAGGTCTGGGGCGACCGCTTCGTGTCCGAGTCGGCCCTGACGACCCGGATCAAGCAGGCGCGTCGTGCGGTCGGCGACGACGGACACTCACAGCACGTGATCAAGACGGTCCATGGCGCCGGCTACCGGTTCGTCGCGCTGCTCGACGAGTCGAGCGACGTCGACGCCGCGCGGCCGGTACCGCGACTCCCCACGTCGTCCGGCGAGTACGCGTGGGGTGGGGCAGCCAGCACCGAGTTCTGGTGTGATCCCCGTGGGGACATCGCCGTGGTGTTCCTGTCCCATCTCCGCCCGGGCAGCACGTACCCGATCCCGACGCAGCTCAAGCATCTGGTCTCCCAGGCACTCGTCGACTGAGTCCTGGCCCGGCCGGACGCTGGTGGGGGAACGATCAGCTGATGGGTCGGGCCGTGACGACGATGTTGTCCCGGTGGCTGCGCAGCTCGGGGATGTACTCGCCCCCGCAGGTGATGAGCACGAGGTGGGGCGCCTCGTCTCGCGCGAAGATGTCGTCGACGGGGAGGGCCTTCTTGACGATCTTCTCGCGACCGGTGATCTCATAGCGATGGACCTCGCCGTCGGCGTCGGTGACCGAGACGACCATCCCCGGCTCGGCGCCGCTGAGGGGGGCGAGGGCTCCTGGGCCGTCCGGTGTCGCCACGTGTCCGGCGATCACCGTGTTGCCCTCGGGGTCCTGGGGCGCCGACCCGAAGCGGTACCAGCCGACGCTCGTGCGGGCGGCGGGGATGACCATCGCTCCGTCGTCCTGGACGCCGACGGCATCCACTGATGCGTCGACGTCGAGGTCCTCGATGACCACACGGGTGGGGGACGGCGCGCTCACGAGGTCGAGGGAGCCGACCGAGGCATCCCGGACGGCGGGCCTGGGGAGGGTGCGCGAGGCGGCTGCCGGCGGGGCCGGGGTCGGGCTCGCGCTCGTCGCGGCCAGGCTGGAGATCCCGTCACCCGCGGAGTCGCTGGGGCGCGTGAGTCCCCAGCCGATCAGACCGACCAGGGCTGCGACGGCGACGATGGCGGCGCCCGCTGCCACGGCGTTCCAGCTCTTGGCCTGGTCTCGGGGGGTCACGGTGCTGCTCCTTCACGGGGAGTGGCCGGAGCCGGGGACCCGGTCGATGGGGTCCCCGGCTGCGGATCGTACGAGGTGGTGCTCAGACGTCGACGCGGCGGGCCCGGAGGGTGGCCCCACCGGCCAGCAGCGCGCCCATCGCGACGATGGCGGCGAGCCACACCGGGAGCATGTCGCCGGCGAGGTCCGCCGTGCCCGAGGGGACGCCCGACGGGGAGGAGTGCAGGCCATCGATGGTCTGCACCGCGACCGCGAGGTTCTCGTCGGCTGCGGAGCCCCAGGCGTAGACGATCGTCGCGGAGCCCTCGGTGACGGGCACGTCGGCCGGCCCGATCACCGGGTCGGTCGTTCCCGCGAGCGCGACGCTGGCGGAGACGGTGCCGGCCGGGAGGTCGGCCATGTCCTCGTTCGGGTTGGTGAGGTCGGTGAAGACGGGCTCACCGCCGGCGAGGACGTCCACGGCCGGAGCGGCTGCGGTGTGCCGAACGACGAGGCGACCCTCTCCGGCATCGACCTTGCTCACGTCGTTGACGAAGGGCGTCAGCGTCGGGGCGCCGTCCGCGCTGAGGTGCGCGGCGACCGTGATGTTGGCGCCAGCAGGCACCTCCACGTCGTTGGCCTCGATGGCCGGGTCACCCGTCGGGTCCTCCCCGGCTGCGAAGACGGCCAGGTTGTACGTGCCGCCGGGGATGCTGACCGGGTCGGTCACGGTGCCGGGCTCGAAGTCGGTGAGCAGTGCCTCGTCGGCGGAGTACTCGGCATCGGCGCTGGCGTAGACGTCGACCGTGAGGTCGGGGACCCCGTGGAAGACGACGACCGAGGCGTCGTCCGCCGCGGAGGCGGGGGATGCCAGGAGGGCCATCGGGAGAGCGGCGACGGCGACGGCGGCCGTCGTTGTCAGGAGTTTGCGCATGGTGGGAGTCCCTTCAGGGGTGAACGGTTGTACCCCTGCTTCCGCGCCTCCACCGTCCGCGGATGCACTTTGTCTCAACTTTGTAGAAGCCTCAGCCGGGGTGAGGTGGTGCCGCCGGACTGAGCGTCTCCTCGGCGGCCTCCGGCCCCGGGGCCGAGGAGATGCCGCGCAGCAGGGGCCGCGAGACGAGGGCGAGGACGAGCGCGGCGGTGGTCGCGGCGACGGTCACGGAGAACGCCCCGAGGTGACCGTGCTCGTCGGCGAGGTATCCGGCGAGCGCCGAGCCCACGGCATACCCGATGCCGGTGGTGGATGCGAGGAGGGTCATCGCCGTGCCGACCCGTGACGGGGGCGCGGCCTTCTCGCCCAACATGAACACACTGATCATGTAGGGAGCGACGCCGAAGCCGAGCACCAGCACGACCGCGAAGAGGCCGGGGATGGTGTCGATGAACAGCAGGGGGATCGACAGCACCGCGAGTCCGCTCGCCGCCGTCAGCACGCGGTCGGGGTAGCTGAACCTGGGGGGCAGGCCCGCCACCGCGAGCCCGGCGATGACGCTGCCGACCCCCAGGGACGCATGCACCAGCCCGGCGATCCCCGGCTGTCCCGCGAGGGTGGCGAGCACGGTCGTGCCGGACTGGACCGATCCGAAGACGACACCGATGAGGAACTGGGCCACGAGCAGGACCACGAATGCCGCGGTGACCAGTCGTGCCGTGGCGTGCGCGACCGCGCGGTGATCGTGGGCGAGCCGGGCCGTGGGGTGCAGGGCGAAGGCACAGCCGAAGACGAGCAGGACGACGGCCGCGAAGACCAGCCCCGCGGCAGGGCTCGCGATGACGACGAGCACCCCGAGGAGGGCCGGCCCGAGCACGAAGGACGCCTCGTCGGCAGCACCCTCGTAGGAGAAGGCGGTCTCCATCAGCCGGGGCTGTCGGCTGCCGGTTTCGCGGGTGATGGGCCTCCAGCGCACGCGGGCCAGGGGGCCGATCTGCGGCATCGCGGCCCCGGATAGGGCGGCCGCAGCGATGACGACCGGGGTGGCGGCGCCGTTCTGGGCGAGCCAGACGAGGGCCAACAGGCCGAGGCCGCCCGCGATGGACTGGACGAGCACGACCGGGCGCTGACCGATGCGGTCGGCGAGCGATCCGGCGACCGGTGCGCCGAGAGCGTTCGCCACGGCCAGGGCGCCTGCTGCCGCACCGCCTGCGCCGTAGGAGCCGGTCGTGCCCGCGACGAGCAGGAGCGCGCCCATCTGGCTCATGGCGAGGGGGAGGCGGCCGGCGAAGGCCACGACGACGTAGAGAGGGCCGGCGAGTGAGAACAGCCGCCGGTAGGAGGTGATGGGGGACATCGGGGGTCTTCCGGATCTGGCCCGGGTAGGGCAAAGCAGGCGTGCGCCGTACCCACCTCCGAGACGCACAGAAACCCTCTGCGTCCCCGATTCTACCGCGACGTGTTGCACTCCAGCCACGCTCGCTGCCCCTCAGCGGGCGCCTCGGCGTGGCTGGAGCGCAATACGTCGGGGTGGGGGTAGAGCGGGGTGGGGTGGGAGGGGGGGAGGGGGGAGAGGGGAGAAGGGGGGGTGGGTCACGTGTGGGCGAGGAGCTGGGCGGTGAGGGCGAGCAGTGCCGGCACGGTCTGCACGAGCAGGATGCGGCGGCTCACGGTGAGGGCGCCGTAGACACCGGCCACGATCACGCACGAGAGGGTGAAGACCGCGAAGGCCAGCCGGTGCTCGACCGGGCCGACGAGCGCGAGCACCAGCCCGGCGACGAGGAAGCCGTTGTAGAGGCCCTGGTTCGCCGCCATCGTCGTCGTCTGGGCCGCCAGCCCGCGCGACGTGCCGAACGCGGCCCGCCCCCGAGGGGTGTTCCACAGGGCCATCTCGAGCACCACGATGTAGACGTGGATGAGGGCCACGACACCCGTGAGCACTGCCGCGAGCCCGGTCATGGTCACTGTCTACCGCATCGGGGAGCGGGCGGGCGGCGGATCCCAACCGCCCGGGGTCACTCGACGGTGAGGAGGATCTTCCCGATGTGCGAGCTCGACTCCATCTCGCGGTGTGCGTCAGCGGCCTCGGCCATCGGCCGCCGGCTGTGCACCACCGGGCGAACCCGCCCCGCGGAGACCAGGGGCCAGACGTGCTCGCGCACGGCCGCCACGATGGCGGCCTTCTCCGCGGCCGGTCGGGACCGGAGCGAGGTGGCGATGACGGCACCACGCTTCGCGAGCAGCGCGGCGATGTCGAGCTCGCCCTTGGTGCCGCCCTGCATGCCGATGATGACCAGACGCCCCGCCGTCGCCAGGGCGGCGACGTTGCGCGGCAGGTACTTGGCCCCCATGTTGTCGAGAATGACGTCGGCTCCGCGGCCCTCGGTGGCATCGCGCAGCCGCTCGACGAAGTCCTCGTCGCGGTAGTTGACGAGCACCTCCGCACCGAGCTCCCGGCAGGCCTCGAGCTTCTCGGGGCTGCCCGCGGTGACGGCGACGTGGGCACCGACCTGGTGCGCGAGCTGGATCGCCATCGTCCCGATGCCCGAGGACCCACCGTGCACGAGGAGCGTCTCCCCGGGCTGGAGGTTCGCCGTGAAGAAGAGGTTGGACCAGACGGTGCAGACCACCTCCGGGAGCGCCGCGGCCTCGACCAGCGAGACACCGTCGGGTACCGGGAGCACCTGCCCGGCCGGCACGGCCACGAGCTCGGCATAGCCGCCTCCCGACAGCAGGGCGCAGACCTCGTCTCCGACCGACCATCCGTCGACCCCCTGCCCGAGGGCCTCGATGACGCCGCTCACCTCGAGGCCGGGCACCTCGGACTCGCCCTTCGGCGGGGGATAGAGCCCTTGGCGCTGCATCGTGTCCGCACGGTTCACCCCGGCGGCCACGACCCGGACGAGCACCTCGCCCGCCCTGGCCACCGGGGTCTCGAGGTCGGCGAGGACGAGGGCGTCGGGCCCGCCGAACTCCGGGATGGTGATGGCCTTCATCACGCCAAGGTACCTGCGGTCACTCCCGGTCGAGGTCCCGCAGCAGGGCCACGGCGCGGTCGGCCAGCTCGGAGCCCGCTCCATCGTAGATCTGGATGCCGGTCTGAGCGCCGTGGTCGACGGCTTGCGCGAGGTCGTCGTCGTACTGCGCGGCCACGGCGATGGTTCCGGCGAAGCCGTTGGCCCGTAGCTGCCCCAGGGCGTCGAGGTTGTTGCCGTGGAACGGCATCGCCAGGAGCACCAGCGAGACGTCGCAGAAGGGGAGGTCGGCCCAGAGCTCGGGGTTGGTGGCGTCGCCCTCCACCACCCGCAGGCCGCGACCGGTGAGGGAGTCAACGCGCTCTCGGGAGGTCTCCAGACCCAGCACCTCCAGGCCGTGGGCACCGCTCAGTCGTTCGTATGCCGCGGTGCCGACGCGACCCATGCCCAGGACGACTGCCTGGGCGGTCCCGACCTCGAGCGGCCGATCCTGGGGGTGCAGCTGATCGGTGGGTCGGTCGGGGAGCACCCTGCGGACGACCCGGGTGAGGTACTCGGGATGCCGTCCCGGCAGCGAGGCGGCGACGAAGCTGCCCGCGACCGCCGTCGCGACGACGGTGGTCCATCCCTCGTCGAGCATCGACGCGGGCGCGGCCACCACGACGATCAGGCCGAACTCGGAGTAGTTCGCCAACGCCGTGCCGGCCAGCACCGAGGTGCGCCGGCGCAGCCGGGCAGTCCACAGGAGGACGGCGAATCCGAAGGCCTTGAGGGGCAGCAGCACCAACAGCGCGCAGGCGATGGCGAGCTCGGTGACGGTGGGCAGCCCCGCCAGGCCGATCGAGACGAAGAAGGCGACGAGGAGCAGGTCCTTGAGCTCGAAGAGGCTCTTCGCGAGCTCATCGGCCCGAGGCTGCCCGGCGAGCAGCATGCCGATGACGAGGGCCCCCACGTCACCCTTGACGCCCACCGCCTCGAAGAGGGCGTAGCCGGGCACCAGGGCGAGCACGACGCCGAGCAGGGGGAGCAGCTCGCCGTGCCCGATCGAGGCGAGCATCCGGCGCAGCGGCCAGGCGGCCGGGATGACGAGCAGGAGCAGGATGGCCCAGGGGCTCGGGGTGCGACCCTCGGCCAGGGCGAGGAAGAGGACCGCCGCCAGGTCCTGCACCACGAGCACGCCGATCGCCGTGCGGCCGACGAGGGAGCGCGACCAGCCGCGGTCCTCCAGGACCTTCACCACGAAGACGGTGCTCGAGAACGACAGCGCGAAGCCGACGAGCAGCCACGAGGTCAGGTCGCCGCCCGCGGCCAGTCCCACCCCCACGAGCGCGAGCAGCCCCACGAACGAACCCGCGACCACGCTCGTGAGCACCATGTGGACCGAGGCGGTGAGCCACACCTCGCGCTGGAGCAAGGAGCGGAGGTCGATCTTCAGGCCCACCCCGAAGAGCAGGATCGTGACGCCGAGGCCGGCCGCGAGGTCGAGGCCCGGGGACGGTGTGACACCCACGGCGCTCAGGGCGAACCCCGCCGCGAGGAAGCCGACGAGCGGGGGCAGTCGCACCGCTGAGGCCAGCATCCCTCCGGCCAGTGCGCCCACCAGGATCGCTGACGCGTCGTCCACCACGACCTCCTCGGGTCAGCCCGGCCGTCTCACGACGCTGTCTCTCGCGCTCCGCGGGCAGCGGCGCCCATGATCGTGGGAAAGCCCTTGGGCCCCATGACCGCACCCGCCGCGAAGACCCCACCCATCATGGCGCCGGCCACTCCGGGGGAGAACGCGTCCGCCCCGGCGATGTAGAGCCCGTCGATCTCGGTGCGAGCCGGCACGAGTCGGTCCTTGATCCGCTGCGGTGTGGTGGCCATCCCGTAGATGCCGCCGCCCCGGTGGCCGGTGAACGCCTCGACGGTGAGCGGCGTCGACAGCTCGCGGTAGGCCACGAGCGCCCCGAAGCCGGGGTGATGACGCTCCACCAGGTCGAGCAGCCCGTCACCGATCTGCTGCTTGAGTGCGTCGTACTCCGGTCCACGCCGCTTCCACTGGTCGCCGGCCCACTCCTCGAAGGCCGAGTGCTCGACGAACGCGATGATCTCCGCGGTGTGCCGCTGGGCCTCCGGGTCCTTCAACGAGGGGAAGGACAGGTAGGCGCCCGGTGAGTTCCCCGTCAGCACCTCGGACCAACGCTCCCTGGTCGCGTCGTGGTCGTAGGAGTCGAAGTACCAGTGGTTGGCCCCGGTGAACCCGAGGGTCTGCGGGGACTCGTTCAGCCCGAGGTAGAGCGTGACGGTGGAGATCGACGGCTCCCCGGAGGCCACGGCGGCCGAGAGCCGTGGAGCCGCACCAGTCGGCAGGAGCCGGGTCGCGGTCGTGTGCGCACCGGCATCCGAGATGATGACCGGCGCCCGGAAGGTGGCGTGGTGGGGCCCTCGGCCCTTCTTGTAGCTGACCTCCACCCCAACGGCCCGCCCGTCATCGATGAGGACCTTCTCGACCGTGTGGTTGACCAGGCAGGCGCCACCTCGCCGCACGATGACGTCCTGGGCGCCGTCGGCGATCGTCTTGGAGGTGCCCACCGGGTACCAGCCGCCCCGGAGGTAGTGCTGCACCACGAGGGCGTGCATGGCGAACGCGCTGCGGGAGGGAGGCAGCCCGTAGTCACCCCACTGGGATGCCACGACGGCCCGCAACCGCGGGTCGCGGAACCGGTGCTCGAGGTAGTCCTTGGTCGTGGTCAGCCCGAGGCGGCGGTCGCGCAGCCCCACCAGCCCGAGCCCGCCGCGGAGGAGCCACGGCGCCGACCAGCGGTAGCCCTCGCGCCCGAACCAGGCGGAGGCCCGCTTGACGTCGGCGAAGTAGCGTGTGATCGCCTCCGCCTCCTGGGGGAAGGTGCTGGTCAGGGCCGCCGCGTACTCCGAGGGGTCGCTGGGCACCTCGAAGGTGAGGTCGGGGTAGTGGAAGACCTCGAGCACGTGCGGCATCTGCTGCCACTTCACGGAGCCGCCGGTGACCAGGTCGAACAGCCCGCGCAGGCTGCCGCCCTCCCGGAGCCCACCGAGGTAGTGGATGCCGACGTCCCAGTGCCACCCCTTGCGCATGAAGGTGTGGGTGAAGCCACCGAGCTTGAAGTGTGACTCCAGGACGAGCACGCGCTTGCCCTCGAGCTCGGCGAGGATGCCGGCCGCGGCCAGCCCCCCGATGCCGGACCCGATCACGATGACGTCGTAGTCGGTCGTGGGCACTGTCCCTGACGGCATGGGAGCTCCAATCGTGTGCCGCCACGGTATCGTCCGCCGATGGTGATCCACGGCGGGGGTCGTCTCGCGAGTACCGTCGGGAGATGGGCGTGTCGTCGAGGTGCCGTGGCGGGTCCGCCGCGATCTCGCCGACGGCCCGGTTCACGAGTCACGTGTGGACTGCGGCCGGTCTCGGGGAACCGGCGCTGGAGACTCCTGCCTCGCACATCGCCGGGAGGATCGGTGCCCTGAGGGGACGGGCGCTCGACGCGGTTGGCGCGCTGCGCGTGGAGTCCTTCCTCCTGGCGCGGCACCGCCTGATCGACCACCTGCTCGTCGAGGCACTCGAGTCCGGAGGCGTCGGCACGGTCATCGAGCTGGCGGCCGGCCTCAGTCCGCGCGGTCTGCGGATGACCGCTCGTTTCCCCCGGCTGACCTACGTCGAGGTCGACCTCCCGGCGATGGCGGCGACCAAGCGGGCGAGACTGCGGCGCACCGGTTCCGCGTCGGCCCGTCTGAGCGTGGAGTCCGCGGACGTCTTCGACGGCTCGCTCGAGCAGGTGTTCTCGGCCGTCGACGACAGGAAGGGTGTCGCCGTCGTGACCGAGGGGCTGGTCAACTACTTCCCGACCGACGCGGTGCTCGACCTGTGGAGCCGGCTGGTGGTCGGGACCGAGCGGTTTCCGCAGGTGCTCTACCTCTCCGACCTTCATCTCGTCGGGGTGGCCGGTCCGGTCGACCGGCTCGTCGCCTCGGGGCTGGGAGCAGCGGTTCGCGGCCGGGTGCACTTCCACTTCCGCGACGCGCGCGCCGCCGAGGTGGCCCTGCGCGGCTGCGGCTTCGACGAGGCGACGGTCCACGCCCCGTCGGCCTTCGCCGCCGTTGTGCCCGACACCGGTCGCCTGGGCGCCGACCGCGTTCGCGTGGTCCGCGCCGTGAGGGCCGCACCCGGCCGGTGAGCCGGCCAGAGGTCACGGATCCGAGGCCACCCCCACGTCGACCGCCCGTCGTCGCGTCCGCTGGGGTCAGTGGGCCACGCGACCGAGGCGCGCACTCAGGGCCGCCGCGGCCTGGCGTACCTCGTGCACGAGTCGGCTGGTCGTGTCCTCGTCGACGTCGCTCTGGGGGTAGGTCACCGCGATGCCGGCGACGGGGTAGTCGTTGTGGTCCGGCACGGAGACGGCCACCGAGCCCAGCCCCAGCGTGACGAGGCCGTCCTCGACGGCGTGGCCCCGCTGGCGGACCGCCTGGAGCTGGGAGCGCAGCTGGGTCGTGGAGGTGGGGCCACGGCCGTCGCGCTGGACGAGCGCCGTGCGGTCGGGGAAGAGGGCGCGTACCTGCGCGGGCGGGAGCTGGGCGAGCATGGCCAGTCCCGAGGCGGTGAGTACTGCGGGGAGCCGCACACCGACGTCCGTCACGAGCAAGGGCCGTCCCGGTGCGCGCTGTTCGATGACATAGAGCACGTCGCGTCCGTGCAGCACCGCGAGGTGCGCGTTGTGGCCGGTGCGGTCGACGAGCCGGTCCATCACGCCGCGGGCCATCCGCTGCAGCGGGGCCTGGCGCTGGTAGGCCGAGCCCAGCTCGTAGGCGGCGATGCCCAGGCCGTAGCGCCGCTCCTCCGGAAGGTGACGCACGTAGCCGCGGTCCACGAGCACGGCGAGCAGGTGGTAGACGCTCGAGCGCGGAAGCCCGAGGTCACGGGCGAGAGCCGCGGCGGCCACCGGCTCGCCGCGCCGGGCGAGGTGGTCGAGTACGTCGAGCGCGTGACCGGCCGCGGGGGCATTGGCCATGAGGCCTCCTCGTCCGCTCGTCCCAGCAGCCTGAATGATAGCCGTCCATCGCGGGGGTGTCTCGCGTACGAGACGCAATGACCGCCCACGACCTCGACCGGTCTCGGGGTCAGCGGTTCCATGGAGGGTATGAACCGTGCCACCACCCCCGAGCCCTTCTCCGCCGCGCCCACGGGCGAGACCAGCGGCCGTGGGTCGCATCCGGTGACGATCGGCACCGGGCCCCTCACCATCGACGAGGTTGTTCGGGTGGCACGCCACGACGCCCCGGTGCAGCTCGACCCGGCATCCTTCGACGAGGTCCGCCGAACGCGTGAGGTGATCCGCGGCCTCGCGAACGACACCGAGCCGCACTACGGGGTCTCGACCGGTTTCGGCGCCCTGGCGACGCGACACATCCCCACGGCGATGCGCCACCAGCTCCAGCGCTCCCTCGTGCGCTCCCACGCGGCGGGGTCCGGGCCGGAGGTCGAGCGTGACGTCGTGCGCGCCCTCATGCTCCTGCGCATCTCGACGCTGGCGACCGGTCGCACCGGCATCCGGGAGGAGACGTTGGCGACCTACGTCGCGATGCTGGATGCCGGGATCACCCCGGTGGTCCACGAGTACGGCTCGCTGGGCTGTTCGGGCGACCTCGCCCCGCTCGCGCACTGCGCCCTCGCCCTCATGGGGGAGGGTGAGGTGCGCGACGCCGCGGGCGAACGGATGCCGGCCGCCCAGGCCTTCGCTGCCGCCGGACTGACCCCCGTCGAGCTGGAGGAGAAGGAGGGGCTGGCGCTCATCAACGGCACCGACGGCATGCTCGGCATGCTGTGCCTCGCACTGCACGACCTGCGCGAACTGCTCGTCGTGGCCGACGTCTCGGCCGCGATGTCGGTCGAGGGGCTGCTCGGGAGCGATGATGTGTTCGCCGCCGACCTGCACGAGCTCCGACCCCAGCCCGGGCAGGCCGTCGTGGCCTCGAACATCCGGAAGATCATGGCGCACAGCGGGATCCGCGAGTCGCACCGCACCGAGGCGTGCACCCGGGTCCAGGATGCCTACTCCCTCCGGTGCGCCCCGGTCGTGGCCGGTGCAGCGCGGGACACCCTCGACCACGCGACCCGCGTCGCCGGCTGGGAGCTCGCCTCTGCGGTCGACAACCCGGTCGTCACCCCAGACGGCCGTGTCGAGTCGAACGGGAACTTCCACGGCGCACCGGTCGCCTACGTCCTCGACTTCCTCGCGATCGTCGCCGCCGACGTCGCCTCGATGTCCGAGCGGCGCACCGACCGGTTCCTCGACGTCTCGCGCAACCACGGCCTGCCGCCGTTCCTCGCCGACGACCCCGGGGTCGACAGCGGCCACATGATCGCGCAGTACACCCAGGCAGCAGTCGTGTCGGAGCTGAAGCGGCTGGCGGCACCGGCATCCGTGGACTCCATTCCCAGCTCGGCGATGCAGGAGGACCACGTCTCGATGGGGTGGTCGGCGGCCCGCAAGCTGCGACGGTCCGTCGACGGGCTCTCCCGGGTCTTGGCCGTCGAGGTCCTCACGGCAGCCCGGGGCATCCAGCTGCGCGCGCCGCTGCCGTCCTCGCCCGCCACCGGCGCGGTCGTCGACGCGCTCCTCGCAGCGGGTGCCTCGCGCCCCGGCACGGACCGCTGGCTCTCTCCCGAGATCGAGACCGCCCACCGGCTCGTCCTCGACGGCACGGTCCGCAGCGCGGTCGAGGGAGTCACCGGCCCGCTCGCATAGCGCGTGGTCGACCCTCCTGCGTGAACGCTCGCGGTCGCTCCGGGCTCGAGCCCACGAGGTTGCGAGCCTTGCCCCGACCAGTCGGGCCATCGAGGTCGAGGATCACCGCGTCATTCCTGCGTCGTCGCAGCGAGGCGCCGGGCCAGTCCGTCGAGGATCAGCTCGAGGCCGTCGTCGAACTCGGCACCGAAGTCGTAGCCGGGCTGGAGGGCGTGCTGCAGCGTGAAGTCACGGAAGTGGGCGAGCTCGCCCTCGGGGAGGCGCTCGAGCATCTGCGTGCCGAGCTCGGCGAGGTCGTCCTCCCCCTCGAATGCCATGCTCTGCTCCTGCACGACGAACCCGTACAGGTGCGCGTCCAACAGGGCGAACGCGTGGCCGGTGAGCGAGAGTGAGAACCCGGCCTCGCGCAGGCAGCCGATGACGGCGTCGTGGTGCCGGAGGGTCTCGAGGCCCGCGCTGCGTCGCGAGTCCATGAGGCCGATCGCCCACGGATGCCGCGACATGGCCCGCCGGCCGGACCGCGACCGCTCCCGCATCTGCTCCACCCAGTCCGAACCTGTTGTCGGCGAATAGAACTCCGCGAACACGAGATCGACCAGGCCGTCGAGCATGTCGTCCTTGTTGCGCACGTGGTTGTACAGCGACATCGCCTCCACATCGAGGCGCTTGGCGACCGTGCGCATCGACACGGCGGCGAGGCCGTCGACGTCGGCGACATCGAGCGCTGCCCGCACGATGGCGCCCCGGCTCAAGGCCTGCGCGCGGGGGGATCTCGGGCGACCGACCACGGGTGACTCCTCTTTCGACCTTGACAAGACGTACGCCGTAAGCATACGGTCCTTCCTATTACTTACAGCGTACGGTATGAATCGACGAAGGAGCAGCGAGATGAGAGCAGTCGTCCAGACCCGGTACGGAGGCACCGACCGGTTGAGGATCGAGGAGCGTCCCGATCCCGCGCCGGGGGCCCGTGAGGTGCTCGTCCGGGTGCAGGCCGCCGGCATCGACCGGGGCACGTGGCACCTGATGACCGGCCGCCCGTATGCCGCCCGTGTCGTCGGCGGCCTGCGCCGGCCCCGCGTGCCCGTGGCCGGTCGGGACGTCGCCGGTGTCGTCGAGGCAGTGGGGGCCGAGGTGATCGGCGCGGCGGTCGGTGACGAGGTCATCGGCACAGCCGCCGGGTCCTTCGCCGAGCTCGCGGTGGTTCCTGAGTCGCGCCTCGCCGCGAAGCCCGCAACGGTGTCGTTCGCGGAGGCAGCTGTGCTCCCCGTCTCGGGCGTCACGGCCCTGCAGGCGCTGCGCGACGCCGGTCGGCTGCGGGCGGGCCAGCGAGTCCTCGTCATCGGTGCGTCCGGCGGCGTCGGCACGTTCGCCGTGCAGCTCGCCGTCGCCCTCGGCGGGGAGGTGGCGGCCGTCGCCAGCCGCCACAAGGCCGACCTGGTCCGCTCGCTCGGTGCGAGCGAGGTCATCGACTACGCGAGCGAGGAGGTCGACGCGCGGGGCCCCCGCTACGACCTCGTGTCGACCTCGCCGGCAACCGCCCGATCTCCCTCCTGCGCCGCGCGCTCACGCCCACGGGCACCCTCGTCATCGCTGGGGGCGACAACGGCGGCCGCTGGACGGCCGGCGCGCACCGTCAGCTCCTCGCCGCGGTCCGGTCCCCGTTCGTGCGCCAGCGGCTGACCGCCCTGCTGAGCCGCGAGGACGGGAAGGACTACGCCGTGCTCGGCGGCCTCGTCGATGACGGTCGCCTGCGGCCCTGCCTCGAGCGCACCTTCCCCCTCCACGAGGCCGCCAAGGCCATCGAGCACCTCGCCGCGGGGCACGCCCGGGGCAAGGTCGCCCTCACCCTCTGACCCCTGACGTCCGTCCCCCTACCCACCAGGAGCTCCCGTGTCCACCATCACCACGACCACCCCCGGAGGCACCACCGACCCGGCATCCGGCATGACAGGAACGGCCACCCGGGGTCCAGGCGTCACCCAGCCCCGCACGGCCGCCGCAGTTGCCGCGATCGGCTACCTCGCGATCTTCGTCCTCGCGATCATCGCCAACTTCCTCGCCCTCTCGCCGGTCCTCGATGCCGGCGACGCCGCCGCCACCGCCACGGCCCTCTCGGAGTCCGAAGCGTCGGTGCGGCTCGGCGCGGTCGCCTTCCTCGCGATCTTCGTGCTCGACATCGCGGTCGCGTGGGCCCTGTACGTGCTGTTCCGCCGGGTCCACGGCGACCTCTCCCTGCTCGCCGCCTGGTTCCGGCTCGGCTACACCGTGGTGCTCGGGACGGCACTCGTCTTCCTCTTCGCCGCACTCATGCTCGTGAGCGATCCGGAGCTCGCCGGCTCCGCACCTGACAGCCAGGTGCTGCTCGCCCTGCGTGCGTTCGACTTCACCTGGGTCGCCGGCCTGGCGGCGTTCGGCGTGCACGTCATTCTCCTCGGACGTCTCCTCCTGCTCACCGCCGCCGGGCCGCGCGTGCTGGCCTGGGTGCTCGTGGCCGCAGGGACGGCCTACGTGGTCGACACGGTGGCCCACCTCGCCCTGGCCGACTACGAGGCCTGGTCCACCCCGTTCCTCGTCCTCGTGGGCCTGCCGTCCGTCGTCGGGGAGTTGTGGCTGACCATCTGGTTGCTGCGGGTCGCCACAGGACGCCGCACCCCGCCCGTGGCAGCCGGCGGTCCCGCCCCGAGGACCTGACCCTGACGGCCCACCGCCAGGTGGACCACCTCATGAGGGTGCACGACAGTGGCATCCAGGTCTCGTGCGGCAGGGCGATGGCGACGGCGGCCGACGCCTCAGCCGAGCTGGTCGAGGCAGAGGGCCATGACGAGGCCGAGGGCGACGGCCAGTCCGGTCGAGTAGCCGTCTTCCTTGAAGGACTTCGGGAAGACCTCGATGGCGAGGGACGCCACGACGGCGCCGCCGGCGAAGCACCGCACGAGCGCGAGGACGGTGTCGGGAGCACCGCCCATGAGCAGGTTCCCGGCCAACGCAGCCGCCGAGAGCAGGGCCGCGGTGCCGGCCCACAGGCCCATCACCTGGGCCTTCGAACGGCCCCCCTTCGCCATCGAGCGTGCTCCTCCCGCGGCCTCGGGGAGGTTCGAGAGGAGGATCGAGCCGGACAGCGCGGCGGCTCCGAGGGGGCCCGTGCCGATCAGCGCGACGCCGAGAGCGAGGTTCTCGGGGATGCCGTCGAGGGTGATCGCCGCGAGGAGCCCGCCGCCGCTTCCGCCGCCCCAGCGCTTCTTGATGAGGTAGTCCAGACCCGCGAACACTGCGGCGCCGACCATCACCAGTGCCGACGCGGCCCAGATCGAGACCTTGCGTGACGACGGCTCGATGAGCTCGAGGACGGCGGAGACCATGAGGGCGCCACCGGCGAGGGCGACGATGAACCCCTCGAGCCCGGGCGACAGCCGGCCGTAGATCCCCCAGGCGGCCCCGACGACGAGCGCCGCCGAGACCACGACCACCACGAGCACCGTCACGAACATGACCTGCCTCCTCCCGGTCTGCCTCCTCCTCCGGCAGGCTATCCAAACGCCCGCTGCGGGAGAGGGCTCGAGTGCGACGGATGCGGGGTGCCGGCAGCGAGCACCCACGTCGCATGTCTCGGATGCCAGACGACGTCGCGGCATCCGGGGTTCACGTTCGCGGGCCCCGGCGGGACAGTGGAGGGGACGACGAGACGAAGGAGAGCGACATGGACGGCGCCCGCCCCGTGCGCAGCCCGCGCGGCACCAGCCTGACCGCCCGCCAGTGGTCCACCGAGGCCCCGCTGCGGATGCTGATGAACAACCTCGACCCCGAGAACGCCGAGCGCCCCGACGACCTCGTCGTCTACGGCGGCACCGGGCGCGCCGCCCGCGACTGGAAGTCCTTCGACGCGATGGTGCGCACGCTCACCACCCTCAAGGCCGACGAGACGATGCTCGTGCAGTCCGGCCGACCAGTCGGGGTCATGCAGACCCACGAGTGGGCCCCCCGCGTGCTCATCGCCAACTCCAACCTCGTCGGCGACTGGGCGACCTGGCCCGAGTTCCGTCGCCTCGAGCACCTCGGGCTGACGATGTACGGCCAGATGACCGCGGGCTCGTGGATCTACATCGGCACCCAGGGCATCGTCCAGGGCACCTACGAGACCTTCGGCGCCGTCGCCGAGAAGCGCTTCGGTGGCACGCTCGCGGGCACGCTGACCCTGACGGCGGGGTGCGGCGGCATGGGCGGTGCCCAGCCCCTCGCCGTGACGATGAACGACGGCGTCTGCCTCGTCGTCGACGTCGACCCGGCCCGCCTGCACCGGCGGGTGGCGCACCGCTACCTCGACGAGGTCGCCGACTCGCTCGACGACGCCGTCGACAAGGCGGTGCGGGCCAAGGAGGAGCGTCGCGCCTGGTCCGTCGGCGTCGTGGGCAACGCCGCAGAGGTGTTCCCCGAGCTGCTCCGTCGTGGCGTGCCGATCGACATCGTCACCGACCAGACCTCCGCCCACGACCCGTTGTCCTACCTCCCCGAGGGAGTCGGCCTCGACGAGTGGGCCGAGTACGTGGAGAAGAAGCCCGAGGAGTTCACCGACCGCGCGCGGGCGTCGATGGCCCGGCACGTCCAGGCCATGGTCGAGTTCCAGGACGGTGGTGCCGAGGTCTTCGACTACGGCAACAGCATCCGTGACGAGGCACGCCAGGGTGGCTACGACCGGGCCTTCGACTTCCCCGGGTTCGTCCCGGCCTACATCCGGCCGTTGTTCTGCGAGGGCAGGGGCCCGTTCCGCTGGGCCGCACTCTCCGGCGACCCGCGTGACATCGCCGCGACCGACAAGGCCGTGCTCGACCTGTTCCCCGACAACGACCGGCTGCACAAGTGGATCCGCGGTGCGCAGGAGCGCATCGCGTTCCAGGGCCTCCCCGCGCGCATCTGCTGGCTTGGCCAGGGGGAGCGGGACAAGGCAGGACTGGCATTCAACGACCTCGTGCGCACCGGCGAGGTCAGCGCGCCGATCGTCATCGGCCGCGACCACCTCGACACCGGGTCGGTGGCGAGTCCCTACCGCGAGACCGAGTCCATGCTCGACGGGTCCGACGCGATCGCCGACTGGCCGCTGCTCAACGCCCTGGTCAACACCTCCTCCGGGGCGAGCTGGGTGTCGATCCACCACGGCGGTGGTGTCGGCATCGGTCGCTCGCTGCACGCCGGGCAGGTGTCGCTCGCCGACGGCACGGACCTCGCGGCCCAGAAGCTCGCGCGGGTGCTGACGAACGACCCGGCGATGGGCGTCATCCGGCACGTCGACGCGGGCTACGACATCGCCGAGCGCACCGCGCAGGAGCAGGGCGTCCGCATCCCGATGCGCGAGGGCTGAGCGGACCCGGACGCCCCGGGTCCGCTCCCCGGCATCCTCCCCGACCTCCGGGGGAGGAGAGTTCAGAGGCCTGTGGGGTCGGACGCGGGGAGGGGGGTGGTGACGTCGGCCGTCGTCGCGCCCAGTGCGGCGGTTGCTGCGTCCGCGTCCAGCGTGACGGCCACGCCGTGGGCGCCTGCTCCGAGGGACACCCTCCGACCGGAGAGGCTCGCGTCGGCCACCACGGGCCAGGCCGTGGTCGACCCGAACGGCGTGATCGTCCCCCGCTCGTAGCCGGTCGCCCCGAGCGCGGCCGCCGCGTCGGGCATCGAGATCCGGTTGACACCGAGGTGTGCCCTCAGCTTCGGCCAGGAGATCTCGCGGTCGCCGGGCACCAGCACGAAGAGGAAGTCGCCCTCGCCCCGGCGCACCACGATCGTCTTGACGACATCGCGCGGCTCCACCCCGCGCGCCGCCGCGGCCTCGGCGAGGGAGCCGACCCGCCCGTGCCGGGTCACCTCGTGCTCCACGCCGGATGCCGTGAGCGCACCCAGCGCCCTCCGCTCACCGTCTGTCATGCCAATCAGCGTACGACGCCCTCGACGTCTGAGACCCGAGACAAGCCGGGGTCGGCTGCGGCCCCACGCGGCCCGCTCTGTTGATGGAATGGGCTCATGTCCACGACGCTTGGCAACGGCGGGGTCGCCACCGCCTTCCTGCGGATGTGGCGAGACCTCGATCCGGTGGGACGCGACGGTGGCTCGGGGGGCTACCACCGCTCCGCATGGACCCGCACCGACCACGACCTGCGCGAGTGGTTCAGCGGCGAGTGTGCACGCCGCGGGCTGGACCTGACCACCGACTTCATGGGCAACCAGTGGGCATGGTGGGGTGAGCCGGACGCCGCCGTGCAGGCCGGCGACCCCGGTGTCGTGATCGGCTCCCACCTCGACTCGGTGCCCAACGGCGGCGCGTTCGACGGGCCCCTGGGCGTCGTGGGGTCCCTCGCGGCCGTCGATGCCCTGCGAGAGCGCGGCTTCCGGCCCAGCAGGCCCGTCGGCATCGTCAACTTCGCCGACGAGGAGGGCGCTCGCTTCGGGGTCGCCTGCGCGGGATCACGGGTGATCACCGGGGCCATGAGCCCCGACCGCGCCCGCGGCCTCACCGATGCCGACGGCGTCACCATGGCCGAGGCCATGCGGACCGCCGGTCGCAACCCCGAGATCATCGGCCGCGACGAGGAGACCCTTGCCCGCATCGGAACCTTCGTCGAGCTCCACGTGGAGCAGGGCCGCGCCCTCGTCGACCTCGGCCACGCAGTTGGCGTGGGGAGCGACATCTGGCCGCACGGCCGCTGGCGCCTCGATGTGCCGGGCGAGGCGAACCATGCCGGCACCACCGCGCTCGCCGACCGCGAGGACGCGCTGTTGGGGCTCGCAGCGGCGATCATCGCGGCACGGCGCTTCGCCGAGGAGGAGGGCTGCGTCGCCACCGTCGGCAAGGTGAACGTCGTCCCCGGTGGGGTCAATGCGATCGCCAGCTGTGCCACCGGCTGGCTGGACGCGCGGGGTACCGATCCGGACGCAGTGCTCCGGGTCGTCGAGAAGGTGCGGGCCGTGGGTGACGAGTTCGGGGGCCTGCTGAGCCAGGAGTCCTGGACTCCGACCACCGACTTCGACCCGGCGCTCGTCGACCGGCTCTCCACCCTGCTCGGCGGCCTCCCGGTGCTGGGAACGGGGGCCGGGCACGACGCCGGCATCCTGGCGAACGACGGCATCCGCACGGCAATGCTGTTCGTGCGCAACCCCACTGGCGTGTCGCACTCACCCGACGAGTGGGCCTCGGCCGACGACTGCGTGGCCGGTGTGCAGGCTCTCGCGGATGCCGTCGAGGACCTCGCCGGGGGCGGCTTGTGAGCGCCTTCTGGTGCGAGCAGGCGATGCTGCCCGAGGGGCTGCGCACCTCGGTGCGGGTCGTGGTCGACGGTGACCGGATCAGGAGCGTCACCCCGTCCGTCCCTGCCGAACCAGGTGACGTCCCCCTGCACGGGGTCGTCCTCCCCGGCCTCGCCAACGCCCACAGCCACTCCTTCCACCGCGCGCTGCGCGGGCGCACCCACGCCGACGGTGGCAACTTCTGGACCTGGCGCGAGGCGATGTACGCGGTCACGCACCGGCTCGACCCGCAGACCTCCCACTCCCTCGCCAAGGCCGTCTTCGCGGAGATGGTGCTCGCCGGCTACACCGTGGTCGGAGAGTTCCACTACCTCCACCACGCCGAAGGCGGTCGGGTGCACGACGACCCGAACGTCATGGGGAGGGCGCTGATCAGCGCGGCTCGCGAGGCCGGCATCCGGCTCACCCTGCTCGACACGGCGTACCTCTCGGGTGGTCTCACCGCCGACGGGCACCTGCCTCTCGACGACGTGCAGCAGCGCTTCTCGGACGGGAGCGCGGCAGCGTGGGCCGACCGGGTGGCCGACCTCTCCGGCGACGACACCACCCGGATCGGGGCCGCGGTGCACTCCGTGCGGGCGGTCCCGCGCGAGGAGCTGGCGGTGATGGGCGCCGTTGCCGCCAGTCGCGGGCTGCCGCTCCACGTGCACCTGTCGGAGCAGCCGGGGGAGAACCTCGCCTGCCAGAGCTTCTACGGCTGCTCGCCCACCGAGCTGCTTGCCAGTGAGGGCCTGCTGACCACCTCGACCACGGCCGTGCACGGGACTCACTTGTCGGAGAAGGACATCCGCCTCATCGGGGATGCCGGCGCCACCGTGTGCTTCTGTCCGACGACCGAGCGTGACCTTGCCGACGGGGTCGGTCCGGCACGTGCCCTGCACGACGCGCGTGCCTCGATCAGTCTCGGGTCGGACCAGCACGCCGTCATCGACCCGTTCGAAGAGGTGCGCGGGGTGGAGATGCACGAGCGGCTCGACAGCCTGGAGAGGGGGCGGTTCAGCCCCGCCGAGCTGCTGGCCATGGGCAGCCTCTTCGGCTACCGCTCGCTGGGGTGGGACGATGGCGGGCTCATCGCCGCCGGCCACCTCGCCGACCTGGTCGCCGTGCGGCTGGACAGCCCGCGAACCGCGGGGTGCGGCGGCGAGGGTGTGCTCTACGCCGCGACCTCGGCCGACGTCACCGATGTCGTCGTCGGTGGCGACCGCGTGGTGCAGGACGGCACGCACCGCCTTGGCGACGTGGGAGCCATGCTGGGCCACGCGATCGCGGCGGTGCGAGCATGACGGCCGCCGCAGGGCCCGGCGGCTCCACCGTCGTCACCGGGATCGGGCGCCTCGGCACCTGCGCCGGACCCAGCGGAGACGTGCCCGTCGCCGACCGCGGTGTCGCGGCCGACGTCCGCCTGGGCGAGCGCCCTGACGCCGCTGTGGTCACCGAGGGCGGCTTCGTGGTGTGGGTCGGACCGGCCGGGAAGGCGCCGGCCGCGGACCGGCGGATCGACCTGGGTGGGCGAGCGGTGGTGCCCGGTTTCGTCGACAGCCACAGCCATGTCGTCTACGCCGGTGACCGGTCCGCGGAGTTCACCGCGCGAATGGCGGGCACCCCCTACGACGGTGGAGGGATCGGCGTCTCCGTCGCGGCGACGCGGACGGCCACCGACGACGAGCTGCGTGCCCTCCTGCGGGCACGCGTCGAGGAGATGCGTTCGCTCGGCACCACCACCATCGAGATCAAGGGTGGCTACGGCCTCACCGTCGAGGACGAGGTGCGCTCGCTGCGACTGGCGGGCGAGGTGACGGAGGAGACGACCTTCCTCGGAGCCCACGTCGTGCCACCGGAGTCGCGAGGCGACCGGGGCGCCTATCTCGACCTCGTGTGCGGCCCGATGCTCGAGGCGTGTGCCCCGTACGCCCGGTGGATCGACGTGTTCTGCGAACCGTCGTCGCCGCACGCGTTCACCGGGGAGGAGTCCCGCAGGGTGCTGACCGCGGGGCGCGAGGCCGGTCTCGGCCTGCGGGTCCACGGCAACCAGCTCGGCCCGGGTCCGGGGGCGTCCCTCGCCGTCGAGCTGGGAGCCGCCAGCGTCGATCACTGCACGTTCCTCGACGACGACGACGTCGACGACCTCGCAGGCGCCGCCGGCACCACGGTGGCGACCCTCCTGCCTGGGGTCGAGTTCTCGACGCGCTCTCCCTACCCGGATGCCCGCCGGCTCGCCGACGCGGGGGTCGACCTCGCGCTGGCAAGTGACTGCAACCCGGGCACCTGCAACACCTCGTCGATGCCGCTCGTCATCGCCCTCGCTGTGCGCGAGATGCGGATGACCGCGGCCGAGGCGCTGGTGGCCGCGACGGTGGGTGGTGCACGCGCCCTGCGCCGGAACGACATCGGCGTGATCGCGGTGGGCTCACGAGCCCACCTGACCGTGCTCGACGCGCCCGGCCACGAGCACCTCGCCTACCGGCCGGGCATGCCCATCGCCCGATCGCTCGACCTCGGCTGAGGCTCGCCGCTCAGACGGGCTCCTCGGCGAGCTCGGCGGGGAGGTGACCCGCGGACCGCTCGTAGTACTCGGCCGCCTTGCGGGTGGTCAGTGTCTTCGCCGCGCCGACGGCGAGCCCGGTGAACGCCGCGTACATGACGGCCTTGAGCAGCGGGGCCTCCGGGCTCTTGGGGTTGATGTCGTCCTGCCCGGCCTTTGCCCAGATGGCGTCGACGACCTTGGTCGCGAGGATGCCGGCCAGGATGGCCCCACCGGTCCCCATGATCTTCCAGGCAGCGCTGCCCATGACGTTCCTCCGACAGATCGGGTGCGGCCGGACACGGTGTCCGACGCTGTCTGCGACACTCTAACGGCGTCAGTCCTCGCGAGGCGCTCCTGTTGCGCACGGTCACTCCGGACCGTCGAGGGTGATGACTCGACCACCGTCCTCGAACGGTGATCCCGGGTCCTGTCGGCGCTATGCTGGTCAGGTCCAACGACAGGGGAGCGCCCCAAGCGCTGAGAGTGCGGTCCGCCGCAGACCCTCGAACCTGATCCGGCTAGCACCGGTGTAGGGAGTCGGGAATCTCAGGTGCACCCCGGCATACCCACGGGTCGACCCCGTGCGGTGCCGGGGGCACCTCTCCGCGGTATCCGACCGGAACCACGGGAGAACGACATGGCAACGCAACTTCAGGAGTCGCCGACCCGGCGCTCCATCATGGCCACCCGCCCGCTCATGGGCTGGCGCACGGTCGACATCCTCACGATCGCCTTCCTCGGCGCTGCCCTCGGGGTCGCGTTCTGGGGGTGGGGGATCTTCTACAACGGGCCCGTCACCGCGCTGAAGATCGGCTACGCCCCGCTCATGGGGCTCTTCGTGGGGCCGTGGTTCATGGCGGGCGTGATCGGCGGTCTCGTCGTGCGCCGCCCCGGTGCGGCGCTGTTCTGCGAGGTCGTCGCGGCGCTGGTCTCGATGCTGCCCGGCACGGAGTGGGGTGCCACCGTGCTCGTCTCGGGCATCCTCCAGGGCCTGGGCGCAGAACTGGCCTTCGCGATCTTCGGCTACCGACTGTTCGGGGCGGGGATGGCTGCCCTCGCCGGGGCCCTCTCGGCACCACTGGAGTGGGGGTTCGAGGTGATGCGGTTCCCGGCGTCGTGGGCCGACGTGCCCGTGCTCTCGGTGCTGGCCAACGGCGGCGGCTGGTACGCCGAATGGCTGCTCACCGACAAGCTCGTCTACCTCGGCGCCATGGTCGTGTCCGGTGCCGTGGTGGCAGGAGGAGTGGGCTGGCTGCTCGTGCGGGCGCTGGCCCGGGCCGGTGCGCTCTCGGCGTTCCCGGCCGGTCAGGAGCACCGGGAGTTCCGCGCTGTCTGACCGGGTGGCCGCGCCGGCTCGGGGGAGGGTGGAGGTCTCCGGGCTGACCTGGCGGCCCTTCGGCCGTCGCGAGCCGGTGCTGCGCGAGGTGACCCTGGCGATCGAGCCCGGTGAGCGCATCCTCCTCGCCGGCCCCTCGGGGTCGGGGAAGTCCACCCTGCTGCGTGCCCTCGCCGGGCTCCTCGAGACCGCGGATGCCGGGGAGGTCACCGGGTCGGTGACCGTCGACGGGGTGCTGCCCGGCGCGAGACCGGGTGCCGTGGGACTCGTGCTGCAGGAGCCCGGATCAGGCGTGGTCGCGGCGACGGTGGCCCGCGACGTCGCCTTCGGGCCGGAGAACGTGGGGATGCCGCGTGCTTCCATGCCGCCGGTCGTCGTGTCGGCGCTGGCGGCCGTGGGCCTGGGGGACCTGCCGCTCGACACCCCGACCCATGCCCTGTCCGGGGGTCAGACCCAGCGGCTCGCGCTCGCGGGCGCGCTGGCCCTCGACCCGTCGGTGGTCCTGCTCGACGAGCCGACCGCGATGCTCGACGCAGCCTCGGCCCTCGAGGTGCGCTCGGCGGTCGCCGCCCTGGCGGCACCTGGCCACGCCTCTCCGACGCTCGTCGTCGTCGAGCACGTGCTCGGCCCGTGGGTCGACCTCGTGGAGCGGATGGTGGTGCTCGACGACGAGGGCCTGGTAGCGGCCGACGGTCCGGTGCACGAGGTGCTCGACGCCCAGCGCAGCGCCTTGCTGGAGATGGGCATCTGGGTGCCGGGCGAACCGCCTCCGCAGCCGGTGCAGGTGGACCCCGGGCTGGTCGGTCCACGGCATCCGGAGCCCATCTCGCACCCGGGTCGGGAGCACGCGGGCTCGGAGCACGCGCGGACCGGCGCCGGGGCCGCCCTGGTCGCCGAACCGTTCGCCGTCGAGCGCACGATCGAGCTGCTGGACGGGTCGACCCGCACGGTCCACGCAGCAGTCGTTGCCGAGCCGGTCGAGGCCTCGCCGTCAACACTCACCGTGCTCGTCGGGCCGAGCGGGTCCGGGAAGTCGACGGTGCTCCACACCTTGGCGGGCTTCCTCGAGGCGACGGACCGCGAGGCGGTCACCGTGGCACCGGGGGCGCAGCCGGGCGGGCTGTCGGCTGCGGACCTTGCCCGCTCCCTTGCCTGGGTGCCCCAGTGGTCCAGCTCGACCATCGTCGCAGGGACCGTGCTCGACGAGGTGCTCGCGACCACACGCTCCCTGGGCGGGGAGGACGCCGGCTCGGCGGGCCGCGCCCGGGCACTCCTCGCTGCGTTGGGACTCGGTCACCTGGAGGCAGCCGACCCTCGGGAGCTCTCGGGGGGCGAGCAGCGCCGTCTCGCCGTGGCCTCCGCGCTGCTCCACGGCCCGCTCGTCCTGCTCGCGGACGAGCCCACGGTCGGTCAGGACCGTCGGACGTGGGCGGCCCTCGTCGGCCTCGTCACGGCCTACCGCAGCGCCGGCGGTGCGGTGGTCGCAGCCACCCACGACGCCCACGTCATCGACCGCGCGTCGACCACGCTGCGGCTGGTGGCACCCGAGCGTCCGGCGCCGGGGCCCACCGTCCGCACCCCGTTGCTCGCCCGCTGTGGCCCCCTGTCCCTCATGGTCGCCGCGCTGCTCGCGGTGCCCGCCGGCGTGCTCTCACCCCACTGGTCGACGAGCCTTGCGGTCCTGGCCACCCAGATGGTTCTCGCGGCCCTGGCGCTCTCCGCGCCCGGAGAAGGACCCCGGCCGACCGGTCGGGTCCGCCGCGTGGCCCTTCGGATGCTGCCCGGGCTCATCGCCTCGCTCTCCGTCGGCTGGTCGACGTGGTTCCTCGCCGGACACGACCTCGACGCCGCCCTGACGGTGGCACTGCGTGTGCTCGTCATCGTCCTGCCGTCGGCGGTGCTGATCCCGTACATCGACCCCGACGAGCTGGGGGACCACCTGGCCCAACGACTCCGGATGCCGGACCGTCCGGTCGTCGCGACCGCGGCCGCGCTGCAGCGGGTCCAGTCCTTCGGGGCCATCTGGTCGGAGATGTCGCGGGCACGGCGGGTGCGGGGCATCGGCGTCTCGTGGCGACGACCGCGCACCCTGGTGGCCCACGTAGGGGCCCTCACCATGGGGTTGCTCGTGCGCACCCTGCGCGCCGCAGCCGAGCTCGCCGTCGCGATGGATGCACGAGGTTTCGCGACGGCGCAGGACCGGTCCTGGTGGGCGCCCGCCCCCTGGCGCCGACGTGACACCCTTCTCGTCGTGCTGGCGGCGCTGCCCCTCGCCGTCGCCGTGCTCGCGCGCTGACCCGCCGACCCCCACAGGCCCCTGACATCCGGGGCGGTGATGCCGTCCGGCGTGGTCGGTCGAAGGCGGCATACTGGTGGATCGTGTCTGCCACGCCGCTGACCCCGCCCGTCGGGGCGCCTCGCATCCCGCGCGAGATCTGGGTCCTCATCGCCGCCGCGTTCGTCATCGCCCTCGGCTTCGGCCTCATCACGCCGGTGCTTCCGCAGTTCGCCCAGAGCTTCGGGGTCGGCGCCACGGCGAGCTCGATCGTCGTCAGCGCGTTCGCGTTCTTCCGACTGGTCGCCGCACCCAGCGGTGGCCGCCTCGTCGCGCGTCTCGGTGAGCGCCCCGTCTACCTCACCGGCCTGGTCATCGTCGCGATCTCCACGGGTGCCACGGCCTTCGCGCAGACCTACTGGCAGCTGCTCGTCTTCCGCAGCCTCGGCGGCGTCGGCTCCACCATGTTCACGGTCTCGGCCGTGGCGCTCATCGTGCGGCTCGCCCCGCCGTCGATCCGGGCCCGGGTCTCCTCGGCCTACGCGTCCGCCTTCCTGCTCGGCGGTATCGGCGGGCCCGTGGTGGGTGGGCTGCTCGGTAACCTCGGCCTTCGCGTCCCCTTCATCGTGTACGCCGTCGCCCTCCTCATAGCGGCGGCGATCGTCGCGTCGTTCCTCTCGGGGGCGTCGCTGCGCCCGGTGGAGGGTGCCCCGGTCCTTCCGGTGTTGACCGCGCGGGACGGCTGGCGCGACAGTGCCTATCGGGCGTCGGTGTTCTCCGGCTTCGCCAACGGCTGGGCGAACTTCGGCGTGCGCAACGCCATCCTCCCGTTGTTCGCCGCCGTGGTCATCGGGAAGGAGCCGTGGGTCGCCGGCATGGTGATCGCCGTCTTCGCGGCGGGGAACGCCGTCGGGCTGACCGTCGCTGGACGGCTGTCGGACCGGATGGGCCGCCGGCCGTTCATCCTCGGCGGGCTGCTCGTGAGCGGCACGGCCACGGCCATCACGGGATTCGCCTCAGACCTGCCGACACTCGTCATCGTCTCGGTCATCGCGGGCCTCGGCGCCGGCACGCTCAACCCCGCGCAACAGGCCTCGCTCGCCGATGTCGTCGGCCGCGACCGCAACGGCGGCCCGGCCCTCGCGGCATTCCAGATGTCCCAGGACAGTGGCGCCATCGTCGGCCCGATCATCGCGGGGTTGCTCATCGACAACGGCAGCTACTCCTTGGCCTTCGGGGTGACCGGGCTGATCACGCTCCTCGCCGTCATCCCCTGGCTCCGGGCCCGTGAGACCCGTGAGGTCGTCCACGACCACTGACCCACTCTGGCCCGGGTGGTGGTGCCCCGACCTACGTCAACCCACCCCGTCGAGTGAACAGAACACGCCGTCTGCGGATCCCCGCACACGGCATGTTCTGTTCACTCGACGGGGTGCTCCGGGCGCCCCCAGTCGGCGGACGGCCTGACCCGGCCTCAGGGCCCGGGGACCTCCTCGACATGCCGCGGCATCACGAGGGTCGCGAGCAGGAGGGTCAGCGCGACGAGGAACGCGGCCAGGAACACGCTGTGCAGGGCCGGGCCGAGAACGTCGGGACCCAGGCTCTCGAGATCGGCCGGCTGGTCGTCCAGACGGCTGCGCACGACCCCGTTGGCGATCGCGCCGAACGCCGCGACACCGACGGCGCTGCCGATCGAGCGCGCGAAGATGTTCGCGCCGGTCGCGACGCCGCGGCGCTGCCACCCGACGGCCGCCTGCGCCGCCACGATCGACGGGCTCGCGACGAAGCCGAAGCCCAGTCCCATGACGAAGCACGGCGCGGCGAGGTGGAGCACCGAGCTCTGCTCGTCGACGGTGAGCAGCAGGCCGGCCCCGGCGACGGCGACGACGGCGCCGATGAACATCGTCGTGCGGAACCCGAGACGCAGGTAGAGCCGACCCGCCGTCGACGCGGCGATCGGCCACCCGATGGTCATCGCCGCCAGCGCGAAGCCCGCGACGATGGCGCCACTGCCGAGGACGCCCTGGGCGTAGAGCGGAACGTACGACGTGAGCCCCAGGAGGAGCACCCCGACCACGAGGCCCACGAGCATCGCACCGCCGACGACACGGTGCCGGAACACCCACAGCGGGAGGACGGGCTCGGCCGCGCGGCGCTCGACGAGCACGAATGCCGTGAGCAGTACTCCCGATCCCACGAGCAGACCGATGCTGGGCACCGAGACCCACGGCCAGAGGATCCCTCCCTCGAGGAGGGCCACGAGCAGCGCCACGGTGCCGGTCAGCAGGAGCACCGTGCCGGCGACGTCGATGCTCGGGCGGGTGGCTGCCCGTTCTCGCGGGGCCTCGTGGAAGCGGCGCCACAGGACCCACGCGGCGAGCAGGCCCAAGGGCAGGTTGACGAGGAAGATCCACCGCCACGAGAGGAAGTCGGCGAACACGCCACCGAGGGCCGGGCCGACCAGGGAGGAGATGGCCCACACGGAGGCGATGTATCCCTGCACGGTCGCGCGCTCGGCCACCGAGTAGATGTCACCGACGATCGTCATGCCGATCGGCTGGATGGCACCAGCCCCCAGTCCCTGGATCGCGCGGAACACGATGAGGGCCCCCATGGACCACGCCAGCCCGCAGAGGAGCGAGCCGGCCACGAAAAGGGCCACCCCCACCAGCATGACGCTCTTGCGACCGAGCAGGTCGGCCACCTTGGCGTAGACCGGGATCGACACCGCCTGGGCCAGGACGTAGACGGAGAACAACCACGGGAACTGGGACAGCCCACCGAGGTCGCGGACGACCGCGGGCACGGCGGCGGCGAGGATCGTCGCGTCGATGGCGACGAGCGCGGTGCTGAGCATCACCGCGAGGAGCACCGGTCCCCGCTCGCTGCGCAGCCCGACCGTCGCGCGGCTGATGGGCGGATCCGCCGAGGTCGTCACCAGGTCGCCAACCACGGCGACGTCCGGGGCATTCCGGCGGCCCGGCCTACCAGCTCGTCGCTCTGCATGCGCCGGCGCTGCGGGGCTCCACCTGGATCGTGGCGTGGTCGATCGCGAACCGCTCGCGGAGCACCGTGGCCGACCGCGTGAGCACCTCCGTGGGGTCGGCGCCGTCGGTGCACACGAGGTGGGCCGTCGCGACGTTCATGCCCGAGGTGAGGGTCCACAGGTGCAGGTCGTGGACGTCGAGGACCTCGGGCACCTCGCGCAGCGCCGCGTCCGCGTCAGGGGGGTGGATGCCGGCCGGCGCGTGCTGCCCGAGAACGGCGAGCACCTCGCGGCCGAGGAGGATCGCGCGCACCGCGACGAAGACGGCGATGGCGAGAGCGATGACCGTGTCCCACACGGCGGAGCCGGTGGCGTCGATGAGCAGGGCCGCCGCGATGACGCCCACGGACCCCACCGTGTCGGCCACCACCTCGAGGTAGGCGCCCTTGACGTTGAGGCTCTCCGACGCGCCGCCACGCAGGAGGACGAGCGCGACGACGTTGACGAGGAGCCCGAGCCCGCCCACGACGAGCATCGTGGTCGTGGCCACCGTGGGGACCGTGCCGATGCGAGCCACGGACTCGATGAGGACGTAGGCGGCGACTCCGAGCATGAGCAGCACCGCGAGCCCGGACGCGAAGATCTCTGCTCGGTAGGATCCGAACGTCCGTCGCCCGGTGGTGTCCGGCCGCACCGCGATCCGCGTCGCGACCAGAGCAGCGCCCAGGGCCACCACGTCGGCCGCCATGTGGCCCGCGTCGCTGAGCAGCGCGAGCGACCCGCTCGTCAGGCCGGTGACGAGCTCGACGACGAAGAACGCGGCGACCAGGGCGAAGGCGACGCGAAGACGCCAGCGGTGCTCCCCGCCCGCGTGCCCGGGGGTGTGACCGTGTCCGTTACCCACGCCCACCCCCTCTCCCGCCACGTGACCGGCGCCCTGCTCCTCGTCCTCTCGACGGTACCCGCAGTCGCGGGGGGTCACCGGCATCCGCGGTCAGCCAAGGACCTCGGGTACCTCCGACCTGCCCGTCGCAACCGACACCCCCGGGCCGCTGGAGAGGGAGTGGTCGGGCTCCAGGGGGTGGAGCCCGCCGAGGCTCTCCGCCACGACCACCGCGCTGTCGCCGACCCGCAACCGGAAGCCGGTGGGCGGGTTGGCCACCGTGCGACCGTCCCTCGTGACGGCCAAGAGGGTGGCGCGGTGCTCGCGTCGGAGGTGGGCCGAGAGCTCGTCCATGGTGAGGTCGGTGCAGTCCTCGGGCACTTCCACGCGATAGAGCTCCGACCCCTCGCCGCCGGACACGATGTCGGTGACGAGGGCAGCCAGCCCGGGGTACAGCGCGGTGCGGGCGAGGAGTCGCGACGCCAGCATCGAGGTCACGAGGATCTCGTCAGCGTGGGCTCGGCGCACGTGCTCGACGTGCTTGGGGTTGTTGACCTCCACGACGGTCCGGACCTGGGGTGCCATGGTCTCGATCGCGAGGACCGTGAGGATGGAGCGCATGTCAGAGGCGTCGGTGGAGTCCGCCGGGCAGATGATCGCTGCCGCGGCGTCGGGGATGCCGGCGCGCCCGAGGTCGTCCGCACTCGTCGTGTCACCGCTGACGAAGTAGAAGCCGCTGCCGGCGGGGCTTCGCTCGCTGTCGTGCAGGACGACGACCTTGACACCGAACTCGTCACCCCGCAGCTCCTCCACGAGCTCGCGTGCGGTGGCGTTCCACCCGCACACGACGACGTGGTCCTTGTATCCCGATGCGCCCATGCCCTGGCCCTCCTTGAGCAGGAAGTCGATGACGAAGCCGACCATGGCGGCGGTGAGGGTGGCGACGATCGCCACCCCGAAGAAGGCGAGCAACCAGCCGATGACGTAGCCGCCGGCGCCGCGCACGTAGCTGGGGTCTCCCGACCCGATCACGGTGGTCACAGCCCAGTACGCCGAGTCCCCCAGACCCACCAGTGAGCGCTTCCCGGGCTCGAGCACGGTGACGAGGAACGCGGCGAGGCACACGATCACCACGAGCGCCACGGCCAGGGTCCGGAAGAAGTGGACGTCGAGACCCTCGCGGATCCGTCGCGCGTGGAAGGCGATCCGGCGCACCACCGGGATGTCCAGCAGGGGACGGAACGGCGCACCGGCGATGCGCTTCACCGCTCTCCGCGCGCGGCTCATCGCGGGCACCACCCCAGCCGGAGGACCACCGCGTCAGTGTGCTGGCTCCTGCCACACGTCGACAAGAGCCGAATGGCCGGAATCGTGACCTGGCCGGAGGTCGGGACACGGAGAGAGGTCGGACCATGGGGGAGAGCGGCGGCCCGGATGACAGAATCGCCGGATGAGCGACTCGGACCTGGTGATCGACGGGCTTCCCGCGACGTATGTCGCGAGGCGTCCGACCGCCGACGACGTCCCCGACGTCGTGCAGCTGCTCGACGACCACCAACGGGCCGCGAAGGGGGCGGCGAGCGTCGACGCCGACGCCGTCACCGCGACCCTGGCGGGCATCGGGTCGTGGACGCGCCGTCAGGCGCTGGTGCACGACGGTGCTGGCCGGCTGGTGGCGTGGCTCTCGGTCCACGACCGCGCTGCGGGACGGACCCTCGTCGAGGTGACCGCGTCGCCCTCGCTCGAGACCGAGCGGGCGGCCGGCCTCGCGGGGGTGCTTCTGGCTGCGGCCGAGCGCCACGCGGTTGACATCACCAGGGCCCGCGGACTGCGCGAGACCCTGCTCGACTCGGGGGCCTACGCCGACGACGCTCGTCAGCAGCGCTGGCTCTCCTCGGCCGGGTACCGGCGCACGAGGTCCTGGCTCCAGATGACCCGTCCCGTCCGCGCCGACGAGGCCACCTCTTTCCCGCCGCCCCGGGAGGGGGTGACGGTGCGGACCGTCGACCGCCATGACGACGGTCTTCCGGTGGCCCAGGACCTCCAGGACGTCCACCGGGTGCTCGAGGAGTCGTTCCAGGACCACTTCAGCTCGTATCGCGAGAGCTTCCCCGAGTTCGTGATGCGCCTGCGCGAGGACCCCGGCCATCGCTGGGACCACTGGTGGCTCGCCACCATCGAGACCGATGAGGGACCGCTGCCCGCGGGTGCGCTCGTGTCGACGGTGATCCGTCCTGATCCGACGGGTGCCGAGGGCAGCTATGTCGACTACATCGGCGTGCACCGTCGCGCCAGGGGCCGGGGCGTGGCCAAGGCGCTCCTGCACACCGTCATCGCCGACGCCGCGCGCCGTGGCCGGAACCGGGTGGGGCTCGAGGTCGATGCCGACTCCCCGACGGGCGCCGACGGCCTCTACACGGCCCTGGGCTGGGTCACCGACTACCGCACCGAGTCCTGGCACCGGGACCTGATGCTCCCCGTGCCGGCCGGGACGGAGCCGACCGCCTGAGCGTCGTTCAGCGGGCGATGTCGATGACCAGCCGGGTCGGCGCCGACTCGACCGAGACCCGGAACGGCCGTTGCGTTCCGCGCACGCCGATGAACGTCTGTCCGTAGCCCTCGAATCCGCCGAAGATCGCGTTCGCCTCGGCGATCACGGTCCCCTCGAGCTCTGCGGCACTGCTGTCGACAGGACGTTCCTGCCCGTCCTCGGGGATCGAGACCGTAGTCACGAGTACCTCCAGGTAGGCATCACCGTCCACGGCGACGGTGTCCCCGCTGCCGTCGGCCACCGGCGTGTCCACGTAGCGCACCCGGTAGGTGGGTGCACCCGTGCCGGTGAAGTCGAAGACCACCCTGTCGTAGCCCACGTGGCGACCCACGCGGACGCCCTCGCCCGGTCCGATGTCGTCACCGAGGTCGGGGAAGCCGCCGCCGTTCTTCTCCTCGAGGTCGAAGCCGGTCGGTGGCTCCTCGTCCGGGTCGGCGGTGGCAGAGGACGTGGCGGGACCGCTCGCGGGGCTGCTCGCCGAGCCGCTCGGCGTGGCGGGTGCGGTGCTGGATGCCGACGCCGCAGTGGTGCCCGGGGATGTCGGTTCGGCGTCGTCGCTGCACGCTGCCATGGCGAGCACCAGCACCGAGACGATGCCGATCCCCGCGAGCCGCCGTGTCGATCCCATCCCCACCTCCGGACCTCCCACGGTAGACCCGGGACCGGTGCGGGGGCGATCACGGCGAGGTCACGAAAACGAGGGCCCTGACCAGCGGAGACGTCGTGGGCATTCCCCTGACCTGCATAATTCGGCCATGAACCTCGGACTGCAGGACGTCGTCCTCCCGCCGGCGCAGCGCAGGACCCTCGACGAGCTCACCCAAGACCTCGACCTGAGGTACGGCGATCGGCGGTCGAAGTACTCGGCGTTCTGGACGATGCTCGGTCTCTCGGGGATCATCGCCACCGCCGGCGTCCTCGCGGACTCCACCGCCACGGTCATCGGGGCGATGATCATCGCGCCGCTCTCGACGCCGATCATGGCGATCGCCCTCGGAATGGTGAAGAGGGAGCGGATCCGAGCGGGGCGTTTCGTATTGTTCGGCGTGTTGCTCGTCATCCTCACCGGGGTCGCGTTCACCCAGGTCATCCCGGGGGACATCGATGTCAGCGGCAACTCCCAGATCAGCGGTCGGACGTCCCCCACACTCCTCGACCTCGCCGCCGCGATCGCCACCGGTATCGCGGGTGCCGTGGGCCTGGCCAGGCGGGACGTGGCTGCGGTGCTACCGGGCGTGGCCATCGCCATCTCGCTCGTCCCGCCTCTGGCCGTCGTCGGTGTATGCCTCGGAGAGGGTGAGGTCTTCTACGCGCTCGGCGCGCTCCTGCTGTTCGTGTCGAACCTCGTCTCCCTGGTGATCGCAGGCACCATCCTGTTCGCTGCCCTCGGGTACTCGGCGGAGGCCGACCGGAAGGCCAAGCGGGTCGGAGCCGGACGGCGGTCCTACCTCGCTCTCAGCTTCTTTCTCGCCCTCGTCCTCCTTCCCCTTGCCGGCAACACCTTCGCCATCTACCTGGTGAACAGCTGGAAGCAGACGGTCGAGCACGAGGCCCGTGTCTGGATCGCCGTCGTGCCGGGAGCCGAGGTCCTTGGTGTCGATCTGTCACTATCGGGCTTCGTCGTGAACATCCGCACCCCGCAGGACCCGCCAGCGACGAGTGAGCTGCTCGGGAAGCTCGATGGTGAGGTGCCGGGGCTCCCCCTGGTCGTCGACACGACCGTCGGACGCTCGATCGACGGCGGCACCATCGGTGAGGACGGCTGAGGGTTCGTACCGAGCCCTCGCACTGAGCCCACCAGCCCGACACGACGCGTCCACCATCGCGAACCACTCCCCGGCCCGGACCAGAGCGTGTCTCTCGCGCCGGCCGGGGCCGGCCCCGGCGGCGGGTCAGGGGGAGGAACGGACCACCACTCGAGCCCCACTGCGGGGAACGCTGGTGATGTTGCGGACCTTGGGCTTCTCGTCGGCGACCGCGTGGACCTCGTTGACCGTCAGCACCTCGCGGAGCACCACGACCCCTTCCATCAGCGAGAAGCCGGCCCCGATGCAACGGCGCACCCCACCGCCGAAGGGGAGCCAGGTGTTGGCCGGCGGCGCGGACCCGATGAAGCGCTCCGGACGGAAGGCCTCGGGGTCGGGGTGGTTCTGCGGGCTGGCGTGCGCAAGGAGGATCGATGCCGCGACCGTGGTGCCGGCGGGGAGGTCGATGCCCCCCACCCTCGCCGGGCGCTGGAGGACCCGCACGACCATCGGGATCACCGGGTGGAGACGCATCGCCTCCTTGAGGATCGCCTCCAGCCAGTCGTCGTCACCGGCGCTCGCGGCTCGGCGGGCGAGGGCGAGCTGGTGGTCGTCGCGACCGATCTCCTGCAGGGCCCAGGCGAGGGCGGTCGCCGTCGTCTCGTGGCCCGCGAGGAGAAGCGTGACCAGCTGGTCGCGCAGCTCGGCATCGGAGAGGCGGTCCCCCTCGGCGTCGGCGCGGATGAGTCGGGAGAGCACATCGGTGCGGGTCTCGAGATCGGGCGCGGTCCGAGCATCGGCCACGAGTCCGTAGATCTCGGCATCGAGCTCACGCACGGACTCCGCCGCCCGTCGCCACATCCCGACCCGGCGCAGCGGGGGGAGAGCCCAGCCGAGCAGGACCGCCGGGTTCACGTCGACGACGGCGCGGACGAGCGGTCGGAGCCGTGCGAGGCGCTGCTCGTCGGTGACCCCGAAGACGACCCGCATGATCACCTGGAGGGTCAGGTCGTTCATCCGGTCCAGGCTGCGGAACGGAACCTCGGGCTGCCACGACGCCACCTCCGTCTTCGCGACGCCCTCCACGAGGTCCCGATAGCCCCTGAGGGCGCGCGAGGAGAAGGCGGGCACGAGCAACGTGCGGGCACGGCGGTGCTCGGCGCCGTCGACGAGCAAAAGGGAGTGCTCGCCCATCACCGGCCCGAGGATGCTGTTGGCCTCGCCGGCATGGAAGACCTCGGGGTCTCCGGCGAAGATGTCGTGGATGGCGTCGGGCCGGCAGAAGTACACGATGGGCCGGTTTCCGGGGAGGAGGCGCAGGGTGAAGACGTCGCCGTGCCGCCGCTGGACCCACGGGATGAAGCGGTGCCGGAACCGCAGCGCCCCGACGCTCTGTGCCCACCTGGGAAGCCGAGGCCCCGGCGGCAGGAGGGAGGAGTCAGGCGCGGGCACCCTGTGCCGCGCCCTCGGTGCGGTGTGCGCGGCCCGCTCCTGCGCCCGCCGACTGATCTCGTCGTGGTCCATGGGGCCTCCGTCCGCCTCGTCCATCGTAGGTCCGCTTCGCCCGCGATCCTCGGGCCCGGACACGGGAGGGGCCGAGCCATGACGGCCCGGCCCCTCCCGCATTCAGCGGTTCACGCCGTCACTCCACGGCGTTCAGTGCGTTGACGTTGCCCGCGCCGTAGAAGCTGTTGCGCGCTCCTCCGGTGCAGGTCGCCGGGTAGCCGGGGCGCGGCTCGTACACGCCGTCCGGGCAATCCAGCGGGGTCGCCGTGCGCTCGAGGAACGAGGCGAGCTGGCCCGGCTTCATGCCGGGGTGGGCCGACAGCGCGAGTGCCGCGACGCCGGCGGCGTGCGGTCCGGCCATCGAGGTGCCCTGCGACCATCCCCACCCGCCGGGCACGGTCGAGAGGATCGCGTCGGTGATGGTGGAGGAGGCTCCGTTCGTGCGGAAGCGCGTGTCACCGCCGGGGGCCGTCACGTCGACGACGCCCTGGCCGTAGGACGAGTAGTAGCTCTTCGCCTCGCTCGGGCCGACTGCCGAGACCGTCACCACGCCCGGCGCCTCGGCCGGGAGGTCGCGGCACGCACCGGTGATGGTGCGGTCCTCGACCGGGTAGCTGCCGTCGTTCGGGCTGCCCGAGTCGATGAACTTGTGCTGCAGGTCGACGTTGCTGTTGCCGGCGGACGCGATCGTCAGCGTGCCCTTCGACTTCGAGTAGCTCAACGCACGCTGCACGGCCTGCCAGACGGGACGCTGGCGCGGGTCGTTGACGCAGTTGAACTCCCACGGGTCGATGTAGTAGCTGTTGTTCGTGATCGGCATGCCGTGGTCGGCCGCCCAGAGGTAGGCGCAGACCGCCGCCTCGGGATAGATGTAGCCGTCGTCGGTCACGACCTTGACCGAGGCGACCTTCACGCCCGGGGCCACACCGGCGATGCCCACGCCGTTGATCGCCGCCGCGATCGTGCCGGCCACGTGCGTGCCGTGCGACGACGTCGAGTTCTTCCACGCAGCCGGGTTCGTGTCGGCGGCCCCGCCGATGCAGGAGGCGCTCTGGTCGAACGCGACCTGGGAAGCGAGGTCAGGGTGCGTGTAGTCGATGCCAGAGTCGAGCACCCCGACCACGACCGAGGGGTCGCCCGTCGTGATCGCCTGGGCGGCGGGCACGTCGATCTGCTCCATGTCCCACTGGTAGCCCCAGAGGGGCTCCGCCGTGGGGTCGCCCGTCGCATCGAGCGTGGACTCGTCGACGGCCTCGATGACCTGGTCGTCGATGAGGGTCGTGCCGAGCCCGTCGGTGGAGGCCACCGACTCGACACCCTTGCCTCCCACCTTGCTCGAGAAGGAGGCGCTCGTCGAGCGGGCAATGAGCACGCCGATCTGGTCGTACGTGGCGACGACGGTACCGCCCGCTGACGCGACGCGGGCCGCAGCGGCCTTCGTGGTGGCGCCCTTGGGGGCGAGCACCATGTAGGTGCTCTCCGGCCCGGTAGCCGCAACAGGGGCGGCCGCGGTGATCGCGAGGCCGACGGCAAGGGTCGCTGCGGATGCCGCAGCGACCATCGTGTGGTGTGCCATCCAGTTCTCCGTTCGAGAGAGGTCCCACCACGGTCGGGTCGGACCGGCGTACCGACGTGTCCCGCGCACACGCGTGAGCAGCCCTGTTCGCGGCCCGTCGGTGCCGCGACTCTAGTGGCGGCAGCGATGGTGTGCCACACGAGACGAGAGCCTCTCCCTCGATGCCCACCCGACGCGTTGACGCGACCGGGAACATCACGACGCGCCGCGAAGTTGAGTCAGGTGAGCGCAAGTTTCAGCAGCCCGGTTTGCTCCAGCATCCGGTCTCGTCTAACTTGAGTCATAAGCACTCAACCCCAGCGTCAAGGAGACACATCACCATGGCACGTGCAGTCGGTATCGACCTCGGCACCACCAACAGCGCCGTCGCCGTCCTCGAGGGCGGCGAGCCCACCATCATCGCGAACGCCGAGGGCGGTCGCACCACCCCGTCGGTCGTCGCGTTCTCCAAGGGCGGTGAGGTGCTCGTCGGCGAGATCGCCAAGCGCCAGGCCGTGACGAACGCCGACCGCACCATCCGCTCCGTCAAGCGCCACATGGGCACCGACTGGAAGTCCGACGACATCGACGGCAAGCAGTACTCGCCCCAGGAGCTCAGCGCCCGCATCCTGCAGAAGCTCAAGCGCGACGCCGAGTCCTACCTCGGGGAGGACGTCACGGATGCCGTGATCACCGTCCCCGCGTACTTCGACGACCACGAGCGCCAGGCCACCAAGGAGGCCGGTGAGGTCGCCGGCCTCAACGTCCTGCGCATCGTCAACGAGCCCACCGCGGCCGCGCTGGCCTACGGACTCGACAAGGGCAAGGAGGACGAGCTCATCCTCGTCTTCGACCTCGGCGGCGGCACCTTCGACGTCTCGCTCCTCGAGGTCGGCAAGGACCCCGAGGACGGCTTCTCGACCATCCAGGTCCGCTCCACCAGTGGCGACAACAAGCTCGGTGGCGATGACTGGGACGAGCGCATCGTCAACCACCTCCTCAGCACCGTGAAGAGCTCCTCGGGCGTCGACCTCTCCAAGGACAAGATCGCGATGCAGCGCCTGCGCGATGCGTCGGAGCAGGCGAAGAAGGAGCTCTCGACCGCCAGCTCGACCAACCTCTCCCTGCAGTACCTCTCGATGTCCGAGAACGGCCCGATCCACCTTGACGAGACGCTGACCCGCGCCCAGTTCGAGCAGATGACCAAGGACCTCCTCGACCGCACGAAGCAGCCGTTCCAGAACGTGATCAAGGACGCCGGCATCTCGCTGTCCGACATCGACCACGTGGTCCTCGTCGGCGGCTCGACCCGGATGCCGGCCGTGAGCGCCCTCGTCAAGGAGCTCACCGGCGGCAAGGAGCCCAACAAGGGCGTCAACCCCGACGAGGTCGTCGCCCTCGGTGCGTCGCTCCAGGCCGGAGTCCTCAAGGGTGAGCGCAAGGACGTCCTGCTGATCGATGTCACGCCCCTCAGCCTCGGCATCGAGACCAAGGGTGGGCTGTTCACCAAGCTCATCGAGCGCAACACCGCCATCCCGACCAAGCGCAGCGAGGTCTTCTCGACGGCCGAGGACAACCAGCCGTCGGTGCTCATCCAGGTCTTCCAGGGCGAGCGCGAGATCGCGCAGCAGAACAAGCCCCTCGGCACGTTCGAGCTCTCCGGCATCGCGCCGGCGCCCCGCGGTGTGCCGCAGGTCGAGGTCACCTTCGACATCGACGCCAACGGCATCGTGCACGTGACCGCGAAGGACCGCGGCACCGGCAAGGAGCAGAAGATCACCATCTCCGGCGGGTCGGCCCTGTCGAAGGAGGAGATCGAGCGCATGGTCAAGGACGCCGAGGCCCACGCCGAGGAGGACGCCAAGCGTCGCCAGGAGACCGAGACCCGCAACATGGGTGAGTCGCTGGTCTTCTCCACCGAGAAGTTCCTCTCGGAGTCCGGTGACAAGGTCTCCGACGAGCTCCGTGCTCCGGTCGACGAGGCGCTGGCTTCCCTCAAGGAGGCCATCAAGCCCGAGTCCGAGGCCTCGGCCGAGGACATCCAGGCCAAGATCGACGACCTCAACACCAAGTCCCAGGAGATGGGCGCGGCGATGTACGCCGCGGCCGCCGAGCAGGGCGAGTCCGGCGACGTGCCCGGGGCCGAGGGCACCGACGGAGGCCAGCCCGCCGACGACGCCGGCGATGACGACGTCGTGGACGCGGAGGTCGTCGAGGACGACGAGGAGTCCAAGTGACCGACCCCGGTATGCCGCACGAGGAGCCCACGGTCGAGGAGACGGCCGACGCGGCCGCCCTCGACGACGCAGGCGACGACGCGATCAACACCGAGTCGGTCAACGACGGCGAGGAGGTGGCTCCGGCATTCGCCGGGGCCACCCCCGCCGGGGGCTCCACCCCGGCCGGGGGCTCCACCCCGGCCGCGGAGGCCGACGAGGAGGTCGACCCCACCGACGGCCACGAGGATGGCGCCCCCGCGTACGGAGCGGATCCGACTGCGGGGGAGGGGCACCCGGACTCGGCCCTGGCGGCCGAGCGGCTCTCCGACCTCCTGCGGCTCCAGGCCGAGTACGTCAACTACAAGCGTCGGGTCGACCGCGACAGGGCCTTGGTCCAGGAGCGCGCCGTCCACGACGTCCTCGAGTCGGTGCTGCCGGTGCTCGACGACGTGCACGCCGCGCGCGAGCACGGCGACCTCGTCGGACCCTTCGCGGCCATCGCCGACAAGCTGGAGGCGATCCTGGGCAAGTACGGCCTGGAGCGGTTCGGCGCCAAGGGTGAGGAGTTCGACCCGATGCGCCACGAGGCCCTCATGCACGCTCCGTGGCCGACCGGTGACTCCGACCTGCCGACCGGCGCGACGGCCACGACCGTCGTGCTCGTCCTCCAGCCCGGCTACCGTGCCGGGGAGCAGGTCCTGAGGCCTGCGCGCGTCTCGGTCGCCGACCCGGACTGATCCGTCCACAGCCGAGAGGAGGCGCCGATGGCCAGCCAGGACTGGTTCGAGAAGGACTTCTACGCGATCCTCGGTGTCCCCAAGGATGCTGACGACGCTGCCATCAAGAAGGCCTATCGCAAGCTTGCCCGCAAGCACCACCCCGACCAGAACGCCGGGGATGCTGCCGCGGAGAAGCGATTCAAGGACGTCGGGGAGGCCCACGCGGTGCTCGCCGACCCCAAGCAGCGGGAGGAGTACGACGCCATCCGGCAGATGGCCGGCGGTGGTGCCCGCTTCCGCGCCGGAGGCCCCGGCGGGGGCAGCGGCTTCGAGGACGTGTTCAGCGCCTTCGGAGGCGGCGCCGGAGGGGGAGGACAGCGAGTGCGGTTCAACACCGGCGGTGCCGGCGGACAACCCGACCTCGACGACGTCCTGTCCCAGATGTTCGGCGGTGGCGCGGGCGGCAGGGGCGGCGACCCGTTCTCCGGGTTCGGAGCCTCTCGGGGTCCGCGGCCGGGTGCGGACCTCGAGGCCCGCACGTCGCTCAGCTTCCGCGACGCGGTCGAAGGGGCCACCGTCACGCTGTCCACGGCCGAGGGGCGTCGGATCACGACGAAGATCCCGGCCGGGGTCAAGGACGGCCAGAAGATCCGGCTGCGAGGCAAGGGCGGCGAGGGTGACCCCGGGTCGCCCAAGGGTGACCTCATTCTCACCGTGAGCGTGGAGAAGCACCCCGTCTTCGGCCGAGAGGGCGACCACCTCACGGTCGACCTTCCCGTGACGTTCGCCGAGGCAGCCCTCGGTGCGACCGTCTCGGTGCCGACCCTCGACGGCACTCCGGTGCGCGTCAAGGTGGCGCCGGGGACCCCGAGCGGGCGCGTGCTGCGGGTCAAGGGTCGAGGCGTCCACCGGCGCAACGGCACCGTGGGTGACCTCCTCGCACGGATCAGCGTGGTCGTGCCACAACGGCTCACGGAAGCCGCCCGCGAGGCGGTCGAGACGCTTCGGAGCGAGGAGTCAGGGGTCGACCCCCGTGCCGCCCTGTTCGACCAGGCGAGGAGCTGAGCCCCTCCGTGGCGACCCTCCGCTACTCCGCCTTCTCGCCCGACGACGAGACGCCCGTCTTCGTCATCTCGGTCGCGGCGGAGCTGGCGGGGATGCATGCCCAGACGCTGCGGCAGTACGACCGGCTCGGGCTGGTCACGCCGTCGCGCACCCGCGGTGGGGGGCGCCGCTACTCGCAACGCGACGTCGTGCTGCTCCGCGAGGTGCAGCGACTCTCGCAGGAAGAGGGCGTCTCACTCGCGGGAGTCGCCAGGATCCTCGAGCTCGAGCGCCAGGTCGACGGCCTGCAGTCCAGGCTGCGCGAGCTGCAGGCCGAGCTCGATGCTGTCCGGAACGACACCGGCCAGGGAGGTCGAGTCTTCTCCGTCTCCCCTGCCGGCGACGTGTACGCCGTGCGCTGGGGTGAGCGGCCCCGTCACTCGGGCTCGCAGGCCGTCGTGCTCTGGAGGCCCACCCGCCGCTGAGGGAGCCCTTTCGTGCCCCTGGAGCGGCCCGCGGTCCGCTCGTGCGGTAGACATGCCGGATGCCCCCGACGAGCCGAAAGACCGAGAAGAAGGCCCCGGCCAAGCGGGCCACGGCATCCACGAAGTCCACGACGAAGACCGCGTCCGCCGGTCGGAAGCGGCCCGACACGGCGCTGGGCGCCCGGGACGCCGCCTCGCGGTACACGGCGTTCGAGGAGCTGGCCGCCGCCCGTGCCGCCGGTCAGATGGTCCCGTTGCCGCGCACCCTCATCGGGCACGACCGCCGCGTCCACGTGCGCCAGACCCTTCGTGAGGACCACCAGTCGCGCATCGCCGACCGGGGCGACGACGCCCGGGCCAAGTTCGACAAGCTCGCCAACTCGCTCTACTCCTTCTTCCGGGGCACCTGCCTGCTCTTCTACCGCGACATGGCCGGCGAGGATGCCTGGATGCCGACGGTCCTGTGCCTCGGGGACGTGCACCCCGAGAACTTCGGCGTGATGCCCAGCGCCGACAACGTCCCGTTCTTCGGCGTCAACGACTTCGACGAGGCGTACTACGCGCCGTTCACCTGGGACGTCAAGCGCGGAGCGGTCGGTTTCATGCTCGCCTCGGAGGTCGAGGGGGGCGCCGGGGCCGCGCGACAGCGCAAGATCACGACGGCTTTCGTCGAGGGGTACCTCTCCGGGATGACGCGGTTCGCCCGGGACGGCGACGAGGCTCGCCACCAGGTGCGCCTGGACAACGCGCCTCCGCTCATCAAGGCCCTCCTCGAGGACTCACTCGAGCTGCGCAGTCGGTGGCTCGCGAAGAAGTACCACGACGAGTACGCCCGCGGCTTCAAGGCGAGCAAGAAGCTCATCCCCCAGTCCCGGCGGATCCCCGAGTTCCAGGCGGTCGTGGACCAGCTCGTCGAGGAGAACGAGACCGAGGTGCCCGAACGTGCGGGCGGGATGAGGGTGAAGGACGTCGCGGTCAGGGTCGGTCAGGGGACGGCATCCCTCGGGCTGGCCCGCTACTACGTGATGCTCGAGGGGCCGACCGCCGACGGCAGCGACGACGTGATCATCGAGTTCAAGCAGGCTCGACGGTCCGCGCTCGCCGGTCTCGTCCCTCCGAGCGACTTCGGGGCGGACGGCACGGGTGAGCGGATCACCGAGGCCGCGCACGTCCAGCTCGTCAACGGCGACGCGTTCTTCGGTCACGTCGAGTTCGAGGGGCTGAGCTTCATGAGCCGCGAGAGGTCCCCCTACAAGAACGAGATCGACCTCGCGGCCCTCTCGAAGAAGGACTGGATCGACTACGCCCGGCTCTGCGGCCAGACCCTCGCCCACGCCCACGCCCTGTCGGACGACGTCGGCGAGCGCGACGTCGACATCGAGCCGCTCATCCTGGACGCGATCGGCGGCCCCGACCTCTTCATCGAGGACGTCCTCGGCTTCGCGACCGAGGCCGCCGACCGGCTCCGCGCGGACCACGAGCACTTCCGAGCGGACCATGCGCTCGGGGGTTTCGCGTCGGTCGACCAGGTCTTCCGCTGACGATCAGCGGGCGGGAAGCCGGGTGATCCAGTACGAGGCGGTGCCGGGCGACGGGACGCCGAACCGGGCGTTGACGGCCCAGAGCCAGCCGCCCGCGAGCGTGGCGGTCGACGGCACGTCGAGCGTCGTGTCGCTGCGCGCGCCCCGCCAGCGTGCCGTCCACCCACGGGCAGCCTCTCGCAGCAGGAGGACCGAGACCTCGTTCTGCCCGCTTCCCCGGACGACGTAGACCGTGCTCCCGTCGACCTCGATGCCGTCCCCAGCGGTGATGCCCGGACCGCCGGTGACGGGCACCTCGGTCGTGGCACCACTGGCCGGGTCGACGGCCCAGAGGCCACCGGCGCTGCTGTGGTCGAGGAGGAGCGCGCCGTCCGCGAGCTCGCGGATCCCGTTTGCTGCAAGATTCATCCCGTCGTACCCGGGCCACTGACCGGTCAGCTGCAGGTAGCTGGGCACGTCCCCCGCCGGCATCCCGTCGGAGCCCACGGGGAGGGCGGTGAGGCGGTCCACCCGCGAGTCCGTGACCCAGACGGTGTCCGCGGTCACCACCAGGTCGTTGAGGAATCCGCCGCCGGGCACGGTCATGTCGAGCACCACGTCGCCGCTGCCGCCGTCGACGGCCCAGACGTGGGCCTCGGCGCCGAGGTTTCCGGCGGCCCAGACCAAACCCGAGCGGGAGTCCCAGTACAGGCCCCGGAGCTGGCGGCCCTCCGCCCCGGGGAGGAGGACCGAGACGGTCCCGGCGATGAGGTCGCCGGTGACGATCCGGCCGTCGGCCAGGGACCCGACGAAGTAGGTCGTCCCCGGCCCTGACGTGATGCCCTCGGGACGGATGCCGTCCGGTAGTGCCACGGTCTCGGGCGCCCTCGGCGTGCGGCCGGCCTGGGCCCTCTCGGGGACGAGGAACAGCCCGGCAGCCGCGAGGGCGGTGACACCCAGGGCAGTGCGACGGGAGGGGGTGATGCGTTCGGCTGGAGTGGTCGTCGTGGTGTCCATGCTCCACTGTGCGCGATCGAGGCGGCTTCGCGGAGGTTGGTCGACGCGACGTCGGCGATCTGTCGAAGCTGCGGACGTCCCCACCGGGGGTGGCGGCAGCACGGGGCAGGGATCGGATCGCGGTTCTCGAGATGTGTCCTGGGTTTGCCTGAACCGGGCAGATTTGGTAAAAGCCAGACATCGCGCTCACCGCCCCGATAGCATCACGACGTGTCCACTCCAGCGATCAGCGGAGTGGGGTTGAGCAGGGAGCGCCAGTGACCGGCCTCGCCAGGGGACTCCGGCTCGCCACGCTGTCTTCAGGGGAAGGCGCACGAAATGGGTGCGGATCAGAGTTTCGCCGGGGTCTTTGACGAATGGGAATCTGAGTCGCGCAGTTATTGCCGATTCTTCTCGAGCACGTTGTCAACCGCGTCTGGTAGTCGTGTGAACGACATCGACGGCCGTGAGTACATTGATTTTCTCGCCGGGGCGGGTTCCATCAATTACGGGCACAACGACCCCGACATGAAGTCGGCGTTGTTGGCGTACATCGCCGGCGATGGCATCGCTCACGGACTGGACCTGCACACCCAGGCGAAGGGTGGGTTCCTCGCCACCTTCGCTGAGGTCATCCTCAGGCCAAGGGGCCTGGACTACCGCGTGCAGTTCACCGGGCCCACCGGGGCCAACGCTGTGGAGGCGGGAATCAAACTGGCCCGGAAGGTGACTGGGCGAACCAACGTCATCGCCTTCACCAACGCGTTCCACGGAGTCAGCGGCAATGCCATGGCTGCGACAGGGAACAGACATCACCGAATGGGCGCCGTCCAGGGGTTGCACGGTGTGACGCGCATGCCGTACGACGGCTACTGCGGCACTGAGACGGACACCAGCGAGTTCCTCGCGAAGGTGCTGGCAGATCCGTCGGGCGGGGTCGACGCCCCTGCGGCCATCATCGTGGAGACGGTCCAGGGCGAAGGGGGGCTCAACGTGGCCTCTCCCGGGTGGCTCAGGCGGGTCGCGGCTACAGCGGCCGAACATGGCGCCCTGTTGATCGTGGATGACATCCAAGCCGGCTGCGGGAGGACCGGATCCTTCTTCAGCTTCGAGGGCATGGGAGTGGTTCCCGACCTCGTGGTGCTGTCCAAGTCGTTGTCGGGCTTCGGCCTGCCGATGTCGGTCCTGCTGATCAGGTCAGAGCTGGACCAGTGGGAACCCGGCGAGCACAACGGCACCTTTCGCGGGAACGGCCACGCCTTCATCACCGCAGAGACGACCTTGCTCAAGTTCTGGGCCGACCTGCCACTGGCCCGGGACGTCGCTCGTCGTGGCGCGCTGATCGGCGCCCGATTGGACGAGTTGGCGTCCATCGTGCCCGGGGCGCGCCGCAAGGGCCGCGGCATGATGCAGGGCTTGGACGTGGTGAGCCCGGGGCTGTCCGAGGCAGTGCGCCGCACGTGCGTCGCGAATGGCCTGCTGATCGAGGCCTGTGGTCCCCACGATGAGGTGATCAAGGTCATGGCTCCCCTGACGACGGATGACGAGCTCCTGGACGATGGACTGTCGATCATCGACGCGGCCCTCAAGGAGCACGTCGCGGACCAGCGGCTCGTCGGTTGACCGTGAGCACTACCCACCTGGTCACGAACCAGTCGAGCCACAACGTCCTCATCGATGCTGCGTACGAGCAGCACATCAGGTGGGAGGCGGGCGAGAGACTCCACCACCTGTTCGAGCAGCAGGTGGATCGTCTCGTCGTGGAAGGGCGAGGCGACCGACTGGCCGTCGATGACGAGGAGTCCTGGACGTATCCCGAGCTGGATGCCCAGGCGAATCGGCTGGCCCGTCACCTGCGAAAGCGCGGTGTGAGCGCGGGCGACCGGGTGGGACTGCTGTTCACCAGGGGGGTGGACGGCTACCTCACCATGCTCGCCGCCCTGAAGCTGAACGCCGCATACGTCCCGTTGGACGTCGGCTTCCCGCAAGACAGGATCGCCTACATCTGTGGCGACGCAGACGTCGGCTGCATCGTCACGCACTCCAGCCTGGTCGAGCTGCTTCCCTCGGTGGAGGCCAAGGTGGTGCAGCTGGACACCGAAGGGGCCGCCATCGATCAGGAGCCCAGCCGGCGACTGGGCCCGGATGAGACGGACCCCCCACGGGACGAGCTGGCATACATCATCTACACCTCCGGTTCCACCGGCCGCCCCAAGGGCGTCGCCATCGAGCACGCGGGCATCTGCAACTTCGCCCGCGTGGCCGCCGAGGTCTACGGCGTGCAGGGCTCTGACCGCTTCTACCAAGGGATGACGATCGCCTTCGACTTCTCGGTCGAGGAGATCTGGGTGCCGTGGATGGTGGGGGCGACCTTGGTGCCGAAGCCACCGGGAGGGGCTCTGGTGGGAGCAGAGCTCGGCGAGTTCCTCCTCGAGCGCCGGGTCACGGGGATGTGCTGTGTGCCGACCCTGCTGGCGACCCTCGACGACGACATCCCCGACCTCCGGTTCATTCTCGTGTCGGGGGAGGCCTGCCCGCAGGATCTCATTGCCCGTTGGCATCGACCCGGCAGGCGCTTTCTCAATGTGTACGGCCCGACCGAGGCGACGGTCACCGCGACCTGGACCGTGCTGGATCCTGAACGAAGGGTGACCATCGGCGTCCCCCTGCCCACCTACTCGATCGTGTTGCTCGATCCCGAGGCAGATCGGATCGTCCCCCACGGTGAGGCCGGAGAGATCTGTATCGGCGGCGTGGCGCTGTCCTCGGGCTACGTCAACCGGCCCGACCTCACCGCCCAGGCCTTCGTCGAGGACACCCACCGGCTCCCCAACAACCCGTCGGGCCGCATCTACCGGACCGGTGACCTGGGCAGGGTCGACGAGCACGGGGAGGTGGAGTACCTCGGGCGCATCGACCTCCAGGTGAAGATCCGCGGCTACCGGATCGAGCTGACCGAGATCGAGTCGGTCCTCCTACAGGTTCCCGGCATCGCGACGGCGGTCGTGGAGCCATACCGACCCGAGCCGGGGGTGGTCGATCTGTCGGCGTACTACTGCCGGCGCACGGGCGCAGACGCCATCGACCCCGTGGAGGTGCGTCAGCGTCTGCGCGACCAGCTGCCGGGATACATGGTGCCGGCCTACTTCACCGAGCTCGACGCCATGCCGATGCTGCCGTCCGACAAGGTGGACCGCAAGAAGCTGCCGCCACCGAGCGCCTCCCAGCGTCCCGCCTCGCAGGACCACACCTCGCCGGATGGCCCGGTCGAGACCGAACTGTCCCACATCCTCGCCGACGTCATGCGGATGGAGAACGTTTCGACCACCGCCCACTTCTTCGACGACCTCGGGAGCAACTCGCTGGTGATGGCGCGCTTCTGCGCCCGGGTGCGGCAGGTTCCGGGCCTCGGGACCCCTGCCATGAAGGATGTCTACAGGCACCCCACCGTCAGGTTGCTCGCCGCCGAGCTTCAAGGCCGCGCCGACCGGGTCGCAACGCAGCCGACGGTCGCGCCCGAGCCCATCCTCCCGCCACACCGGGTCAGCACGACCACGTACGTCACGATCGCCCTCGCTCAAGCGCTGTCCTTCGCCGCCCTGAGCGTCTGGTCGGCGTTCATGGCCGTCTTCCTGCTCACCTGGTACATGGCGGCGGACAGCCCGCTGGATGCCGTGGTCCGTTCGATGGGCGTCTCCCTCGCGACCTTCGGGTTCCTCTTCGTGCTGCCGATCGCTGCCAAGTGGCTGCTCATGGGCCGCGCGAAGGTGCAGCGGATCCCCGTGTGGGGCATCGCCTACTTTCGATTCTGGGTCATCCACCAACTGACGAGGCTGAGTCCCTTGCGGCTGGCGGCCGGTACCCCGCTCTTCGGTTGGTACCTGCGCCTGCTCGGGGCAAAGGTCGGGAAGGGCGCCGTGATCCATGCCAGCGAGATCCCCGCCTTTCCGGACCTGCTCACCATCGGCGCGAACGCGGTGGTCCTGCACGGGGCGGTGTACAGCTGCTACCGGGCCGAGGCGGGGATCATCCAGAGCGGCCCGGTGAGCATCGGGGAGGGGGCCTTCGTCGGCGGCAGCGGCGTCCTTGACATCGACACCGAGGTGGGGGCCGGAGGGCAGCTGGGGCATGCGTCGAGCCTGCTGCGCGGTCAATGCATTCCCGCTGGGGCGCACTGGCACGGGGTGCCGGCGGTGCCCACCGACGACGACTACCGAACCGTCCCTGAGGTCAAGCCGCGGCGGCTGGCGGGTGTGCTGTTCGGTGTGTACAGCATGATGGGGCCGGTCCTCCTGCTCACGCCGGCCCTGTTCATGATCGTGTGGGCGCTCCTCGGGGCCTTTCCGGATGAGCGCACCGCTCTGCTGGGGAGCGACCGGCTGCCGTGGGATGCCTGGCCGGCCAACGCTGCCGTCGTCGCGGCCACTCTGCTCCTCCTCCCGCTGTCCTTGTTCGCCGGGCAGCTGTTCGTGTTCACGGTCCCCCGACTGATCAACCTGCTGGTCAAGCCCGGGCGCGTCTACCCCCTGTACGGCATCCAGTTCGGGGCGCTGCGGACCATTCGTCGCCTCACGAACGCTCCCTTCATCCCCCTGTTCGGCGACAGCAGCTACATCACCGGCTTCCTGTCCCGGCTCGGCTACTCCTTGAAGCCAATCCACCAGACGGGCACCAACTTCGGTATGGCCGTGGCCCACGACATCCCCTACCTCGTGAGGATCGGCACGGGCACGATGGTGTCGGACGGGCTCACCCTCATGAACGCGGAATACTCCAGTACCGCATTCAGGGTTCTTCCGACTCGGGTGGGGCGTGACAACTTCTTCGGCAACGGTGTGCTGGTCGGCCCAGACGCGAAGATCGGCGACAACGTCCTTCTGGCAACCAAGGTCCTCGTGCCGATATCGGGTGAGGTTCGGCACGACACCGGTTTGCTGGGCTCCCCGTCCTTCGAGATCCCGCGCACCGTGGCGCAGGACGCGGCATTCGACCACTTGAAGTCCGGGCGTAGGTACGAGCGGCTGCTCGGTGAGAAGCTGCGCTACAACACCGTGACGATCGTCCTGGTTCTTCTGAGTCGGTGGGGCTTCGCCGTCATCAGCGGCGCGCTGTTCGTCGGTGCGCTGGATCTGCACTACGAGTACGGCCCCTGGCCTCTGGCCCTGGTGTTGTTCTGCCTGCCCGTCATCTCGGTGCTCTACTTCCTCCCGCTGGAATGGGCCACGCAGGGGTTCAGACGACAGCGTTCCCAGTACTGCTCGTTGTACGACCCGACCTTCTGGAAACATGAGCGGTTCTGGAAGCTGGGGTCGAACGTGGGTGCCGGCCTGTTCAACGGCACACCCTTCAAGTCCTGGGTTCTTCGTGCGCAAGGTGCGCGGGTGGGCCGTCAGCTGTTCGACGACGGCGGCAGCCTGGTCGAAAGGTCGTTGGTCACGGTGGGCGACTACTGCACCATCAACCAGGGCAGCGTCGTCCAGGGCCACTCGCTCGAGGACGGGACCTTCAAGTCGGGCACCATCACTCTGGGTGACGGATGCACCTTGGCGCCGGTGGCGTTCATCCACTACGGGGCACACGTGGGAGCGGGATCGGTGATCGAGTCCGACTCCTTCCTGATGAAGGGCGAGGACGTCCCCCCCGGCCAGAGGTGGCACGGAAACCCCGCCATGCCCGCTGTGCCCCTTTCCCTCGGTGCCGTGCTGGTGGAGCCGCGATCCGTCGGATCGCCCTCGCAGACCCTTGACGGGCCGGTGCGCCGTCCACGCGTCTCCGGGCAGGAACCTGCGGCGGCCGTCGAGCCCTCGAGGGGTGCGGCGCCATCAGGACCCGCCGCCTCATCGCAGACGCTGCTGGAAGCGCTGCGGGCCGAGTCGCCCCACGTACCGGCGCCGGGCGTGACCGTCCATCTCTTCTCGCTCGCGTCCTGCGGCGAGCAGGCAGCAGGGCTTGACCCGTTGCTGGCCCACGCCGACCGGGCTGCTCTCGCAACGATGTCGTCCCCGGTGAGGCGCGCCCAGTTCGCTGCCTCGCGAGCCCTGGTCCGGCTCCTGTTGGAGGGGCCCGCGGCGCAGGAGCTGGCCGGGGACGCGCCGGGGGCTTGGTGGCTGTCGACCCAGCAAGGGGGTGCACCGACCCTGCACGGGCCGCAGCCCGCCCCCCACATCAGCCTGTCCTACTCCGACGACCTGGTCGCGGTAGCTCTCTCGGAACGGTCATCCGTCGGCGTGGACCTTGCCCCACATGCCCTGAGGTGCAGCGAGCTCTCGGAGTGGGTCCTCTCAGATGCCGAGCGCGCTGTGCTCGCCGGCTTGGGAAACGGGGACGGGATTCAGGAGTTCTGGCGCATGTGGGCGCTCAAGGAGGCCGCCGCCAAGTGCTTGGGTCTCGGCGCGTCCTTCCCCTTTGCGCATTTCGACTCCGTGAACGGAGTCCGATCAGTGAGTGGGGGCCTCGTGGCCTGGGACGAGCACGACATGTACCTGCAGGTGCGGGATGTGGGGCGAGGAAGGTCTCATGGGCTCGCCATCGCCTGGGGGCCCAGCAGGTCGCACGGAGAGCGCTGACAGTCGGATCAGTGTGGCCAGTGGCCCACTGACGGTCCCGATGGGGTAGCGGCGCCGTCTCGAGGGCCCACTCCCCTGTGCTCGGGGGTCAGGTGGCGAGGCGAGTGTGCACCCGCCCAGCGGAGACGAGCACGATGATCGCCGCGACGACGGCGGCGAACCCGACGAGCACTGACTCGGGCTCGTCGAAGACTCGCCCGTACGCGATCCACAGCAGCCCCCAGGCCATGGCCGAGGCGACCGCCCATCGGCCACCGAGGTGCGTCGCGAACATCACCCCGAGGCTGGCGGCCACGGCCAGCACCAGCACGGCGAGGACCACCGCGAGGACACCCGGGGGGTCGACCCCGCTCTCGATGAGCGCGGTCGTCACGTTCGCGCAGGCGGCCACGGCGACCCAGCCGAGGTAGACGCCGAAGGTCCCGTCGACGATGACCGACTCGTCCCTGCCGTAGGACTGGTGGCGCTGCAGTCGCTCGACGAGCACACCGAGGGTCGCCGCCAGCACGAGGATGACGACCACGCTCGCCCAGAGCCACCCCTGTTGGGTGACGAGGAGCCATGCGGCGTTGAGGACCATGGAGAGGGCCGCGAGCCAACCGATCGCGCGGTGTCTGCGGTCGCTCGCCTGCTCGGGCAGCCACTGCCAGATCGTGTAGGCGGCGAGCCCGATGTAGACGGGGGTCCAGATCGCGAAGGCCGGGCCGGCCGGCGCGACCAGGGTCGCGTCCGCCGCGAGCGCACCACCGGAGGACTCCTCGACCCGGGTGCCGATGACGCCCACTCCGACCAGGGTGCCGACGATGCAGGAGACCTCCGCGAGGGTGACTCCGACCTGGCGGACACGATCGCTGGGCGTGGCAGGTGAGGGCATGCGCGTCATTTCATCACGCATCGCCGCCGCGACGTGCCGTTGGGGCACGCGCCCATCCACCGCTCTTCCGGCGGTCTCCTCGGCGATCGGGTTATCGTTGCCGTCTGGGAACATGGCCGTTTCGGCCATGTCGTCGCGCCTGCAGAGGAAGGCAGCGTGTCCGTCGAGCACCATTCGCGGTCCACGTCGCGGACGAGAGAGACCGCGAGGGCGCTCCCCCATGCCCACCGCGCCCCCCGTGGTGCCCACTACTTCCGGCGCGTCGCGATGGGCACCCTCATGCCCGGCGCGGGGCTGCTGGCCACCCGGTTCAGGCTCCTGGGGTGGGTCATGGTCTCGGGAGCGGTTCTCGTCGGCACCTACCTCGCGGTGCGGATCTGGGAGGGGGGGATCTTCCGCTCGGCCCTCGAGGTGGCGGTGCAACCGGTCCTGCTCCAGCGGATCGGCGTGGTGTTGATGGTGGGGGCCGTCCTGTGGATGGGCAGCATCGTGCTCACCGCCCAGCAGTCGTGGGGGGGCGCCCGCAGCGCGGCGTGGCTCCGTGTCGGGTTCGCTGCGGCTGCGTGCCTGGTGGTCGCGGCGCCCACCGCCATCGCGGTGCGCTACCTCGACGTGCAGGCGTCGCTCATCGATGAGGTCTTCGTCGGAGAGCCGCCTCGACCGGTCACTCCCGACCCTGCGAGCCCCAGCGTCGCCACGATGGATGCCAGGGCCGTCGACCCGTGGGCCGGTGTGCCCAGGGTCAACACCCTGCTCATCGGCTCCGACGCGGGCAAGGACCGCTGGGGGGTGCGCACCGACTCCCTCATGGTCGTCAGTACGAACACCGTCACCGGCGACACGCTTCTCATCGGGATCCCGCGCAACCTCGAGAACGTGCCGTTCCCTGACAGCAACCCTCTCTCCGACTACTACCCCAACGGCTACAACTGCGGTGACGAGTGCCTCATGAACGGAGTCTGGACGCTCGCCGAGGGCCGGCCGGACCTCTTCCCCGACGTGCAGAGCCCCGGCCGGCAGACGACCGTCGACGTGGTCGGCGAGGTCACCGGGCTCACCATCGATCACTCGGTCGTCATCAACCTCTCCGGTTTCAAGGCATTGGTCGACGCGATGGGCGGGGTCGACATCAACGTGCAGCAGCGGGTCTGCGTCGAGTGCCACGCGGGGGCCTCCGGCGGTGTCGTCTTCACCGGGGACACGGAGGAGTGGATCGAGCCGGGTCTTCAGCACCTCGACGGACGACGTGCGCTCTGGTACGCCCGGTCGCGCGCCGGGAGCGACGACTTCAGTCGGATGCGCCGTCAGCGGTGCGTCGCCGGCGCGCTGATGACGCAGGCCGACCCCGCGAGCCTGCTCGCGAGGTATCCGAAGCTGGCCGCGGTCGTCAAGGACAACATCAGCGTCGACATCCCCCCGGCCGACCTGCCCGGGTGGGTCGACCTCGCCGAGCGCATCCAGGACGGCGGCTCGATCCGCTCCCTCCCCGTCACGTCCGACGTGGTCAACCCGGGGCGACCGGACTTCGCGAAGATCCGGCGGCTCGTCGCCGACGGCCTGACGCCCCCGGCACCCAGTCCGACGCCCTCGGTCACGTCCTCGCCCGACGCGTCGACCTCGGCGCCGTCGACGGCCACGCCCTCGACCTCTGCGACCCCGACACCCACCCCCAGCCCGACGCCGACTCCGGCCGATTCCGACGCCGCGCTGCTCGCGGCCACGTGCTGACCGGCTGGTACAAGACGTCCGTCACGAATCCTCATGGCGGTGGATGTGGTCGCTAGCCTCGGGCCGAGCGCGGCAGCGCAGCCGCACCGAGGTCATGGGGGCAGATGATGACGGCCACAGGGGCAATCGGCACGATCCAGGCGGCGGACGCAGTGGAACCGGCATACAGCGCAGGGGTCCTGCTGCTCATCGCCGCGGCCGCGGTCGCCCTGCTCCTCGTGCTGATCATGTACGTCAAGATGCATGCCTTCGTCGCGTTGGTGCTCGTCAGCTTCCTCACCGCGCTCGCCACGAAGATCCCGCTTGACGAGGTCGTGCCGACGATGCTCGACGGCTTCGGCAAGACGCTCGCGAGCGTGGCGCTCCTCGTCGGCCTGGGAGCGATGATCGGCAGGCTGCTCGAGGTCTCCGGCGGTGCTCAGGTGCTCGCGGACACGCTCATCAACCGGTTCGGGGAGCATCGCGCCCCCCTCGCGCTGGGCGTTGCCTCGCTTCTCTTCGGTTTCCCCATCTTCTTCGACGCAGGTCTGGTCGTGATGCTCCCGATCATCTTCAGCGTCGCGCGCAAGTTCGGGGGCTCGGTGCTGATCTACGGACTGCCTGCTGCCGGTGCGTTCGCCGTGATGCACGCGTTCGTGCCTCCGCACCCGGGCCCCGTCGCCGCGGGTGAGATCCTCGGTGCCGACATCGGCCTGCTCGTGTTGGTCGGACTGCTCATCGGCATCCCCACCTGGTTCGTGGCGTCCTTCCTCTTCGGGACGTGGACCGGCCGCCGCATCCACGTGCCGGTTCCCGAGCTGCTCGGGGGTGGCGCCGTCGAGCCCGAGGGATCCGAGCACCTGGACCCGCCCCGCTTCGGCACGGTGATGTTCGTGCTGCTGCTCCCGCTGGGGCTGATCTTCCTCAACACCGGGTTGAGCACCCTCGGCACCGCCGGGGCCCTCGACGGCGACGCGACGTGGGTCGGGCTCATGAAGATGTTCGGCCAGACGGCGATCGCCCTGCTCATCACGGTGATCGTCGCGACCGCGATCCTCGGGCGCGGCCGGTCGAAGGCGGATGTCGAGCAGCTCCTCAACGGGGCGCTCGGCCCGGTGTGCGCCATCATCCTCATCACCGGCGCCGGCGGGATGTTCGGCGGCGTGCTGCGCGCGAGCGGCATCGGTGAGGCCCTGGCCGGCTCACTGGAGTCCACCGGCCTGCCGGTGATCGTCGCGGCCTTCCTCGTCGCCACCGCGCTGCGGGTGGCCCAGGGGTCGGCCACGGTGGCGCTCACGACCACGGCGGGCCTCATCGCCCCGACGGTGGCCGCGACCGGCGGGCTCTCCGCGATCGACCTCGCCTGCATCGTGGTCGCCATCGCCTGCGGATCCACGGTGCTCTCGCACGTCAACGACTCCGGCTTCTGGCTGGTCGGACGCTTCTTCGACATGGACGTCAAGACCACCCTGCGCACCTGGACGGTGATGGAGACCCTCATCGGCGTCGTCGGCTTCGCCCTGGCCGCGAGCCTGAGCGTTCTGGCGTGAACGGGGCGAAACCGGTGCAGCGCAGCGAGGACCTCTCTCCCACACGGCACGTCGTCGTCATGGGGGTCAGCGGGTGCGGGAAGTCGACCATCGCGAAGGGGATCGCCGAGGCGATGGACCTGCCCTTCGCCGAGGCGGATCGCTTTCACCCCGAGGCCAACGTCGCCAAGATGGCGGCGGGCACCCCGCTCATTGACAATGACCGCTGGCCCTGGCTCAGTGACCTCTCGGCGTGGATGGCCTCGCAGGCCGACCTCGGCCAGTCGACGGTCATGGCGTGCTCAGCACTGCGCCGCAGCTATCGCGACCTGCTGCGGTCCGGGCCGCCGTCCCTCGCCCTGGTCCACCTCGCCGGGCCGATGGAGGTGGTCGAGGAGAGGATGCGATCACGCGAGGGCCACTTCATGCCCACGTCGCTGCTGCGCTCGCAGTACGCGACGCTCGAGCCGCTGCAGCCCGATGAGGATGGTGTCGTGCTCGACCTGCGCGAACCCCCGGACCTGCTCGTGGAGCAGGCCGTCGCGTGGTTGAGGACCGGGGTGGCCACGCTCAAGAGTTGAGTGGAATAGACTCAACTTTGCACGGGTTCCACCTGTGAGGCCACAGACACCCCCGAGCAGGAGCATCCATGGAGCTGAAGCCCACGACCAAGGTCGCCGAGGCGCTGGCGATCGCCCAACGAGCAGCCCAGGGCGCCGGCCACGCAGAGATCACCCCGGCCCACCTCGCCCTCGCCCTCGCCGAGCAGCCCGACACCACGACACCGGCCCTCCTCGAGGCGGCCGGCACCTCTGCCGCGGCCGTCGCCGAGACGGCGTCGTCCACCCTCGCCGGGATGCCGCGAAGCACGGGCGCGACGGTGGCCACCCCCACCCTCGGACAGGCCGCCCTGGCCGTGCTCCAGCATGCCTCGACCCTGATGTCCGCCCGGGGGGACACCTACCTCGCGACGGACCTGCTGGTGCTCGCCCTCCTGGAGAAGGGCTCCGTGCAGGGCGACTCTCGCCTGCTGGAGGCACGCCTCGAGGAGCTTCGCGGGGGTGCCACGGTGTCCAGCGAGAGCCAGGAGCCCGCGGGTGAGGCGTTGGCGAAGTACGGCACCGACCTCACCCAGGCGGCTCGCGAGGGTCGCCTCGACCCGGTCATCGGTCGGGACAGCGAGATCCGCCGCGTCATCCAGGTGCTGTCGCGCCGCACGAAGAACAACCCGGTGCTCATCGGCGACCCCGGAGTCGGGAAGACCGCCGTCGTCGAGGGGCTCGCGCAGCGCATCGTCGACGGCGACGTCCCGGAGTCCCTGCGCGGGAAGCGGCTGATCAGTCTGGACCTCGGTGCCATGGTGGCTGGTGCCAAGTACCGCGGCGAGTTCGAGGAGCGCCTCAAGGCAGTCCTGGAGGAGATCAAGGACTCCGGCGGCGAGGTCGTCACCTTCATCGACGAGCTGCACACCGTCGTGGGTGCGGGGGCCACGGGCGAGTCGGCGATGGATGCCGGCAACATGCTCAAGCCGATGCTCGCCCGCGGTGAGCTGCGGCTCGTCGGGGCCACCACGCTCGACGAGTTCCGTGAGCACATCGAGAAGGACGCCGCGTTGGAGCGCCGGTTCCAGCAGGTCTTCGTGGGGGAGCCCTCCGTCGAGGACACGATCGCCATCCTCCGGGGGCTCAAGGAACGCTACGAGGCGCACCACAAGGTGGAGATCGAGGACTCTGCCCTCGTCGCCGCCGCGAGCCTGTCCGACCGCTACATCACCGGTCGGCAGCTGCCCGACAAGGCGATCGACCTCGTCGACGAGGCCGCCTCGAGGTTGCGGATGGAGATCGACTCGAGTCCCGTCGAGATCGACGTGCTCCGCCGCGCCGTCGACCGGCTCCGGATGGAGGAGCTGCACCTGGCCAAGGAGACCGACGAGGCCTCGGCCGAGCGCCTCGAGCGCCTACGCGCCGACCTCGCCGACCGGGCCGAGGAGCTCGCGACGCTCACCGCTCGGTGGGAGTCCGAGAAGTCGGGGCTGAACAGGGTCGGTGACCTCAAGGCGCGTCTCGACGACCTGCGCACCCAGGCCGAGCGGATGCAGCGTGACGGGGACTACGAGGCCGCCTCGAGGGTGCTGTACGGCGAGATTCCCTCTCTCGAGCGGGAGGTGGAGGCTGCGCAGCAGGCCGAGTCCGAGATCGACACGGCCGACCTCATGGTCAAGGAGCGTGTCGGCGCGGACGACATCGCCGAGGTGATCTCGGCGTGGACCGGCATCCCCGCGGGCCGGCTGCTCCAGGGTGAGACCGAGAAGCTGCTGTCGATGGAGTCGATCATCGGCGCCCGGCTGGTGGGCCAGGGTGAGGCCGTCCGTGCGGTCTCCGATGCCGTGCGCCGCGCGCGGGCCGGCGTCGCCGACCCGGACCGGCCGACCGGGTCCTTCCTCTTCCTCGGGCCCACCGGGGTGGGCAAGACCGAGCTCGCGAAGTCGTTGGCGGACTTCCTCTTCGACGACGAGCGGGCGATGGTTCGCCTCGACATGTCGGAGTACTCCGAGCGCCATGCGGTCGCGCGCCTCATCGGGGCACCACCCGGGTACGTAGGCTACGAGGAGGGTGGGCAGCTCACCGAGGCCGTGCGCCGCCGCCCCTACTCGGTCGTGTTGCTCGACGAGGTCGAGAAGGCCCACCCCGAGACGTTCGACATCCTCCTGCAGGTGCTCGACGACGGCCGGCTCACCGACGGTCAGGGGCGCACGGTGGACTTCCGCAACGTCATCCTCGTCATGACGTCGAACCTCGGGTCGCAGTTCCTCATCGACCCGATGCTCGACCCCGACGCCCGGAAGGACGCGGTGATGGCGGCCGTGCGCACGGCATTCAAGCCGGAGTTCCTCAACCGCCTCGACGAGGTGGTCGTCTTCGACCCGCTGAGCACCGACGAACTCGCCCGGATCGTCGAGATCCAGGTTCGTGAGCTCGCCGCCCGCCTGCACGAGCGCCGGATCTCCCTCGAGGTGTCCGAGCCGGCCAAGGCCTGGCTCGCCACCCAGGGGTACGACCCGGCCTACGGAGCCCGGCCGCTGCGCAGACTGGTGCAGCGCGAGATCGGCGACCGGCTGGCGACAGCGCTCCTCTCCGGGGCGGTGCGCGACGGCGACACCGTGACCGTCGACGCCGGCGACGGCGGACTCATCCTCCGCTGAGACCCCCCAGTCGGGCACGAACCTCTGCTAGCAGAGGTTCGTGCCTGAACCACATGTCCCAACTTGTGGTTCGAGCACCACCTTCTGCTAGCAGAGGTTCGTGGAGGGGGGCGGGCGGGGGAAGCGCGAGCCGTAGGGTGTCGCCATGCGCGCCCGCCATCTCCTCCTCGCCACCGTCGGCGCCATGCTGCTCGTGGCCGGCTGCTCCGGGGGCGACCCGGAGCCCGACGCCCCGGCGCCCCGCAGCGCCGCCGACCAGCTCGCGGCGGCGAAGACGGTCCTCGATGGGGCCGGCACCGTCGCGCTCGACCTCACCAGCAGCGATGTCCCGCTTCGCGAGAACGGCGTCACCGCCGCCAAGGGTTCGGGTGTCATCAGCGAGACCGAGCCGGAGTTCGAGGGAACCATCACCGGCAGCATCCAGGGAGTCGCCGGCACCATCGAGACGATCGCCATCGGTGAGACCGCCTGGATCAAGTTCTTCACCCCGGACTTCGTGGAGACCGACCTCGACACCATCAACGCCCCCAACCCCGCGCTGTTCTTCGACCCGAGCGGTGGCATCTCGTCGCTGCTGACCGCCACGACGGACCCGACGGATGCCGGGCAGGTGCGCTCGGGCTCTGAGGTGCTGACCCGGATCGACGGTGGTCTGCCCGGCGACCAGGTGGAGACCCTCTTCCACCTCGGCGACGGCTCGGGTGACTACTCCGTCAGCTACGGGCTGACCGAGGGGGACGAGCTGCGCACGGCCAGCATCGTCGGGCCATTCTTCCCGGACACGCAGGCCACCTACTCGCTGACCCTGAAGGACTACGGGAAGCCCGTTGAGATCACCCGCCCCTAGGGCGCTGCTGGCCACCGCCTCGCTAGCGGTCGCGCTCGCGGCGGCGGACACGTACGTCGTCGTGCTCGCCCTCACGGACATGATGCGTGGGGTTGGCGTCGGGATCGACGCGCTACAGCGCGCGACTCCCATCATCTCCGGGTTCCTCCTCGGCTACGTGGCGGTCCTTCCGCTCATCGGCCGCCTCGCGGACCTCGTGGACCGGCAACGGGTGCTGCTCGGGTGCCTGGCCGTCTTCGTGGCCGGGTCGGCGGTCACCGCGCTCGCGGTCGACCTGTCCGTGCTCGTCGCAGGCCGGGTCGTGCAGGGCATCGGCGGGGGCGGCCTCGTCCCCGCCACCCTCGCCATCGTGGCCCAGCTGTGGCCGCCGGACCGTCGTGGTGTCCCGCTCGGGATCGTGGGAGCGGTGCAGGAGCTCGGGTCCGTGCTCGGGCCGGTGCTGGGCGCGCTGGTGCTCACCGTCGCCGACTGGCGCGCGATCTTCTGGCTCAACGCGGGTGCCGGGGTGGTGCTCGCCGTTGCCGTGGTCGCCACCGGCGGTGGGTCGCTCCCTCGGGTCCGGGCGAGGGTGGTCGTGCTCGGGGTGCTGGCCGCAGGCACCACGGGGCTCTCGCTCGCCGCCCCCGACTCGCTCACCACGAGCGTCAGCCTGGGAGCGCCGTTCGCCCCCTTCGGCGCCGCCACGTCCCGACTCGCCACGCCGATCGGGCTCATCGCAGGCGCCCTCGTCATCGCGCTGTGCGTGGTGCTGCTGCACGGTGCCCGGCCGGTGCTGCGCCAGGCAGACCTGATCGGTGCGGTGCTCGTGGGAGGGGCCCTGGGCTGCGTCGTGCTCACCTTCGCCGTGGCGGACCCCGAGTCCGAGGTCGTGGGCCCCCTCGGGTGGGCCCTCCTCCCGATCGCGCTCGTGCTCGTCGTGGCGTATGCCGTGCACCACCGCCGGTCCACGCATCCGTTGGTGCCTCGTGGGCTGGTCCGCGGCAGGCTCTGGTGGGCCCTCGCCGTCTCGGCCCTGGTCGGGGTCGCGCTGGTCGCGGTCATCGTCGACGTTCCCCTCCTCGCCAGGCTGGTCTCATCGGCCTCGGAGACCGAGGCCGCCCTGGTGCTCGTGCGCTTCCTGCTGGCGGTGCCGGTCGGCGCTCTCATCGGGGGATGGGTGCTGCGCTGGGTCGAGGACGGGGCCGCTGCTGCCGTCGGCCTCGGGTTGACCGCCGCCGGGCTGGCCGTCATGACGACCTGGGAGCGGGGGTCCCTCGAAGAGCTCTCCGCGACGGTCGTGCTCGCGCTCACCGGGCTCGGGGTGGGACTGGCGCTGGCTCCGGTGAACAACGCCGCGTTGGCCCAGGCAGGTGCGGACACCGCCGGCACGGCATCCGCGCTGGTCGTGGTGGCGCGGATGGTTGGCATGGTCGTCGGTCTGGCGCTGCTCACCGCGATCGGCCTGCACCAGTACTACGGGGCCGTCGCAGCACTGCCCGACCCCACCGACGTCGAGGCGCTGCGTGACGCGGCCGTCACCCAGGTGTCCAGCGTCTTCCGGGGGGCGGCACTCGCGGCCGGCCTCGGAGCGCTGTGCGCCCTCGCGCTCGGGGTGCGGCGCCGGGAGTACCGTCGGGACCATGGCGAGCACCTACGACATCCTTCTCGACTCCTTGGCCCGGGTGCGTGAGTCGGTGCACACGGTGCTCGACGACACGCCGGAGGCCGACCTGGGCACACCCCCGGCACCTGGTGCCAACCCGATCTCCTGGCTCGTGTGGCACCTGAGCCGGGTGCTCGACGACCACGTCGCCGGGGCGCTCGGCCACGAGCAGGTCTGGGTCGCGCAGGGCTGGGCCGATCGCTTCGCGCTGCCCTTCCCGCCCGAGGCGCACGGGTTCGGGCAGTCGTGGGAGGACGTGCTCCGGGTCCAGGCGGATGCCGACCTCCTTCGGGGCTATCACGACGCGGTTCAGGACGCCGTCGCCCAGTGGCTCGAGGGGGTCGATGACTCGGTGCTGGATGCCGTCGTCGACGAGCGGTGGGATCCGCCGGTGACCCTCGCCGTGCGCCTCGTCAGCGTGGTGAACGACTGCACCCAGCATGTCGGTCAGGCGGCCTACGCGAGCGGCATCCTCGGACGCTGACGGCTGCCACCCGCTGGAGCCGCCGCCCGGCTCAGGGGAGCAGGTCGACGATCGCGTCCGCGACCGGGTCCGGAGCCTCGTACGTCAGCATGTGCCCGGCTCCCGGGAGCACGGTGAGGCGCGAGGCGTGGATCGCGGCATCGAGCTCCCGCGAGAGGCGTACCGGCGTGAGCCGGTCCTGGGCCCCGACGAGGATGCGGGTCGGCACGCCGTCGAGATGCGCGAGGGCAGCCCGTTCGTCGTGGCTCTGCAGCGCGGTGAACCACCGGCCGATGGTCGGGAGCGGGGTGGACCGGATCAGCTGCAGCCCGGGTGCCGCCACCGCGTCCTCGACGCCGCTGCCGTAGAGCAGGCGGGTCTGGGCCCTGGTGGGCAGCATGCGTCCCAGCGCCACGCGTGGAGCCCGCGAACTGGCGCCCATGGCGAGGGACTCCATCGGAATTCGGGCCCGACGCCCCACCGCTGCGGCGGTGGAGACGAGCACGACCCCACGGACACGGTCGCGGACGTCGTCGCCGTGCTCCGCGGCATACGCCATGACGGTCATCCCGCCCATCGAGTGCCCGGCCAGCACGAGCGGGCCGGCCGGTGCGACGGCGGTGATGACGCGGTGCAGCACCTCACCGAGCTCGTGGACGGTCGGCGCCCGCCCGACGGGCGCGGAACCGCCGTGCCCGGGTTGGTCGAAGGCCACGACCCGGACCGCCCGCCGGCGCAGGACGGCCTCGAGCACCGGGTGCCAGCTCGCGCTGCTGAGCGTCCAGCCGTGCGCGAGCACGACGGTCGGGGCGTCCTGCGCCGCGTCGGCGACCGGCCACTCGACGGCCTGGACGTCTCCGGACGGGGTGCGCACCCGATGCTTCACGCTCACCGGTGCGGACAGCGGCGAGCGCGACGTGTCCTGGGTCGAGGTCACCTCGGCTCAGTCCTCCAGCTGGACGACGACTGGCGCGTGGTCGCTGGCGCCGGTTCCCTTGCGCTCCTCACGGTCGATCGCGGCGCCGGCGACGCGGTCGGCGAGCGCCGGTGACCCCAGGACGAAGTCGATGCGCATGCCCCGCTTCTTCGGGAAGGCGAGCCGCTGGTAGTCCCAGTAGGTGTAGGTGCCCGGCCCCTGGGCGTGCGGGCGGACCAGGTCGACGAACCCGGCGTCGAGGAAGGCGTTGAACGCCGCACGCTCGGGTGGGCTCACGTGGCTCTTGTCCTCGTAGTACTCCATCGACCACACGTCCTCGTCCCGGGGCGCGATGTTCCAGTCGCCGCAGAGGGCGACCGGGGTGTCATCGGCTGCCCAGTCCGTCGCGCGGTCCTTGAGCTCGGCCAGCCAGCGCAGCTTGTAGGCCATGTGCGGGTCGTCGAGGGCGCGGCCGTTGGGCACGTACAACGACCACATCCGGATGCCGCCGCACGTCGCGCCGATCGACCGGGCCTCGGGGGCGAGGGGGTCCCCCCACCCGGGGTCGCCGTCGAAGCCGACCTGCACGTCGTCCAGACCCATCCGGGACAGGATCGCGACGCCGTTCCACTGGTTGAGCCCGTGGTGGGCGACCTCGTAGCCGAGTGCCCGGAGCCGCTCGTGGGGAAACTGCTCGTCCTTGGCCTTTGTCTCCTGCATCGCCAGCACGTCGACGTCGGAGCGTTCCAGCCAGGCCTCGACGCGGTCGATGCGGGAGCGGATGGAGTTGACGTTCCAGGTTGCGATGCGCACGATCGTCACCCTATCCGCGGCCTCCCACATGCTCCCGGGGGGACCCGCGGCCCCGCCGGCGGGCGGCTCCTCACCTGTGCCACTGGTAGGGGGTCGTGGTCGAGACCTTGACCAGGCCGGACCGTTCGAGGATGGGCCGCGAGTACTCGGTGGAGTCGCTGTGCGCCAGGGTCTTGCCGACGGCCATGGCCGAGCGGGCTCGCGCGGCCGTGAGCGCCCGGTAGATCCCGCGGCCGCGCCACTCGGGCAGGGTCACCCCGCCCCAGATGCCGGCGAAGTCGGTGCCCGCGACGGGCTCCAGCCGTCCCGCGGAGACGATCATGCCGTCGAACTCGGCGACCCAGAGCTGCAGCCCGTCGCCCTGGGCCAGGCGCTCGAGCAGGGCATCGGCCATGTGCGCCGACACATCGTCGCCGAAGCCGATCTGCTGCATGGCGGTCATCGCGCGGACGTCGTCCTCGTCGGCGACCGTCCGCACCGTCACACCGGCGGGGAGCGTGACGTCGGAGACCAGGCCGCTGAGCTCCCCCACCATGATCGACTCCGGTTCCTCGGCGACGAACCCCGATGCCGTGAGCGCGTCGTGGAGTCCGTCGACCACGTCGTGGGCGCGGGTCTTCCACTCGACCTGCTCCACCGCCGGGTCCGCGCGGAAGTGATCCAGTGCCGCGCGCACCCCGAGCGCGGTTGCCGGGGCGTCCCAGCCCTCGAGGTCCCGGTAGGTGACGAACCCGTGCCCACCCCCGAACGTCACCAGCCACAGCGGTCCCAGCCGCGCCACGTCGATCGCACCCAGGGTCTCCGGGTCGGTCCGGAGCTGGGCGTCGTAGGCCGCGAGGAGGTCCCGTGTCGTCATCACCAGGAGAATGATGGCGGCTGCCCGCCGATCCTCGCCACCGAGATCTCGGCCGCGCCGACGGCATACAGTCCATCCCCATGAGCGTCGCACTCGTGACAGGGGCATCCGCCGGGATCGGCAGGGCCTTCGCCGAACGACTCGCCAACGAGGGCAGTGACCTCGTCGTCGTGGCCCGGGACCGCGCGCGACTCGACATCCTCGCGCGTGGCCTGGAGGCCCGACACGGCGTCTCGGTCGAGGTGCTGGTGGCCGACCTGGCCGACCGCGACCAGGTCCAGCTGGTGTGCCGTCGCCTGGCCGACCCCGTGCGTCCGGTCGAGCTGCTCGTCAACAACGCGGGCTTCGGCTTCCGATCGTCCTTCCTGGACAACGACATCGGCCGGGAGGAGGCCGGTCTGGACGTCATGGTGAGGGCGGTCCTCCTGACCTGCCACTCCGCCGGCCGGGCCATGCGCGAGCGCGGACAAGGCCGGATCATCAACGTCTCCTCCGTCGCGTCGTTCCTCCCGAACGGCACCTACTCCGCGGCCAAGTCCTTCGTCACCGTGTTCTCGGAGGGGCTCGCCAGCGAGCTGAGCGGCACGGGTGTGAGCGTCACGGCTCTCTGCCCGGGCCTCACCCGCACCGAGTTCCACGACCGGGCCGGGGTGCAGCTCTCCGCGCTGCCGGACTGGCTCTGGCTCGACGCCGACGCAGTGGTCCAGGACGCACTCTCCGATGCGGCGGCCGGCAAGGTCATCTCCGTCCCAGGAGTGCAGTGGAAGGTGCTCACCGCGACGATCCGGGCCCTGCCGAGCCCGGTGCTCCGAGGGGGCGCGATGCGCCGGGTCAACCGGTTCCGGGGCCGCGCCTGAGTGGCGGCGGCTCGGCCCGGGCAGCAGTCAGTGCTCATCCCGGGTGACCTGTTCTACCATCGTGGGATGGGCGCCGAACCGGCGGTGCTCCACGAGTATCGCCACCTGCTGCGTACCGCCTCCGCCGACTGGCAGGAGACGGCGCACCGGCACGCGCTGTGGGCCCTCGGCGCCGACCTGAGGGCCGACGTGCTCACGGGGTTGCAGACCCTCCTCCTGGCGGGCACCCGGCTGTGCCCCGACGACGTGCACGCGCTCGCGCGGCTCATCGTCCTCGCGGAACGGCGTCGTCCCCGGCTGGTCCTCGACGGCCTCCCTCCCGAGGTCCTGGAGCCCCTGGCGACCGCGGTCGTGGGGAGCCCGACGGGGCAGATGCTGCGGGCCGGGATCGACGTGTGGGACGGGGCCGAGCCACCACCGCCGCGGGAGGACCGGCCGGAGGTGGACCACCACGAGCGCTGGCACGAGCAGCGGGCAACGCCGGGCTTCGACGAGGCCTGGTTCCTCCCGGGGAAAGCACCACGAGGCCGAGGGCGGCGCTGACGAGAGCACACCGTCACCCCAGCCGCACCCGTCGAGTGAACAGAACACGTCGCGCGCATGCACCTCGGGACGGCGCGTCCTGCTCACTCGACGGGGTAGGCGCGGGGCCGGCGTCACGGCATACCGTAGGACCGTGACCGACATCGCCGCCGACCGTGCCCGTCTCCTCGAGATCATCCGAGCCAAGGCCGTGGTCCACGGTCGGGTGACGCTCTCCTCCGGCCGGAAGGCCGACTACTACGTCGACCTCAGGCGGATCACGCTCGATGGTGAGGCTTCCCCGCTCGTCGGGCGGGTGATGCTCGACCTCACGGCCGACCTCGACTACGACGCCGTCGGCGGGCTCACCCTGGGTGCCGACCCCGTGGCCACCTCGATGCTCCATGCCAGGGCCGCGGCCGGTCACCGCCTCGACGCCTTCGTCGTGCGCAAGGAGGGCAAGGCCCACGGACTTCAGCAGCGCATCGAGGGCCCGTCGATCGAAGGACGCCGGGTGCTGGTCGTGGAGGACACCTCGACGACGGGATCCTCTCCCCTCGACGCCGCCCGCGCGGCCCGCGACGCGGGTGCCACCGTCGTGGCCGTCGCCACGATCGCCGACCGTGCCACGGGCGCGGCGGAGCGGTTCGCCGACGCGGGCCTGGACTACCGGCACGCCTTCGGGCTCACCGACCTCGGTCTGGGCTGAGCGCTCGGCGGCACCGCACGACCCGACGCGGACGCCATAGTCGAGGGAACAGAACACGCCGTCCGCGCGGGTGCGCAGACGGCGTGTTCTGTTCCCTCGACGGAGTGCTACCCCATCGGAGGGGTGCTAGCGGTCGGCGTACTCCTTGACCTCGCCGCTCTGGACCCGGTCGTAGTAGCTGGTGATGACCGAGCGGATCACCTTCGCCATGATGTAGAGCCCGATGAGGTTCGGGATCGACATGAGGAAGATCATCGAGTCGGAGAAGTTGATGACCGGCCCGAGGGCGGCCGCCGAGCCGATGACGGTGAAGATGAGGAAGATGACCTTGAAGACGTTCTCCGCGACGACGTTGTCGCCGAAGAGGTAGCCCGTGGCCTTCATGCCGTAGTACGACCAGCTGATCATCGTCGAGAACGCGAACAGCACGACCGCGAAGGCGAGCACGTTCGGGAACCACGGCAGCACCGTCTCGAACGCGTTGGACGTCAGGGCGACGCCGCCGAGCTCGGAGGCGTCCGGGTTCTGGTACGCCCCGGTGATGACGATCGTCAGGGCCGTCATCGTGCAGATGACGACGGTGTCGATGAAGGGCTCGAGCATCGCGACGAAGCCCTCCGTCGCGGGCTCCCTGGTCTTGACCGCGGAGTGCGCCACCGAGGCCGAACCGAGGCCGGCCTCGTTGGAGAAGGCGGCTCGCTGGAACCCGACGATCAGGGCGCCGATGGCACCGCCGGCGACTCCCTCGGGAGTGAACGCCCCGGTGAAGATGGAGCCGATCGCCTCGGGGATCGCCGTGAAGTTCCAGAGCAGCACGATGATGCAGGCGGTGATGTAGACGACCGCCATGAACGGGACGATCTTCTCGGTCACCTTGGCGATGCTCTTGATGCCACCGATGATGACGGCACCGGCTGCGGCCGCGAAGATGATGCCGATGATCCAGGAGTTGTCGGCCAGGAACGAGCCCTCACCGCCGGTGACTGCGACGATCTGCGCGGTGGCCTGGTTGGACTGGAACATGTTCCCGCCGCCGATCGCACCACCGATCATGAAGATCGAGAAGAAGACCGCGAGCACCTTGCCGAGGCCACCCATCCCACGCTCGGCCAGGCCGTCGCGCAGGTAGTACATCGGGCCGCCGGAGACGGTGCCGTCCGCGTGCTCGCGGCGGTACTTGACGCCCATCATGCACTCGGCCATCTTCGTCGCCATGCCGAGGAGACCGGCGAGGATCATCCAGAAGGTCGCGCCCGGACCACCGAGCGAGATCGCGATGGCGACACCGGCGATGTTGCCGAGGCCGACCGTGCCCGACACCGCGGTGGCGAGCGCCTGGAAGTGGCTGACCTCGCCGGCATCGTTGGGGTCGGAGTACTTGCCGCGGACGAGGTTGATCGCGAGCTTGGGGCCGCGAACCTGCATGAAGCCGAGCCACACCGTGAAGAACGCACCGGCGACGACGAGCCACACGACGATGAGGGGGAGGCTGGCGCCGGCGATGTCGACGGAGTAGAAGACGAGGTTGGTGATCCACTCCGAGAAGCTGTTGAACCAGTCGACGGGATTCATCAGGGCACCACCGTCACTGGGACGTTCGCGTGTTGGGCGAGCCTGCTGGCGACGCTGCCGAAGACGGACTCACGGAGCCCGGAGTCGCCGGTGCGGCCCACGATGACGTGAACCGCCTTCTCCTCGTCGCAGACCTCGAGGATCGTCTCGGACGGCTTGCCGTGACGGACCACCTCACTGTGGGGCACTCCGCCCTTCTCGGCGATCTCGGCCATCGGCACGAGGATCTGCTCCTGGGCAGCCTCGATCTCACGCTGCTTCTCGCGGTGGCGGTGGTCGTTCTCGGACGGTGTGTTGAACGAGAACGGCGACCAAGGGATCACGTGCATGAGCACGACCTTCCACTGGTTGATCTTGGCGCGTTGAACAGCGAACTCCACTGCGCGAGTAGAGGCGTCACTGTTGTCGACGCCGACGACGATGGTGTCCATCTCTGGGCCTGTCCTGTCGGGGATCGTGCGGGCGACCCCACCATAGCCATGATGTGACACGAGACACATCACCTACGGCCTAGAATTCCTCCAACTCAAGGCGCCGGGAGGCCTCGTGGAAACCCTCATCATCATCATCGCCATCGTGCTGGTCCTGGTCGTGGTGGGCTGGGCCGTTGCGACCTACAACGGACTGATCAAGCTGCGGAACCTCGTCCAGGAGGCCTGGCGGCAGATCGACGTCGAGCTCACGAGGCGCCATGACCTCATCGGCAACCTGGTGGAGACGGTCAAGGGGTACGCCGCCCACGAGCGAGGCACGTTGGAGGACGTGATCTCGGCACGGGGCAACGCCATGGCTCCCGGCCAGTCGCCGGCGCAGCAGGCAGAGAGCGAGAACATCCTCAGCCAGGCGCTCGGTCGGCTCATCGCCCTCGCAGAGGCCTACCCGGACCTCAAGGCCAACCAGAACTTCATGGCCCTGCAGGCAGAGCTCACGTCCACCGAGGACCGCATCGCGTCATCGCGGCGCTACTACAACGCCACGGTCCGGGACCTCAACACGAAGGTGGAGACGGTCCCCTCCAACATCATCGCCGGCCTGTTCAACATCGAGCGGGCGGAGTACTTCGAGGCGGTGGGCGACCAGCGCGAGGCCCCCAGGGTCGATTTCGGCCAGCGCGACACGTTCATCCCGCCGCCGAGCGGGTATGCCGGTGGCAGCGCCACACCCGGGACCGCACCCTCCGGGCCGCAGGACTCCACGCCGACGGGCTGAGGCCGGCAGCGCCGTCAACCGGTCGGTTGACGGCGCGTCCACCGCCCGGGTCTCGCGCCGTCGTGCCTCGGGTCGGCAGGCTGGGGGCATGACGACAGCCATCACCATCCGCGGCCTGGCCAAGCGGTACGGCAACCACCGGGCCGTCGACGGTCTCGACCTCGACATCCACGAGGGCGAGGTCTTCGCCCTCCTCGGACCCAACGGAGCGGGCAAGACGACGACCGTCGAGATCCTCGAGGGTTTCCGCAGCCGCGACGGCGGAGAGGTGACGGTCCTCGGCACCGACCCCCAGGGCGCCCCCCGGCGGTGGCGCAACCGCATCGGCATCGTGCTGCAGACCACCGGCGGGCTCGACCTGCTCACCCCGCGCGAGGCCCTGGCGAGCACCGCCAAGGTCTACCGCGACCCGCGCGAGGTCGACGAGGTCGTTCACGCCGTGGGGCTGAGCGACAAGGCGGACGCCCGCATCGTCGGCCTCAGTGGCGGTCAACGCCGTCGCCTCGACGTCGGTCTCGGCATCGTGGGCCGACCCGAGCTGCTCTTCCTCGACGAGCCCACCACGGGCTTCGACCCACAGGCGAGACGAGACTTCTGGGACCTCATCCGAAGCCTGGCGGACGACGGGACGACCATCCTCCTCACGACGCACTACCTCGACGAGGCGGAGCAGCTCGCCGACCGGGTCGGGGTCATCGCGGCAGGCCGGCTGCTGGCCCTGGACACTCCGACGGCCCTTGGTGGCCGACAGGGGGAGGAGGCGACCGTCAGCTGGGAGGAGGCGGGGGAGCGCCGCTGGGTGCGCACGGCGACGCCCACCGCCGAGGTCGCGCGACTGGCCGCGAGGTCACCCGGGGGAGAGGTCCCGGAGCTCACCGTGACGCGACCCTCCCTCGAGGACACCTACCTCACCCTCATCGCCCCCCACCTCGGCGAGGACACGACGGAGGCCGGCGCATGACCACCGCTGCCCTCGGCTGGGACCGGACGGTCCTGGAGCTGAAGATGTACTCGCGGGAGAAGGAGTCGGTCGTCTTCTCCTTCCTCTTCCCGATCATGCTGCTCACGCTCTTCTCGGTGATCTTCGCGGCACAGTTCGAGGAGTCGGTGAGCGAGGGTGGGATGAGCGCGGGCCAGTTCTTCCTCCCCGGCATGCTCTCGGCGGGGGTGCTCCTCACGAGCTTCCAGACGATGGCCCTCTCGGTCGCCACGGAACGCGACGACGGCAGCCTCAAACGCCTCCGGGCCACCCCGATGCCGTCCACCGCCTACTTCCTCGGCAAGGTCGGGCTCGTGGGCATCACCTCGCTCGTGCAGGCCGCCCTCCTCCTCCTCGTCGCCCGGCTCGTGTTCGGGGTCGACATGCCGACCGAGGCGGATGCGTGGGCCTACTTCGCCCTCGTGTTCGTCCTCGGGGTCTTCAGCGGAACGGTTCTCGGGATCGCCTACTCGTCCTTGGCGACGTCTCGCTCGATCGGGGCCGTCGTCATCGGCCCGATGCTCGTCCTGCAGTTCATCTCCGGGGTCTACATCGCCTTCGACAACGTGCCGACGTGGCTCCAGTACGTGGCCTCGATCTTCCCGCTGAAGTGGATCGCCCAAGGAATGCGGTCGGTGTTCTTCCCCCCGGAGATGGCGGCTGCCGAGATGTCCGGGGCGTGGGAGCGCGGTCTGGTCGTCCTCGTCCTCGTGGCGTGGGGGATCGTCGGCCTCCTCCTGTGCGTGACGACCTTCAAGTGGTACAAGAGGGGCACCACGTGAGGGCGAGGGTTCGATGACCCCGGTGTCGGCGCAGCGGAGCTCGCAGGAGGAGTTCCAGGGCATGTGGGCGCGTCAGCAACCCATGTGGCACGCCGCGTACGCCGTGGTGTGGGGTGCAGGTGTCGTCGTCACTCTCATCGAGCCCGGGCCGCGTGGCGTGGTGCCCCCCTTGGTGCTGCTCATCGTGATGGGCCTGTCGTATGCCGTGCTGGGGCGGCGGGCGATGAGGGACCCGGGCCTGCGCTGGGCGACGGCCTACCACCTGGTCTCCTGGAGCGCCCTGCTCGCCATCCAGGTGCTGGACCCCGGCACCGAGACGTGGGTCCTGTTCTTCGCTCTCTTCCCCCAGCTGTGGGCGATGCTCCCCACGCGATGGGCCGCGGCGGCGACGGTCGTCGTGGTGGTGTCGTTCCAGCAGGTGCGGTGGGCCCAGTCCGACTACGCCGCGAGCCAGCGGGCGGAGGTCTTCGTCGGCGGGACGATCTCGATCGGCCTCTCCCTGGCCCTGGGACTGTTCATCAGCCGGATCGTGCGGGAGGCGGAGTCCCGTGCCGAGACGATCGACGAGCTCCGGGCCACCCAAAACCGGCTCGCCGCCGCGGAGCGCGATCGGGGGGTCCACGAGGAACGCGAACGGATCTCGCGCGAGATCCACGACACCCTCGCGCAGGGCTTCACCTCGGTGATCACCCTGACGAGGGCCGCGGAGGCCGCCCTCGCGCGTGGCGACGTCGACGCTGCCGGCGAGCGGATGGCCCTCGTGGAGCGCACGGCCGTCGACAACCTCGAGGAGGCCCGGCTCATCGTGGCCGAGCTGACTCCCGGGCACCTGCAGTCCAGGACGCTGGTGGAGGCACTCGAGCGGTTGGGCGCGGCAGTCAGCCGTGAGAACGGGCTGCGAGCCGACCTTCACGTCGACGGTGCGCCGGCGCCGCTGGGCGGGTCGACCGAGGTCGTGGTGCTGCGCACCGCCCAGGAGGCGCTGTCCAACGTGCGCCGGCACGCGGACGCGTCGAGCGTGGCCCTGGCCCTGGCCTACGAGAACGACCGGGTCGTGCTCACGGTCCGCGACGACGGCCGGGGCTTCGAGACGGGTGCGGCGCGGGGAGGGTTCGGGCTCGACGGCCTCGAAGCACGGGCCGCCGAGGTGGGCGGCTCCGTGGCGCTGGACAGCGTGCCCGGACGCGGAACGACCCTGCGCCTGGAGGTGCCGAGATGATTCGCCTGCTCGTGGTCGACGACCACCCCGTCGTCCGTGCCGGCATGGTGGCGATGCTGGGGGAGGAACGGGACTTCGAGGTGGTCGGGGAGGCCGCGAACGGCGCCGAGGCGCTGGCCCAGGTGCCCCGTGTCGCCCCACACGTGGTGCTGATGGACCTGCGGATGCCGGTCATGGACGGCGCGGAGGCGACCGCAAGGATCGTCGCGCTGCCCGACGCCCCACACGTCCTCGTGCTCACGACCTACGACACCGATGCCGACATCGTCAGGGCGGTCGAGGCGGGGGCCCGCGGGTACCTGCTCAAGGACGCTCCGACCACGGTGCTCGCCGACGCGATCCGTCGCGCCTCACGCGGCGAGACCGTGCTCGCCCCACCCGTCGCGGCTCGGCTGGCAGCGCGGCTGAGGTCCCCCGCCGCCCCCGACCTGACCGAGCGCGAGGTCGACGTGCTGCGTCTGGTCGCGACGGGTCTGTCCAACTCCGACATCGGGAGGACGCTGTTCATCGGCGAGGCCACGGTCAAGACCCACCTGGTTCGGGCCTTCGCGAAACTGGGGGTGACCGACCGTACAGCGGCGGTGACCGCGGCATACCGGCTCGGCCTGATCGACCTCGAGCCCTGATCGACCCCGGTCACTGAGGGGGAGGAAGCGGGTCAGAGGGTCCCGTCGCGCACGTCGTCCACGACCTCGTCGATCTCCTCGATCGCGGTCTTGGTCGCACTGCGGTGCCGGACGAACTCGATGACCATCGGCAGCACGGAGAACGCGACGATCACCAGAGCCGCGATCTCGAGGTTGTCCTTGATGACGTCCACGCCACCGAGGAAGTAGCCCAGGAGGGTCACGCCGGTCGCCCACAGCACGGCGCCCACGCCGCTCCAGACGAAGAAGTGGCGGCGGTCCATGCGGCTGACACCTGCGACCACGGTGATGAAGGTGCGCACGATCGGCACGAAACGGCCGAGCACCAGGGCCTTGGCGCCGTGCTTCTCGAAGAAGGCATGGGTGTCGTCGAAGTACTTCTTCTTGATGAAGCGGCCCTCGCGCTCGTAGAGCGGTGCTCCGATGGCGCGGCCGATCTCGTAGCCCGTGACGTTGCCGAGGAAGGCCGCGGTGCTCAACACGATGCACGCGACGACGATGTTGACGTCGACCTCGCCGCCGGCGATGAACAACCCCACGGCGAAGAGGAGCGAGTCACCCGGGAGGATCGGGAAGAGCAGGCCGCACTCGATGAAGACGATCGCGACGCTCACCCAGAAGAACTGCGAGCCGAAGCGCTCGAGCAGGGTCTGGGGGTCCATCCAGTCGGGGCCGAGGGAGTGCATCACGGGGTCAAGGGTATGCCGCCGGACCCGGGTGCCTGCCCGGCGCCGCCTGTGCGTCGCCCCGTGCCCCGGGCGGAGGCTACATTGAGCGCGAAACGGTCGGGCCCGTCCGGGGAGCCCCGGAGAGCGAACGGAGCACCTGTGTCGTCCAGTCCGCGGCGCCCCCTCCGCGCCCTCGACTCCGTGCAGTCGACCGTTCCGCTCGGCCCTCGACCGTCCCTCCACGGGTGGCCCCGCGCCCACGCGTCAGGGCCGGTCCAACCCGCCTGCGCCCGTGGGTGAGGTGACCCCGACGCCGGGTGCCGGCGCCGAGCAGCCCACGGTGGGTGTCGGCCCGTGGGTCGGCCCGTGGCCCGAGGGTGAGCAGTGGGACCCGGACCTGCTCCGCGACGGTGACCGCCGCAATGTCGCCGACAGGTTTCGGTACTGGCACACCGAGGCCGTGGTCGCGGACCTGGACACCCGTCGCCACCCGTTCCACGTCGCGGTGGAGAACTGGGGGCACGACTTCAACATCGGGTCGGTCATTCGCACGGCCAACGCGTTCAACGCGGCCGCGTTCCACATCGTGGGGAGGCGCCGCTGGAACCGGCGGGGGGCGATGGTCACCGACCGCTACCAGCACGAGCACCACCACGCCACCGTCGGGGACCTCCTGGCCTGGGCGTCGACGGCCGGCGGCGACGGCAGCGGCATCCCCCTGGTAGGCGTGGACAACCTGCCGGGCTCGGTGCCGCTCGAGACCTTCGACCTCCCGAGAGAGTGCATCCTGCTCTTCGGGCAGGAGGGGCCGGGCCTGAGCGACGATGCTCGCGCCGCCTGCTCGGCCGTCCTGCACATCGAGCAGTTCGGGTCGACCCGCTCGATCAATGCCGGCGCCGCGGGGGCGATCGCCATGCACGCCTGGGTTCGCCGGCACGTCTTCGGGCAGACCGTGCGCTAGTCGTCCCGGATGCCGCCCTGCCGCGCGTCGTCGGGGCGGCGCCCCGCGACGCGCCCCTGCTGATCGGGTCCGCCGGGCTGCACCTGCTACCAGCGGGTACGAACAGGCGCCCACCGGGGCGGTCATCCGTGGAAGGATCGAGGGGTAACCGGTTCACCCATCTTCCCCAAGGAGCCCACGGTGCCCATCGCAACACCCGAGGTCTACGCCGACATGCTCGACCGGGCCAAGAACGGCTCGTTCGCCTACCCCGCCATCAACATCACGTCGAGCCAGACGGTGACCGCGGCGATTCGCGGGTTCGCCGAGGCCGGGTCGGACGGGATCATCCAGGTCTCCACCGGCGGCGCCGAGTACGCCTCCGGCTCGACGATCAAGAACATGGTCACCGGCTCGCTCGCGCTCGCGGCGTATGCGCAGGAGGTCGCGAAGAACTACCCCGTCAACATCGCCCTGCACACCGACCACTGCCCGAAGAACAAGCTCGACGGTTTCGTCCGGCCGCTCATCGCGGCGTCGGCCGAGCGGGTGGCGGCGGGGGGCCTGCCGATCTTCCAGTCGCACATGTGGGACGGCTCCGCCGTGCCGCTCGAGGAGAACCTCGTCATCGCCGAGGAGCTGCTCGAGAAGTGCCGCGCGGCCCAGATCATCCTCGAGATCGAGGTGGGCGTCGTCGGAGGCGAGGAGGACGGCGTGGCCAACGAGATCAACGACAAGCTCTACTCGACGCCCGACGACGCCATCGCCACCGCGCGGGCCCTCGGCACCGGCGAGAACGGCTACTACATGACCGCCCTCACCTTCGGGAACGTCCACGGTGCCTACAAGCCCGGTGCGGTCAAGCTGCGGCCCGAGGTGCTCAAGGCGGCGCAGGATGCCGTCCACGCCGAGTTCTCGACCCCCAACGACAAGCCCTTCCACCTCGTCTTCCACGGCGGCTCCGGATCGCTGCCGGAGGAGATCTCGGCGGCCGTGGACTACGGCGTGGTGAAGATGAACGTCGACACCGACACGCAGTACGCCTTCACCCGGCCGGTGGTCGACTGGATGATGCGCAACTACGACGGCGTGCTCAAGATCGACGGCGAGGTCGGCAACAAGAAGCAGTACGACCCCCGGGCCTGGGGCAAGGAGGCCGAGGGGGCCATGGCGGCTCGCGTCGTCCAGGCCTGCGAGAACCTCCGCTCGGCCGGCACGCACCAGAGCTGACCCACTCCGTCGACGGCGGAGGGGGCGGCGCGCGGGGAGGACCTCGCGCGCTGCCCTCCGCTCTCGACGATCCGCCCGGCATCTCCTGAGAGGCACTCGTGAGCACAGACCTGCTCGGCATCCCGCCGACCCACCTGCCGGAGGACCCGGCATCCCGGCTCCTCGACGACGGGGTCGCGCCGAACCGGGTGGCCGCGTCCCACCCCACCTCCTCGCTCGCCTGGGCGGTGCTGGCCGAGGACGCGATGGCGGACGGCGAGGTGGTGGAGTCCTACGCCTACGCGCGTACCGGCTACCACCGGGGCCTCGACGCGTTGCGTCGTGCTGGATGGCGTGGCCAGGGCCCGGTTCCGTGGGAGCACGAACCCAACCGCGGCTTCCTCCGGGCGCTGGCCGCCCTGGCGCGGGCCGCCGACGCGATCGGTGAGGACGACGAGCGGCACCGGTGCCAGGAGTTCCTGCGGGCCTCGAGCGCCACAGGGGCGCGCGAGCTCGGTCTCTGATCCGGGCCCGCTCTCCACCGTCGGAGGCACCCCGTGACGCCCTCGACGACCCCGGTCGCCGGCCAGGGTGCACGCGACCTCGGAGGCCTCATTCCGACACGCCTTGAACCGATGGGAGACGACAGGTGAGCAACCAGGCCGAGAGCGGCGGCGGCGCGCTCCTCGTCCTCGAGGAGCAGCTGCGTCGGGAGCTCGCCCGCATCGATGAGCGCCGGCGGGACATCGAGGCGTCGCGCGAGCTGCTCGGCCGGCTCACCAGCGAGGCGTTGGGCGCCCAGGAGCCGGTCACCGAGCTGATCTCCGACGCTGTGGCCCCCTCCGTCGTCGGTCAGCTCCTCGGGGGCACCGCAGGAGTCCTGCGCAACGTGGTGCGCACCGTGGAGGCGGGACCGGGCCTCGACGACGAGACGATGCGGGTGAACAAGGAACGGATCAGGCGCGGCCACGTCCAGCGCAGCATCTACGGCGCCGACGTCCTGGCGACTCCTCACGGCCGGCAGTGGATGTCCAGCTGGGCCGACGTCGGCGAGGACCAGCGGCTCGCGCCATCGGTCGAGACCGAGTTCGCGGTCTTCGGCGACGCGGCCGTCGTCGCCCTCGCCGGGTGGGACGACGCCTCCACCGGGTACGCCGTCATCCGCGACCCCCTGGTCGTGCGGCTCTACACGGCGTACTTCGACCTGGCCTGGGTGCATGCTCTCGCGGCGCCGTCGGTCGTCCGGAACACCGACGACGAGCCGAGGCTCGTCGAGATGCTCGAGCAGGGGCTCAAGGACGAGGTCATCGCGCGCTACCTGGGGGTCAGCCTCCGCACGGTGCGCAGGCGGGTCGCGCACCTCATGGCGGTCCACGGGGTGGAGACCAGGTTCCAGCTCGGCTGGGCCCTCGCGCGACGCCGGCCGGAGACGGGGGAGCGGGCGCGTTCCGAGGCTGGGCCTCCCGGTGCCGGGGGTCGCCCACCGCGATAGGGTGCGGTGTACGAGGCCCCGCCGCGCACACCCGCGAGGGGCCTTCGGCGCGCCGGAGCACCCGCTCTCGGCGCACGTGCGGAAGGAGCCCGGATGCCGGCGATCGTGCTGGTCGGAGCCCAGTGGGGCGACGAGGGCAAGGGCAAGGCCACCGACCTCCTCGGCGGTGACGTCGACTACGTCGTGAAGTTCAACGGCGGCAACAACGCCGGGCACACGGTGGTCATCGAGGGCGAGGACGGATCCCGGGAGAAGTACGCGCTGCACCTCCTGCCGTCGGGAATCCTCACGCCCTCGGTCACCCCGGTCATCGGCAACGGCGTCGTCGTCGACCTCGAGGTGCTCTTCGAGGAGATCGACGGCCTCGAGGCCCGTGGCGTCGACACCTCACGTCTCCTCGTCTCCGGCAGCGCCCACGTCATCGCCCCCTACAACCGCACCCTCGACAAGGTGACCGAACGGTTCCTCGGTGCCCGGAAGATCGGCACCACGGGCCGCGGGATCGGGCCGACCTACGCCGACAAGATGAACCGGGTCGGTATCCGCATCCAGGACCTCTTCGACGAGGGGATCCTCCGGCAGAAGGTCGAGGCCGCGCTGTCGCTGAAGAACCAGGTCCTCGTCAAGATCTACAACACCCGCGACGTCGACGCCGACCTCGTCGTCGAGGAGCTGCTCGGCTACGTCGAGCGACTTCGCCCGCTGGTCGCCGACACCTCCCTCGTGCTCGAGGAGGCGCTCGACGCGGGCTCGAACGTGCTCCTCGAGGCCGGCCAGGCCACGCTGCTAGACGTCGACCACGGCACGTACCCGTTCGTGACGTCGTCGTCGGCCACGGCGGGTGGCGCGTGCACGGGGTCGGGCATCCCACCGACGCGCGTCTCCCGGGTCATCGCCATCCTCAAGGCGTACACGACACGCGTGGGCGAGGGCCCGTTCCCCACGGAACTCTCCGACGACGCCGGTGAGACGCTGCGCAAGACGGGAGCGGAGTACGGCACGACGACGGGCCGGCCCCGTCGCTGCGGGTGGATGGACACCGTCATCGGCAGGTACGCCACGCGGATCAACGGCGTGACCGACTTCGTCATCACCAAGCTCGACGTCCTGACCGGTTTCGACACCGTGCCGGTGTGCGTCGCCTATGACGTCGACGGCGTACGCCATGACGAGATGCCGTTGGGCCAGAGCGACTTCCACCATGCCACGCCCATCTACGAGGAGCTCGACGGGTGGTGGGAGGACATCTCCGGCTGTCGCTCCTTCGAGGAGCTCCCGGCGGCGGCGCGCGCCTACGTCCTGCGGGTCGAAGAGCTCATCGGTGCCCGCGTCTCGGCCATCGGCGTCGGTCCCGGACGCCACGAGATCATCCAGCGGCACCCGCTGCTCGACTGAGTCCGGCCCGCCCTACCGGGGGCCCAGTGGCTGTGGCGCAGGCGTGGCGCGGGACCTGACGACGGGAACCTTGACCGAAGGGCGCCTTCCGTAAGCCTCGCTCGGTTGAGGTTCCGGCATCCGGAGGGAAAGTGCCGATCGGTCAGGAGGGGCGGAGGACGGTCATCCGGTGGGCGACCTCGGCCTCGACGTCCGGCGAGGTGCCCGAGAGACATGGGGTGGGGGCGGTCACCTGGCGGTGTCTCCTTCACGCGGGGGCGCCGGTCGCAAAATCCCGAGCCCACGACTGCACGCTCCGTCACGTGGCGGGACCCCTGACTCTCCCCTGTCAACACCGGGCAGGGTGTCCGCGAACGGCCCCGAGCCCGGGTCCGGGGGTGGCGTGTCGTGATAGGAAGGAACCTCCAGGTCGCGTTGGCACCCCAGTGTGGCCCGTCTATGGCCCGATGAGGGAGTGCACGTGAACGGCCTCAGCAGCTGGTTCGAGTACGTCGTCGACAACTTCGACGCGATCCTCGAGACCACGTGGGAGCACGCGAAGATCGTGCTCGTCGTCATCGCCCTCGCCACGGTCTTCTCGGTGACCCTCGGCATCGTCGTCCAAACGCGTCCAACGTGGCGCGCGGTCGCGCTGAGCATCAGCGGCATCTTCCTCACGATCCCTTCGCTCGCGCTCTTCGCGCTCTTCATCCCGCTCGTGGGCATCGGCAACACCCCGGCGATGATGGCCCTGTTCCTCTACGCGATCCTGCCGATCCTGCGGAACACGGTGACCGGCCTCGACGGCGTCTCCCCGGCGATCGTCGAGTCCGCCAAGGGGATGGGGATGACCTCGATGCGACAGCTCTTCGTGATCCGCCTGCCGCTCGCCTGGCCCGTCGTCATGGCCGGGATCCGCATCTCGAGCCTGATCACCGTCGGGATCGCGGCCATCGCGGTCCTCGTCGGTGGCGACGGCCTGGGCAGCTGGATCCAGGGCGGGCTGACCCGGCTCGGACTGCCGAACAGCGTGGAGTCCGTGTGGGTCGGGACGATCTTCACGGTCCTCCTCGGGCTCGTCCTCGACACGGTGTTCGCCACGATCCAGCGCTTCACGACCAGCAGGGGACAGCGCATCTGACCGCCCGCCCCGGACACCCGCGCCCCGACCCTCCTCAAGCCCAGAGAACGCACCCGACGCCCGACACGCAACGAAGAGAGCCGACGATGAGCAAGGACGCGAAGATCCGACTCGAAGGGGTGGAGAAGATCTACCCGGGCACCAAGGAGCCCGCGGTGGAGAGTCTCACCCTCGAGGTCTACGAGGGCGAGATCCTCGTCCTCGTAGGCCCCTCCGGCTGCGGCAAGAGCACCACGCTGCGGCTCATCAACCGGATGATCGAGCCGACCGGAGGCAAGATCTACCTCGACGGCGAGGACGTCACCACGGTCAACCCGGACCACCTGCGTCGCCGCATCGGGTACGTCATCCAGCAGATCGGGCTCTTCCCGCACCAGACCATCGCCCAGAACATCGCCACCGTCCCGAAGATGCTCAAGTGGGACAAGGCGCGCATCCACCAGCAGGTCACCGAGCTGCTCGAGATCGTGGGCCTCGACTCCGAGACGTTCGCCGGCCGCTACCCGAAGGAGCTGTCCGGCGGGCAGGCACAGCGTGTGGGCGTGGCCCGGGCTCTCGGCGCGGACCCCGAGATCATGCTCATGGACGAGCCGTTCGGCGCGATCGACCCGATCACCCGCGACCGGCTGCAGAACGAGTTCCTCCGGGTCCAGGAGGAGATCCACAAGACGATCGTCTTCGTCACCCACGACATCGACGAGGCGATCAAGATGGGCGACCGCATTGCGATCCTCGGCGAGAAGAGCCGGATCGCACAGATTGACACCCCCGAGCGGATCCTCGCCTTCCCCGTCGACGAGTTCGTCGCCGACTTCATCGGCAGCGGGTCCACGCTCAAGGGTCTGCACTTCGAGACCGTCGACACCCTCGAGCTCGAGCCCTACCCGACGGTGCGCATCGGCGACACCCCCGAGACCGGCTTCCGGACCCTGCGCGCGGATCCCCGGCACGACTGGCTCCTCCTGATCGACGACGAGCGCAGGCCCATTCGCTGGGTGAGCCAGGAGCACCTGGAGGCCGTCGACGGGACGGTCGACGAGCAGGTGGGCGACGAGGTGGCCGCGAAGGTCGAGGACACCGCCACGCTCTTCGACACGCTCGAGCAGATGCTCATCAGCTCTGCTGCCGTCAGCGTCGTCGTCGCCCAGGACGGCTCGCTCCGGGGCGTCGTCGAACTGAGGGACCTCAACCGGGTGATCCGGCGGGCACGCAGGGAGGCCCGCGAGCACTATGAGCGCCTCGGGTCGGCGTCATGAGCGGGATCGCACAGGTCGACGATCGGGTCGAGGACGAGGGTGTGCCCGTCGAGGGTCAGCCGCCGGACTACGGCACCCTCCCCGAGGACAGCTGGCTCGTCAAGGCCCGGCGCAACCACCTGGCGCTCAAGTTGGCCCCGCTGGGCATCCTCGGCCTCGCCGCGTTGCTCTTCTGGTACTACCAGAGCCTGGGCCTGGACCCCTCGAAGAACATCCAGCAGGCGTCCGCCCTGGACTGGAGCACCAAGCTCTACCCCCAGCTGAAGCAACACCTGTGGATCGCGCTCTGGTCGACGGTCATCGTCGTCGTCATCGCGATCCCGCTCGGCATCGTCCTGACCCGGCCGCCGCTGCGGCGCTACGGGCCGGCCATCGTCACGGTGGCGAACTCGGGCCAGGCACTGCCCGCCTACGGCCTGCTCATTCTCTTCCTCGCCCTCCTGGGGCAGGGGGCACGCACCGTCATCATCGGACTCGCCATCTACGCCCTGCTGCCTGTGCTCAGGAACACCATGGTGGGCCTCGACGCGGTCGACCGTGGCGTCATCGAGGCCGGCCGGGGCATGGGGATGACGAAGATGCAGGTTCTCGGCCGCATCGAGTTGCCGCTCGCCGTGCCGGTCATCATCGCCGGGGTGCGGGTCGCGATGATCCTCAACATCGGGATGGCGACACTGGCGTACCTCATCGGCGGCGGTGCGCTCGGGGTCACGATCGCCTCCGGGCTGAAGCTGCAGCAGGACCCGGTCATCATCGTGGGCGCCGCGCTCGTCGCGCTCGTGGCCCTGACCTTCGACTGGGTCGGCGCCGTGGCCGAGACCTACCTGCGTCCCCGGGGTCTCTGACCCGGACCCCTCTCCGCTTTCGCGCCACGAGCGGGAACGTCCGGTGGGGCACCCGGAACTTCCGGGTGCCCCACCGGACGTCGTGGTGTTCCGCCCCGCTGGGCCACAGGGTCCTCTGAGCACCTCCCGTCCGCCACCTGCCGTCCCTCCCTTGCCGTGCCGTTCGGCTCCTCCCGGCCCTGCCAGGCGGCCGTGCCTCCGGTGGGCACTCGTGGGGCCCACCGCCCGCCTGGGGCCCGGGGTCTCGGGTGCGGGCCCGGATCCCTGCGGCGGTCCAACCACCCGGGCGGACGACGACGGCGGCGGACCCCTTCGGGGCCCGCCGCCGTCGTCCGTGCGGTCCGGGTCCAGGACCCGGTCGGGAGTGGCGTCAGAGGACGCCGATCTCTGTGAGGTAGTCCTGCGCCACCTGCTTGGCGTCCTCACCGTCGACGTCGACCAGGGCGTTCAGCTCCTGCATCTTCGCCTCGTCGAGGGGCTCGAGGATCGCGGTCGTGAGCTGGTCGTAGGTGTCCGCGTTGGCCTCGTACACGTCGTTCTGGAAGGTGTAGGAGACGTTGTAGAGGATCATGACGCCCGGGTCCTCGACCAGGTCGAGGTTCAGTGCGGTGATGCGGCCATCGGTGGTGAAGACCTCACCGAAGTCGCATGAGCCGCTCGAGGTCTCGGTGTAGATCAGGCCGGTGTCGAGGATGTTGATCTGGCTCTGCGGCACCTCGTACCCCGTGGCCTCCTCGAAGAGGACCAGGCCGTCGGGTCGGTCCGGGAACTCGGTCTCCATGCACACCGTGGCGTCGGGGTTGGCCTCGAGGTAGTCGGCCATGCCCTGGAAGTCGAAGCCGCCCTCCTGCTGGGCCAGGTCACCGTTGGCCGCGAAGCCGTAGGTGTCGTTGAACGGGGAGCGCCCGATCCACGCGATGTTGTTCTCGGCCAGGTCCATCTCGGCCGTGACGTTGTACAGCTCCTCGGGGTCCTGACTCGGGTCCTGCTGGCCGAGGTGCACGGTCCAGCCGGTGCCGTTGTACTCCGGGTAGACGTTGATCTCGCCGCTGAGGAGTGCCTGACGGTTGACGGACGTGCCACCGAGGTTGGTCTGGTCCGTGACGTCGGCGCCCTCGTTCTCCATCGCGAGGACGAGCATCTCACCGAGCAGGATGTTCTCGGTGAAGTCCTTCGAGCCCACGGTGATGCTCACGCCGTCCAGGGCCGAGCCGCCGTTGTCGCCGCTGCCGCTGTCGCTTTCCGAGTCGTCCGAGCCGCACGCGGCCAGAGACAGTCCGGCGGCGAGGCCGATGGCAGCCAGGGCGACTGAGGTTCTGCGTGTTCGCATGTGTGTCACTTTCGTGTCGTCGGAAGCCGTGCCCGCCGAACTGGCGATGAACCCTGTGCCGAGAGCAGGGCCTCCTGGGCGTGAGGGCCGCTCCGACAAGGATCAGAAGCGACCAGACAGGCCCACGCCCCGTGGCCGGGGGTCTGTCCGTCCTCACTCTCGACCGTCGAGGGCGCTTTTGGCCCGCCCAGCCCGAGGACGTGACGCAACTGTGACTCGACGCCCCGATATGTCCCACATGTCGGGAAATCTCGTCCAATGGTTGGACTCAGAGCCCGGTCAGGCCGGGCGGAGCACGTGCATCCGGTGCGCGGCGCGAGTCAGGACGACGTACAGCACCCGCACTCCGCCGGGGGATTCCTCGGCGATGGCGTCGGGATCGACGACGACTGTCGCATCCCACTCCAGGCCCTTCGTCGACAGCGGGTCGATCACCTGGACCCGTCCCCCACCCGACTCGTGCAGGGCCGTGAGCCGGTGCTCCCACCGCTTGGCCGTGATGACCGCGATCGACCCGTCGACCTCCTCCAGCAGCTGCTCGACGGCATCCGCGGCCTCCGTCGCGACCGACTCCTCGACCACGCGGTCGACGGGGTCGACACCGGTCTCGCGCACTGCCCTCGGGATGTCGGCGTCAGGCACCAGAGGGAGGATCACGTCGCGCGCGTGGTCGAAGATCTCGCGGGCGTTGCGGTAGTTGGTGTCCATGTGGAACGCCCGGCGCTGGTGACCGGCGAAGGCGTCCTCCCGTGCGCCGGCTGCCTCGGGAAGGTCGCTCCAGGACGCCTGGGCCGCGTCACCCACGACGGTCCACGAGGCCGAGCGCCCACGACGCGAGAGCATCCGCCACTGCATCGGGGAGAGGTCCTGCGCCTCATCGACGAGCACGTGCGCGTAGGCCGAGGGGCGCTCGAGGTGGCCGACCATCAGCCGGGACCGCGCATCGGTGGGGGTGAGGACGGCTGCCGTCGGGTCAGCCCGCACCCGGCGGTCGACCCCGGCCCGCACGTCCATCACCCCGTAGGACGACAGGTCGTCGAGCTCCTCGATGTCGTAGAACCCGACGTCCTCGCGCTCGGCGACCTGCACGGGGGCCAGGCGTGCCACGAGGTCATCGACCAGCCCGGCGTCCGAGACCGACCAGGTGCCGGTCTCGAGCGCCTCGCGGTAGGAGTACGCCAGCGCCGCGGCCTCCTCCTGGTCGAGGACGCCCCGGGAGACGGCATACACGTGATCGGTGTCGGCGAGGCTCAGGAGCAGCTCGCGCGGGTCCAGCTGCCGCCACCAGGTGGTCATGAACGCGTCGACGTCTCGTGACTCCTGGAAGGCGTCGAGGAACGCGTCGCGCTCGCCCTCGCGCACCGAGCGCCAGGCGGCCTCGGCCAGGGCTGAGCGGGCCGCGTCGGTGGCGAGGTTGTGCTGGTGGCCGCGGAGCACCTCCGAGCGCACCCGGCGCAGCGCCCTCTCGTCGAGTCGCACGGCGTGCCCGGCGACGAAGGACCTGAGCTCCCGGGCCGCCCCCGGCGGCGGAGCGGATGCGAGCCGGGACAGCAGGCGCCGGATCCGCAGCGATCCCTTGATGGCGGCGACCTCGGGGGAGTCCAGCCGCGTGGCCGTGATGCCGTCAACGAGGTCGCCGAGCGCTCGGAGAGCCACCGACTCCTCGCCCAGGCTCGGCAGCACCCGCTCGATGTAGGCCGTGTAGGCGGCGGACGGGCCGACGACGAGGATGCCGCCGTTCTCGAACCGGCGCCGCTCCGCATAGAGCAGGTACGCCGCCCGGTGCAGGGCGACGACGGTCTTGCCGGTGCCCGGGCCTCCGGTGATCTCGGTGACCCCTCGTGAAGGGGCCCGGATGGCCTCGTCCTGGTGACGCTGGATCGTCGCGACGATGTCACGCATCTGGCGGCCCCTGCTTCGGGTCAGCGCCGCGATGAGCGCGCCGTCTCCCACCACGACGATGTCCTCGGGTGCCTCGGGCACCATGAGGTCGTCCTCGACCCCGACGACGTCGGCGCCGCGACAGCGGAGCACCCGTCGGCGGATGACGCCCATCGGGTCAACCGGGGTGGCGCGGTAGAAGGCCGAGGCGGCCGGGGCGCGCCAGTCGATGACAAGGGGTTCGTACTCGTCGTCGCGCACCCCGAGCCGGCCGATGTAGCGGACGTCGCGCTGCGCGGAGGTCGACCCTTCCTCGCCCAGGTCCAGGCGCCCGAAGACCAGTCCCTCGTACTGCTTCTCGATCGTGGAGCGACGGCGGGCGGCGGCGTAGACCAGGGCGTCGCGCTCGAAGAGCCCGGTCATCTCCTCGTCCCGCACGTCGCCGGTCCGGGAGGTGCGGCCCCTCGCGAGGCCGTCGGCCTCGACGTCGGCTGCACGCAGCGAGGCCTTCTCCAGCTCCGCGTAGACCCGGTCGACGTGGGCCTGCTCGCGAGCGATCTCGACGGCGACGTCGGGCGCAGCCTCGGGCTGGCCGGGGTGAGGTGCGGTCACGGAGCGAAATCTCCTTCGTGCGGCGACTCGGGTTGACGGAACACACCAGTATGCCGGGACGCGCGAGCCCGACACGTCACTCCCCCCTAGATTGGTCGCGTGAAGGTTCTCGTCATCGGCTCCGGAGCCCGCGAGCACGCGCTCGTCCGCTCCCTCTCCCTCGACCCCACCGTCGACGCCGTCGTCGCGGCCCCGGGCAACCCCGGCATCGAGGCGGTCGCCCGCTGCGAGCCGCTCCCCGGCGGTGTCAGCGACTCCGACGGCGTCGTCGACCTCGCGACCCGTCTGGGCGTGGACCTCGTCGTCATCGGGCCCGAGGCGCCCCTCGTCGCCGGCGTCGCCGACGCCGTCCGCGCTGCAGGGATCGCCTGTTTCGGCCCCTCGGCGGAGGCCGCTCGGCTGGAAGGCAGCAAGGCGTTCGCCAAGGAGGTCATGTCCGCCGCCGACGTCCCCACGGGCCTGGCCCACGTCTGCACGACGATCGAGGAGGTCATCGACGCCGTCGACGCCCTGGGGGCCCCGCACGTCGTCAAGGAGGACGGGCTCGCAGGCGGCAAGGGCGTCGTCGTCACCGACGACCGCGGGATGGCGCTCGAGCACGCCCTGGCGTGCCTGGGCAAGGAGGACGGACAGGTCGTGGTCGAGGAGTTCCTCGAGGGGCCCGAGGTGTCGCTGTTCTGCCTCAGCGACGGGTCGACCGTCGTCCCCCTCAGCCCTGCGCAGGACTTCAAGCGTGTCGGGGACCATGACTCGGGTCCCAACACCGGCGGCATGGGCGCCTACAGCCCGCTCGACTGGGTCCCGGAGGGGTTCGTCGACGATGTCGTCGCCCGGATCGCCCAGCCGACCGTCGACGAGATGCGTCGCCGTGGCACACCCTTCGTCGGGGTGCTCTACGTCGGTCTTGCGCTCACGGCCCGCGGGCCGCGGGTCATCGAGTTCAACGCGCGCTTCGGCGATCCCGAGACCCAGGTGGTCCTCGCCCGCCTGCTGACTCCGCTGGGCGGCCTGCTGCACGCTGCTGCCACCGGCCGGCTCGAGGACCTGGAGCCGCTCCGGTGGTCCGGGGACCACGCCGTCACCGTCGTCGTCGCCGCGGCCGGCTACCCCGCGACCCCTCGCACCGGTGACCCGGTCGTGGGCGCCGACGACGTGCCCGGCGCGCCCACGGCATACGTGCTGCACGCCGGCACCGCACGGGACTCCGACGGGCTGCTGGTCTCCGCCGGCGGACGGGTGCTGTCGGTCGTCGCCACGGCCGACTCGGTGCACGACGCACGAGAGCGGGTCTACGCAGCCGTGCACGGCATCGACCTGCTGGGGTCACACCACCGCACCGACATCGCGCTGCGCGCAGAGCGCGGTGAGGTGCGGGTGGGCGCTCAGGCCTGAGTACCAGGGCCTGACGTCCCGGTGGCGCCGCTCAGGCCTGGCCGCTCAGGGCCTCGTGGATGTCAGCGAGGTGGTCGAGGTCGGCGAGGTCTAGCACCTGGAGGTAGATCCGGCTGGTGCCCACCTCCGCGAGGCGACCCACCCGGTCCCTCGCCTCCTCGGGTGATCCGGCGATCCCGTTGTCGCGCAGCTCGTCGAGATCGAGGCTGATCGCCGCGGCCCGGCGACGCACGGTGGCGTCGTCCTTCCCGATGCACACGACCTGGGCCGCGGAGTGGACGAGGCTGGCGGGGGCACGCCCCTGCCGGTCGCACTCCTCGTCGACGCGGGCGAAGAGGCGCGCCGTGCCCTCGGGCGAGAGGAACCCGGCGTTGAAGTCGGCAGCGTGGCGGACGGCCAGCTCGGGGGTGCGACGCCGGCCACCTCCACCGATGATGATCGGCACGCCTCCGCCCTGCACCGGCTTGGGCAGCGCCGGCGACCCGGTGACGGGGTAGTGCGGGCCCGGGTGGTCGAAGGTGCTGCCGACGGGGGTGGCCCACATCCCCGTGATGAGGGCCAGCTGCTCCTCGAGCCGGTCGAACCGCTCCCTGACGTCGGGAAACGGCACGCCGTATGCCGTGTGCTCGTTCTCGAACCAGCCCGCTCCCAGCCCGAGCTCGACCCGGCCGCCGCTCATCGCGTCGACGCCGGCGACGGTCACGGCGAGCACCCCGGGCAGCCGGAAGGTGGCCGAGGTGACCAGGGCGCCCAGCCGGATGCGGGTCGTCTCTCGCGCCAGGCCCGCGAGGGTGATCCAGGCGTCGCTCGGACCGGGAAGCCCGTCGCCGGACATGTGCAGGAAGTGGTCGGAGCGGAAGAAGCCGTCGAAACCGAGGTCCTCGGCCGTCCGGGCGACCGCGAGGAGGTCGTCGTAGCTCGCGCCCTCCTGGGGCTCGGTGAAGATGCGTAGGTCCATGCGGGTCACGCTACGCGGCGCGCCCTCGCCCGCGCCGTCGTCCGGGCCGGCCAGCGGTTCGGTCTCTCGCTCGCCGACATCGGCGAGGCGCTGGCGGTGCTGCCCGACGACCGGCCCCCGACGAAACGGGACTGGACCCGCCTGTCGACACGCTGGCACGCCCTGCTCACCGCCCGCATCGAGGCCATGACCAGGGTGCGCGACGAGCTCTCCTCGTGCATCGGCTGCGGCTGCCTGTCGTTGCGCTCGTGCCCCGTCTACAACCCCCAGGACGCGCTCGCCACCGAGGGGCCGGGCCCCCGGCGCTGGCCCGTTGCCGCGAGGGAGTGACGACGGCGACCCGGCACCCGTCGCCCGCGGGTATCCGGTGCCGAGACCGACGCGGGCGGGCGGGGGGCGAGGCTGGAAGAATCCGCCCCATGCCCGATGAGCCCCTGGACCTGCCCGGCTTCGCCCACGTCTACTCCGGCAAGGTGCGCGACCTCTACGCGCCCCTCGATCCCGGCACCGGCGTGCCGCGCGAGGACCGGCTGCTCCTCGTCGCCTCCGACCGCATCTCGGCCTACGACTTCGTCCTCGACACACCGATCCCCGACAAGGGCGAGGTGCTCACCCGCCTGTCGCTGTGGTGGTTCGACCAGCTGGCCGACCTCGTGCCGCACCACGTCGTCTCCACTGATGTGCCGGATGCCGTGCGTGGGCGCGGCGTGCTCGTCGAGCGGCTCGACATGCTCCCGGTGGAGTGCGTCGCCCGGGCCTACCTCACGGGTGGAGGGCTGGGGGAGTACACCGCGACCGGCGCCGTGAGCGGCATCCGCCTGCCGGCCGGGCTGGTCGACGGTGACCGACTGCCCGAGCCGATCTTCACCCCGTCGACGAAGGCTCCGGCGGGGGCCCACGACGAGCCGATCCCGTTCGCCGCGGTGGAGGCAGAGATCGGCACGCCCCTCGCGGAGCGGGTGCGTGACCTCACCGTCGCGATCCTGGCGCGCGGCAACGAGATCGCGAGCGCTCGCGGCATCCTGCTCGCCGACACGAAGGTCGAGTTCGGCCTGCGCGGTGACGAGGTGGTGCTCGCCGACGAGGTGCTGACCCCCGACTCCTCGCGGTTCTGGCCGGCGGACCAGTGGCGGCCGGGGCATCCGCAGCCGAGCTTCGACAAGCAGTACGTGCGGGACTGGCTGACCTCACATGCGTCGGGCTGGAGCAGGTCCTCGGGGCAGGCCCCTCCATCCCTGCCCGAGGACGTCGTCGCCCAGACCCGTTCCAAGTACGTCGAGGCCTACGAGCGGTTGACCGGCGACGCCTTCTGAGGCGAGCGGGGCCGGGGTCGGGCTCCTGTCAGGACGGCCCCCCGACGGGGAGGCGGGCCAGGACCTCGTCGTCGAGGCAGGCGGTCAGCGCCAGGCAGTGGCCCCACAGCACCGTCGGCGCCTCGCGGCTCCCGGGATGGAGCCCCTCCACGTCGGCGGGGTCGTGGCGGGCGACGTCCAGCACGCTGCGCGTGTCGGAGGGGGAGACCACGGGCCACGGCTGTCCGCAGGCCCGTGCCCGGGCCACGACCGCCAGGAGCTGGTGCCCGTGGCGTGCGGAAGCGGTCCACGGCGGACGGGCTGAGGGCGGCCAGGTCACCCACCGTCGACACTCCCAGAGTCGAGAGCCGCTTGCTCCAGGCTTGGCCGACGCCCCGGATCGCGGCGACCGGCAGCGCGGCCAGTGTTGCCGGGACTGACACACCATGCGTCGCCTGCGCCGTGAGGACACCGCCGTGGACGTGGCGGAGGTGGAACTCGGCCTTCCACCAGGCGGTGTCGGTCCGCCCGCCACTGCTCGCGGGGTCCCTCGTGCCGACACGTCCCACGACTCGCTCCAGGACGAACTGCCCCGAGGAGTCGGTGGCCACGAGGGCCGTGGCCACGCCCGCCTCGGCCTCCCGCGCGACGAGCCCGGCCAGCTCGGCCGGTCCCACCGCTCAACCCTCCGTCCGGAACCGGATCTCGACCTCCCCGAAGACGTCGGCGCGCTCCTCGGGCTCCCCGGGCGCGGTCGTTGCCGCCGGGGGGCGTGAGGAGGGATGCGGCTGCGCCGTGATACCTCGGGGTCAGGGGCGCGGCTCGAGCCACTCGTCGAACCGGCGCTCGTCGGTGGGCACCTCACTGCCGGGGAGGAGTCCTTCGCGCAACCCCCGCAGCGGCACCGGGAGCCCGGCGACCCGGACGCCGGGATGCCGGGCAGCCGCGACCTTGCGCGCCATGTCCGCCGCGTCCCACACCTCTGGCCCGGCCAGCTCGTGGCGGGTGGGATAGCCGCCCTTCCGGGGGCCCGCCTCCACCACGTTGGCGAGTGCCGAGGCAGCAGCATCCGGGTGCACGGGGCGCAGCAGCAGGTGCGGGACGACGGCCACGGGCCCGACCCGGATCTGGGTCAGGAACGTCTCGGCCAGGGTGAACCATGCGGTCGTGCGCACGACGGTGACGGGAGTGCTCCCGGCGAGGTAGGCCTCCTCCTGGGTGGCCTTTCCCGCGTAGTAGCCGGTGGCCCGCCGCACGGCCGGGTCGGTGACGTTGACGATCGACAGGCACACCACGTGTCCCACGCCGGCGCGCCCGGCGGCCGCTGAGACCGCCTTCGCCGACCCACCGAAGAACTGGACGGCCCGGCGGCGCGACACCGTCTGGAGGTTGAGGCAGTCGATCACGGTGTCGGCTCCGGCCAGGGCGTCGTCGAGGCCGATGCCGCTCAGGGCGTCGACGCCGGTGGCGCGCGAGGCCGCCAGCACGTCGTGCCCGCTCGCGGAGAGGCGGTCCACGACCCGACGGCCCATCTCCCCGCTCCCCCCGAGCACCACCACCCTGCTCATCGGGATCCCCTCCGTCGTCGTGCACGGGCGTGTCGGTCGGCCGCCCGGGGACCGACACCATGGTGTCGCACTCCCGGGGCCCCGTCGAGGTGTGGCCGCCGGTGGGGCGTTTGGACGCCATGGTGGCGAAACGGTGGTGTGGCGTCGAGGTGCGGGCGCCGGTGGGGCGTTTGGACGCCATGGTGGCGAAACGGTGGTGTGGCGTCGAGGTGATGGCGCGCCGGTAGCCTTGACCCCGGCATCCGCCCCGCGCGCCGCACCACCGGGAGACCTCGACAATGACCTCGTCGCACGACCTCGTGCTGACCACCGTCCCGGGGGGCAACGCCCTTTCCGGCTTCCGCGCCGCAGCCCTCCTCGCCCGGCTGCAGGCGGCCGTCCCCGAGGTCGTGGGCGTCTCCGGCCGGTTCGTCCACTGGGTGGCCAGTGAGCGCGCCCTGGAGGACTCCACGCGCGAGGCCGTGACCCGTTTGCTCACCTACGGCGAGCCGGCGCACGACCTCCACGCGGGTGGTGGCACCGGCGCCCTCCACACCACCGTCGTCGTCGCGCCACGGCTCGGAACCCTCTCCCCCTGGGCGTCCAAGGCCACCGACATCGCCCACAGTTGCGGGGTCGACGTGCGCCGCGTCGAGCGCGTGACCTCCTACGACCTCGAGGTGTCCTCGGCGCTCACCGACGAGCAGTGGACGGAGTGCGCAGACGTGCTCCACGACCGGATGACCGAGACGGCGCTCACGAGCGTCGAGGCCACGGCGGCCCTCTTCGACGAGCGCGAGGCGGAGCCGATGGAGCACGTCGACGTGCTCGGCCGTGGCCGGGTCGCGATCGAGGAGGCCGACACGGCCTACGGGCTGGCCCTCTCCGACGACGAGGTCGACTACCTCGTCGAGGCCTTCACGGGGCTGCGCCGCAACCCGACCGACGTCGAGCTGATGATGTTCGCGCAGGCCAACTCCGAGCACTGCCGGCACAAGATCTTCAACGCCGACTTCGTGCTCGACAGCACGGTCCAGTCGCGCTCGCTCTTCGGCATGATCCGGCACACGGAGGAGGTTGCCGGCGAGGGCACCGTCATCGCCTACAAGGACAACGCCTCCGTCATGGTCGGCGGGCCGCGGGTCCGATGGCTCCCCGAGGAGGCCGACGGGCCCAGCCGGTACTCCGGGCGGGAGGGCGAGGTGCACGTCCTCATGAAGGTGGAGACGCACAACCACCCCACGGCGATCTCCCCCTTTCCCGGCGCCGCGACCGGCGCTGGCGGTGAGATCCGCGACGAGGGCGCCACGGGTCGGGGCTCTCAGCCGAAGGCCGGCCTGACCGGGTTCGCCGTCTCCAACCTTCGCCTGCCAGGTCACGAGGAACCCTGGGAGGGTGACGAATACGGTGCACCCGGGCACATCGCGACACCGCTCGACATCATGATCGACGGCCCGATCGGAGCGGCGGCCTTCAACAACGAGTTCGGTCGGCCCGGGCTCGGTGGCTTCTTCCGGGTCTACGAGCAGAGCGTCGACGGCGTGCGGAGGGGGTTCCACAAGCCGATCATGAGCGCGGGCGGGCTCGGCACGATCAGCGCGGAGCTCACCGGGAAGATCGTCTTTCCTGCGGGCACCCTCCTCATCCAGTTCGGCGGCCCGGGGATGCGCATCGGCATGGGCGGCGGCGCCGCGTCGTCGATGGCGGCGGGGTCGAATGCCGCTGACCTCGACTTCGACTCCGTGCAGCGCGGCAACCCCGAGATCCAGCGGCGCGCCCAGGAGGTGGTCAACCACTGCTGGAGCCTCGGCGCGGACAACCCGATCCTGGCGATCCACGACGTGGGGGCAGGAGGCATCTCCAACGCCTTCCCCGAGCTGGTCGACGGTGCCGGCCTCGGCGCGCGGTTCGACCTCTCCGCGGTGCCGGTGGAGGAGAGCGGGCTGGCACCCAAGGAGATCTGGTGCAACGAGTCCCAGGAGCGCTACGTTGTGGCCCTGGCCCCGGAGTCGCTCTCGCGGTTCGCGGCCCTCTGCGAACGGGAGCGGTGCCCGTTCGCCGTGGTGGGCGTGGCGCGCGATGACGGCCTCATCGTCCTGGCCGAGGGGCCGGACGACGTCGCGGGCGAGGACCGCGCCATCGACATGCCGATGGAGGTTCTCCTCGGCAAGCCGCCGAGGATGACCCGCGACGTGGGTCGCGTGGTGCGCTCCGGCGACGACTTCGACGTCGATGCCGTCGACGTGCGTGAGGCGGCCTACCGGGTGCTGCGCCACCCCACCGTGGCGAGCAAGCGGTTCCTCGTGACCATCGCCGACCGCACCGTGGGGGGTCTCACCCACCGCGACCAGATGGTCGGGCCGTGGCAGGTCCCCGTCGCCGACGTGGCCGTGACCCTCGCCGACCACGCGGGGCTCGCGGGGGAGGCGATGGCGTCGGGCGAGCGGATGCCGCTCGCCGCCGTGGACGCACCCGCCTCCGGGCGGATGGCCGTCGGTGAGGCGCTGACGAACCTCATGGCCGCTCCGATCACGTTGCGTGGGGTCAAGCTGTCCTGCAACTGGATGGCGGCCTGCGGCGAACCCGGCGAGGACGCCGCGCTCTACGACACCGTCGAGTCGGTGGCGATGGACCTCTGCCCTGCACTCGGAATCTCGGTGCCCGTGGGCAAGGACTCCCTGTCGATGCGCACACGATGGAACGACCCGCAGTCGGGAGAGGCGCGGCAGGTCACGTCGCCGGTGTCGCTCGTCGTCACGGCCTTCGCGTCCCTCGACGACGTGCGTGGCACGTGGACCCCGCAGCTGCGCGACGACTCCACCCTGGTGCTCGTCGACCTCGGCGCGGGCCGCGACCGAGTGGGCGGCTCGATGCTCGCGCAGGTCTCCGGGGCGTTCGGCCGGGAGGTGCCCGACCTCGACGACCCCCAGCGACTGGTCTCGCTGGCGGCCGCACTCGCTGCGCTGCGCGCCGAGGGTGTCGACGTCACCTACCACGACCGCTCGGACGGTGGTCTCTGGACCGCCCTGTGCGAGATGGCTTTTGCCGGTGCTGTCGGCGTGGATGTCACGGTCCCCTCCGTCCCGGCGCTCTTCGCGGAGGAGCTCGGAGTCGTCCTGGGTGTCCCGTCGGCCGACCTCGCCACCGTGCAGGCCGTGCTCGCCGAGCACGGACTGGCCGAGCTGACCTCGGTCGTGGGAGCGACCTCCACCGGCCGTCGGGTGCGGGTCGTCATCTCGGGCGAGCCGGTGGTCGACGAGTCCCTGCGCGACCTCGCGCAGGCCTGGGACGAGGTGTCATGGCGCATCTCGACCCTGCGCGACAACCCCGCCTGCGCCGCGGAGGAACACGCGGCGTTCGGCTCCGACGACGACCCGGGCCTCGTCGTCCGGCCGACCTTCGACCCGACCGATGACGTCGCCGCACCCTTCGTCTCACGGGGTGTCCGGCCCAGCATCGCCGTGCTCCGCGAACAGGGGGTCAACTCCCACGTCGAGACGGCATTCGCCTTCGACAGAGCGGGTTTCGACGCCTACGACGTGCACATGACCGATCTCCAGTCCGGGCGGACCGACCTCTCGGGCTTCACCGGTCTAGTTGCCGCCGGTGGCTTCTCCTACGGCGACACCCTCGGCGCCGGCGAGGGCTGGGCGCGGTCGGTGCTCTTCAACGACTCGCTCACGTCGATGTTCCGGGAGTTCTTCCACCGCGAGGACACCTTCGGTCTGGGCATCTGCAACGGGTGCCAGATGTTCGCGGCCCTGGCCGACCTCATCCCGGGCGCACAGTCGTGGCCGCGCTTCACGCGCAACCTCTCGGAGCAGTACGAGGCACGGCTGACCCTCGTCGAGGTGCTCGAGTCACCGTCGATCCTCACCGGGGGCATGGCCGGGAGCCAGATCCCGATCGCGGTCGCCCACGGTGAGGGCTTCGCCGACTTCTCTGCCCGCGGGGACTCCGGGGCCGTCGAGCGGGTCGCGCGGTTCGTGGACCACCACGGCGACCCGGCGACGGCATACCCCTTCAACCCCAACGGATCTCCGGGCGGGTTGACGGCCGTGACGACGACCGACGGCCGCTTCACCGCGATGATGCCGCACCCGGAGCGGGTGGCCCGAAACGCGCAGATGTCGTGGACCTCGGCGCCGATCGAGCAGGAGAGCCCGTGGCTGAGGATGTTCCGCAACGCCCGGGTCTGGGTCGGCTGAGGGACGCCACGGACGGCCCTGGTGCGTGAGCTCCGGGCGAGCGGTGACCACCTCGACGGCATGGTCCGGCGCGACGTCTCAGCGACGTCGCCACGCCCCCCGCTGCGGGGGCTCGGGCGAGCGGACGGTGTCCCCTGACGCTTCGCTGAACGGCTTCGCCCCCGGCCGACGGCGCGCCACCTCGTCCCACCCCAGCACGCCCGTGGGCAAGGGGGCGGACGCCGTGGCGCGGCGCAGCGTGTAGAGGTCCAGCGCGGACCCCGAGGCCACGAGCACGAGGTTCCCGAACCGCTTGCCCTTGAGCACCTCGTGCAGGCCGAGGAACGCCACGTTCCCGAGCGCCTCACGGGCCCCCGCGGCGACCCGCGCCGCATAGTGAAGGCCCGGCTCGTCCGCGACGTTGGCGAGCACGAACCCACCGGGCGCGAGCACCCGGCCCACGTCCGACCACCACTCGACGGTGGCGAGCTCCGGAGGCACACACCCACCGGCGTACGCGTCCACGACGACGAGATCGGCGCTGCCGTCGGCGAGCGCGGCCACCCCGGTGGCGCCGTCGACGGGGCGCACCCTGATCCGGTGGCCGCGGGGCAGGGGGAGCTCGCGGCGGACCTGTTCGGTGAGCAGCGCCTCGGGCTCGAGGACGATCTGCGGTGATCCGGGGCGTGTGTGCTCCACCCACCTCGCCAGCGTGAGTCCCGCGCCGCCGACGTGCGTGACCCGCAACCGACCGGCGGGGCAGAGGGCGTCGACGCCCAGGGCGAGGTGCTGGACGTACTCGAAGTCGAGCCGACCGGGGTCGTCGAGGTCGACGGCGGACTGCGGCTGGCCGTCGACGACGACGGTGACGAGTGACCCCTCGCGCTCGAACACCGGCTCCTCCACCCCGGCAGGCTACGCGCTCGTCCGAGACGGCCACCCATACGATTGGCCGCATGACGTCCCGCCGCCGCACACCCGTCGCCGCCGGTCGCGCGGCATTGGCCGAGTGGCGGGCCGCGCCCGACGACATCAACCGGGCCACCAGGGGCACCGCGGTGCGCTACGCGCTCGAGGAGCTCGCGGAGCGCCATCCGGGGCGCAGCGTCGAGGTGCGGGTTCCGCCGTTCGGTGCGGTGCAGTGCATCGAGGGACCCACCCACACCCGCGGCACGCCACCGAACGTCGTCGAGACCGACGCACAGACCTGGCTGCTCCTGGCGACCGGGGGGATGACGTGGGCGCAGGCGCTCGCGGAGGGCGTCCTGCGGGTCAGCGGGACACGGGCCTCACTCGACGCGCTGCTCCCCCTGTCCGATCCCCCACGAAGGCAGTGACGCGTGCGCCACGGCATCACCATCCTCCCCGAGGGCACCTGGACCCAGGCTGCGCCGCGGTGGACCGCGGCCGAGGACATGGGCTTCGACCACGCATGGACCTACGACCACCTCGTCTGGGGCGGGCTCGTCGGCGTGCCGTGGTTCGCGGCCGTCCCCACGCTCGCGGCTGCGGCGGGGGTGACCTCGACGATCGGTCTCGGGACCTTCGTGTCCTCGCCGAACTACCGGCACCCCTACACCTACGCCCGTGACGTCCTCACGCTCGACGACCTCACGGGTGGGCGCTTCCTGTGCGGCCTCGGCACCGGAGGGGATTTGGACTCGCGGATCATCGGCGCGAACCTGACCCTCGGCGACCGGGTGGCCAGATTCCACGAGTTCGTGCCGCTGCTCGACCGGCTGCTGCGCGAGGACCACGTCGACCACGCGGGTGCGTGGTTCACGACCGAGGACGCCCGCACCGCGCCCGCGCCCGTGCGCGACCACGTGCCGTTCTACATCGCGGCCAACGGTCCGAGATCGATCCGCCTCGCAGCGACCTTCGGTGACGCGTGGGTCACCTACGGCGGGAAGGGCGAGACGATCGAGGGCTGGTTCGCGCACGTCGCGACCCTCGTCGAGCGCTTCGAGGGAGCCCTGGCGGACTGCGGTCAGAGGCCCGTCGGCCGCGTTCTCTCCCTGGACTCCTCGCCGAGGTTCTCCCTCGAGTCCGCCGGCCTGTACGCCGAGATGGCCGGGCGGGCGGCCGACCTGGGCTTCACGGATGTCGTGACGCACTGGCCGAGGGCCGATGGCCCGTATGCCGGCGACGAGAGGGTGCTGGAGACCGTCGCCTCGAGCCTTCGCACGCCGCGATCTCCCTGACGTCGCCCGTCGGGTCACCGGTGACGCGCCGCAAGACGGCGCGGCACCGGCATCCGGACCGGAGGAAGGAGGTGCGCGGGGAGGGGACCCGGCGCGAGTGCGGACTCAGGCCAGCGAGATGATGACGAGCGGGTCGGTCGTCGGCTGGTCGGAACCGCCGGCCGGCTCAAGGGTCACTCCGACGCCCGTGGCGGCGTTGGCGTCACCCTCGAGGAGCTGCTCGCCGGTGCCGTCGTCGCCCGTGGCGAGCAGGCCCGCCGAGGTGATGGAGTCGTCGGCCGCGAAGTACCAGAGCTGGTAGGCCTTCCCTTCGGGTGCAGGCGGGAGGCCGTTCACCGAGATGGCGGACTGGCCGAGCTCGCGGCTGTAGGCGACCTCGGCGGTCAGCGATCCCTGCTCTCCTTTCACCGTGGTGGCGTCAGGCGCGGCGGAGACCTGCTCGATCGCCGAGATGGACTCCTCACCGCCGTTCCACGGGCTCCACGCGATGCCGCCGACCGCGAGCAGCACGGCTGCCGCAGCGGCAGCGAACCACGTGGAGGTGCGCCGGAACAGGGGGACCACCGTGGCGGTTTCCGCCTGCTCGGAGAGCGCCTGCTCGTGCTCGTCGCGCTCGGGGGCCGGATCGGACTCCTGGGCGGTGACCGGGGCCGCCGTCGGTGCCCCGGTCGGTGGTCCGGGGGGCGGCTCGGCGGGGCTCTCGGCATCGGCGGCCTCTCCCGCGACGGCGGGGGCCGCGGCATCCGGGGCGAGCGGCGGCAGTGGCCTGGCCCGGGTGATGCCGGCCAGGACGGACGCGCGCAGGGCAGGGGAGGGGGCGGCCTCGGTCAGGGATCCGAGGGAGTGGGCTGCGGCGGACAGCTCGGCGACCTCGGCGCGGCAGTCGGCACACACCGCGAGGTGCTGCTCGAAGGACGTGCGCTCGTCGTCGTCGAGGGCGTCGACCGCATAGGCGCCGGACAGGTGGTGCAGGTCGGGGCTCATGCCGGTACTCCCATCGTGTCTCGAAGACGGATCAGTCCGTCTCGGATGCGGGTCTTCGCGGTGCCCAGCGGGAGGTCGAGCAGCCGCGCCACCTCGGTGTGCGTGTAGCCACCGAGGTAGGCCAGCTCGACCGCGCTGCGCTGGGCGTCGGTCAGGGTGGAGAGTGCGCGCCGTACCCGCTGCGCCTCCAGTGAGGCGTGGGCGGACTCGGCGGTGGTGTCGAAGTCGCGATCCTGGTGCTTGACGGCGTGCGCGTCGTCGCGACGTCGCGACGCCTCGCTCGCCCGCACCCGGTCGACCGCGGCACGGTGCGCGATGGTCATGAGCCACGACAGGGGGCTGCCCTTCGCCGCGTCGAAGCGTGCGCAGTGCCGCCAGATGTCGAGGTAGACCTCCTGGGTCACTTCCTCGGACATCGCGTGGTCCCTCACGACGCGCAGGACCAGCCCGAAGATGCGGCGGGACGTGGCGTCGTACAGCTCGGCGAAGGCCGCCTCGTCCCCCCGGGCCGAGGCCCGGAGCAGCGCGGCGAGGTCGGGCCCGCCGGAGGTGCGGGCAGCCGCCTCCCCCGACGCCGTGGCATCGGAGGAGGCGGCTGACATGGAGACCATCATGGACCCTGGCCGTCAGCTCGAGGGGAGCAGGACACCGTCGATGATGTAGACCGTGGCATTGGCGGTCTGCACGTTCCCGCAGACGACCGCGGCATCCCCGACGGTGAAGTCCTCGCCGGACCCCTCCACGGTGATCATGGTGCCCGCCAGAGTCTCGTGCTCACCGGCGAGCTGGTCCGGGGCCAGCCGGCCCTCGACGACGTGACCGGTCAGGACGGTCGTGAGCAGGCCCGTCGGGTCGGCCATCGCCTTGTCGAGGGTTGCCTGGTCCATCGCGGCGAACGCGTCGTTGGTCGGCGCGAAGACGGTGATGTCCTGGGTGGTGTTCAGCGTCTCGCCGAGCTCTGCCTCGCCGACCGCCGTCACCAGGGTGGAGAGGAGGGGGTTGTTGCTCGCGGCGGTGGCGACCGGATCGGACGCCATGCCGTCGAAGGACCCCGCGCCGTCGGCGGGCACCGAGGCGCAGCCGGGACCGAAGGGCATCGACGCGTTCTCCATCGGCGCCGACTCGGTTTCGGAGGGGCTGGCTGCCGCGGCGGACGAGCTCGTGGTGTCGGTGGACGCAGCCGGGGCCTCGGAGTCCGAACCACACGCGGCGAGCGAGAGCGGAAGGGCGAGGGCCAGGGCGGCGATCGTCATACGGGTGGAACGCATGGGAACTGCTCCTTGACGTTGTAGGTGTCGTGTTTGGTTCTTGCACAGGTGGTTCGACACCCGGGGTCAACCGGATTGGTTGCCGGAGAAGTTTCTTGGAGTTCCTCGACCGGACCGCAGAAGGCCGCCACCCGCGCAGCGGGTGACGGCCATCGGCTTCGGCGCCGTCCGTTCGGAGGCGGGAGACTCACGCGTCCACGACCGTCGCCCGAGCCCCGGGGCGGGCCGTGCCCCTGGGCCTGCCGCCGGGGCTGTCGGGTCACTCGATGATGACCACGACCGAGTGCCACCCGGTGGCTCCCTCGGGAAACGGGTCCTGGCGCTCCTCGGGCTGAGTGGCGCCGGTGCTGTCGGTGGCCCGCACCGTGAGGGTGTGCCGCCCCGGGGAGGCATCCCAGGGGAGGTACCACTGGCGCCAGTAGTCGATGCCCGCATCGGGACCGAGGGTGGCCTCCTGCCACGGCTCCTCGTCGATGCGCACCTCGACCTGCTGGATGCCGCGGTGCTGGGCCCAGGCGACCCCGCCGATCATGACCTGCCCGGCGGACGTCGTGCTCAGTCCGCGAGGGGTGTCGATGCGCGACTGCGTGAGGATCGGTGCGTCGGTGGCCCAGCCGCGGTCCGTCCAGTAGGCCGACTCGGCGGCGTAGGTCGTTGCCTCCATGCGGGTGAGCCACTTCGTGGCGCCGACGAAACCGTAGAGCCCCGGGGTGACCAGCCGCGCGGGGAACCCGTGGCGCGCCGGCAGCGGCTCCCCGTTCATGCCCACGGCGATCAGCGACTCCCTGTCATCGGTGAGGGCCTGGACCGGGGTCGAGATGGTCATGCCCTCCGTCGAGTGGCTGAAGATCTGGTCGACACCCGGCCGGATGCCGGCCTGGGCGAGCAGGTCGCTGGTCCGCACGCCCAGCCAGCGTGCCCCGCCGACGTACGGCCCGCCGACCTCGTTCGACACGCAGGTCAGGGTGACGTCCCGCTCGATCAGGGGCATGGCGAGCAGCTCGGCGTAGGTGATCTCGAACGGGTTGTCGACCTCGCCGTCGATGGTCAGCTTCCACGAGTCGGGGTCGACGCGGGGGATCACCAGCGCCGTGTCGATCCGGTAGAAGTCCGTGTTCGGCGTGCTGAACGGCGCGATGCCGCGGGTGGCCCGCTCCAGCCCCTCGGGCAGGGGTGGCAGTGGCTCGGCGGGGGTCGGGAGCGTCACAGAGGACGGGGACACCCCGCCGCCGAGGGCCTGCCCGAGCGCCCCACCGGTGGCTGCGACGGCTCCCAGGCCGGCGGCGGCGATGAGCACATGGCGTCGGTCGCTGCGGCCGTCCTCGAAGGCCGAGGAGGTGGCTCCCGCACCGGCGGCGGGGTCCGCGTCGGCAGCACCGAGCCCATCGAGCAACCCGAGCAACCAGCCCATCGCGAGGACCCCGACGATGGCGGTGACGAACCCGGGAAGGAGGTCGACCGGCGCGCTGGTGGGCCTCATGGCGGCCGCGACGACCGAGGTGAGGGCGAGGGCGCCGAGGAGCGAGAGGCCGAGAGTGCGACGTGAGCGCGCGACCAGACCGATGGCACCGGCGACGAGCAGGGTCACGATGGTCACCGACCCGATGAGGATGGGCTTGTCCGCGGTCCCGAAGGTCGACACGGCCCATTCCTTGACCGGCGTTGGCGTCGCGTCGACCACTGCGGAGCCCACGGCGAGCACCGGCGAGGCCTCCGGGGAGACCAGTCCGGCCACGAGGTGACCCACACCGGCGCCGGCAGCCGTGGCGAGAAGGGTGCCCGCGGCATACCAGAGTCCACGGGGGCGGCGAGGCTGGGAGGTGGGCTGGGGAGTCGTCATGCGTGGAGTTCGTAGCGGCTCGTGGAGGTGGATGTGCGCACCCCTCCAGTCTGGCGGCCCGATCTCCTGCGGCCGAGTCCGCCTGCCGTACCGTAATGAGCGTGTCAGCACCTCGTCGGCCCCGGTTCCTGCCCTTCGCCATCACCGGTGCGGTTCTCGGGTTCATCGTCGGCGCGCTCCTGTCGGTGAGCGACGTGTTCACCGACTCGGACCCCGTGGTTCCCTCGGACTACTCCGCCATGGCCGGGATCGGCTATCTCGGTTTTCTCTTCGCGGGGTTGTTCGCGCTGCTCGGAGTGCTGGTGGCCCTCGCGCTGGACCGTCGCGCGGACCGGGGCTGACGCCTCGATGTGGAAGGATCGGCGACGTGCCACGAGGTGACGGACGCCTGACCCACGACCTGCTTCCCGGTGAGAAGGGGCCGCAGGACGCCTGCGGTGTCTTCGGGGTCTGGGCCCCAGGTGAAGACGTCGCCAAGTTGACCTACTACGGGCTCTACGCGCTGCAGCACCGCGGACAGGAGTCTGCCGGCATCGCCACCTCGGACGGCAAGCGGCTTCTTGTCTACAAGGACATGGGTCTGGTCTCGCAGGTCTTCGACGAGCGGTCGCTCGCCTCCCTCCGAGGTCACGTGGCGGTGGGGCACTGCCGCTACTCCACGACCGGCGGGTCGACCTGGGAGAACGCCCAGCCGACGTTGGGCGGACATGCCGACGGCACCGTGGCGCTGGCCCACAACGGCAACCTCACGAACTCCGCGGACCTGCGCGACCTCGTCGACGGCCGGCGCGGGAACGACGCCCACCGCGGCGAGCTCGCCCGCGGCAACACGACGGACACCGCCCTGGTCACCGCCCTCCTGGCAGCCGACCCCGACCGCACTCTCGAGGCAGCCGCGCTCGACGTGCTGCCGATGCTGAGGGGCGCCTTCTGCTTCGTCTTCATGGACGAGACCACCCTGTATGCCGCTCGTGACCCCCAGGGGTTCCGACCCATGGTCATCGGTCGCCTCGACCGCGGGTGGGTCATCGCGTCCGAGACGGCTGCGCTGGACATCGTCGGCGCCTCGTTCATCCGTGAGGTCGAGCCCGGTGAGCTGATCGCCATCGACGAGGACGGGCTCCGCTCCCAGCGCTTCGCCCCGACGAGGCGGAGCGGCTGCGTCTTCGAGTACGTGTACCTCGCTCGCCCGGACACGACCATCAACGGCCGCGGCATCCACGAGGCGCGGGTCGAGATGGGTCGAACTCTGGCGCGCGAGCACCCGGTCGAGGCGGACATGGTCATGCCCACGCCGGAGTCCGGCACACCGGCCGCCATCGGGTACGCCCAGGAGTCGGGCATCCCCTACGGCCAGGGCCTGGTGAAGAACTCCTACGTCGGCCGCACCTTCATCGCTCCGTCGCAGACGATCCGCCAGCTCGGCATCCGGCTCAAGCTCAACCCGCTGAAGGACGTCATCCGCGGGAAGCGCCTCGTCGTGGTCGACGACACCATCGTGCGCGGCAACACCCAGCGCGCGCTGGTGCGCATGCTGCGCGAGGCCGGGGCCGCCGAGGTCCACGTCCGGATCTCCGCACCACCGGTGAAGTGGCCGTGCTTCTTCGGCATCGACTTCCCGACCCGCGCCGAGCTCATCGCCACGGGCATCGGGGTCCAGGAGGTCTGCTCCTCGATCGGGGCCGACACCCTGGGCTACATCTCCGAGGAGGGCATGATCGCCGCCACGGAGCAGCCGGCGGACGAGCTCTGTCGGGCGTGCTTCACCGGGAGCTACCCCGTGGCCCTGCCCGACGACGAGCGGATGGGCAAGGGCGTGCTGGAGCTCGAGCTACCCATCGTGGCAGCGCCCCCCGGCCGGGTCACCGGCGAGCGACACCCGGGGCGCCACCCCGCGGCGGTCGACGTCGAGGGGGTCGCGACCTCTGCTGCTGGCGGCGCCAACGAGGCGATCCTGCGCCCCTGAGGCCGGAGCCTCGCCACCGCGCGGGCTGCCCCGTCGGTGGAGGTGATATCGCTCGTGAATCCGTGCACCTGCACCTCGACCGCCTGAGCTTCAACGCCGGTGGAGGTGATATCGCTCGTGAATCCGTGCACCTTCGATTCGACTCGACCGGACGAGGACGGAGCGCTCAGGCCGCGCGCCCGAGGCGTCGCCAGTAGGCCGCGCACACCTGGTCGAGGTATCGCTCGGGGGTGAGGCGCCAGCCGAGCACACCGATGCGCAGGACGAGGTCCTCGCCGAGCTGAACGGCGTTCTGGCGAAGGTCGTCATCGACCATCTGGAGGCCCGCCCGGTGGCCGGACCCGTCGAGCTCGACGGCGAGCCGCGCCTCCGGCCACCCGACGTCGAGGTATGCCGTGCCGGCCGGCAAGCGCCGCACCGCCTGTCGCTGAGGCTCGGGAAGGCCCCGTCTGCGCACGGCGCGGACGAAGTCCAGTTCCTGGAGGGAGTGAGACCCGCCGGCGATGTCGCCGGCGAGGGCCCTGATCAGGCGTCGCCGCGACCGGCCGGGGATGGCGGCCACCGCGTCGAGGAGCTGGCCACCTGTGCACAACCCCTGCTGGACGGGCATGACGAGGAGGAGGGCCGCCTGCCGGTCGCTGGCCGCCCAGTGCGCAGCCCGGACGGCCGCGACGGCCGGCCGGGTCCGGGGAAGCCCGGCGTCGACGAGCTCGTCGGGCACCCGTCTGATGACCTTGTGGGCCCTCACCCGCTCGACCCCGCGCAGCTCGACGGTGTGCTTGACGGAGACGTGCACGGCGCTCTCGCGGTAGCCGGTGAGGCCGGCGTGCTGCAGGGCGCTCACGCCATCGACGGCGGCGACCCCAAGGCCCACCTCCCACACCGCGCGCCAGCGCAGGGCCAGGGTCGACAGCTCCCCCGTGTGCAGCGCGATCGTCTGGGTGCCGTGGGCGGCCCACCGCTCGGCCGCCACCTCCCTGGCCACCATGTTGCGGTCGATCCCGAGGGCACGGAGCTCAGCACGCGAGAGGACGCCGTCGTGAGTGGCGGCGGCGTCACGGGCCCTCACGCGTCGCTCGCGGTGAGGGACTCGAGGCTGGGCCATCGACCGAGGATGCGTCAGGTCATCTGTTCGCCGAGCGGCTGACCGCCTCCTGTGGACGCCTCGTGGGAGCCTGGTCCGCTGTGGACGACGCCCGGGTCGAGTCGTGGGTGCACGGATCTGCGGGCGGTGTCACCTCGACGCGGCGGGCGGCTCGCTCAGCGCCACTCGCGAGGCGGGTACAACGTCACACCCTCGTCGTCACGGTCCTCCTCGTCGGGCACCCGCACGACGGGGATCTCGCCGGTGTCGTCGAGGTGGAACGGCCCCCGCAGGTTCGAGCTGCGGTACCAGGACTCCGGCGCCTCGGCGGGGTCGACCGTGCGGGGTGGCGTGACGGCCGCCGCCGGGCCACCAGCATCCGGGCTGATCGCCCCTCCACCGTCGGGTCCCCCGCGATCGGGTCCCCCGCCGCCGGGTCCCCCGCCTCGGGGACCGTCCCAGCCGTTCCCTCCACCGGGAGGGCCGGGCGGAGGCGTCCACAGGTCGTCCGGGTCGATCTGGTGCGCCGAGTTCGGCCCGAAGAGCTCGGTGCAGATGGCTCGGTAGTGGGTGTCGGCGTCGGGCACGTAGGGGATCCTCGAGAGAGCCTGGTCATGCCCTGCGGACTCCAGCACGAACGTGCCGTAGCCCACGATCCGCCCGAGGATGGAGCGGTCGTACGTCATGTCGGTGACCTTCTTCAGGGGCATCATCGCGACCTTGCGACGCAGGAAGCCGTAGAAGAGGAGGAATCGCTTGTCGGTCGCGATGAACCAGTCGCGGCGCCAGTTCATGAACCGCCAGCCCAGCCACAGGACCGCCGCCCACCACAGCGCGAGCGCGAGGGTGTTGAACGACTGGCCACCTGAGGACGAGGTGGTGTTGACGTCGATCCACAGGAAGAACGCCGAGGCCGCGACGACGAGGCCGATCTCCCTGCCGAGCGAGAACCAGTGCCGACGGACGACGACGATGGGGTCCTCGCCCGCGACGAGATAGCGTCCCAGCTCGCGGTGGAGGCGGGGAGCCCGCGCCATGTCAGCCGCGGATCAGCTGGTCGAAGAACTGCGCAACGTTGCTGATGGCGTTGGTCACCACGTCCCACGCCGAACCGAAGATGTCTGCGGCATCAGCGGGGGACGTCAGGATGGCGTAGAGCAGGAAGATGACGACGAGCCACATCACGATCTTCTTGATCGGGGGCATGTCGGTGTCCTCCTCGCGGTGGGCGGGCAGGGCGCACGCCCCGCGCAACATCGTGGCAGGTGTTACTGGTGTGACGAAAGAGGCGGCCTGGCGTGTCGGCCCCGATTGTCCGTTGCCCGGCGCCGGTTCCTCAGCCCAGGGTCACTGGGCGACACCGTAGAGCCGGTCGCCGGCGTCGCCGAGCCCGGGGACGATGTAGCCGACCTCGTTGAGCCGCTCGTCGATCGCGCCAGTCACCAGGGTGACCGGCGGGGTGACGTCCGCAAGGGCCTCCTGGAGGCGGGCGATGCCCTCGGGCGCGCTGAGCAGGGTGACCGCGGTGATGTCGTTCGCCCCGCGCTCGAGGAGGAAGCGGATGGCGTCGAGCAGGGACCCGCCGGTCGCCAGCATCGGGTCCAGGACGTAGACCTGCCGCCCGGAGAGGTCGTCCGGCAGCCGGTTGGCGTAGGTGACGGGTTCGAGGGTCTCCTCGTTGCGCTGCATGCCCAGGAAACCGACCTCGGCGCTGGGCAGCAGGCGGACCATCCCCTCGAGCATGCCGAGCCCCGCCCGCAGGATGGGCACGATGAGCGGCTTGGGGTTGGAGAGCTTGATGCCGGTCGTCGGCGCCACCGGAGTGTGGATCTCGAACGGCTCGATCCGCACGTCGCGCGTCGCCTCGTAGGCGAGCAGCGTCATCAGCTCCTCCGCCAGCCGCCGGAATGTCGGGGAGTCCGTGCGCTCGTCGCGGAGGTAGGTCAGCTTGTGGGCGATGAGCGGGTGGTCCGGGTTGATGACGCGCATGGGTGAAACTTAGCGGGTGAGCCTCTCAACCGACCCCCGGTACACCGCGTGGATGGTCCGTGCGCTCGACCTTGCGCAACGCGCGGGCTCGGCCGGCGACGTGCCCGTCGGTGCGATGGTGCTCGACGAGGCCGGTGAGGTCATCGGGGAGGGCTGGAACCTCCGTGAGGTGGACGGGGACCCGACGTCGCACGCCGAGGTCGTCGCCATCCGAGCCGCCGCGGCGGCTCGCGGGTCGTGGCGCCTGGACCGGTGCACCCTCGTCGTCACCCTCGAGCCGTGCCCCATGTGTGCCGGGGCTCTCATGCTGGCGCGCATCGACCGAGTGGTCCTCGGGGCCTGGGACCCCAAGCTCGGTGCGTGCGGGTCGGTGTGGGACATCCCACGGGACCGCCGGGCCACCCATCGTGCCGAGGTCGTGGGCGGGGTGCTCGAGGAGGAGTGCGGCGCGGTGATCAGGGACTTCTTCGGGACCCAACGGGGCTGAGCCGCCCCCGCGACCTCGTCGTCGCCGGCGTGCTCGTGAAGTCGCCGGTACGCGCGGGCCGAGGGGCGGTCCGCCGCGGGTAGTGTCCTCCGCCGGCGGTTCCCCGATCCGGGGGCCGCCTCATCCACGAAAGGGTCACCCCCCATGGGCATCATCGGCTGGATCATCATCGGCGGCCTCGCCGGATGGGTCGCGAGCAAGATCATGAACACCGACGCGCAGCAGGGCATCATCCTCAACATCGTCGTCGGCATCATCGGCGCCGTTCTCGGCGGCTGGATGCTCAGCCTCCTCGGCATGGACGGGACGGGCGGCATCATCGTCAGCTTCCTCACCGCCCTGCTCGGGGCGGTCGTGCTGCTCTTCGTCGTCAAGGCGGTCACGAAGCGCGCCTGACACGCTTCGCTCGGCCCGAGCCGGGCCTCGAACGCGCCGTTCCCCGGATGCCGGGGGGCGGCGTGTTCGTGTCCCGCACCGGAGCCGCTCGATTTCGGGGCGGGGTGCATGCTCCGGTAACCTCTCCGGCGGTGGCGTGTCCGAGCGGCCTAAGGAGCACGCCTCGAAAGCGTGTGAGGGTTCACCCCCTCCGTGGGTTCAAATCCCACCGCCACCGCCAGACGGAGACCCCCGGGAGCATGCTTCCGGGGGTCTCCCGTGTCCTGCGCGGACGGCGCGCAGCGTGCGGGCCCGACGGCGCTCAGCCGGGAACGCTCCCGCCGGGCGGCCCGTGCCGCCCGGGCGGGCCCACCAGCCGGCTCCTGTTCCTCAGGGTGCGATGACGCGGACCAGGTCCGAATCCTCCGCCGGCTCGGCAGCCAACGGTCCGGCTCCTCGCCGGCGGACGCGCCCGAGGTTCGGAGCAGCTCGACGAGGTAGGCCGCGCCCGACAGGCCGGCACCAACCAGGAGCGTATCGACCGGCGTGCTGCGTCCCCGCGGGGCAACCCCGGCCGCGGCCGGGCCCACCCACAAGGAGGTGCAGCCGAAGCAGTCCATGAGGCCGGCAAGTGGGGTTCCGTCGACGGCCGCGCACCCTGACGACGACCTCGCCCGGACCGTCCTCGGCGACGAGGAGGTGGCTCACGCGCCAGGTGGCGAGGCCGGCCAGCACCAGCAACGCCCGCTGGTCCGATCCGCTCCGAGCGCGACCCACGGTGCTCACCCCACTCTCTTGAAGAAGCCGGTGGCCGGCAGGCCCGCGGCATCCACGGACTCGACGAGGACCACCGGTCGCTCGACCGAGACGGCGTAGGTCCGGCCCGAGGCGGGGCCGCGGACCTCGGCGGCCACCCGCCGTCGCCACCTCGGGGCGTTGGGCCCGCCGCGAGGTGCCACGGGGGAGTCGCCTGCGGGCGCCCCTGGGGCCACCCCGCCTAAGGGATGTCGAGGGACTGGTCGACATTGTCGACCGAGGTGACGAGGTATCCCTCCACCGCGGCGGGTGTCCCGACCGGGGCGCCGGTGTTGCCCGCGACGTGCTGCATGGGGCTTGACGGGGAGGAGGCGCCGGTGGCGCGTGTGACACGCCGGGCCACGGGACGCCGGGAGGCGGCCGCGGAGCCGGCGATCCAGTGCCCGGCGCACACGCTCAGGAGGTGGCTGACTCCGAGGGGGAGGCGCTGGGGTCAGGGCACATCGGCGGACCGGATGGGGTGGGAGTGACGACGGCGGTGAACCCCGTCCCGAGCGCCACGTCGACGACGTTTCCCTTGCGCTTGTCGTTGACGAGCACCGTGTCCTCGGGCATCGCGCTCAGCACGAGGGCTGCCTGGGCCTCGCCCTTCGGGCCGTGACGCACCTCTGCCACCGCAGGGGTGTCGCGGTTCGTGGGGTCGTTCGCGACCTCGTCGACCCCGAAGCCGAGTTCCTCGAGGTCCTTCGCGGTGGAGCCCGCGAGACCGGTGCGGTTGGTGGCGTTGTAGACGTTGACCGTCGTCGTCTCGATCCGCGCGGCGTCCGGGTCGAACGGGGTACAGGCTGCCGTGGTGGATGGGTCTGCTGCTGGCCCCGCGTCAGCGCGGTAGTAGGACAGCGCGTACCAGAACGCGAAGAAGAGGCCGAGGACCACGACGGCGAGGGTGATCAGCGAACGGCGTCGCTTGCGCCGCGCCAGCACCGAGGTCGGTGACTCCGTCGCGTACTCACCCATCGTGACTCCTCAGAGCACCAGGACCCGGGCGTGCAGGGTGGGCCGCTGGTGCAGCGCCGCGCGCAGGGCGCGGTGCAGGCCGTCCTCGAGGTAGAGGGTCTCGTTCCACTCGACGACGTGGGCGAAGAGGTCGCCGTAGAACGTCGAGTCCTCGGAGAGCAGCATCTGCAGGTCGAGCTCGCGCTTGGTCGTCACGAGCTCGTCGAGGCGGACCAGGCGCGGGGGCACGTTGGACCACTGGCGCGCCGTGTACGCGTGGTCGGGGTACGGCCGCGAGTCGCCGACAGCCTTGAAGATCACGGACAGCAGCCTATGCCGGGCACGCGTCGTCCCCGGGGACGACGCCCCCGTGCGGGCTAGATTGATCCGGTGAGTGACGAGACGACCACAGCCCTGATCGACGAGATCCGGGCCGCGTACGCGTTCGCCGGGCCGGCCCTGGACTTCGGGGCCGCCGTCGTCGACGACGTCGCCCACGCCGATGCGACGGTGCGCATCCCGATGTCGGCGATGAACCGCCATGGGCTCGTCGCCGGGGCCACCGGCACCGGGAAGACCAAGACCCTCCAGCTCATGGCGGAGCAGCTCGTCGAGGAGGGCGTGCCCGTGTTCCTCGCGGACATCAAGGGCGACCTCTCGGGTATGGCCAGTCCGGGTCAACCCAACGACAAGATCGCTGCCCGGACGGCCGACGTCGGCCTGCAGTGGGAGCCCACGGCATACCCGGTCGAGTTCTACTCCCTCGGCGGCAGGGGGACGGGCGTGCCGATCAGGGCAAGCGTCTCGATGTTCGGGCCGACCCTGCTCGCGAAGGTGCTCGGCCTGAACGACACCCAGGAGTCCAGCCTGGGTCTGGTGTTCCACTACGCCGACAAGAAGGGGCTGTGGCTCGACACGATCGAGGACCTGCGTGCGGTCGTGCAGTTCCTCACCGGTGCCGAGGGCAAGGCCGACCTCAAGGAGCTCGGTGGCCTGTCCTCGGCAACGGCAGGGGTGATCCTGCGTGAGCTCATCGCCTTCTCCGACCAGGGGGCTGACGCGTTCTTCGGGCTGCCCGAGTTCGACACCACGGACCTCCTACGGACGGCACCGGACGGGCGGGGCCTGGTGTCGATGCTGGAGCTCCCGGCGGTGCAGGACCGCCCTGAGCTCTTCTCCACGTTCCTCATGTGGCTCCTCGCGGACCTCTTCCACGACCTGCCGGAGGTGGGCGACCTCGACAAGCCCAAGCTCGTCTTCTTCTTCGACGAGGCGCACCTCCTCTTCAAGGACGCGGGCAAGGAGTTCCTCGATGCGATCCAGCAGACCGTGCGCCTCATCCGTTCCAAGGGGGTCGGCGTCTTCTTCGTCACCCAGTCGCCCAAGGACGTCCCCGCCGACGTCCTCGCCCAGCTCGGCAACCGGGTGCAGCACGCCCTGCGCGCCTTCACCCCCGACGACTCGAAGGCCCTGAGGGCCGCGGTGAAGACCTACCCGCACACGGCCTACGACCTCGAGGAGCTGCTCACCGCGCTCGGCACCGGAGAGGCGGTCATCACCGTGCTCTCCGAGAAGGGCGCACCGACACCGGTCGCCTGGACCCGGATGCGCGCGCCGGAGTCGCTCATGGCTCCCTCGCCGGATGCCGTGCTCGACGAGGCCGTGGCCGCGTCCGCCCTCACGGCGAAGTACGGGTCCGCGCTCGAGCGCGAGTCCGCCGCGGAGATGTTGGGCAGGGCCGAGGAGGCGCGCACGGCCGCCGAGGCTGCTGCAGCGCGGGAGGCCGAGAACGCCAAGGTGCGCGAGGCCGCGGCGGCGGCGGAGGAGAAGGCGCGACTCGCCGCCGACAAGGAGGCGGCCAGGGCCACCGCAGCCGCGCAGAAGGCGGAGGAGGCCGCCGAACGCACGCGTGCCGCCGAGCCCGGGGTGGTCGAGCAGGTCGTGAAGTCCGGGGCGTTCAGGTCGATGCTGCGCTCCGCCGGCACCGTGCTGGGGCGCGAGATCACGCGTTCGGTCTTCGGTACCTCACGCAAGCGGTGACCCGCGGCCACCTGGGCGCCGACGACCCCCTCGCCCGGACTCAGAGGCTGATCACGGCCTTCGCGTAGGCGCACTCGAGATCGGGGTCGGTGACCGACTGGACGTAGCCGGAGCGCACGGCATACGTCACCTCCCAGCGGTCGTCGAGGCGGCGCACCGACTCGAGGCGGTCGCCGAGCAGCTCGCGCAGCTGGTCCTCGCGCGGCAGCCACACGGCCTGGTCGAGGGTCACGGAGTCCAGCGCCCACTCGGTGGTGCCGTTGAAGCCGAGCAGGGACTGGTCGCGATAGGTCTGCACCTCGACGGTGAGGTCGGAGATCCAGAACACCTCCCCGGTGAGCAGCTCGGCATCGATGACGAAGCGGTCCCCGGCGGCTGGTTCCCACAGCACGCCGTGGTCGAGGAGGCTGCGGGCGAGCTCGACGGTGATCATGCCTCCATCCTCACCCGGGGCGGGGTCGGGTGCCTCAGGGGGTAGGGGTGTCGCCGCTGACCCGGCCGAGCGGGAGGGGCTGTGGGATGTCCCACCCGACGGCGTCGACGATCCGGGCATCACATACCCTGAGGGGTATAGACCACCACCTGTCAGGAGAAACGATGACGCACGACCACACCCACGGCAGCGACGTTCTCGACGCCCTGCGTGCCCCCGCGAAGGCCCTGCGGTCGGCGATCCCCGACGTCTACGCCGGGTTCTCCGCCACGCACAAGGCGGCCCTCGACCCCGGCGTCCTCGACGCTGCAACCAAGGAGCTCATCGCCCTGGCGATCTCGGTCGCCCAGCAGTGCGACGGCTGCATCGCCTCGCACGCGCGCGGCGCCGCCCTCAAGGGCGCCACGCCGGAGCAGGTCGCCGAGATGCTCGGCGTCGCGATCCTCATGACCGGTGGCCCGGCCACCGTCTACGGCCCGCGGGCGTACGCCGCGTTCCTGGACTTCCACGAGAAGTACGCCGACCGCGCCTGAAGGCCCGGCCGGCCGGCTCACGGCCGTGGCCACGCCGGCTTGGCGCCGGGCAGCCCCCGGCGTCGAGGGTGTCCCCCCGCGCCGGAGTCCCAGGCGTCCGCGGGTCTCAGGCCTCGGGTCGCAGCACCGAGGACAGCGTGGCGAGCACGCTGGCGTCCTCGATGGTGCCCGGCACCACTGGTGTCTTCCCGTCGGCCATCTCGCGCATCGTCTTGCGCAGGATCTTCCCCGACCGCGTCTTGGGCAGCGCCGCGACGACGTCGACCTGCCTGAGGCTGGCCACCGGCCCCACCTCGTCGCGCACCCGCTGTACCAGCTCGGCGCGGATGCGCTCACCGTCGGCGTCGGCATCGACGCCACCCTTGAGCACGACGAGGCCACGAGGCACCTGGCCCTTGAAGTCGTCGGCGACACCGATCACCGCACACTCGGCGACGTCCGGGTGGCCGGCCAGTGCGGCCTCGATCGACCCGGTCGACAGCCGGTGACCGGCGACGTTGAGCACGTCGTCGGTGCGGCCCATGACGTAGACGTAGCCGTCCTCGTCGATGAGGCCCCCGTCGCCGGTCAGGTAGTAGCCCTCGTAGACCGAGAGGTAGCCGGAGACGTAGCGGTCGTCGTCCTGCCACAGCGTCGGCAGCGTTCCCGGAGGGAGCGGCAGCCTTATCGCGATGGCGCCCTCGGTGCCGGCCGGTGCCGGTGCTCCGGAGTCCTCGAGGACCTGCACGTCGTAGCCCGGCACCCGGACCGACGGTGAGCCGGCCTTGATCGGCACCGGCTCCAGGCCGCGCAGGTTCGCGACGATGGGCCAACCGGTCTCGGTCTGCCACCAGTTGTCCACGACGGGAACGCCCAGCACCTCGGTCGCCCACTCGTAGGTGTCGGGGTCCAGCCGCTCACCGGCGAGGAACACCGTGCGCAGCGACGACAGGTCGTGCTCGGCCACGAGCCGTCCCTCGGGGTCCTCGCGCTTGATCGCCCGATACGCCGTCGGCGCCGTGAACATGGCCCTCACGCCGTGCTCCTCGATGACCCGCCAGAAGGCGCCCGCGTCGGGCGTTCCCACGGGCTTGCCCTCGTACAGGATCGTGGTCGCGCCGGTCAGCAGGGGTGCATAGACGATGTAGGAGTGCCCGACGACCCACCCGACGTCCGAGGCCGTGAACCAGACGTCGCCCGGCCCGATGTCGTAGACGTTCTCCATGGACCAGCGCAGTGCGACGGCGTGGCCTCCGTTGTCGCGCACGATTCCCTTGGGACGACCGGTGGTGCCGGAGGTGTAGAGGATGTAGAGCGGGTCGGTCGCCTCGACCTCCACGCAGCCGGTGGGCTCGGCCCCGGCCATGAGCTCGTCCCAGTCCAGCTCCTCCCAGTCCGTGTCCCTTTCGCCCACGGCAGCGCGGAGCTGTTCGCGCTGGAGGACGACGACCGACTCCGGGGTGTGGCTGCTGCGGTCGAGAGCTCCGTCGAGCATCGGCTTGTAGGCCACCGTGCGGCTGGGCTCGATGCCGCAGCTCGCCGAGACGATGACCTTGGGCTGCGCGTCGTCGATGCGCGCCGCCAGCTCCGCCGGGGCGAACCCGCCGAACACGACGGAGTGGATCGCTCCGAGCCGGGCGCAGGCGAGCATGGCGACCACGGCCTCGGGCACCATCGGCATGTAGACGAGGACCCGGTCGCCCTTCTCCACTCCCAAGGAGGCGAGCGCGCCGGCGAAGGTCGCCACGCGGTCCAACAGCTCGTCATACGTGAAGGTCCGGGTGGTGCCGGTCACCGGGCTGTCGTAGATGAGCGCCGCCTGCTCGCCCCGCCCGTCGCGCACATGGCGGTCCAGGGCGTTGTAGCAGGTGTTGAGCGTGCCACCGCGGAACCACCGGTAGAAGGGAGGGTTGCTGTCGTCCAGCACCGAGGCCGGCTGGGCGATCCACTCGATGTCCGCGGCCGCCGCGCCCCAGAAGGACCTGGGGTCCGAGATCGACTCGTCGTATGCCGCTGCGTAGGCGCCGTTGCTCATGCCCCCATCGTTGCGACCGTCCCGGGCGCTCGCCACCGTTCGTGAGGAACTGCACCCCGAGCGGCAGGATGTGGCGCCGAGCGGACCCGGGCGCCGCCCGAGCGGCCCGGCTCAGTGCGCTCCGCGGATGTTGAGCAGCACGACGCCACCGATGATCAGCCCGATGGCGATGACCTTCACGGCGTCCAGGCGCTCGTCGAGGAACAGGTATCCGACGAGCGCGATGCCGGCAGTGCCCAGGCCCGCCCACACGGCGTAGGCGATGGAGACCGGCATCCGCTCCACGACGAGGGTGAGCAGCCAGATCGAGGCCGCGTAGCCCGCCAGGACCAGCGCGGTCCAGCCGGGGTCGCGAAAGCCCATGGTGCGGGGGAGTGCGGCAGTGGCGGAGACCTCGATGCCGATGGCGGCAAGGAGGAGGGCCCACGCGGTGATCATGGTGTGTCCTTTGTGTGTAGCAGGTGCTACATAGTAGCGTAGCACCTGCTACACCCGGCGGCCGACGAGCGGCCGGGCGATCGGAACCGGCGGAGGAGGTGCGCAATGGCTCGTGACCCTGCGCGCCGGGAGGTGCTCGCCGAGGCGGCCGCCGACCACGCCCTGGAGCACGGCCTGATCGGCCTCAGCCTCCGGCCGCTGGCGGCGGCCATCGGGACGAGTGACCGGATGCTGCTCTACCACTTCGCGGACAAGGACGACCTCGTGGCCTCCGTGCTGCGAGTGGCGACGGATCGCTCGGTGCGCCGGATCAGGGCGCTCCCGGGTACGCCGGACGTCGCCGGCTTCGTCACGGGGTTCTGGCAGGCCAGCCTCACCGGGGAGCTGGCATCGTGCCAGCGGATCTACGTCGAGGCCGCGGCACTGGGGCTGCTCGGGCAGGAGCCCTACGCCACGGTCGTGCGAGAGGCCAACGAGCGCTGGACCGCGGCGCTCGCCGAGCGAGTGGTCGACGCGGGCTGCCCACAAGGCACCGCCCGACGGGTGGTCCTGCTCATGGATGCCGCATTCATGGGGATGCAGCTCGACCTCGAGCTCGACGGGGGCCACCCCGACCAGGTGCAGGCCGTCGCTGACCTGGCCGCCGCGCTCGCGGCCCTGGCCGCCTCCTGAGGAGGGTGCGGAGCCCGGCGCCCGATGGGTGCCCCGGACCAGCGGCCGGAAGTCGACCACACTCGCATCCAGCGCGGCCCGTCGCCGTCACGGCGACGAAAAACCCCGATCGCGTGGCGATCGGGGTTCTGCGTTGGCGGAGGATGGGGGATTTGAACCCCCGAGGGTTTTATCCCAACACGATTTCCAATCGTGCGCACTAGGCCACTATGCGAATCCTCCGCGGGCGAGGTTACCCGAGGGAGTGCGCGCGACAGAAATCCACGACACCGGACCGGCATCGGCGGCGCTCAGGAGGCCGAGGGACCTGCGGGCGGCCCGATGACGAGCAGGGCAGCGGTCACGGCGAGGACCGCGGTGGCTCCGACGACCAGCGCCGCCGCAGGTCGGACGAGCGCACCCGCGAGGAGTCGCTCCATCGGGGTGGTCGGAGCCTCGCCGTGTGGCCCCAGCCGCCAGTGCTCCGTGATGAGGGAGCGACGCTCCACGCGTCGCTCGATCCACAGCGTGGCGAACGGTGGGACGCCGGCCAGGAGGGCGAGAGCCGCGTCGCGCGCGCGCCAGCGCTGGTCGACCCAGATGGCGAGGGTGACGCCCACGTAGGACAGGAACACCACGCCGTGGGCGAGTCCGAAGACGCTCACCGCAACATCCGTGGTCGAGGTGACGTACTTGAGGAACATCCCGATCAGCAGGAGGGTCCACGTCACCACCTCGGCGCGGGCGAGCCAGGTGAACAGCATCCGAGGGGGGGTCATGGGGTCCTTGGGTCGATGGGGACGCGTGGGGGTCGATTTCCGGGTTTGGCGGCGGGCGTCCTACGATCGTTCACGGCACCCCGCGTGGTGGTACCCCGCCGAACTCCCCCAGGGCAGGAATGCAGCAAGGGCAGGTGGGCTCTTCCAGGTACGCGGGGTGTCCTCGTGCCCGGCGCCGTCCCCGGCCCGGCGGCGCCCGTGCGTCCACCGGCGAGAGCCGGTCCGCCCCGGAACGGCCGGCGAGCCGGCACCCCTCGTCGGTTCAGCGCGAGCCCGTCGTGACCGTCTCGGCGTCGCGGGCCTCCTCGGCCGTGCCGCACATCCCGCCGCACCCATCGCTGCCGCAGCCGTCCTGCTGGTCGGTGGGGGCCTCCTCGGCGGTGGAGTCGGTGCCGCACGCCCCGCCGCAGCAGCCGCCACCGCAGCCGCCGGCCGCCTGCACCTCGGGCTCGGTGCCCTGGAGGTCCCAGACCTGGCGCAGCGCGTCGAGCATGACCTCGACGGGCTGCGCACCACTCACGGCGTACTTCTGGTCCAGCACGAAGGTCGGGACGGCATTGATGCCGATCTGCGTGGCGAGGGCCATGTCGGTGCGCACGTCGATGCCGTGGTCGTCACCGGCGAGGAGCGCGCGGACGGCGCCCTCCTCCAGACCTGCCTCGACAGCCAGGCGCACGAGGGTGTCGTGGTCGCCGATCGAGGCGCCCTCGGAGTACCAGGCGCGCATCACGCGCTGAGAGACCTCGTTCTCGCGGCCCTCGGCGCGGGCGAAGTGGATGAGCCGGTGGGCATCGAAGGAGTTGCCGGCCACGATCTTCTGCCACTGGAAGTCCAGACCGACCTCGGCGGCATCGGCGGCCATCCGCTCATGCTGTGAGACGGCGTCCTCGACCGACGTGCCGTACTTCTCCGAGATCAGCTGCGGCATCGACCGGGGGTCCTCGGTCGGTGCCGACGCGTCCAGCATGAAGCTGTGCCACACGACGCCGACCTCGTCGGCGTGCTCGAACCGCCCGAGGGCGAGCTCGAGGTGGCGCCGTCCCACGTGGCAGAACGGGCACAGGATGTCGGACCAGACGTCGATACGCATGACACGAGGGTATGTCGGCAGCCCGCTCCCGGCGAAAACCTGCGGCAGCCGTGATCCCGGGACCCCGTGACTCCCGGGACCCCTTGACCGCCGGGACACCACCGACGGTCAGACCCGGTGCTCGTCCGCGGCCACCCGGAGACGTCGTCGGGCCCACAGCCAGCCGAGGGCCACGGTGACGGCGAGCCAGACCCCCACGGGTCCGAGCACCGCGCGGTCGGCCACCAGCCCGGTGAGCACCCCCCCGATGACGGTCGTGAGGAGCAGGGGGCGGGAGTGCCACAGCAGCATCGACACCGGGCCACCCTGCGGCGAGAACGCCGAGCCGGGGGGCAGGCCCCGGAACGCCGCCAGCCACAGGGCGGCCGAGACGAGCGCCCCCACGAGCACCATCCAGATCACGAGCCCGGCACTCGAGGTGGCGGGCCCGTCGACCCCGGCGCGCACCAGCAGCGCCACCGGCAGTCCGAGCGCGAGGAAGAGCGCCACCGGCGCGACGGTGTGCGCGAGCGCCTCGACGTCCATCGCGAGCCCGCTCAGGCGCGGCGTGCCGATCGTGTCGCCGAGAAGTCGCAGTCCCTCCGCCCACGCGCCCACCCCGAGGTAGCACGCAGCGACGGAGGCGATGGCGAGGACCATGGGCACCTGCGGCGACGAGAGCGACCACGCCACGCCGGCGGCGCCCGGGGCCACGAGGATCACGCCCGTGAGGAGCTGACCCGGCTGGCGCCGCAGTCCCAGGAGGTCGCGGGAGACCACTGTCGGCACCGGACCCCGCGACCGGAGGTGGACGTGCCTCGCCCGGCGGATCGGGGTCGCGACCTCGAGCCGCGCGGTGCGCAGGTCACCGGCGAGGACGGCCCCGCCGAGGTGGGTCGACCTGGTGCTCTGGCTGCGGAGTCCCTCGAGGGTGAGCAGCCGCAGCGCGGCAGCGGGCCGCCTCACGCGAGTGCCGGTGGGGCGACGCGGACCGGTGCCCACCTGCCCCGCGAGCCAGGCGACGGCGAGGAGCGCGCCGAGGGCGGGTCCGATGACCAGGCCGACGACGAGGGCGACCGGCCCGGTCGCTCCCGCCGCCCACAGGCTGCCCCCGAGCACTCCTCCCGCGACCCCTCCGGACGCCACGAGCAGGGTGCTCGACACGACCCACCACTCGCGAAGGACCGCTGCCCTGTCGATCGAGGACGCGACGACGTGGTCGACCCACGGCAGCGGGGGAACGACGGGCCCGCGGCGGGCGCCGGCGGCGTGGACGAGGACGAGGAGGGCGGCGGCGAGCAGGAGGCCCGCGAGGGCCGCCGGAATGCTCAGCAGGGAGTCGCGCACCCAGACCGGATCGCTCGTGAGGAACACGGCCCGCGCCACCGTGAACCCGTAGGACAGGGCGAGCAGTGCCACGACGTAGACCGCATACAGCACGTTGCGCACGGCGCCGGAGCCCTCCGGCCCGTGGAGGACGTGCTCGGCGTCGGCGAGCCGCTCGCGGTCGGTCTCGGTCACGCGTCGTCGCCGTCGCGCTCGGCCGTCGGCTCGTCGCCGGGGATGTCGACGACCTGGTCGGCCACGTCGGCGGTGAGGACCGGGTCGTGGCACGCCATGACCACTGTCGTGCCCGTCGCGGCCCGCTCGCGCACGAGGCGGCCCACGAGGGCCCGGCGCTCGGTGTCGAGCCGCTGCTCGGGCTCATCGAGCACGAGCAGCCGCGCGGGCCGGAACCACGTGAGCGCGAGACGGAAGAGCTGCCCCTGCCCCGAGGACAGCTCGTGCGGGTAGCGCTCGTCGAGGTGGTCGATCCCGAACTCCTCCAGGGCGCCCATGACGCGGACGTCGCACGTGTCGGGGTCACGGCCCCAGGTGGCGTCGATGAGGGTGAGGTGGTCGGCCAGGGTGAGATCACGGTAGGCCGCGGGAGCGCCGATGAGGGCGGCCACCGACGAGCGCGTCGTGGGGTGCCGCTCATCGGCGGGGACCCCGTCGATGGTCACCGTTCCCGAGGTCGGCTCGAGCAGGCCCGCGACCAGCCGGAGGAAGGTCGTCTTCCCCGCCCCGTTCGGGCCGCGGACGACGACGCAGGTGGCCGGCTCGGCGGTCATGGTGGTCGGCGCGAGGAGCACGACGGGGTCGAGGGACTTGGTCAGGGCGGTGGCCACCACCCGGCATCCACCGTCGCTCGTCGGGTGCATCCGGGGTGCCTCTCGATGCGGTGGGCCGGTGGTGCGGGTGCCCCGGGGAGGGCACGCCACGAGCCGCGAGCCTATCGGCCATGCTCCCGGCCGGGCCGCTGTCCACCGCCGGGGACAGGGCATGCCGGGTGTCCGGGATCGCGGCTAGGGTTCGGGAGGTGAGCACCGCCCTGTATCGCCGGTATCGGCCCGAGACGTTCGTCGACGTCATCGGGCAGGAGCACGTGACCGCGCCGCTCATGCAGGCGCTGCGCACCGGCCGGGTCAACCACGCGTACCTCTTCAGCGGGCCGCGCGGCTGCGGCAAGACCACGAGTGCCCGCATCCTGGCCCGCTGCCTCAACTGCGAGCAGGGCCCGACGCCCGAGCCGTGCGGCACCTGCGACTCGTGCGTCGCGCTGGCCCGTGGGGGAGCGGGCACGGTCGACGTCATCGAGATCGACGCCGCGAGCCACGGCGGGGTCGACGACGCCCGAGACCTGCGCGAGCGGGCCTCCTACGGCCCGGCCCAGAGTCGCTACAAGATCTACATCATCGACGAGGCGCACATGGTGACGCCGCAGGGGTTCAACGCGCTGCTCAAGATCGTCGAGGAGCCGCCAGAGCACGTGAAGTTCGTCTTCGCGACGACCGAGCCCGAGAAGGTCATCGGCACCATCCGCTCGCGCACCCACCACTACCCCTTCCGGCTCGTTCCGCCTGCTCGGCTGCAGGCCTACATGGAGGAGCTGTGCGGCAAGGAGGGCGTGGCGGTCGCCCCGGGCGTGCTGTCGTTCGTCGTCCGCGCCGGCGGCGGGTCGGTGCGTGACTCGCTCTCCGTGCTCGACCAGCTCATCGCGGGATCGGGGCCCGAGGGCCTCACCTACGACTCGGCGGCAGCGCTGCTCGGCTTCACCGACGGCGAGCTGCTCGACGCCTCGATCGACGCCTTCGCCGCCGGCGATGCCGCTGCCGTCTTCCGGGCCATCGACAAGGTCGTCGAGACCGGCCTCGACCCGCGGCGCTTCGTCGAGGACCTCCTCGAGCGACTGCGTGACCTCATCGTCGTGGCGGCGGTGACCGAAGGGGCCGGGCAGGTGCTGCGCCACGTGCCCGAGGACCAGCTCGAGCGGATGCGCCGCCAGTCGGCCGCCTTCGGCGCGGGTGCGCTCTCGAGGGCCGCCGACGTCGTCAACTCCGGGCTCACCGAGATGACCGGGGCCACGTCACCGCGGCTCCAGCTCGAGCTCATCGCGGCCCGCATCCTGCTGCCCGGCGCCGCGGGTGAGGCCGGGTATGCCGCCAGGCTCGACCGCCTCGAACGTCGCCTGGACGTCGGGGGGGTGCCGTCGAGCGGACCGTCGTCCGTCGCGTCTCCGGCCGCCGGTTCCCCTGCCCCTCCCGCGCCCTCCAGTGCTCCCGCCCCCGTGGCCGACCCTGTCGGTCCGGTCACGGCTCCGGCGCCCGAGCCCTCACCCGAACCCCTGGGGCCGCCGCCCGCAACGGGCGCGACGCCACCGGCCGGAGCCGCCGGCGACGCGGGCGCGACTCCACCGGAGCAGCCGACGACCGTGGACCCGACTCGGGCCGCGGCCGGGCCCGCGGCTCCCGCGACCCCCGGTCCGGCCCAGGGGGAGCAGCAGCCGGATGCCGGGCGCGTCCAGACTCCGGGTCCGGCTCCTGCCAAGGGCCCCGGTGGGCTCGACACCGATGCGTTGCGCCGCTCCTGGCCAGACGTGCTGGCCAAGGTGTTCGAGCTCCGTCGCACCACGTGGACCTTCCTGTCCCAGCACGCCCAGATCGTGGACTACGACGGCCAGCGGGTGCTGCTCGGCATCTCCACCGTAGGGCTCACCGAGACCTTCCGACGCGGCCCGCACGCCGACTACGTCCGGCAGGCCCTCATCGACGTCCTCGGTGTCGATGCACGCGTCGAGGGGGTGCCCGTCGACGACGCGTCCACGGCGAGTCCCGCACCGGCCGCAGCGGCTGCGCCCGCTCCGGCGCCACATTCCACCGCGCAGGCGGGCGGCCCCCGGGACGGCTCGGGCGCCACGCCCGGGGTGAGCGCGGCCGACCCGTCCGAGACGGCAGCGGCGCGGCATCCGGCACCCTCACCGGCTCCCGAGCAGGGGCGCTCACGGAACGAGTCGGCGAGCTGGGCCGATGCCCCGCCACCGAGCGACACGGCGCCGTCGTGGGCGAGCCCCTACGAGCGGGCCAAGGCCGAGGTCGCGGTCGAGGCGCCGCCGACCCAGGAGCGGCCCGTCGTCGACGACGAGGCGATCAGCGCGGACGACGAGTCGATCGACGACCTCACCGACGTGGGTGTCCCCGTGATCGAACGCATCCTCGGCGGCACCGTCATCGCCGACGACTCGCGATGAGCGTCCGCTACCGCATTGGTCACCTCCTCGTGGCGCCGCTCTCGAAGGCGCTGTGGCGACCGACCATCACCGGCACCGCGAACGTGCCCCGCACCGGGGGCGTCATCCTCGCCAGCAACCACTTGTCGTTCATCGACTCCTTCGCGATCCCGATCGCCGCCCCTCGGCCGGTGAGCTTCCTCGCCAAGGCCGACTACTTCACCGGCACGGGGGTCACCGGCGCCATCCGTCGCGGCTTCTTCGTCGGATCCGAGGCGATCCCCGTCGACCGGGGGTCCTCGCGCTCGGCCCAGGAGAGCCTCGACCTCGCTCTGGGGGTCCTGCGCGCCGGGCGCGCCTTCGGCATCTATCCCGAGGGCACCCGCTCGCGCGACGGCCGGCTCTACAAGGGCCGCACCGGGGTGGCGTGGCTCGCCCTCACCGCGGGTGTTCCGGTCGTGCCCGTCGGTCTCGTGGGCACCGACGAGGTGCAGCCCATCGGGAGCAGCTTCCCGCGCAGGGCCACGGTGACGGTGCGCTTCGGCCCGCCGATCCTGCCGTCCGGCTTCGCCGAGGTGCCGGCCGGGCGGGCCCGGCGCCAGCTCACCGACGAGGTCATGGATGCGATCGCGGGGCTCAGTGGGCAGGCGCGGGCCGACGGGTACAACGAGCTGCCCTCCGGCGGCGCCGCGATCGGAGTCTGACCGAGGGAGAAGACCTGCCGGGCCCCGTGGTTCGGGGCCTCGGGGCCCACCTGCGGCCATCGCGCCGGCACGCTTCGGGACGCGCTGCTCGTCTCCTGGCCTCGACGGGCGACACGGTGCTCGCGAGGCCGTACGCTCGGCATGTGTACGAAGGAGCGGTGCAGGACCTCATCGACGAGCTCGGCAGGCTGCCGGGCGTCGGTCCCAAGAGCGCCCAGCGGATCGCGTTCCACCTGCTCCAGGCCGATCCGGCCGACGTGGAGCGCCTGGCCCACGCCCTGACGGAGGTCAAGGCCCGGGTCCGCTTCTGCACGGTCTGCTTCAACGTCGCCGAGGCCGAGCGCTGCCGGATCTGCATGGATGCCCGGCGCGACCACCACGCCATCTGCGTGGTGGAGGAGCCCAAGGACGTCGTCGCGATCGAGCGCACCCGGGAGTTCCGGGGTCGATACCACGTGCTCGGCGGGGCGATCAGCCCGATCGACGGCATCGGTCCCGACGACATCCGGGTGCGCGAGCTGCTCGCCCGGCTCGGTGACGGCGAGGTCACCGAGGTCATCATCGCCACCGACCCCAACCTCGAGGGGGAGGCGACCGCGAGCTATCTCTCCCGGATGCTCAAGGACTTCGGCCTGCGGGTCACCCGGCTCGCGTCGGGGCTGCCCGTCGGCGGGGACCTCGAGTACGCCGACGAGGTCACCCTCGGCCGGGCCTTCGAGGGACGGAGGCTCATCGATGTCTGACGACTGGACGACCCTGGCCGACGAGTGCGCGACCGACGCGCGGATATTCCTGCTCACCGCCCGGGAGATCGCCTCCGGGAGCGCGCCCGAGGCGGTGCTGCCGGTGGGTCTGCTGGCGCTCTCACAGGTGCTCGTCATGGGGGCACGCCTCGGAGCCGTCGAGGACGTCGTGCCGCCGGAGCGCTTCGAGGCCGACCCGGGGCCGGACGTCGAGATCGACCCGCTGCGCGAGAACCTCGCCAACATCTTCGAGGGGCTCGACGAGTACGCCGATGTCGCCGACCCCGTGCTGGACCCCCAGCCGGTGGTCGGCTCCCTCTCCAACGACGTCGCCGACATCGCCTCGGCGCTCGCCCATGGCCTGAGTCACTACGAGGCGGGCCGTCCGCTCGAGGCGCTGTGGTGGTGGCAGTTCAGCTACCTCTCCGACTGGGGCGAGCGCGCGGCGGCCGCCCTTCGCGTGGTCCAGACCCTGCTGGCCCACCTTCGGCTCGACGCCGATGAGGAGACGGTGTCCGAGGCGGAGTTCGACGCCCTCCACCCCTGAGGCAGCACCCGTCCGTGCGGCCACGGGCCCGGTGGGGGCCGGCTCGGCCCGTGCCGTCGCGCTCAGCCGGTGCGGTGCGCTCAGCCCTCTGCCGGCACCTCACCCGACTCGACGGCGGCGCGGATGGTGTCTCCGGCATCCCAGTCGTTGGCGTGCATCGCCGCGATGACTCGACCGTCGCGCTGCCAGAAGGCCCGGAACTCACGGCCGCCGAGGTCGCCCTGCACCACGACCTCGTCGTCGGCGCCGGCGTTGCCCACGTACTCCATGCCCAGGTCGTACTGGTCGCTGAAGAAGTAGGGCATGGTGTCGTAGACCTCCTCGCCACCGACGAGGTTGTGGGCAGCGACCTTGGCCTGGTTGATGGCGGTGTCCCAGTGCTCCACCCGGATGCGGCGCCCCAGAACCGGGTGCGCGTGGTTGGCGATGTCGCCCACGGCGAGCACGCTGGGCACGGACGTGCGCAGCATCGCGTCGACGAGCACCCCGTCGTCCACGTCGAGCCCCGCCTCGCGAGCGAGATCGACCCGCGGGCTCACGCCGACTCCGGCGACGACGAGGTCGGCGTCCCGGAGGTCGCCCGCGCCGACCGAGGTGCCCAGCCTCAGGTCCACCCCGTGCTCGCGGTGCAGATCGGCGAACACTTCGGCGACCGTCGGGCCGAGCACCCGGAGCAGGGGAAGATCGGCGGTCTCGAACACCGTCACCTCGCACCCCGCCTCGCGGGCCGCGGCTGCGACCTCCAACCCGATCCAGCCGGCACCCACCACCGTGACCTTCGCCCTCTTCGCGAAGGCCGCCTTCAGGCGGTCGCTGTCCGCGATGGTGCGCAGGTAGGCCGTGGGCACGCCACTCTCCTCCGCGACGGCCAGCCGGCGCGGTTCGGCACCGGTCGCGAGGAGGAGCGTCTCGTAGCCGACGTCGGCTCCGGAGGTGTGGACGGTGTGCGAGTCGGTGTCGATGCCGGTCACCTCGACCCCGAGCCGCAGGTCGATGTCGTGCTCGGGATACCACTCGGAGGGATGGACGTAGGCGTCCTCGATCGGGTCGTTGCCCATGAGGTACCCCTTCGACAACGGCGGCCTTTCGTACGGCGGGTGCTCCTCGGCGCCGATGAGCACCACCCTCCCCTCGTAGCCCTGCTCGCGCAGTTCGGTTGCGGCGGTGGCTCCTGCCAGGCCTGCTCCGACGATCACGATCGACACTGGATCCTCCTCGACGTCGTGGACTGCTGACGCTACGCCGAGTGGCCCGTCCGTGGGCTCCCGACGACCCGTTGGTCAACCTTCGGCAGGCGGGTCGCGCTGCGAGGAACGTGCGTCCGCTCGCCCGGTACCGGTCGTGTCGGCCAGGGCTGCAGCCGGGAAGGTGATCTCTGTCCCTCGGGCCGGGACGGGCGGGGCGAGGGGCGCGAGAATGGGGGCATGAGCGGGGAGCAGGTCGCTTTCGTCATCGTCGCCTGGATCGCGATCGGTCTGGCCACGGGCCTGTGGATGGCGCGCCGGGGCCATGACTGGAGGTGGACCCTCATCGCGGTCGTGCTGGGTCCCCTGTTCGTCCCGATCGCCTGGGAGCGTGTCGTGCGGCGTCCCCGCGTGGCGGCGTCCTCCGGCGACGGACCGCCGGAGCCCCGCGGGCGGGCGAGCGGACCCAGGGTCCTGGTCGGGATCGACGGGTCGCCCGACGCGGAGCGGGCACTCGACACCGCCATGGACCTCATGGGCCCTCGGTGCGCGTTGGTGGTGCTCGCCGAGGTCGTCACCTACGACGCCACCGACACCGAGTCCCCCGACGCGGTGGAAGCCGCGACCAGGCACGTGGAGCGAGCCGCCCTCCGCCTGCCGGGGATGAACGTGAACCGCGAGGTGCTCGCCGGTCCGCCGGGTGAAGGCCTGCGCCAGTACGCGGCGGATCACGACCTCGACGTGGTGGTGGTCGGTCGACGTGGACGTGGCCTGTCCGAGCGGCTGCTGGGCAGCGTGTCCGAGGACCTCCTGCGACACTCGGACGTGTCGGTGCTGGTCGTCGAGCCCCGGTCCCCGCAGCACCGGCCCGGGGGTCGCTGAGGCAGAGATGTCCACGCCAGGGTCGGCGACGACCGCGGGCCCGCACCACGGACTCCCGGCCCACGAGGTCGTGCTCCTCCTGGGCACGGATCACCACCGGGGCCTGACCGGCGAGGAGGCGCGGGAGCGCCGGGAACGCTTCGGACCCAACGCGTTGCCGGCGGCGTCCGGAACGAGCCTGCTCGTGCGCGTGCTGCGCCAGTTCCACCACCCGCTGATCTACGTCCTCCTGGTGGCAGGCACCGTCACGGCGGCCCTGGGGGAGTACGTGGACTCGGTCGTGATCTTCGGTGTGGTGCTGGTCAACGCCGCCGTTGGTCTGATCCAGGAGCGCAAGGCCGAGGCCGCGCTGTACAGCCTGCGGTCCATGGTGACGACGAGTGCCCGCGTGGTGCGCGACGGCCGGGGGCACGCCCTGCCGTCGGAGGACGTCGTGCCGGGTGACCTCGTGCTGCTCGAAGCCGGCGACAGGGTCCCCGCCGACCTGCGGATCCTTCGGGCCGCCGAGCTGCGGGTGGACGAGTCCGCGCTGACCGGGGAGGCGGTGCCCGCCACCAAGGACGACGTCACCCTTCCCGCCGAGACGGCGGTCGCCGACCGGTCCAACATGGTCTACGCCGGCACGCTCGTGACGAGTGGGAGCGGGGCCGGGGTCGTCGTCGCAACGGGCGCGGACACCGAGCTGGGGGAGATCCACCGGCTGGTGGGGGCCGCGGAGATGCTGGCCACCCCGCTGACCAGGAAGCTGGCCCGCTTCAGCAAGGACCTGACGGTGGCCATCCTCGCCCTCGCCACGGTGACCTTCGCCGTGGGTCTGCTTCGTGGCCAGGACGCCGTCGAGACGTTCACCGCGGCTGTCGCGCTCGCGGTGGGAGCCATCCCCGAGGGGCTGCCGGCCGCCATCACCATCGTCATGGCCATCGGCGTGACCCGGATGGCTCGCCGACGCGCCGTGGTCCGGCGCCTTCCGGCGGTGGAGACGCTGGGCAGCACCACCGTGATCTGCTCGGACAAGACCGGGACCCTCACGGAGAACCAGATGACCGTGCGGGTGGTCTGGACCCCCGACGGGGAGTACGCCGTGAGCGGCTCCGGCTACGCGCCGGACGGGAGCCTGTGCGACTCCGACTCCGACGTCAACTCCTCCGCCGGGCCTGTTGCGGCTGGCGAAAGCGGCGCGCTGCGGTGGTCGCTGCTGGCCGGAGCCGTGTGCAACGACGCCCGGCTGAGCCAGAAGGAGGGTCGGTGGGGGGTGGTCGGGGACCCGACGGAGGGTGCGATGCTCGTGGCGGCCGGCAAGGGGGGCGTCGATCCCGAGCGGGCTATCGCGGCATACCCCCGCCTGGCGACCATCCCCTTCGCCTCGGACCGGCAGTACATGGCCACGCTGCACCGAGACGGGCGCCGCGACGGCCCGGAGCACGTCATCCTGCTCAAGGGCGCTGCCGAGCGCGTCATCGCGCTCTGCTCGGCGCAGCTCGATGGCGAGGGGGCGGTCCAGCCCCTGGACCGCAAGGCCGCCATCGATGCCGCCGACCGGCTGGCCTCGGGAGGCCTTCGGGTGCTGGCCACCGCGGCGACCCTCGACCCGCCGGGCGGGGAGTTCGACGAGGGGGGCCTGCCCGGGACCGTGGTGCTGACCGGTCTCCAGGCGATGCTCGACCCGCCACGGCAGGCGGCGACGGCATCCGTGCAGGCCTGCCGCACAGCCGGGATCTCGGTCCGGATGATCACCGGCGACCACGCCTGGACCGCGACCGCCCTGGCGGAACAGGTGGGCCTGCTCGGCGAGGACTACCACCCGGGGTCCGTGCTCACCGGGGACGACCTCGCCGCCCTGTCCGCCGAGGACTACCCGGATGCCGTCGAGCGGGCGACGGTGTTCGCGAGGGTGTCCCCCGAGCAGAAGCTCCGGCTCGTCGAGGCGCTCCAGGCGCACGGGCACGTCGTGGCCATGACCGGCGACGGCGTCAACGACGCCCCGGCGCTACGCCAGGCGAACATCGGGGTGGCCATGGGCCGTGGGGGGACGGAGGTCGCCAAGGATGCTGCCGACATCGTCCTGACCGATGACGACTTCGCCACCATCGAGGCCGCGGTCGAGGAGGGTCGCGGGATCTTCGACAACCTGACCAAGTTCATCACCTGGACGCTGCCCACCAACGTCGGCGAGGGCCTGGTGATCCTCGTGGCGATCGTGCTGGGCGCCTCCCTCCCGATCCTTCCCACCCAGATCCTGTGGATCAACATGACCACCGCGGTGGCCCTCGGCCTGATGCTGGCCTTCGAGCCCAAGGAGGCCGGCATCATGACCCGACCTCCGCGAGACCCCGACCAGTCCCTGCTGACCAGGAGCCTGCTCGTCCGGATCCTCCTCGTCTCGGCGATGCTGGTCGGCGGCGCCTGGTGGCTGTTCGAGTGGGAGCTCGCGGGCGGAGCCGGTATCGCCGAGGCGCGCACCGCAGCGGTCAACCTCTTCGTCGCCGTCGAGGCGTTCTACCTCTTCAACTGCCGTTCGCTGACCCAGTCGGTGTGGCGGATCGGTCTGCTGTCCAATCGCTGGGTCATCATCGGCGTGGGCGTGCAGGCGCTCGCCCAGCTGCTGCTCACCTACGCCCCGGCGATGAACCGGATCTTCGGGACGGCGCCCCTCGGCTGGGACACGTGGCTGCGCATCCTCGCGCTCGCCGCGGCCACGTCGCTCGTCGTCGAGATCGAGAAGTGGGTGCGTCGACGCTCGAACCCGTCCATGGTCCGCGTCCTTCGCCGCACGGAGCTGCCACCGGGATGACGTGCCGGAAGACGGCGCACGCGGCCCACAGGGCACCGGCCCAGGTCAGACGCTCCCTGTCGACGGTGCGTCCGCGCCGGCCTCCAGCGCCTCGGTCAGCAGCGCCACGAGCGCCTCGAGCTGCACGTCGGCCGAGGAGCCGACGTCCTCGTCGGAGCCGTCGAGGGCCCTGGCCGCGAGCCCCGCCTTGTCGTCGACGAGCTGGGCGAGCTTCGGGTCGATGGTCTGGGCAGCGATGATCCGCCACGCGGTGACCGGCTCGGTCTGGCCGATCCGGTGCACCCGGTCGATGGCCTGCGTCTGCTCCGCCGAGGTCCACGACAGCTCGGCCAGCACGACGTTCGAGGCGACCTGGAGGTTGAGTCCCACCCCGGCGGCGGTGAGGGAGCACACGACGACGGAGACCTCGGGGTCGGTGAGGAACGCCTCGATGTTCGCTCGCCGCACCTTGGGAGTCTGGTCCCCGCGGATCGAGGCGTACCCGATACCCCTCTTGGCGAAGGTCTGCTCCGCCTCGTCCATGACGTCCTTGTGCTTGGCGAAGAACACCACCTTGCCGACGTTGCGGGCCAGCTGGGCGGCGTAGTCGGCGGCGAGGCCCGCCTTGGCCTGCCCGATCCTGCGCATCACCGTGAAGACGTTGTCGCCGGACGCGTCCGAGCCGGCATCCTTGCGCTCCCACGTGGCGACGCGGCGGACCAGGTCGTGGTCGATGCCCTCGACCCGCGGGGCGGACGTGCGGGCGGCGAGCGCCGACTCGTACCGGGCGACGAGGCGAGCTGCCAGTTCCTGCTCCGCGGCCCGGATCGAGCGGCTGGCCGCGGCGTCGAGCTCGACCGGCAGGTCCGCGACGCGGCGCGCCGGGATGTCCGAGGCGACGTCGACCTTTCGCCGCCGGACGATGCCGAGCTCGATGACGCTGGCACGCGCGGCCGCGTAGAACCCCCGGTCGGCCGGCGTCAGGCCGGTCTGTTCGAGGGCCGCCATGAGGGCGTGCCGGGGCTTGGCGTCATCGATCCAGCCCAGGAACTGCCAGATCGCCCGGAAGTCCTCGATGTCGTTGATCAGCGGCGTGCCGGTGAGTGCCATGAGCAGCGCGTTGCCGTTGCGCGCCCGGATGCGCTCGGACAGCTCCAGAACGTGCTGCGAGCGCTGCGAGGACTTGTTCTTGATGAAGTGCGCCTCGTCGACGATCATCCCGCGGAAGCCGTGGTCCCCCAGCCAGCCAACGTGACGGTCGAGGACCTCGTAGTTGACGATGACGATGTCGGCGAAGGCGTCGATGGTCTCGCCGTCGCCGTGGATGACCGTCGCGGCCCGGCGTGGAGTCCACTGCTCCGCCTCGTGGGCCCAGTTCGCCTTGACGACGTTCGGGACGACGACGAGGAGGGGGAAGGAGTCCGCGGCATCGGCCGAGAGCAGTGCCTGCGCCGTCTTGCCGAGCCCCGGCTCGTCAGCGAGCAGGAACGTCCGGTGGCCGGCCGCGGCCGCCGCCACGACCTGGGCCTGGTGCCGCATGAGCTCGAGCCCCTCGATGCCGTGGACCACCTCCGAGGGCTGGGGCAACGACATGCAGGTGGCGTCGCCGCCGTACTCGAACGCGCGAAACAGGGGGGTCAGCAGCTCCCAGTCGCGGAGCCGGTTCGTGGTCGGCCGAGGTGCCGCCGCTGTCACCGAGAAGTCCGGCGCCAGGAACGGGTTCGCCATCTTGCGCGCGATGACCGTCTGCGGGACGACGCGACGCGTCGACGGGGCCGGGCCGGCGGGTTCGGGCTCGGGCTCCGGCTCAGGTTCGCGGCCGGCCTGCAGGAGCAGGTCGTTCTTGAGGCTCACGGCCGCGGCCGAGACCGGGGCGCCCTCGGCCAGCAGCTCCAGCAGGGAGGTGTCGCGCACGGCCGTCTTGGCCAGGATCGTGGCGATGCCGTCGAGGCGCGTGAGCACGGCGCTGCGTTCCGCCTCGGAGATGGAGGTGTCCGTCTTCACCCGGGCGTGCTCCTCCCGGACCAGGAGGGCGACGACCTGGTAGGCCGTGCGGCCGCTCGGCCGGACCTTGCCGCGCTCCGCGGCGGCCTGGACCTGCCGAACGGTCTTGGCCAGGACCGGGATGAGACCCTCGTCGTCCCCGGCACGCGAACGGCGCCGGTCGCGCGGCATGGTGCCCTGCGCGCCGGCACGTCGCGGAGTTCGCTGTGCCAAGCCGTTCCTTCTCCTGAGTCGGCACGGTGTGGAACCGACGTGGACGCCGGGTCCACCGTGCGTGAGGCGACGCGACCGCCGCGTCGGCAACACGGCACGCCGGACCGACGTGGACGCACGCCGAGGGACCAAGCCCAGGTCCCCGTGTCGTCACCGTGTCCCCGCCATGAGGCGGGACACCCGGCAATCCTACGTGGTCCGCCAGGGGGCCGGTAGCACGGTGGGCGGTCGATCCCGACCGGCATCCGGTCACACCGTCCGGTCCGTGGACACCGGGGTAGGGTGAAGGCCAGTTCCAGGCCCCACCCCACCGGAGTATCAGCGTGCCCATCGTGGTCCAGAAGTACGGCGGCTCGTCCCTGGCGGACGCCGACAGCATCAAGCGGGTGGCGCGCCGGATCGCAGACACGAAGAAGGCCGGCCACGACGTCGTCGTCGCGGTGTCGGCCATGGGGGACACCACCGACGAGCTTCTCGACCTCGCGCTCGAGGTCAGCCCGGTCCCGCCCCCCGGGAGCTGGACATGCTGGTCACCGCGGGCGAGCGGATGTCGATGGCACTGGTCGCGATGGCCATCTCCGACCTCGGGTTCAGCGCTCGGTCCTTCACCGGCAGCCAAGCCGGGGTCATCACCGACTCCTCCCACGGCAGGGCCAAGATCATCGACGTGACGCCCGGTCGCATCACCGAGGCCCTGGGCAAGGGCCACATCGTCATCGTCGCCGGGTTCCAGGGCGTGAGCCAGGACACCAAGGAGATCACCACCCTGGGGCGCGGTGGCACCGACACCACGGCGGTCGCGCTCGCCGCTGCGCTGGACGCCGAGGTGTGCGAGATCTACACCGACGTCGACGGGGTCTTCACCGCCGACCCCCGGATCGTGCCGACCGCCCGCAAGATCGACCGCATCTCCAACGAGGAGATGCTCGAGCTCGCCGCGAGCGGCTCGAAGGTGCTGCACCTGCGCAGCGTCGAGTACGCCCGACGGTTCGACATCCCCATCCACGTGCGGTCCTCCTTCTCCCAGAAGGAGGGCACCACCGTGACCGACCAGCCAGGACCCGAAGGAGACGACGTGGAAGCACCGATCATCGCCGGAGTCGCCCACGACCGCAGCGAGGCCAAGGTGACGGTCGTGGGTGTTCCCGACACGACCGGCAAGGCCGCCCAGATCTTCGAAGGACTCGCCCTGGCCGAGATCAACATCGACATGATCGTGCAGAACGTGTCGGCGACCGACACGGGCCTCACCGACATCTCCTTCACCCTCCCGAAGGCCGACGGGACCGGAGCCGTCGAGGCGCTCCAGCGGATCCAGGAAGAGGTCGGTTTCGGCTCGATCCAGTTCGACGACCAGATCGGCAAGCTGTCGCTGGTCGGGGCGGGAATGCGGTCCAACCCGGGGGTGTCCGCCACGTTCTTCAAGGCGCTGGCCGAGGCCGGTGTCAACATCGACATGATCTCCACCTCGGAGATCCGCATCTCTGTCGTCACCCGGGACGACACCCTGGATGACGCGGTCCGAGCGGTGCACACGGCCTTCGGGCTCGACTCCTCCGAGGGTGAGGCCGTCGTCTACGGGGGCACCGGCCGCTGACGTGGGCAACGAGCAGGAAACGCGCGTGAGGGCCGACCGTCCGACCCTCGCGATCGTCGGGGTCACCGGGGCGGTGGGCCGGGTCGTGCTCGACGTGCTGCGCACGCGGAGCGCCACGTGGGGTGAGATCAGGCTCGCGGCCGGCGCCGAGGACGTGGGGTCGTCGTGCCGGGTGAACGACGAGGACGTGACGGTCGAGGCCCTGACGCCGGAGTTCTTCGACGGCGTCGACGTCGGTATCTTCGACATCCCGCCGTCGATCGCTCAGGAGTGGGTCGAGATCGCGGCGGCGCGGGGGGTCGTGGCGATCGACAACAGCACCGTCTTCCGCACCCAGCCCGACGTCCCGCTCGTGGTTCCGGAGGTCAACCCGCACAAGGTCGCCGACCGCCCGCGCAACATCATCGCCAACCCCGGTGCGACCGTCATGACGATGATCGACGCCCTCGCCGTGCTCCACGGCGTCTGGGAGCTCACGAGCCTCGTCGTGACGACGCTCCAGGCGGCCTCCGGGCTCGGGAGGCAGGGCATGAACCGCTTGCACGACGAGCTGGACGTGGTGCACGGGGACCGTTCCCTCGGCACCCGCCCGGGCGACGTCAGACGGCTCGTCGAGGAGGAGCTCGGCGAGTCACCCTTCCCAGCAGCCCTGGTGCTCAACGTCATTCCCTTCGTGGGTCACCACGAGAGTGGGGGGTGGACGTCCGAGGAGATCAAGGTGCGCGACGAGACGCGCAAGATCCTCGACCTGCCCGACCTGCCGGTGTTCGCGACGTGTGTCCGGGTGCCCGTGGTGTCGTCCCACTCGGTGACCATGCACGCGACGTTCGCTCGCAAGGTGCGGGTGTCCGAGGCGCGCCAGGCGCTCGTGGAGGCTCCCGCCGTCGTCGTCCTCGACGATCCCGACGAGCCGGAGTTCCCCACGCCCAACGACGTCGTGGGGGCCGACCCGAGGTTCGCCGGGCGGGTGCGACAGTCCCCGGACGCGCCGACGACGCTCGACCTGTTCATCTGCGGTGACAACCTGCGCAAGGGTGCCGCCCTGAACATGGTGCAGACGGCCGAGCTGGTCGCCGCCGACCTCCGGAGCCGGTGAGCGCGGGTCCGCAGGCCCGCATGGTGGTCGGGTGGCCACCCACGCCACGGACCCGCCACAATGAAGGAGCCGGCTGAGGCACCAGCCAGCCGGTCGCACGTCACGCATCGTCGTCCACTGCCCGCAGGAGCGCACCCATGCCCGTCCGCACCGTTGCCATGCTGACCGCCGGGGGTCTCGCCCCCTGCCTGTCCTCCGCCGTCGGGGGACTGATCGAGCGATACACCCAGATGGCGCCGGACGTGCGGATCATCGCCTACACCAACGGGTATGCCGGCCTGCTGCGCGGTCAGTACGTCGAGGTCACCCCCGAGGTCCGTGAGCGGGCCTACCTGCTGCACCGCTTCGGCGGGTCCCCCATCGGGAACAGCCGGGTCAAGCTGACCAACGTCGCCGACTGCCTCAAGAGGGGGCTCATCACCGAGGGTCAGGACCCGTTGCACGTCGCAGCGGAGCAGCTGACCAAGGACGGGGTCGACGTCCTGCACACCATCGGTGGTGACGACACCAACGGCACAGCGGCCGACCTCGCGGCGTACCTGCACGAGAACGACTACGAGCTCACCGTGGTCGGGCTGCCGAAGACCATCGACAACGACGTCATCCCCATCGCCCAGTCGCTCGGCGCGTGGACGGCAGCCGAACAGGGCTCGATCTTCGCCCGGAACATCATCGCCGAGCACTCGTCCAACCCGCGGATGCTCATCGTCCACGAGGTGATGGGGCGCAACTGCGGGTGGCTCACGGCGGCCACCGCGGAGGCCTACCACCAGTGGGTCGGCGCGCAGGAGTTCGTGCCCGGCATCGGCAACGACCCTCGGGGCTGGGACGTCCACGCCGTCTTCGTGCCGGAGCGCCACATCGACCTCGCGGCGGAGGCCGAGCGCCTCCGTGCCGTCATGGACGAGATCGGCTGCGTCAACATCTTCCTCTCCGAGGGGGCCGGGGTCGCGGAGGTCGTCGCCGAGCTCGAGGCCGCTGGGCAGGAGGTCCCCAAGGATCCCTTCGGGCACGTCCAGCTCGACAAGGTGAACCCCGGGGCGTGGTTCGCCAAGCAGTTCGCCGAGCTCCTCGGCGCCGAGAAGACGATGGTGCAGAAGTCCGGCTACTTCTCTCGCTCGGCAGCAGCGAACGACCGTGACCTCGCGCTCATCCGGGAGTGCACCGACCTCGCCGTCGACTCCGCCCTCCGGGGCGAGTCCGGAGTGGTCGGGCACGACGAGGAGCGCGACGGGGTGCTGCGCGCGATCGAGTTCCCCCGCATCGCCGGCGGCAAGGCCTTCGACACGACGTCGCCGTGGTTCACCGCTCTGTTGGAGTCCATCGGCCAGTCATGACCCAGTCCGGCACCGTCGACGCCTGGTGGTTCGCGGTGGTGGTCTACGCGGTGCTCCTCGTCGGCCAGCGCCTGTGGCGCGCGCGTGCCTGGGTGCCCCCGGAGTGGCCCGAGGCCGACTACGGGTGGAAGGTGACGCACCTGTTCTGGGTGCCCTTCCACGTGCTCGACGTCGTGTTCGGCGTGCCGCTCGTCTTCGCGATCATCATCGCCTGGTTCGCGATCTGACCCGGGCCGCCGTCACTCCTGGACGGTGACGCCCTTCCAGAAGGCCACACGGTCCCTGATCTGCGCCGCGGCATCCTTCGGCTCCGGGTACGTGAAGGCCGCATCGGTCGCGGTGACGCCCTCGACCTCGACGCTCCAGTAGGACGCGGTCCCCTTCCAGGGGCACGTGCTGTGCGTCCGCGAGGGGCGAAGCACAGCCTGGTCGACGGAGTCGAGCGGGAAGTAGTGGTTGCCCTCGACGACGACCGTTGCGTCGGACTCGGCGATGACTCGGTCGTTCCAGATGGCGCGCACGGTGTGACTCCTGGCGTCGGTGACGGGTTCGGTGCAACCACGGCTGCCGCCCCGCTGTTCCGTGAGCGGTGTACCCGGCCCCCGTCGTCCGCTTGTCGTGGACCACGGTTCCGGTCGCGGAGCGCGACACGGCAGGATGTCCGGATGGATGCTGACCTGTTCCTCCGGCCCGAGGAGCGCGAGAACCCGCACACCATCATCGACGCCCACCACCCGGAGGGCGTCGCGTGGAGCACCGGCAACACCGTGCGTCCCCTCGTCCACGGCGCCCCGTACTTCGCCGAGATGCACGAGAGGGTGAGCGAGCTCGGCGAGGGGGACCTGCTGTACTTCGTCGACTGGCGCGGTGACCCCGACGAGCAGCTCACCGACGACCCGCGGCAGACGGTGTCGAGCACCTTCGCCGAGGCCGCCCGGCGCGGTGTCGACGTCCGGGGCCTCCTGTGGCGCTCGCACTGGAACAAGATCGGTTTCCACTCGGAGAAGTCCCGCCTGCTCGGCATCGAGATCGACGAGGCGGGTGGCCAGTGCCTGCGGGACATGAGGGTGCGCACCGCTGGGTCGCACCACCAGAAGTTCGTCGTGATCCGGCACGCGGGCGACCCGGGTCGCGACATCGCCTTCATCGGTGGCATCGACCTGTGTCACGGCAGGCGTGACGACCGGGACCACGGCGGAGACCCTCAGGCCATCGCGATGCCCCAGGCCTTCGGGGCCCGCCCGCCGTGGCACGACGTGCAGCTGGCCGTCACGGGGCCTGCCGTCTACGACGTCGAGACCACCTTCCGCGAGCGGTGGGAGGACTCCACCCCGCTCACGGCAAACCCGGGACGCCGCCTGAGCAGCTTCTTCCAGCGGGAGGACCTGGACCCGCGGCCCCTCCCCGCGCAGTCCCCGCCGCCTCCCTCGCCGGAGGGGGCGCACGAGGCGGTGCAGGTGCTGCGGACGTACCCCGACCTGCAGGCCCTCGCCTACGACTTCGCCCCCGAGGGGGAGCGGAGCATCGCGCAAGCGAACGCCAAGGCCGTGCGCAAGGCTCGGAAGCTCATCTACCTCGAGGACCAGTACCTCTGGTCCGAGGAGGTGGGTCGGCACTTCGGTGACGCCCTGCGCGCCAACCCGGAGCTGCGCCTCATCGCCGTCATCCCGATCAGCCCCGACGTCGACGGGGCATTGTCCTCGGCCTCCCAGCTCTACGCGCGGAAGCTGGCGATGGACCTGCTCCTCGACGCAGGAGGTGACCGGGTCGCGATCTACGGGCTGACCAGCCCGATGGGCTACCCGGTCTACGTGCACTCGAAGGTCTGTGTCATCGACGACGTCTGGGCCAGCGTGGGGTCGGACAACTTCAACCGCCGGTCGTGGACGAGCGACACCGAGGCGGCCTGTGCGATCCAGGACCTTCGCGGAGGGCCCGGCGAGCAGGTCCCGAGCGATGCCTTCACCCTCCGGCTGCGCCGCGAGCTCGTCGCGGAGCACCTCGAGGTGGAGGAGGGGGAGGTTCCGGACGACGTCGACGCGCTCTGGGACGCGATGGCCACCTCTGCCGCCGCACTCGACGAGTGGTACGCCCGGGGTCAGGGTCCCCGCGGGCCTCGCCACCTCCCGCGGGTGTCCGCTCCGTTCAAGGGAACCGCGGTGCCCTGGCGACGCAGGTCCGGTGCGGCTCGCGGGGCGGAGGGGGTCGAGCGCCCCCGCGGCCGGCTGCGCCGACTCGACCCGCCGGAGCTGACCCGCCTGCAGCGCGCCTGGGGGGCGCGGGTCTACGGCGTGGTCGACCCGGACGGCACCATCGCCAGCGCGGACGAGATCTGAGCGGCGCCGCCCCCCACTCCGCGGAGGCACCGGAGCCACCGATCCCACCCGGGCGGCTCGCTGGTCCCCCCGCCGCCCTCGCCGCCTCCCTCGGGCACGCGGCCGCTCCAGATCGTGTCGACGACGCGTCAGGCCACCTGCGTGGCATGTCCCTCGGCGGTGGGGTCGCTCCACTGGTGCACGGCGGACCGCCCCTCCACGACGCCGTGCCCCGTGGTCTCGACACCACCGCCGAGCGGGCTCATGAGCCGCGTGCGAAGCGGGTCCGGGTCATTGGTCGGGTGGCGGCTGTGGCGGTGCGGACGCGGTTCGGCACGGGTCTGTCTCCCAGGGCTGCAAGGGTGTGGTTGCTGGCAGAGGAGCGGTCCGGGCCGACGCTGATACACGAGCCCTCGATTTCGCGCCGCTCCCGGTCGGAGCGACGCACCGCTGGCCGCGCGGCGCTGCCCGTGCCGAGCCGGGGGGCTCGCTCGGGCAAGGCTCACCCCATCAGGGCGATTCGCCGTCTCCCATCGGCGAGCATCGTGGTGCCAGGCCGGGAGAGATCCACTCCCATGGCCGGGCGCCGTTCGTCGGCGTGGTGGAGACTGAGGAGGACGCTGATGAGCGAGACCCGGATGTTGATCGTGGCCGGCTACCAGGACACCGACCTGGCCGAGAAGGAGTTCCGTGCCCTCGCCGAGCGCGTGGCCGGCAAGGAATTGAGGTCGGACGGGATGATCCTCGTCGGCAAGGATGCCGACGGGAACCCCCGAGTCGCCGACACGGGCACGCACCTGGGTCGCCGCGGCGCCGGGTGGGGAGGCGGGGCCGGGGTGCTGGTCGGCCTGCTCGCCCCGCCGATGCTCGGTGCGGTGGCGGTCGGCGCGGCCGCGGGAACCCTGGTGGGGAGGTTCACCGAGCACCGACTGGCGTCGAAGATCCAGGAGGAGGTCGGCGCGGCCCTCTCCGCGGGAGAGGCTGTCGTCATCGGCATCTTCCCGGCCGACGCGCGGCTCGAGGTCGAGCGCCGCCTCCCGGGAGCCCCGCTGAAGTCCGTGGTGGAGAGCGACGAGGGCGGCATCGACGAGCTCAAGGCCAAGCTCGCTGAGGCGATGGGCAAGTTCACGCCCGACCGGACCGTCCTCCCGATCCCCGACAAGCGCTTCGCCGGGGTGGCGGGTCGCACCATCGAGGACTCCTCCGGGGACTGGTCGATCATCGCCGGGGCCCATGCGCCCCAGGACGCGCCGAACGTCCTCATCGTCCTCATCGACGACGCCGGGTTCGGCGGCCCCGACACGTTCGGAGGCGGCATTCGCACCCCCAACCTCACCCGTGTGCAGGAGATGGGGGTCACCTACAACCGCTTCCACGTGACCGCTGTCTGCTCGCCCACCCGGGCCGCGCTCCTCACCGGGCGCAACCACCACCGCGTCGGGATGGGCGGCATCGCCGAGTTCCCCTCGCCGTTCCCCGGCTACACGGGGGTCCGTCCCCGCTCCTGCACGGCGCTCCCGCGCATCCTCAGGGAGAACGGGTACATCACCGGCGGCTTCGGCAAGTGGCACATGACGCCCGGGCACGAGATGGGCGCCGCAGGCCCCTTCGACCACTGGCCGACCGGCTGGGGCTTCGACCACTGGTGGGGGTTCCTCACCGGTGCCGCCGGCCAGTACGACCCGATCATCACCCAGGACAACTCCACGCTCGGCGTCCCGGAAGGGGACGACGGCTCGCTGTACTACTTCCCCGACGACATCACCGACAAGTCGATCGAGTGGCTGCACGCGGTGCGCGCGCAGGACGCCGACAAGCCGTGGTTCGTCTACTACTCCACCGGAGCGACGCACGCGCCCCACCACGTCGCGAAGGAGTGGGCCGACCGCTACAAGGGCCAGTTCGACGACGGATGGGACGCCTACCGCGAGAAGACCCTCGAGCGGCAGAAGCGCCTCGGCATCGTTCCCGAGGACACCGAGCTCACCCCTCGCCCGGATGCCTACCCGGCGTGGGAGAGCCTGTCCGACGTGGAGAAGGAGCTCTACGCCCGCCAGATGGAGGTGTTCGCAGGCTTCTCGGAGAACGCCGACTGGAACGTGGGCCGCCTGCTCGACGAGATCGACGCCATGGGCGAGCTCGAGGACACCCTCGTCATCTACATCTGGGGCGACAACGGTGCGTCGATGGAGGGCACCCTCACCGGGTCCTTCAACGAGACCACCTTCTTCAACGGCCTCGTGCTCGACGCGGGGGAGCAGCTCGCGCTCATCGAGAAGTACGGCGGCATCCAGGAGCTCGGCGGCTTCCACACGGCACCGCACTTCGCGGCCGCGTGGGCCCACGCGAACAACGCCCCCTTCCAGTGGGGCAAGCAGATGGCCAGCCACCTCGGCGGCACCCGGGACCCCATGGTGATCTCGTGGCCCCGGGGCATCCAGCCCGACAGCACGATGCGCGATCAGTTCACGCACTGCATCGACGTCGTGCCGACCGTCCTCGAGACCGTCGGCATCCCCGCCCCGCGAGTCGTCGACGGCATCGAGCAGGAGCCGTTGGACGGCACGAGCTTCGCCCACACGCTCACCGACGCCGAAGGAGAGGAGCGGCACACCGTCCAGTACTTCGAGATGTACGGGAGCCGGGCCATCTACAAGGACGGGTGGTGGGCCTGCGCGAAGCTCGACAAGCTGCCCTGGGACTTCGCGCCGGCCACCCTGGCCCGTTTCGCCCCCGGTGGTGAGTGGGACCCCGAGGACGACGTGTGGGAGCTCTACTACCTGCCGGACGACTTCTCGCAGGCCCATGACCTCGCCGCCGAGAACCCCGAGAAGCTCGCCGAGCTGACCGAGCTCTTCTGGGCCGAGGCCGAGCGCAACCGGGTGCTGCCGCTCCTGGGCGGGTTCGCCGTCTTCTTCGGGATGCTGCCCCCCATGCCGACGCGCACCCGGTTCACCTTCCACGGCGACGTCCAGAACATCCAGACGTCGATGATCCCGCGGATCATCGGCCGGTCGTACGCCATCGAGGCGAACGTGCACATCCCGGAGGACGGTGCCGAGGGAGTCCTCGTCGCGTTCGCCGACTTCATCGGCGGGTTCGCGCTCTGGATCGACGCCGAAGGCCACCTGCACCACACCTACCAGTACCTCGGCGTGGACACGTACCGGCAGTCCTCGACCGAGCCGGTCCCCACCGGCGACGTCACGCTGACCATGCTGTTCGAGGCCGACGAGAACACCCCCGGCACCGGGGGCGACGTGACGTTGCTCGCCGGCGACCGGGTCATCGGCAGCGGGCGGATCCCTCGCACGATCTCGCTCATCTTCACCACCTATGCCGGCATGGACATCGGGCGCGACAACGGCGGCGTCGTCGACCTCGACTACGAGGACCGGGCGCCCTACGCCTTCACCGGCACCGTCGACCAGGTCGTCTTCGACCTCGCCCCCGAGGCGCACCACGACGAGCTGGCCCTGCACGAGATGACGGCGCAGGCCGGCGTCGCGCACGGTGCGGCCGGCTGATCCCGGCGCACCCACGGCCGCCGTCGTGGGGGCATCGGAGCGTCATCCCGTCGGTAGCATGCTCTCGGGGAGGAACTCCGCCACGATGGCGGTGTCCTGCACCAAGGCTGGACGGCGGCAGCGACCCGGACCACCGGGGAGCGCCGCCATGGTCGCGTCGTGGACGTCACGTCGCGGAGGAGGAGCCCGGAGATGTCCCCCAACCCCCTCGTGAACGCCCTGCTCCTCGTTCTCCTGGGCGTCGTCGCAGGGGCGATCGCGTTCGTCGTCAGACGGTTCCTTCCGGACAGGTCATCCCTCGACACCGGCCCCTTCTCGGCGACCCTGTCGTACGTGGCCACGGCCTACGGGGTGATCGTCGCCTTCATGATCGTCTTCCTCTTCGGGGCCTTCTCCGACGCCCGCTTCTCGATCGGGGACGAGGCGACCTCGATCGGCACCGCCTTCGAGGAGCTGAGGACCTTCGGGGCGGACGGTGTGCCCGCTCAGGAGGCCCTCCTCTGCTACGCACAGGCCGCCAGCGAGTACGACTGGCCGGCCATGCGGAACGGCACGTCCGCGCCCGAGGTGGACCGGGCCTACTCCGGGGTCATCATGGCCATCGGCGCGATCGACGCGCCGGACGGCACGACGTTCCAGCCCGCGATGGCCACGAACATCATGGTCCAGGTGGGCAGCGTCTCGACCGCGCGGGAGGCGAGGCTCGTCACGGCCGCGACGACGGTCCCTGTCCTCATGTGGGGCCTCCTGCTGGGCGGCGGCCTCCTGGTCCTCGTCCTGATCTTCATCGTGACTCTGCCCGCTCCCGGTCGAACCCAGTCGGTGCTCGTGGGGCTGTCCGCGACGTTCACCGGGGCCCTGCTCATCCTGCTGCTCGCCCTCGCGAACCCCTACGAGGAAGGCGCCGGACGGGTCTCTCCCGAGCTCATCGACCAGACGGCCGCGACGATGTCGCAGGAGCTGCCCTCGGCGCCCACCACGCCCTGCCCACCGCCCGCCTGAGCCACCCCCGCCCTCCGGGGCTCCGGGAGCGCGCCCACGGGCCCGCTCCCAGCCGAGCTCCGCGGCGTCGCGGGACGTGTCGTCGAAGGTCGGTGGTGCGTCTGCTGAACGTCCGCCGAGGGGTCGTGGTGCCCCGGCTATGCTCGGGGCGGAGGTGGTGCCGTGCCGGGTTCAACCGAGAGATCCCGTGTCCCGCACTCCTTCGACCCGCCGGCGGTGCCCGCGAAGTTCGTGACCCGCGAACGGATCCTCGGCATCCTCGACCAGACGGGCGGGTCCGGCGTCGTGTGCCTCAAGGCGCCGGGGGGCTACGGCAAGACGACCGTGGTGGCGCAGTGGGCGGCGAGGGACCCGCGTGCGGTCGTCTGGCTGAGGGTGCGCGCGGCGGCGCCGGACCCGCACTGGCTCGCCCAGGGCGTCGTCGACGGCCTGCGCGAGCGCGGCCTCGTGCCCGATCCGGTTCCCCTCCCGGGCACACTCGACCTGGTGTCCTGGCACCTGAACACGCTTCCGGCGATCGAGCGGACGGTGTCCGCGGTCAGCGACCCCTTCCTCGTCGTGGTCGACGACGCTCAGGAGATGTCGGGGGCCCTGTGGGAGTCGCTGGTCGAGACCCTGGCCATGAGCATCCCCCCGGGGTCGCAGCTCGCGATGACGACCAGGGGTGAGGTCCCGGCGACGCTGTGGCGGCTGCAGAGCCGGGGCGAGGTGGCCGTGCTCGGCCCCGAGGTGCTCGCCTTCGACCTCGACGACTCCAGCCGGATGATGGAGACGGTCGGCGTCCGGATGGGGCCGGCCCGGATGCGAGACCTCGTCGACGGCGTGGACGGGTGGCCGGTCGCCGTCTGCCTGGCCGCTCTCTCCAGCCAGCGGCGGTCGACGGAGCCGAGCACGCGCGTGGCGGGCATCGACGGGCTGGGCGGCTACCTGCGCCACGACATCCTGGGCAGGCTGTCACCCGACGACGCGCAGTTCCTCCTGCACGTGTCCGTCCTCCCCGTGCTCGATGCCGAGGCCTGCGATGCGGTCACGAGCGGCAGCGGCTCGCTCTCACGGTTGCGACGCCTGTCGTCGGTCAACCAGCTGCTCTCCCCCGAGGACCCCGCCGCCGAGGTCTTCCGCATGCACCCGCTGCTGTCCGAGTTCCTCGGTGCCGAGCTGAACGAACGTGACCCCGAGTCGTGGCGGGCAGCCCATGCGAACGCCAGCGCGGTCTGCGAGCAGCGCAATGACCTCGACGGTGCCGTCCACCATGCCAAGCAGTCCGGGGACGACGAGCGCCTCAGTGACCTCGTCTGGTCGCACGCGGGTGGCCCCCTGGGTGCGGGTCAGGCGGCGGTGCTCGAGCGCTGGCTCGACGGCATCGACGAGCAGCGACTGCGCGGCCACTGCGGGCTCGCGCTCGGCGCTGCCTGGGCGGCGTCCCACATGGGCGACATGGCGAAGATGAGCCTGCTGGCGCTGGCCGCCGAGGAGCTGTCGTCAGACCACGACGCGTCGCACCGCGCCGACGCCGCTCTGCTCAGGGCCACCATCGGAGCCGACGGGATCACCCAGATCCGTTCGGCGTCGCGCGAGTTCATCAGCGCCAAGCCGAGCGAGGACGTGTGGCAGACGCTGGCGCACTTCCTCCTCGGTGTCTCGCTCTTCCTCGGTGACGAGGACGAGGAGGCCACCGCTGCCCTCGAGGAGGGTTATCGTCTCTCGACGGCCATGGACCTGCCGCTCATGGTGGCTCACTGCCTTGCCGGGCTTGCGGATGCGGCGCTGGCGAGGGGCGACGAGCACCGGGCCCTCACATCCATCCACGAGATGCGTGAGCTGGCTGCGAGGTTCCGCCTGGATGCCATCGCCACGGCGGCCCCGATCTTCACGACCTCGGCGGTGGGGTACGTGCTCGAGGGTCGGCTCATCGACGCCAAGCGTGAGGCGGCACGTGCGTTGCGGATGACCTCGATGATGCGCACCATCGCACCGTGGCACGCGGTGCAGGGGAGGCTGTCGCTGGCCCGGGTCAGCCTGGCCCTCGGGGATGCCGATCGGGCGAGGATGCTGCTCGACGAGGCGGGTGATGCGCGGATCCCGGCGGCGGCCTCGCCGCGGCTGGACCGGCTCTACGCCGAGACCCGGCAGCGTCTCGTCGACACCTCGGCCGGCCTGGCCGGTGACTCCTCGCTGACCACGGCCGAGGTGCGGGTGCTGCAGTACCTGCCCACCCACCTGTCCTTCCCGCAGATCGCCGACGAGCTGTTCGTGTCGCGGCACACCGTGAAGACCCAGGCGATGTCGGCCTACCGCAAGCTGGGTGTGCACACCCGCGCCGAGGCGATCGTCACGGCACGCCGGGCAGGTCTGCTGCCGCAGCGCTGACAGCGCGGGCGCCCTCTCACTCCCCGCCGGACGACCCGGCCGTCGTCATGGCCGTCATCGTGGCGGTCGTCGTGGCGGTGGGTGCGGCGTGACACTCCGAGAAGGCGCGACCACCTCCGCACGGGCAGGGAGCGCCGGGGTCCCTGCGGGCGTCCTCTGCGCGGACCAGGCGCCGGACGCCGTCGGCGTCTCGTCCGCCGCGCAGGAGCATGCGCATCTGGCGCATCCGGGCGTCGATGTGCGTGAAGAACGTCGTGTAGCCCGGACAGAGGTAGTTCAGGCCGGCCTCGCCCCAGACGTCGTCGACGAACCTGTCCTTCGGGCAACCGCCGTTGCAGGCGAAACGCACGGGGCACTCCCGGCACTGGCGCGGCAGCGTGTCGCGCTTGTCCGCACCGAAGGCCTCCTGCTGTGGTGCGGAGACCAGGTCGAGCAGGTGGTGGTCGGCGATGTTGCCGAGCAGGTGCGCGGGGTCGACGAAGTGGTCGCAGGAGTAGACGTCGCCCGTGTGCTCGAGGGCCAGGGCGGTCCCGCAGACCTCGGCGTGGACACAGAGCGAGGGGGGTGCCCCGACCCATTGCGCGAGGGCGACGTCGAACATCTGGACGAACACGTCCCCGACGTCGTGGCGCACCCACTCCTCGAAGACGTCGACGAGGAACCTGCCGTAGCCCTCGGGGGGAACGGAGTAGGGCTCGACGGTCTGGGCGCCCGCTGAGCGTTCCACGATGGGGATGAACTGGATGAACGTCGCGTCGAGGTCGTCGCGCAGGAAGCGGTACACCTCGAGGCCACGGTCGTGGTTGCCGGCATGCACGGTGGTGAGCGCGTTCCAGTCCACGCCACCGCGCTGGAGGGTCCGCAGTCCGGCGAGCACCCGGTCGAAGGACGGTTTGCCCCCCTTGTCGACCCGATAGGTGTCGTGGACCTCGCGCGGCCCGTCGATCGACACCCCGACGAGGAAGCCGTTCTCGGCGAAGAACTCGGCCCAGCGGTCGTCCAGGAGCGTGGCGTTGGTCTGGATGGTGTGGGACACCTGCTGGCCGGGTCGCCGGTACCGGTTGACGAGGTCCACGGCGTGCCGGAAGAAGTCCAGCCCCATCATGGTCGGCTCGCCGCCCTGCCACGCGACGGTCACGGTGTCGGAGTCGGCGTGGGCCTCCATGAGCTGGCGCACGTACTGCGCCAGCGTGCTCTCGCTCATCCGGAACGTGCTGCCGGCATACAGCTCCTCCTTGGACAGGAAGAAGCAGTACGTGCAGTCCAGGTTGCAGATGGCCCCCGTCGGCTTGGCCAGGAGGTGGAACGCGCGGGTGGCTCCATCCGGCGCCGGCCGCTCACCCACCGTGGTCTCCTTCACAGGACGCGGGTCCCCTTCACGGGCTCGACGCTATCGCCGGACCCGTGGATCCGCTTCATGCCGGGGGGATGATGCGCCCATCTGCGTGGGCGGCCACCGTGGGTGGAGGTGATCGGTGGGCTCAGGTGGCCCGAGGAACGCGTCGTAGGCTCGCTGTGGGTCGGGTCCCCCGATCCGACGTGGTGAGGGAGAAGGAGACGAGATGGGTTCCGGAGACCGGCAAGGGGGTCGAGGTCGCTCCTCACCGGGTCACGACGACGGTCCCGTGATCTTCCAGATGCGCACCGGGCTCGTCGACATCAGCCGGGACTACTGGGTCGAGACGATGACCGGCCGCACCGTCTACAAGGTCGACGGAAAGGTCCTCAGGGCGCGTGACGGCTTCACCATCAGGGAGCCGGGCGGTGAGGTCGTCGCGCAGATGCGGGCCCGGGACTCCCAGGCGCGCGACATCGTGACGATCGACCGTCCGGGCCGCCCGTCGGCAACCATCACCAGGGCCACGGGCGCATCGATGCCCGATCGCTACGTCGTCGAGGCCGCGGACGTCGGCGAGGTCGCCGTCCGGGGCGACGTCGTGGAGTGCGAGTACACGTTCGAGATCGGCGGCGCGGCGGTCGCCGAGGTCTCCAAGCGCTGGGTGACCCTTCCGGGCACCTTCGGTGTCCAGGTCGAGCCCGGAGCCGACGTCGCCCTCCTGCTCGCCGCCACGGCAGCCATCGACGCCATGACCGACTGAGCACTCGCCTTCGACCAGGAAGGAGAGAGTCGGGAAGACGCGATGACGGAGTCACCACGAGGTCGCTGGATGGATCGGCTCCGCGCTCGGTTCCCCCTCACGAGCCTCCGCAAGGACGTCCCCGCGGGACTCGTCCTCGGCGTGGAGAGCGTCCCCGACGGGCTGGCCGGTGGCCTGCTCGCCGGGGTGAACCCGGTCTACGGCCTGTACGGGTACATGTTCGGGACGATCTTCGGTGCCGTGGCCACGAGCTCGGCGTTCATGACGGTCCAGGCCACCGGGGCCATGGCGGTCGTCGTCTCCGACGTCCCGCAGGTCCACGGCGGTTCACCCGAGTCCGCAACCGCGTTGTTCACGCTGTCGGTCCTCACGGGCGTCATCATGCTCGGGCTCGGGCTGGCCCGGCTCGGAGGGCTGGTGCGGTGGGTGCCCAACGCCGTGCTGACCGGCTTCATCAACGCCGTGGCGGTCAACATCGTGCTCGGCCAGCTCGATGACTTCACCGGGTACGAGAGCTCCGGCGAGAACCGGGTGGCCTCCGCGGTCGACGCGGTGCTCCACGTCGGGTCGTGGGCGTGGCCCGCGGTCCTCGTGGGCGCCGGCACGATCGCCCTGATCCTCCTCCTCGAGCGCACTCGGCTCGGTGCCCTGGGCCTCGTCCTGGCCATCGTCGTGGCCTCCTCCCTCGTGCCGGCCATCGGGTTGGACGTGGTCCAGCTCCGGACCATCACCGAGATCCCCGGGTCGCTGCCGACCCCGTCGCTGCCCTCGTTCGCCCTCATCGGATCGCTCGCCATCCCGGCCGTGTCCCTGGCCTTCGTCGGTCTCGTCCAGGGGGCGGCGATCAGCAGCTCCGTGCCCAACCCGGACGGCTCCTACCCCGACCCCTCGGGGGACTTCCGGGGCCAGGGGATCGCCAACCTCGGTGCCGGGCTGTTGCAGGGGATGCCGGTCGGCGGGTCCATGTCGGCGACCTCCATCGTCACGAACGCGGGCGCACGCAGCCGGATGGCCCTGCTCGTGGCCGGGGCCACGATGGTCGTCGCGGTCCTGCTCCTGTCCGACGTCGTCGGATACATCGCCATGCCGGCGCTGGCCGGGCTCCTCATCGTCGTCGGCTTCCGCACCCTGCGGATCGACCCCCTGCTCATGGTGTGGCACACCGGGCCGGTGCAGGCGACGGTGCTCGCCACGACGTTCGTGCTGACCCTGGTCATCCCGCTGCAGTACGCGGTCCTCGTGGGGGTCGGGATGTCCGTCATCCTCCACGTGGCCCGGCAGTCCAACCGGGTCACCGTCCAGGAGTGGGTGCTGGGGGACACCGGCATCACCGAGACCGAGCCGAGGGCGGAGATCGGACCCGGCGAGGTCGTGGTCCTGCGCCCCTACGGGAGTCTCTTCTTCGCCGCCGCTCCGCTGTTCGAGGAGGCGCTGCCCGCCGTCACGTCCCGGACGCGCGGATCGGCCGTGGTCATCAGCATGCGGGGCAAGGAGGAGCTCGGCAGCACGTTCATCAACGTCATCACGAGGTACGCGCAGTCCCTCGCTGCCCACGACAGCCTGCTGTGGATCAGCGGTGTCTCCGAGCGCACGTTCAGCCCAGCTGGAGAACACCGGCGCCATCGACGTCATCGGTCCTGCCCGGGTCCACCTCCGCACCTCCGTCGTGGCGGAGTCCACCCGTGGGGCCGTCGCCGAGGCCGAGACATGGATCGGCTCTCGCGGAGCCCCGCGCTGACGGGACCAACCTTCTTCACCCGTCTCACGGCCGGCCGCCCACGTGCGTACGCACGCAGCGGCTCGAGGTCCTGGCTGGTCCAGGTCGATGGTGAGGGGGCGCCGGTGGCGTTGCGGATGTGGTCTCCGGTGGTGTCGGGGGCGAGTTCGCGCAGGACGAGGCCGTTGGGGGTGATGTCGATGACGGCGAGGTCGGTGATGAGGAACAGGGCCAGTGCCCTCAACCCCGGTCTCGTCGTGGAGGGGAGCTGGGGCCTCGGCGCGGCGGTGTTCGATGACCGGGGCCGTCCCGTCGTGGCGCTGAGCCTCACCGGCATCCAACAACGTTTCCCGACGGAGCTCGCCGAGCGCGTGCCTGCGCTCGGCGAGCTCCTGCTGCGAGTCGCAGGGTCTCTCGCTTGCCATCCGCCAGCTGCGCAGCCGTGGCTGAGTCCCCATCCGTCAGGTGGTCGCCCGTCCGGGGCCGGTGTGGCTGAGCCCGGCACCGGCGACGGGCAGTGCTTCACGTGGTGCGGACCAGGCGGAGGCGCGCCGAAGGAGTCGTCGATGACTTCCCCCGCGAGGGCCAGAGGCACGTTGAGCTCGGAGTAGTGGGTCCCGCGCAGCTCGAGGTACGGAGCGCCCGCGGGGACGCGCAGACACGGAGACGCTGTCGCGCCGCCCCTCGAGCATCCCCGGGAGCCGATCACTCGGGGCAGGAGCATCGACTCACGGCCGATGTGCGCCCGCCGGACATGGGTGCCACGCCCCGGCGCCGCTCCGCCAGGCGAAGCCCGCGGCGACCGCCTCAAGCGTGCCCGCCAACGATTCGCGGGACTCCCCCCGCGACGACGCCACGCGTGGTCTGACCCAAGCCGTTGTGGAGCGTGCACCTGGGCTCTCGGTGGATCGCGGCGCACCCACCTGCGCAGGGGTCGGCATCCACGCGGCCGGCGCCGGCCCGGGCCGCAGGTCGTTGGTGCGCAGGTGGTCCGTGCTCGCACGACGAAGGCCCCGGCCGCGTCACCGCAGGTCAGGGGCCATCATCGGTGGTCGGGGTGACAGGATTTGAACCTGCGGCCTCGTCGTCCCGAACGACGCGCGCTACCAAGCTGCGCCACACCCCGTGGCAGTCGCCGACCCGCTGCGGGGACGGCGACACCCGAGGATAGCCGACCGGTGGGGGGCACCAGAAATCGGTCCGTGAGCCGCAACTCAGCAGAGGTTGGTGCTCGAACCACATGCAGGAACCTGTGAACCGAGACCTAACCACTGCTAGCAGAGGTTGGGTGGGGGGAGCCGGGTCAGGCGTCGCGGGCGAGGAGGGTGAGCAGGGTGGCCTCGGGCCGGCAGGCGAACCGCACCGGTGCATACGGCGAGGTGCCCAGACCCGCCGAGACGTGCAGGTAGGCCGCGTCGTCGGGGGCGGCGGACGAGCGCGCCGGCCGGCCGCCCCGTCCAGCTGTTCCCGCGCCGGGCCACCAGCGGGAGAGGCCCTTGGCTCGGCGGGTGTCGAGGTCGCAGTTCGTGACGAGCGCGCCCCACACGGGCAGGGCGAGCTGACCTCCGTGGGTGTGCCCCGCCAACACGACGGACGCCCCGTCCGAGACCATCGCGTCGAGGACCCGCTGGTAGGGAGCGTGCACGAGCCCCATCGTCAGGGCGACGTCGCTGCTGGCCGGAGCCGACACCTCGGCATACCGGTCGTAGTCGATGTGTGGGTCATCGACCCCGACGAGCTCGACCGCGTGGTCGCCCATGCGGACGACGGTGCGCGCGTTGTTCAGGTCGGCCCACCCGCCGCCGCGCAGGCCGGCCACGAGATCGCCCACGGGTAGGTCGCCGAGCCTCCGAGGCGGCGCTGCGTGCCGATCCGTGAGGTAGCGCGCCGGGTTCTTGGGCACGGGCGCGAAGTAGTCGTTGGACCCGAGCACGAAGGCGCCCGGGAACTCCATGAGGGGCTCCATGGCGCGCAGCAGCGGCGGCACCGCCTCGAGGTGGGCGAGGTTGTCACCCGAGTTGACGACGAAGTCGGGTGCGAGCGCCGCCAGCGACCGCACCCACTCGATCTTCTTGGCCTGCCCGGGCGTCAGGTGCAGGTCGGACACCTGCAGGATGCGCACCGGTGCCGATCCCGGTGGCAGTGCGGCCATGGCGACCCGCCTGAGGGTGAACCACGTGCGCTCGACGAGTGCCGCGTAGGCCACCCCGGCGGCACCGGCCGCGGCGAGGCCACCGACCGTGCGCAGGGTCGAGCGCGCCACGTCGTCCATCGTGCCATCCTCGCAAAGCGCGCCGCCCCCACGAAATCGCTCTCCGGCCAGCCGTGCCACCGCGCAGTGGAAGACTGGGGACATGACCGAGACCACGCTCAAGGCGCAGCTGCAGCACGACCTCCACGACTCGATGCGCGCCAGGGACAAGCTGCGCTCCGGCACGCTCCGGCTGGTCCTCACCTCCATCACCAACGCCGAGGTCGCCGGCGAGGAGGCGCGCGAGCTGAGCGACGACGAGGTGCTCAAGGTGGTCGCCAGGGAGGCCAAGAGGCGCAGGGAAGCCGCCACGGCATACCGCGACGCTGGGCGACCGGAGCTCGCGGACAGCGAGGAGGCCGAGCTGGCGGTGCTCCATCGCTACCTGCCGACCCAGCTCGACGACGAGGCGCTGGCGGCCATCGTCCGCAGGGCGGTCGACGCGACCGGGGCGACGGGGATGCAGCAGATGGGACAGGTCATGAAGGCCGCCCAGGAGGAGGTCGCCGGGCGCGCGGACGGCGGCCGGGTCGCGGCCGTGGTCAGGCAGGCGCTGGCCCCTCGCTGAGCGGCTCTGCGCCCGAGCACGACGACTGGGGCCCGACGACCGTCGTGGTCGCCGGGCCCCACGTCGTTGCCCCTACTGCTTCTTGGGCGGCGGAGTCTTCTTCGGCTTCGCGGGAGTGGTCTCCTTCGGCGTGGGCTCCGGTTCCGGAGCCGGTTCGGCCGCGGCAGCCGGCTCCGGCGCACGCTGGACGATCTTGGGCGGCCCGAGGGAGAGGTAGATGGCGATCCTCGTGCCGGGCAGGGCGCGTGCCGAGGGGGCCGTGTAGGCGACCGTGCCGTAGGGCTGCGAACTGGCCGCATTGCCGGCCACGTAGCTGTCGAAGCCGGCGTCCTTGAGCTTCTGCTGCGCGGTCGAGAGGCCGTTCCCGACGACGCCCGGCAGCTTCTTGAGGTTGCCGTTCTTGACCTTCTCCGACGGCGCCGGGAACTTCTTGACCGGCATGCCGTCGCTGGCGGCCCTCATGATCTTGGCCCAGACCGGAGCCGACACGGTGCCACCGAACACCGTGCGGTAGCAGCCGTACTCACCGAAGCACTTGCCGTTGAGGGAGTAGAGGTTGCCGTTCTTGCTGGCCGGCTTGAGGTTACCGATCCAGACCGCGCTCGCCAGCTGCTTGGTGTAGCCGACGAACCAGCCCTGGTTGTGGCTCTCGGTCGTTCCCGTCTTCCCGGCCGCAGGCCTGACGGAGTTGTCCCAGTTGCCCTGGGCGGTACCGCCGGAATCGAGGGTCCCCTCCAGCAACGAGGTCACGCCGTCGGCGACGTCGGACGAGATGACCTGCTCGCACTGCGGCTTCGGGACCTTGATCTCCTCGCGGTCCGGGGTCGTGATCGAGGTGATCGGGTAGGGCTCGCAGTACTTCCCGCTCGCCGCGAGCGTGGCGTATGCGCTCGCGAGGCTCAGCGGGTTCGTCGTGCCTGAACCCAGCGTGATGTTCGAGATGTACGGGGCGATCGGCTCGCCGTCACCGGAGTGCAGACCCATCTTCGTCATCGTGTCGCGCACGTCGCACGGGCCCACGTCGATGACGAGCTGGGCGGCCCAGGTGTTGATCGACTTGGAGATGCCCTCGCCCAGCGACATCATCTTGCCGCCGGCGGGGTAGTCGTTCTTGACCGACCACGGCTTGTTGGCCCCGCACTTGTCCGTGAGCAGCTTCTTGTCGTCGAAGACGTAGCCGGTCCTGCCGTTGGCGAAGGGCACCTTGATCTCCCCGTCGAGCGGCATGCCCTTCTCCAGGGCGGTCACGACGGCGAAGGTCTTGGCGGTCGACCCGAACTGGTAGCCGAGCTCGCCGCCGCCGTACTCCTTGTCGACGTTCACATTGGTCTGGAAGTCTTCGAAGTCGGTCGCCTGGGCCATCGCGATGATCTTGCCCGTCCCCGGCTCGACGATCGACACAGCGCCGCCCAGGTTGCTGTCGTTCCCGATCGGGACGGCCCTGGTGAGCTCCCGCTCCGTCGACTTCTGGACGTCCGGCTTGAGGGTGGTGCGGATCGTCAGGCCACCCTGGTTGATCGTCTTGAGGCGCTCGGCGGGTGTGTCACCCAGCACCGCCATCTGCGGCGACTTCTGGAGGTACTCCATGACGTAGGAGCAGAAGTACGGCTGCGACGAGCGGAAGCAGGTGCCCTTGGCCGGCTTCTTCTTGATCATGTCCTTGATCGGCACGGCCTTGGCCGCGGCGACGTCCTTCGCGGACGCCATCCCCAGGGACTGCATGCGGGTGAGCACGACGTCGCGCCGCTGCTGGGCCTGCTCGGGGTTGATGACCGGGTTGTAGGCCGTGGGCTGCTGGACGATGCCCGCCAGCAGGGCCGCCTGGCCCAGGTCGAGCTTGGACGCGCCGACGCCGAAGTAGTTCTGGGCGGCTGCTTCGACGCCGTAGGCCTGGTCACCGTAGTAGACGAGGTTGAGGTAGCCCTCGAGGATCTGGTCCTTGCTCAGGTTCTCCTCGACGTTGAGCGCGTACTTCAGCTCCTGGAGCTTGCGGGAGTACGTCTTGTCGACGGCTGCGGCTGCGGCCTCCTTGTCGCCCGCCTTGAGGGCGTTCTCCTGGAGGGTGATCTTGACGTACTGCTGGGTCAGCGTCGAGGCACCCTGCACGTCGCCGCCCTGGAGGTTGGAGACCATGGCCCGGCTGAACCCGCGAACGTCCAGACCGCCGTGCTCGTAGAAGCGCGAGTCCTCGATCGCGATCTGGGCCTGCTGCATGTTCTCCGAGATCTTGTCCAGCGGCACGATGATGCGGTTCTCGTCGTAGGGGTTGGCGATGAGCTTGCCGTCGGCGTCGAGAATCCTGGACTGCTGGGCCAGCGGAGAGATGGCGAACTCGCTCGGGAGGTCGTTGAAGAAATCGACCCCGCCCTTGGCGACCTGCCCCGACGCGCCCACGGCGGGGATCGCCAGACCGGCCATCAAGAGCCCGCCCACCGTGCTCAGCACGACGAAGCCGAGCAGGAGTCTGAGCACGTGGGGGATGTTCTGGGCGCGATGGTCCATATCACCAAGCGTAACAAGGACCACGCCGACCCCCGACAACCCGGCGCGGGGGCGGCCTCATCGGACGCTCAGGCACCGAGTGGGCGAGTCGCCCCTCATACGTTCGGCCCCCCGCGCATGACCGCTTCGGACGATACCCGAGCCTGCCGCAGGACCGTAGCGTGCAGGAAGCAGCACATCGTGGCCCCGGGGGAGGGGCACGTCGTCGACGAACCAGAGGTGGACATGAGCATCGCCGCAGAGGTCAGGCCGACGGACGATCGCTGGGTCAGCGACTGGTCCGCCCTCGGTCGATGTGCCGGGACCGACCCCGATGCCCTGTTCGTCCAGGGCAAGGCCCAGCGCGAGGCGAAGGTCGTCTGCAAGGGGTGCCCGGTGGTGGCCGAGTGCCTGGCCGACGCCCTGGACAACCGCACGGAGTTCGGGGTGTGGGGCGGGATGACCGAGCGGGAGCGGCGCGCCCTGCTCCGGCGACGCCCGGACGTGCGGTCCTGGACCGATGTCCTCTCCGCCGCGAAGCTCAGCGCCTGAGGCGAGGCCCCCTCACTCCCCTGCGAGTGCCTGGCCCACGGCGCGCAGGCCCTCGAGGTCGTGGATGTCCGTGGCCGCCGCGGGAACGGTGGAGAGGCGGACCCGCGGGTGCGACGCGACGAACCGTGACACGTGGCCCTGGTGCCGGGCCGCGGTGGCCGCGAGGTCGGCGTGCAGCCGCAGAAGTGCCCGGGTCAGCCCGTGGAGCGCCTCGTCACCTCCGGGGTCCGCGTCCTCGAGCTGCTCGGCCGCTGCCGCGGCCCGGGAGCCGCTGAGCCCGCTCGCCGCCAGCATCTGGACCCGGTTGACGATGACACCGGCGAGGGGCATCGACTCCTGCTCGAGGCGTTCCACGAAGTAGGTGGCCTCCCTCAGCGCGTCCCGCTCGGGCGCGGCCACCACGATGAACGCCGTCGTCGGCTCCTTGAGGAGGGCGTAGGTGACGTCGGCACGCTCGCGGAAGCCGCCGAACATCGTGTCGAGGGCGGCGACGAAGGTCTGGACGTCGAGCAGCACCTGCCCGCCGAGGATCTTGGACAGCGCCGACGCGGTGATGTTCGCACTCACGCTGAAGAACTTGAGGTAGGCCCGGCCCCCGGCCTTGGCCGGCGCCGTGAGGAGGCGGATGAACCGGCCGTCGAGGAAGGATCCGAGACGCTTGGGAGCATCGAGGAAGTCCAGCGCCGACCGTGACGGCGGGGTGTCGACGATGATGAGGTCCCACGTGCCCTCGCGCTCGGACTGGGCGCGGAGCTGGCTCAGCTTCTCCATCGCCATGTACTCCTGGGTGCCTGCGAAGGAGCTGGACACCGACTGGTAGAACGGGTTGGCGAGGATCTGCTCGGCCTTCTCCGGCGTCGAGTGCGACTCGACCACCTCGTCGAAGGTCCGCTTCATGTCCAGCATCATCGCGTCGAGGGACCCCGCGGACCCGTCGCCGACGCCGGCGACGGGGCGGGGGACGTTGTCCAGCTCGGTGAGGCCGAGCGACTGGGCCAGGCGCCGGGCCGGATCGATGGTGAGCACGACGACCCGGCGTCCTCGCTCGGCCGCCCGGATGCCGAGGGCGGCCGCGGTCGTCGTCTTGCCCACACCACCGGAGCCACAGCAGACGACGATGCCGATCCCGGGATCGGTCAGGAGCCCGTCGATGTCGACCCGATCCCGGGCAGGACCGCGGGCCATCAGCTGACCCCCTGCTCGAGCAGCTCGTCGGCGAGCATCGCCACTCCGCCGTCCTCGACCCCACCGGCCAACGCCGACAACCTGAGCGTGGGCAGACCCTGCTGCTCGACCTCCTCGCTGAGGGTTCGCTCGAGAGCGACCCGTTCGACGTGGTCGGCCCCCTCGCGGACCAGGCCCGAGACGGTCCGCGCGGTGGCCCGCACGCCGACCGACGTCAGATCGGCCGCGACGTGGCGCTCGGCACCCTTCGGGTCGGTCCGCACGGCTGCGAAGACGTCCTCGTCGACGAGTGGCTCGCGCACCTGGTTGACGATGATCGCACCGAGACCGAACCCCGCCTCGGAGAGCTCGGCGACCGCGTCGACGGTCTCCTGCACGGGCATCTCCTCGAGCAGCGTGACGACGTGGACGACGGTCCGGCGGTTCCGCATCATCGAGGTGATCGCCTCGGCCTGGGAGTGGATGGGACCGACTCGGGCGAGGTCGGCGACCTGCACGTTGACGTTGAGGAAGCGGGCGACCCGGCCCGTGGGAGGGGCGTCCAGGACGACGGCATCCCAGGTGAGCCGGCCCTGGCCGCGCTTGGACCCGGTGGTGCGTCCGAAGGCCTCGTAGACCTTGCCGGTGAGCAGCACGTCGCGGACGCCGGGCGCGACGGTCGTCGCGAAGTCGACGACGCCCATCCGTTCCAGGGCGCCGCCTGCCCGACCCAGCTTGTAGAAGGTCTGGAGGTACTCCATGAGCGCGGCGGTGGCGTCGACCGACAGGCCCCACAGCTCGCCCCCGGACCGCGTGGTGACGAGCCGCACCTCGTCGTCGCCCAGCGGCGGCACGTCGAAGGACTGGCTGATGCCCTGACGACCCTCGACCTCGATGAGCAGGACCTGTCGTCCGCTGCGCGCCAGCGCCAGGGCCAGGGCACTGGCGACCGTGGTCTTGCCCACGCCCCCCTTGCCGGTCACGACGTGCAGTCGCGCACCGCGGATGCTTCGAGAGAGGGGGGTGCTGGACACCGTGCCAGCCTAGATGGGCCGCGGCGGACGCTGGGACGCAGGTCAGTGGGGGGTGAGCGTGAGCTCCTCGATCTCGGCCAGGACGAGCAGGTATGCCGGGCTGACCGGGTCGATCACGGCGAAGTGGTCGGCACCGCGGGCGACCGCGGCATGGAGTGGCTCCTCGGGGCTGCGTGCGGCGACGTAGGAGTCGACCACGGCGGCCGGCACGACGTCGTCGAGCTCGCCGGTGACGATCACCGTGGGCACCGTGAGGCGCTGGACCATGGGATCGGCGTCGGCCCAGGCCTGCGGCTTCTCCTGCGCGGTGCCGTCGAGGAGCGCGTGCGCGGCGCCGTCACCCAGTCCCAGCCGGTCGACCTCGCCGAGGTCAGCGGCCGGCGCGAGGGCGACGACACCGGTCACCCACGGCGCGCGTTCTCCCGAGGCGAGCCACAGGGCGAGATGGCCCCCCGCGGAGTGGCCGACGACGATGACGCGGTCCGGCAGGTGGGTGTCGTCCCGCACCGACTCGACCCGCTGGAGCACCGACAGGCCGGTCCCCGGCCAGCCGCCGCCCGGCATCCCGATTCGCGGATACTCCAGGCTCGCGACGTGGAAGCCGTCCTCGGCCAGCGCCACGGCCAGGGGAGCCAGGTGCCGGCGGTCGTACTCCTCCCGCCAGAACCCCCCGTGGACGAGGGCGACCGTCACGCCGCGTGAGCGGTCGGTGTCGGGCTCCCACACGTCGTAGACGTCCGTCTGCTCGGGGCCGGTGACCTCCGTGCGGTCCGGTGGCCTGGCGCTGCGGATCAGGATGTCGGTGTCGTCGCTCACCGAGGCCACGCTAGTCCTCGTCCCGGCCGGGGCTAGGGTGGCCGGCATGACGACGTACGAGTACGCCACCGTTCCGCTGATCGTGCACGCGACCAAGCAGATCCTCGACCAGTGGGGCGAGGACGGCTGGGAGCTCGTCCAGGTCCTCGTCATGCCCGAGGGCAACCTCGTCGCCTACCTCAAGCGGCCGAGGGCGTGATGGGCTCGGTCGAGGAGAGGTTGTCCGCCCTCGGCCTCAGCGTGCCCGAGGTCGTGCCTCCCGTGGCCGCGTACGTCCCGGCGGTGCTCGACGGCTCGCGCGTCTACGTCTCGGGGCAGGTGCCCATGGTCGACGGAGCCATGTCCCACACCGGCAAGGTCGGGGACGGACCCGGGCTGGTCCCGCCGGAGCAGGCCGCCGAGCTGGCCCGGATCTGCGCCCTCAACGCCATCGCGGCCGTCAAGTCGGTCGTGGGCGACCTGGACCGGGTGGAGCGTGTCGTCAAGGTCGTCGGCTTCGTCGCCTCCGACCCCTCGTTCACCGGCCAGCCCGGCGTGGTCAACGGGGCGAGCGAGCTCTTCGGCGCGGTGTTCGGCGAGGCCGGGGTGCACGCCCGCTCCGCGGTCGGGGTCGCGGCCCTTCCGCTCGACGCCCCCGTGGAGGTCGAGGTCATCGTCCACGTCCGCGACTGACGGGGCGGTCCGCGCGTGAGCCCCGTCGTCGAGCACCCGGTGTCGAGTGACCCCGGGCTCGCCGCGCGTGCCGAGGCCTGGCTGGCGGCGACCGACCGGGTCGACGGGCCGCTGCGCACCGCAGCGACGGTCATGCTCGTTCGGGACGGGTCGTCCGGGCCGGAGGTCTACGTGCAGCGGCGGGTGCCGTCGATGGCGTTCGCCCCGTCGACGGTCGTCTTCCCCGGCGGCGGGGTCGATCCCGCCGACCACTCGCTGAGTCCCGCGACGCCGGGCCTGGCCGACCTGGCCGGAGCCATGGGGGTGACGGCCGCCGCTGCGGCGCCCTTCGCGGCCGCCGCCGTGCGGGAGGTTCAGGAGGAGTGCGGAGTGCGGCTCCGGGTGGCCGACCTGAGGGGTCGGGCCCACTGGGTCACCCCGGCCTTCGAACCCCGCCGCTACGACACCTGGATCCTCGCCGCGGCGATGCCCGAGGACCAGGTGGCACGGGGCACGACGACCGAGTCCGACCACAGCGCCTGGGTGCGACCCGGTGACCTGCTCGACCGGCACTCCGCAGGAGCCGTGCGGATGCTCCCCCCCACGGTCGTCTCCCTCACCCAGCTCGCGGTCTTCGGCGACGCGGCGGCGTTCCTCGCCGACCGGCCGCGGGTCGCCCGGGTGCTTCCCGAGCTGGTCCGCCGCGACGACGGGGCCCTCGTCCTGCGCACCGAGCTGCCGTAGCCGAGCCGTCGCACGGGATACTCGCGGGCATGAGTGCCACTCCGCCGCCGTCAGCCGCCGCGCCCTGGGCCGGGGGGCCGGTCACCGAGCGCGCCCACTGCGTCCTGGCACCCAACCCGGGTCCGATGACCCTCGACGGCACCAACACCTGGGTGCTCCTCGAGCCCGGTGGCACCGAAGCGGTGGTCATCGACCCGGGCCCCCTCGACGAGGGCCACCTCCAGGCCGTCCTGGCCGTGGTCCAGAACCGCGGTGCGCGCGTCGTCGAGACGATCCTCACCCACGGTCACCTCGACCACGCCGAGGCGGCCCCGCGGTTCGCTCGGCTCACCGGCACGCGGGTGCGGGCCGTGGGGCGTGGACACGACGACCTCTCGGACGGCGACGTGGTCCGAGCCGGAGGCCTGGAGCTGCGCGTGGTCGCAACCCCGGGACACACCGCGGACTCGGTCTCCTTCGCCCTTCCGGCCGACCACTGCCTCCTCACCGGAGACACCGTGCTCGGCCGCGGCACCACCGTGGTGGCGCACCCCGATGGTGAGCTCACGGCATACCTGGAGTCCCTGGACCGGATCGCCGCGCTCACCGGCGGTGGCCAGGTCAGCACCATCCTGCCGGGCCACGGCCCGGTCGTGCCGGATGCCGCCGCGATGGTCTCGTTCTACCGCACGCACCGTGCGGAACGGCTCGACCAGGTGCGGTCAGCGCTCGCCGACGGCGCAGCGGGGGAGGAGGACCCGGTGGAGGGGGTCCTGCGGCGGGTCTACGCGGAGGTGCCGGAATCGGTGTGGCCGGCGGCCCGGATGTCGATCCGGGCCCAGCTGGAGCACCTCAGCGCGCGCGGCGCTTGAGACGCTCGACGTCCAGCAGCAGCACGGCGCGGGCCTCGAGGCGGAGCCATCCCCGCGCGGCGAAGTCGGCGAGCGCCTTGTTGACCGTCTCGCGGGAGGCACCCACGAGCTGGGCCAGCTCCTCCTGGGTGAGGTCGTGGGCGACCATGACGCCCTCGTCGACCGGTCGGCCGAAGCGTCCGGCCAGGTCGAGCAGCGCCTTGGCGACCCGCCCTGGCACGTCGGTGAAGACGAGGTCGGCGAGGGACTCGTTGGTGCGGCGCAGCCTGCGGGCGAGCGCCGCGAGCAGGGTCGTCGCCACCCGGGGGCGCTCCTGGAGGAAGTCGCCGAGCTGGTGGTGGCTCATCGACAGCACCTGGGTCTCGGCGATCGCGGTGGCTGTCGCGGTGCGCGGCCCCGGGTCGAACAGGGAGAGCTCGCCGAACATCTCGCCCGGCCCGAGGATCGCCAGGAGGTTCTCGCGCCCGTCGCTGCTGGAGCGGCCCAGCTTGATCTTGCCCTCCCCGATGACGTAGAGCCGGTCACCCTGGTCGCCCTCGTGGAAGAGGACGTCGCCACGCTCCATGTGCCCGGGGCTCATGGTGGCGATCAGGGATTCGGCAGTCTGCTCATCCAGGGCTGCGAACAGGGGCGCTCTGCGCACGACGTCGTGGTCCACGGCCAACAGTGTGCCAGAGTCCGTCCCCCTCGATCGGGTCGGGCGACGTCCGACCCACGACGTAGGCTTGCGGCCGTGCCAGCGACCACTCCCCGAGCCGTTCGCGGCGGCCGTCCCGCCGAGGAGACGCCGGTCGCTCGCACCCGGCGGGCGCGGCGCACGTACCGGGCGCTGCTCGATCGATACCCCTACGCGCACTGCGAGCTGGACTTCGAGAGCCCCCTCCAGCTCCTCGTCGCCACCGTGCTGTCCGCCCAGACGACGGACGTGATGGTCAACTCGGTCACGCCGGCCCTCTTCACCCGGTGGCCGACCGCCGAGGCCATGGCCGGTGCCGACCGCGCGGAGATGGAGGCCGTGCTGAAGCCGACGGGCTTCTTCCGGGCCAAGACCAACTCCGTCATCACCCTCTCGGCGGCCATAGTCGAGCGCTTCGACGGTGAGGTGCCCGGTCGGCTCGAGGACCTCGTCACCCTGCCGGGTGTCGGGCGCAAGACCGCCAACGTGGTCCTCGGAAACGCGTTCGGCGTGCCGGGCATCACCGTCGACACGCACGTGGGCCGCCTCTCGAGGCGGTTCGGCTGGACCGAGCAGACCGACCCGGTCAAGGTCGAGGCGGAGCTCGCCGCCCTCTTCCCCCGCAAGGACTGGACGATGCTCAGCCACGTGCTGATCTTCCACGGACGCCGCACCTGCCATGCGCGGCGTCCCGCGTGCGGTGCCTGCCCCGTCACGAGGTGGTGCCCGAGCCGCGGCGAGGGGGAGACCGATCCGGCGAAGGCCCGCACCCTGCTGAAGTACGAGCTGGCGCCCGGCGCCGTGCTTCCCGACCCGCCGCCGGGTCCACTCCCTGACGACCCGCCGCCCGAGCCGTGAACGCCCCACGCCCGCAGTGGCTCGCGCAGGTCGCGACACGTGACGTCAGCGGTCACGAGTGGTTCTCGTCGTACGCGCCGCCTGCCGGAATGGGCCGGCGGTCGGCGGTCCTCATGCTGTTCGGGCCGGACCCCCAAGGGGGGGAGGACGTCGTCCTCACGGAGCGGGCCCACTCCCTGCGCTCACACCCTGGCCAGGTCTCCTTTCCCGGGGGCCGGCTCGACCCGGAGGATGCCGGGTCGGTGGCGGCCGCGCTGCGGGAGGCCGAGGAGGAGGTCGGGCTGGATCCGGAGGGGGTCGACGTGCTCGCCTCCCTGCCCGACCTCTACCTCGCGCCGAGCGAGCACTCGGTGACGCCGGTGCTGGCCTGGTGGCCGACCCCTGTCCCCGTCGGCGTGGTCGACGAGGGCGAGGTCGCCCGCGTGGTCAGGGTTCCCGTGGCGGACCTCCTCGATCCCGCCCACCGCTTCACCGCGGTCTTCGGTCCCTACCGTGGCCCGGCGTTCGAGGTCGGTGACCTCTTCGTCTGGGGCTTCACGGCCATGCTCCTGAGCAGCCTCTTCGACCTCGCCGACCTCACGCGGCCCTGGGACTCCGGGCACGAGCGACCGTTGCCCGACCGGGTCCTGTCGCCGTGGATGAAGGGGTCGCAGACGTGACCGGTGTCGTCGTCCTGGACGTGACACTGATCGTGCTGCTCGTCGCCTACTCCTGGAGTGGCTGGAGGCAGGGTTTCGTCTCGGCGTTCCTCGGCCTGGTGGGCCTCGTGGGGGGCGGGGTGCTCGCGCTGCGCCTCGTGCCGGGAGCCCTCGAGGAGCACGCCGGGATCGCCCGGGGCACGACCGCGTCCGTCATCCTGCTCGTGGGCGCGGTGATCCTGCTGGCGGGACTCGGGCAGGTCCTCATGCTGATGGTGGCCCGCCGGATCGGTGAGGTCGTCACCCTGCCTGCGGCACGGGCCGTCGACTCGGCCCTCGGCCTGGTGGCCGTCCTGGCCACGTCGATGCTCGTCCTGTGGGTCGTGGCGGGCGCCCTGACCTCCGGGGGGCCGTCGAGCATCAGCTCGCTCGTGTCACGCTCGGCGGTCGTGGAGGCCGTCGACGAGCTCATGCCACCGTCGGCGGACCGGTTGGTCGACGGAGTCACCGAGGCCCTTGACCGTGAGGGCTTTCCCCGGGTCTTCGAGGGCGCCGGGCCCGAGCCGATCCAGTCGGTTCCCGCCGGTGACCCCGCCCTGCTCCGCAACCCCGACGTGCGCCGCGCCCTGGACTCCGTGGTCCACCTCCGGGCGGAGGCGCAGCAGTGCGGTCGCGCCCAGGTGGGCACGGGGTGGGTGGTCGCCCGTGGTCGGGTCGCGACCAACGCCCACGTCGTGGCGGGGGCGGACACGGTGGCCGTCCGGGTCCGCGACGAAGGACCAGCGCTGGAGGGTCGAGTCGTGGCCTTCGATGCCGAACGCGACGTCGCGGTGCTGGCCGTCCCTGGCCTGGATGCCCCAGCACTCGACAGGGGGTCTGCGCTGGCAGCCGGTGAGCCCGCCGTGGTCGCAGGGTTTCCCCTCGATGACGGCCTGTGGGTGGGGGGTGCCAGGGTCAGGGCGGTCCTCGACGCCCGGGGCGCGGACATCTACGGCCAGCCAGGGGTGTCGCGCCAGGTCTACTCGCTCCGGGCGCAGGTGCGGCGCGGGGTCTCCGGGGGGCCGGTGCTCGACTCCCGGGGTCGGATGGTGGGCATGGTGTTCGCCACCTCGCGCGACGACAGCGACACCGGTTACGCGCTGACGGCGGAGGAGATGGGCCCGGTGCTGCGCGATGGGGTCGTCGCATCCTCCGAGGTGTCCACCGGTTTGTGCGCCGTCGGCTGACGGCGCTGCGGTGGCTCGACGGCCCTTGGGGCCAGGGTGGTGGGGTCAGCTCGACGACGTGGGGCCGGCGGGCTCGGACTCGCCCTTGAGGACCGCGATCGTGCGCTGTCCCTGGTCGATCGCCCGCTCTGGGACGGGCTCGGCCGACTGGAGCGCGTTGCGGCCCAGGAGCGCCAGCACGGCCGTCACGATGAGGATGACGGCGGTGACGATGGCGTACGCGGCCCAGAGCGGCAGCCAGATGTCCAGGACCTGGGCGATGGTGGTCAGCAGGAAGATGACGAAGAGGATTCCGAAGAAGGCCGCTCCCGCGAGCAGCCCGGCGCCCTTCCCGAGCACCTTGGCGCCCGTGGTGACCTCTGCCTTCGCAAGGGCGATCTCGCCGCGCACGATGCCTTGGAGGTCATGGGTGACGTCGGCCACCAGCTGGCCGATCGTACGGTCGGTGTCAGAAGTCGGTGCTGCCATCGTCATGTCCGTCTCAGTCGTCCGCGTCCGCCCGCTGGCGGACCCTCTCTCACGTGACCCTACCGAGTCACCCGGGCGTCAGGCCTCCTTGGACTCCTCCTGGTACACGTCCGGGATGCCGTCGTGGTCGGCGTCGAGGGTCTCCTCCTCGGCGATCTGCCGGTAGACCTTGTTCCTGGCGCGCAGTACGACCGCTGCGAGGATGGCGGCGAGCAGCGATCCGAAGAGGATGCCGATCTTGACGTGCTCGTCCCGGTCCGAGCCGGCGCCGAAGGCCAGCTCCCCGACGAGGAGCGACACGGTGAACCCGACGCCCGTGAGCAGGGCGAGGCCGGCGACATCACGCCACGCGAGGTTGTCGTCGAGATGCGCCGCGGTGAACCGCGCCATGAGGTAGGTCGTGCCGAAGACGCCGACGAGCTTGCCGATGACCAGCCCGGCGACCACCCCCACGGCCACTTCGTCGTGGATCGCCTCGGAGAAGCCACCCCCGATGATCGTCACGCCGGAGGAGAAGAACGCGAAGATCGGCACGGCGATCCCCGCGGAGATCGGGCGTACCCGGTGCTCGAAGACGTGGGCGACGTCGGTCTCCCGGCTCAGCGTGCTGATGCCCGGCACCGCCTTGCGCGGCTTGACCGGCACGACGAGCCCGAGCAGCACCCCCGCGACGGTTGCGTGAACGCCTGACTCGAGCACGAGGGCCCACGTCGTGAAGGCGATCGGGATGAGGAGCCACCAGTGGGTGATCCGCCGTTGGGTGAGACCCGCGAAGAGCGCCAGGGGGATCAGCGCGAGGAGCAGCGCCGTCGCGTTGAGGTCGGAGGTGTAGAAGATCGCGATGATGGTGATGGCGATGAGGTCGTCGACCACGGCGAGCGTGAGCAGGAAGGAGCGCAGACCCGACGGCAGGTGGGTGCTGATGACCGCCAGGACGGCCAGCGCGAAGGCGATGTCGGTGGCCGTCGGGATGGCCCAGCCCCGGTAGGCGTCACCCTCGGCACCGAGCGCGGTCACGACCCCGAGGAAGACCAGGGCGGGCAGCAGCACCCCACCGAACGCTGCGGTCACCGGGACCGCGGCACGGGCGACCGTCTTGAGCTCGCCGACGAGGAACTCGCGCTTGAGCTCCAGCCCCGCCACGAAGAAGAAGATCGCGAGGAGCCCGTCAGCGGCCCAGTGCCCGACCGACAGCTTGAGGTGCCCCACGTCGATGCCGATCTCGGCGTCGCGCACGGACGCGTAGAACTCACGCGCCGGGCTGTTGGCGAAGATCAGGGCCATGACGGCGGCGAAGAGGAGGATGGCGCCGCCGATGGTCTCGGTGCGCAGGGCGTTCGCGACGAACTGGGTCTCTGTCCAGGTCGACCGTCGGAAGATCGCCGTCTTCACCGATGCCGCGGGCTCGGGGGAGTCGGGGGAGTCGGAGATCGGGTCGACCGGCGTCTTGTCCGGCTCGTCAGGCGCCATGCGTGCCTCCTGGGTCGGTGGTCCTGCAGCCCGCGTTCACCCGACCGCGAGGACGAACGGGCCGGTGACACGTATCCACCCTATCCGCGGCCGGCGCCCTTGGACGAGTCAGGCGAAGCTCGGGTGATCGCCGAGAACATGGAGCGCACGGCCCGGGTCGCCTCGTCGTCCGCTCGCACGGTGCCGTCGAGGTCGAGGGTCTTCTCGAAGGACAGGGCGGCGCCCTCGACGATGACCATGCCGATGCGCTCGAGGGTCTGGCGCAGAGCGGTGCGCGCGAAGTGCGCACCGCTCCAGCCGTAGCCGACGCAGGCGACCGGCATCCCGTCCCACTCGGCATAGAGGTAGTCGATGGCGTTCTTGAGGGAGGCGTTGTAGCCGCGGTTGTACTCCGGCATGACGAGGACCACGGCGTCGAGGCTGTCGACGACCGCCGCCCACCGCCTGGTGTGCTCGTGGGCGTAGTGCCCCTCCGACGGCATCTCCGGCTCGTCGAGGAGCGGCAACCCGATCTCGCGCAGGTCGACCTCGACGAGCTCGACGTTCTCGGGCGCGAGGCCCACCACCCAGTCGGTGACGTGGTGGCCGATCCGGTTGGGTCGGGTGCTCGCGGTCACGACTCCGATGCGCGTCATGCGCCCGATCATCACACGGAGCGCTCGACCCGGTCCGGCTCAGGGCATGGGGGTGCGCCGTGTGGCCCGACCACACGGCGCACCCATGCCCTCCTGCCAGGGGTGGTCAGTCGGAGCTGGTGCTCGACAGGCCCTGCTGGATGAGGTTCATGACGGAGGAGTCGGCCAGCGTCGTGACGTCTCCCACCTCGCGGTTCTCGGCGACGTCCTTGAGGAGGCGCCGCATGATCTTGCCGGAGCGCGTCTTGGGCAGCTCGGGCACGATCATGATCTGCCGCGGCTTCGCGATGGGGCCGATCTCCTTGGCGACGTGGTTCCGCAGCTCCTGGACCGTGGCGTCGCCGGCATCATCGGCGTCACCACGCAGGATGACGAAGGCGCAGACCGCCTGTCCGGTGGTCTCGTCGGACGCCCCCACGACGGCCGCCTCGGCGACCGACGGGTGGGAGACCAGGGCCGACTCGATCTCGGCCGTGGACAGTCGGTGCCCCGACACGTTCATGACGTCGTCGACGCGACCGAGCAGCCAGATGTTGCCCTTCTCGTCGTACTTCGCCCCGTCACCGGCGAAGTAGTACTTGGGACCGAAGCGGCTCCAGTAGGTGTCCTTGTAGCGCTCCGGGTCACCCCAGATGCCGCGCAGCATGGCGGGCCAGGGCTTGGTCAGGACGAGGTAGCCGACCTTCTCGGCCTCGGTGAACGGGTTGCCGTCGTCGTCGAGGATCTCCGCCGAGATCCCGGGTATCGGACGCTGCGCGGAACCCGGCTCGAGGGTGGTGACGCCGGGGAGCGGGCTGATCATGATCCCCCCGGTCTCGGTCTGCCACCAGGTGTCGACGATGGGCGCGGTGTCGCCGCCGATGTGCTTGCGGTACCAGAGCCACGCCTCGGGGTTGATCGGCTCGCCGACACTGCCCAGCATCCGGATGGAGGACATGTCGTACTTCGCCGGGATGTCGGCGCCCCACTTCATGAACGTTCGGATCGCGGTGGGCGCGGTGTAGAGGATCGAGACCTTGTACTTCTCGACGATCTCCCACCAGCGACCCTGGTGCGGGCTGTCGGGCGTGCCCTCGAAGAGGACCTGGGTGGCGCCGTTGGCGAGGGGGCCATACACGATGTAGGTGTGCCCGGTGACCCAGCCGACGTCGGCGGTGCACCAGTAGACGTCGCTCTCGGGGTGGACGTCGTGGACGACGGCGTTGGTGTAGGCGGCCTGGGCGAGGTAGCCGCCGGTGGTGTGGAAGATGCCCTTCGGCTTCCCGGTCGTGCCCGAGGTGTAGAGGATGAAGAGCGGGTGCTCGCTGTCGTGCGGCTGGGCCTCGTGGGTGTCGGGCTGGGCGTCGACGAGCTCGTGCCACCAGACGTCGCGGCCGTCGTGCCACTCGACCTCGGACTCCGTGCGGCGCACGACGAGGACCTTCTCCACCGGCGACTCGTCGTCACCGTGGTCGATGGCGGCGTCGACGGCGGCCTTGAGCGGGGCGGCCTTGCCCTTGCGCCACTGCCCGTCGGTGGTGACGACGACCCTGGCCTCGGCATCGGCGATCCGGGTGTGCAGCGCCTCGGCGGAGAAGCCGCCGAAGATCACCGAGTGCGGGGCGCCGAGGCGGGCGCACGCGAGCATCGTGAACACGGTCTCGGGGATCATCGGCATGTACACGGCGACGCGGTCGCCCGTGGCGACGCCGAGGGACTCCAACGCGTTGGCCGTCTTCGCCACCTCGCGCTGGAGGTCGGCGTAGGTGATAGTCCGGGTGTCACCGTTCGCGCCCTCGAAGTGGATGGCCACCCGGTCGCCGTTGCCGGCCTCGACGTGACGGTCCACGCAGTTGTACGCGACGTTGAGCTCGCCGCCGACGAACCACTTGGCGAAGGGTGCACCGTCCCAGTCGAGGGTGCGCTCGAAGTCCGTGCTCCAGGTGAGGCGCTCCCGGGCCTGGGCGGCCCAGAATCCCTCGTGGTCGTCCGCCGCCGCGTCGTACATCTCCGCCGTCCCGTTGGCCTGCGCCGTGAAGGCGGGGTCGGGGGCGAAGTTCATCTCGTGCGCGTGGCTGGACAGGCTCTCGTCGGTCACGGCGGGTTCCTCCTCGTTGAGTGACTGAGCCCAGCCAACCGCGGATGGTGACGCTGGGCAACAGCACCCGCCCGGTGTGCCGGTGGGCGGGCGGCGCGTGCGCCGAGCGGCGCGACCAACGGGCGGGAACGCCGCCCGGCACGCCCTCCACCCCCTCGAGTGAACAGAACACGCCGTCTCGACCGTCCGCGCCACGGCGTGTTCTGTTCACTCGACGGGGGTCGGGGGCCTCGCGCGGGGTGGGACGGGCTCGTCGCCCAGTAGTGAGCAGATTGCGCAGGAAGCCACGCCCGCAGTTGGTGAATGTGTGCGCTCATTGCACAGATGGATGACCATCGGTTCCATCGAACCCCGGATTCGTGCTTCCTTGGAGGTTCGGGCCCACAAGGCCACGACCACTCACGAGGAGGTGAGCGCGGTGTTCGAGGAAGGACAGCTCTACTCGGCCGTGACGACCGACGCCGACGGCGAGGTGCAGGTGCACCTCGGGGAGAACCACCCGGGCTTCACGGACGCGGCCTACCGCAAGCGCCGCGGCCAGATCGCGGGCGCATCGCTCGCGCACCGACGGGGGGACCCGGTCCCCACCATCGACTACACCGACGAGGAGCAGGGCATCTGGCGGATCGTCTCCGCCGAGCTCGCCCCCAAGCACGAGAAGTACGCGCACTCCGAGTACCTGGCGGCCAAGGAGGCGCTGCGGCTGCCGACCGACCGGGTGCCCCAGCTGGAGGAGGTCTCCGCCTTGCTGCGGCCCCTCACCGGCTGGTCCTACACCTGCGCTCCCGGGCTGGTGCCGTTGCGCGAGTTCTACGCCGACCTCGGGGCCCGAACCTTCAACTCCACGCAGTACCTGCGCCACCCGAGCCAGCCGCTCTACACGCCCGAGCCGGACATCATCCACGAGGTCATCGGCCACGCAAACCAGCTCGCGAGCCCCCGGTTCGCCGCCATCACCGAGGCCGCCGGGAAGGCGAGCACGCGGCTGGAGACGGACGAGGCGATGCAGTTCGTCGCCGACGTGTTCTGGTTCTCCATCGAGTTCGGCGTCATGGCCGAGGACGGGGAGACCAAGGCGTACGGCGCCGGCATCCTGTCGAGCTACGGAGAGATGGACGAGTTCGCGCACATGGACATCCGGCCGCTCGACCTGCACGAGATGGGCACGCTGAACTACGACATCACCGCGTACCAGCCGGTCCTCTTCCGGGCCGAGAGCCTGGACCACCTCGAGGACGTCGTCGGGCAGTTCTTCGCCACGGTCGACGACGACCTGGCGAACCGGCTTCGCGCGGAGTCCTCGACCTACGCCTGAGCACCGGCCACGCCTGACCTCACGCGGCTCCTTCTGGGGTGACCCCGACATACCCGCACGGTCGACGGCACGTGCAACGGGGCGTGCACGCGCACAACGGCCGCGGAGAGACGGGGTGGTCTCTCCGCGGCCGTTGCGTGCGCCGTGCGTGCCGGTCAGTGGTTGACTGCCTCGGCGACACCGTGGCCGGTGAGGCTGCGCACCTCCATCTCGGCGTACTTCTGCGCGTTGTGCTCCTTGCTCGTCACGGAGCCCAGCCAGCCGAGGAAGAAGGCCAGCGGGATCGAGATGAGCCCGGGGTTGTCGAGCGGGAACAGGTGGAAGTCGATCGCCGCGTTGGTGATCATCGACGGACTCGGACCGCCCTCGACGAGCGGTGCCTTGCCGGAGACCACCGGGCTGAAGAGGATCAGCACGATGGAGCTCGTGAGACCGCCGTAGATCGAGAAGAGGGCACCGCGGGTGTTGAAGCCCTTCCAGAACAGCGAGTAGAGGATCGTCGGCAGGTTCGCGCTCGCGGCGACCGCGAAGGCGAGGGCCACGAGGAACGCGATGTTCTGGTTCTTCGCGAAGATCCCGCCCAGGATCGCGATGGCGCCGATGACGACCGAGGCCGTCCGGGCGACCCTCACCTCCTGGTCCTGGGTCGTGTTGCCCCGCTTGAACACTTCCTTGTAGAGGTCGTGCGCGAAGGTCGCCGAGGTCGTGATGGTGAGTCCGGCCACCACCGCGAGGATCGTCGCGAAGGCGATACCCGAGATGACGCCGAGGAGCACCGACCCGCCGAGCTCGTAGGCCAGCAGCGGCGCCGCCGAGTTGGCCTTGCCCGGTGCGGCGAGGATGGCCTCGGGGCCGACCAGTGCCGCGGCGCCGTAGCCGACGACGAGGGTGAGCAGGTAGAAGCCGCCGATGAGCCAGATGGCCCACTCCACGGACTTGCGGGCCTGCTTGCTCGTCGGGACGGTGTAGAACCGCTGGAGCACGTGCGGGAGACCGGCCGTGCCGAGGACGAGAGCCATCGACAGCGAGATGAAGTCGATCTTCGTCGTCATGCTCTTGCCGTACTTCAGGCCGGGCTCGAAGAGCTGGTCGCCCGCGGGTGAGTTGTCGGCCGCTGCCTGGAAGAGCGAGGAGAGGTTGAAGCTGTACTTCCCCAGCACCCAGATCGTGATGACGGCGGTGCCGGTGATGAGCAGCAGGGCCTTGATGATCTGCACCCAGGTGGTGCCCTTCATGCCGCCGATGAGCACGTAGGCGATCATGATGACCCCGACGAGGGCGATGACGAAGTTCTGCGCCATCTCGCCGTTGACGCCGAGCAGCAGGGAGACGAGGCCGCCGGCCCCGGCCATCTGGGCGAGCAGGTAGAAGAACGACACGCAGATCACCGAGATGGCGGTCGCGATGCGCACCGGGCGCTGCTTGAGGCGGTAGGACAGCACGTCGGCCATCGTGAACCGGCCGGTGTTGCGAAGCAGCTCGGCGACGAGCAGCAGCGCCACGAGCCAGGCGACGAGGAAGCCGATGGAGTACAGGAAGCCGTCGTAGCCCTGGAGCGCGATGGCCCCGGCGATGCCGAGGAAGGATGCCGCCGAGAGGTAGTCACCGGCGATCGCGATGCCGTTCTGGCGGCCGGTGAAGGCCCCGCCGGCGGTGTAGTACTGCTCGGCGGTCTTCTTGCCCGACGCGACCTTGATGACGATCACGAGGGTGACGACGACGAAGGACGCGAAGATGGCGATGTTCAGTGCCGGGGAGCCGACCGCGGTGGACTCGGCCATGGGAAGGGACAGTGCCATGGTCAGTGCTCCTCTTGGTCGTGGTCGAGCTGCGCACCGAGGCGGTCCGCCATCGGGTCGAACTCACGGTTGGCCCACCGGGCGTAGATGAAGGTGATCGCGAACGTCGTGACGAACTGGCCGAGGCCGAAGATCAGGCCGAGGGTGATGTTCCCGAACACGAGCTGGCCCATGAAGTCGGGCGCGAAGATCGAGAGCAGGACGTACAGGAAGTACCAGGCCAGGAAGAAGGCGGTCGTCGGGAAGACGAACCCGCGGAACTTCCTGCGCAGTTCCTGGAACTCCGGACTTGACTGCAGCGCGAGGTAGGGGTCCTCGGCGTGCGTGCGAGCGTCGTTGCTCACGGTCACCTCCAGGGTCGGTGCCAGGGCGGGCTGCCCGGGTCGGGACCCACAGTGGCGGGATGCCGGGTCCGCCGGGACCCCTGCGACCCACCGGGGCGGTGGACGGGTGGTGCGGGCGACGTGTGGCAGATCGTGGCGCGACGAACGGCGTGCGGCGCGCGACGAGCGGTGACCGGCATGATGGGCCGGTGCGAGCGTTGCGAAAGATGACCGAGGGCCCCGGGCTGGAGCTCGTCGAGGTGGCAGAGCCTCCCTGCGGGGAGAAGGACGTCAAGATCAGGGTCCTGCGGGCGGGACTGTGCGGCACGGACCTACACCTCGAGCAGTGGGACGAGTGGGCCGCCGCGACGGTGCGTGCCCCGATGACCATCGGGCACGAGTTCTTCGGCGAGGTCGTCGAGGTCGGTGCAGACGTCGACCACGTCGCCGTCGGTGACCGGGTGTCCGGCGAGGGCCACATCGTGTGCGGTCACTGCCGGAACTGCCGCGCCGGCCGACGCCATCTGTGCATCAACACGGTGGGCGTGGGCGTCAACCGTGACGGGGCGTTCGCCGACTACGTCGTGATCCCCGCGTCCAACGCGTGGGTGCAGCCGCCGGACCTCGATCCCGACCTCGGTGCGATCTTCGACCCGCTTGGCAACGCGACCCACACGGCCCTCCAGTGGCCCGTGGTCGGGGAGGACGTCGTCGTGACCGGCGCGGGACCCATCGGCGTCATGGCGACCGCGATCGTGCGGCACGCGGGTGCGCGGCGGATCTGCGTCACCGACCTGTCGGACGAGCGGCTCGCGCTGGCCCGTGCCGCCGGGGCGGACCTCGTGGTCAACGTCGGCACCGGGGACTCGCTGCGGTCGGCACAGCAGACGCTCGGCATGGTCGAGGGCTTCGACATCGCGCTGGAGATGTCCGGCTCCCCGGCGGCGGTGGAGGACGTGCTCGCCAACATGAACCACGGCGGCCGTGTCGCGCTGCTCGGGCTCCCCACCGACCGCTACGCGATCGACTGGGGGCGGGTCATCACCCACATGATCACCCTGCGCGGGATCTACGGGCGGGAGATGTTCGAGACCTGGTACGTCATGGGGTCGATGCTCGCCAGCTCGCCCGAGCTCAGCACGGCCGTCTCCTCGGTCATCACGGGCCGGTATGCCGCCGAGGACTGGCAGGCGGCGTTCGCCGAGACCCGCTCGGGTCACGGTGGCAAGGTCGTCCTCGACTGGAGCTGAGCGACCCCACCCGGCCGCCGCCCCGCCATTCCCCGACGTCGTCTGCCAGAGTGCAGGTGGAGAGCCGTGCCACGGAGTGTCGCGGCAGACCGACGGACGAGGTCGGCGACGACGAGCCGGTGGTGACGCCGGGAGAGCAGGAGGCGACGTGTACGGCGCAGTGAAGGACCAGCTCGCAGCCACCCTGCGGGAGATCGACGAGGCCGGGCTCTACAAGCGCGAGCGTGAGCTGACGACACCCCAGTCGTCCCACGTCGGGACGACCGCCGGGGAGTCCCTGAACTTCTGCGCCAACAACTACCTCGGCCTGGCCGACCACCCGGACGTCGTGGCGGCGAGCCGGGCTGCCCTGGACGAGTGGGGTTTCGGGATGGCCTCGGTCCGCTTCATCTGCGGCACCCAGACCCAGCACACCGCCCTGGAGGACCGGCTGTCCGGTTTCCTCGGGATGCAGGCGACGATCCTCTTCAGCTCGTGCTTCGACGCGAACGGTGGGGTCTTCGAGGTGCTCTTCGGGGCCGAGGACGCGATCGTGTCCGACGCGCTCAACCACGCGTCGATCATCGACGGCATCCGGCTCTCCAAGGCCGCGCGGTTCCGGTACCGGAACGCAGACATGGCCGACCTGCGCAGCCAGCTCGAGGCGGCCCGATCCGGTGGCGCCCGGAGGATCTGCGTCGTCACCGACGGGGTGTTCTCGATGGACGGCTCGTACGCACCGCTCGACGAGATCTGCGACCTGGCGGAGGAGTTCGAGGCCATGGTGCTCGTCGACGACTCGCACGCGGTGGGCTTCGTCGGCGAGGGCGGTCGCGGGACGCCGGAGCTGTTCGGCGTCATGGACCGCGTCGACATCATCACGGGCACCTTGGGCAAGGCGCTCGGGGGTGCGTCCGGCGGTTACGTGTCGAGCCACCAGGAGGTCGTCGACCTGCTGCGCCAGCGCGCCCGTCCCTACCTCTTCTCGAACTCGGTGGCACCGGCCGTCGTGGCGGGGTCGCTGGCCGCGCTGCACCTCGTGGCGAGCTCGAGCGAGGGGCGGCAGCGGCTGTCCGCGAACTCGGCGCTCTTCCGCCAGCTGATGTCCGAGGCCGGTTTCGAGCTGCTGCCGGGCTCGCACCCGATCGTGCCGGTCATGTTCCCGGGCGACGACGGGGCGCGACGTGCGGGGCAGGTGGCCGACCACATGCTCGACAACGGGGTCTACGTCATCGCCTTCAGCTTCCCCGTCGTTCCCCGGGGCCAGGCGCGGATCCGCGTCCAGCTGTCGGCGGCGCACTCCGAGCAGGACGTGCGACGGTGCGTGGAGGCCTTCGTCGAGGCGCGGGCGGCCAACGCCTGAGCCGGCCGGATGCCGGATGGCACTCTGGCGCGCTCAGTCCTGCGTCCTCGAGCGGGCGAGTGCGACGCGCTCGGGCGTGTGCAGCCGCACCATGGTCCGGGCCGTACCGGGCGGAATCCGTCCCGGCGTCGCCAGTGACACCCCCACGGTCACGATGACCGCCAGGGGTGTCGCCCAGGCGGCGGGATTCGCCAGCAGCGCCCCCGTCCAGCCGTCGAAGGGTCCGGCAACCATCGTCGAGCCGATCGCGGCGAGGGCAGCGGTCCCGCCCGTGATGAGCCCGGCCATCGCTCCCCACGTCGATAGTCGGCGCCACCACACACCGAGCACGATGAGCGGGGCGAAGGTGGCCGCGGCCAGCGCGAAGGCGAGTCCCACGGTGGTGGCCAGGCCCAACGGCTCGGTGACACGGCTGAGCACGTACGGGAGGATCACGGCGAGGACCGCCGCGATCCGGAAGCCGCTGAACCCGGGCACGTCGCCGCCCGCGATGCGGGAGATCCGCGGGCGCAGGAGCTCCTGGTCGAGCACCCCGGTCACCGACATCGCCAGCCCGGATGCCGTGGAGAGGAACGCGGCGAAGGCACCTCCGGCGAGCATGGCGGTGAGTAGCTGGCCGCCCAGACCCTCGACCAGCACCCCCGGGAGCCGCAGCACGATCGAGTCCGACCGCACGCCCTCCGGCAGAGTCGGGAACGACACCCGGCCGAGGACTCCGAAGACGGGAGGCAGCAGGTAGAAGATGCCGAGCAGGCCGATGACGGTGACCGTCGTTCGCCGGGCGCCGACGCCGTCAGGGTTGGTGTAGTAGCGCACGAGGACGTGAGGGAGCCCCATGGTGCCCAGGCAGAGCGCGAGCACCGTCGACGCGACGCGGTAGACGGGGTGGCCGTCGGACCCGTTGCGGGCCAAGGGTGTGAACCACGACGGATCGGCGACCGGCCCCTCGGCGCCCGAACGGAACCACAGGGCGAGGAGGACGAATGCCGGCACCGCCAGGGCGGTGAGCTTCACCCAGTACTGGACGGCCTGGACGAAGGTGATCGACCGCATGCCACCGGCGCCGACGGCAAGCGCGACGACGACCATGACGATGAACCCGCCGACCCACGACGGTGCGCCCGTCACGAGGGTCAGGGTGAGGCTGGCGCCCTGGAACTGCGGTACGAGGTAGAGCCAGCCGATGCCCACGACGAGCACCGAGGAGACGAGCCGGATCGCCCGTGAGCCAAGGCGCGCCTCGGCGAAGTCCGGGAGTGTGTAGGCACCCGAGCGCCGCATCGGCGCCGCCACCACGACGAGGAGCACGAGGAAGCCCAGGGTGTAGCCGACCGGCAGCCAGAGCATGTCGACGCCCTGGTCGTAGATGAGCCCCGCGACCCCGAGGAAGCTGGCAGCGGAGAGGTACTCGCCACCGATGGCAGAGGCGTTGAGCCGCGGTGACACGGTGCGGCCGGCCACGTAGAAGTCGCTCGTCCGGCGGGAGAGCCGGAGCCCGAGTCCCCCGACGGCGAGCGTCATGAGGCACACCATCGCCACCGCGACGGCGGAGAACGGGTCGTTCACGAGGCCTCGACGACGTCGGCGAAGTCCGCCTCGATTCGCTCCGCCTGCCGGGTGTACCACCAGGCGAGCACCCAGGCGGCCGGGTATACCGCCACGCCGAGCGCGAGCCACGGGAAGGGGATGCCGGCCACCGAGAGGCCCTGGGTCGCCGGCACCACCGAGAAGACGATGGGCAGACCGACGAGTCCCGTGACGGTGAGGGCCACGACGGCCACGGACAGCCGCAGCTGGGCGCGCATGAGCCCTTCGAGGTAGACGTCGCCCAGTTCGGTCTGCTCGTCGAGGTCCCGGGCGATGGGCCGGCTCCGGGCTCGTGACGCCCCACGACGCGAGCTGGTGACGCGGACGCGCTGCGGAGGCTCGGCGGGCGTGCTCACGACTCGGGCCCCGACGCGGGGCGTTCGCCGATCGGCCTCCGCAGGAGGGTGTCGCGCAGCTCCTTGGTGTGCCGACGGCTGACCTGGAGCTCGATCTCCCCGACGAGGACCGAGCAGCGACCGCGGTCCATGTGGACCTCCCGCACGTGGGGCAGGGCGACGAGGGTGCTGCGGTGGATACGCACGAAACCGTGCTCGTTCCAGCGGTCCTCGAGGACGCTCAGCGGGACGCGGACCAGGTGCGAGCCGTGCTCGGTGTGGAGCCGGGCGTAGTCGCCGTGGGCCTGCGCATACCGGATCTGGTTCCGCGTGATGAAGCGGGTGACCCCCCCGAGCTCCACCGGGATCGTCTCGTCGGCGGTGGGGCGGGGCTCGTCGAGGGTGAGCGACTCGACCGGACCCGAACGTTCGGACTGGGCCACCACCACCCGGCGGATCGCCTCGGCGAGCCGCTCCGCCCGGACCGGCTTCATGACGTAGTCCGTGACGGCGAGGGCGAACGCGTCGACGGCGTGGCCCTCGTGGGCCGTGACGAACACGATCTGCGGCCTCACCGCGAACCGGGAGATGACGCGCGCGAGGGCCATGCCGTCCAGACCCGGCATCGAGATGTCACTGAAGACGACGTCCACATCCCGAGCGTCGAGGACATGGAGCGCCTCGGTGCCGCTGGAGGCGCTGATGACCTCGGCCACCCGCTCGTCCCTGCCCAGGAGGTAGCCGAGATCGGCGAGGGCGGGGAGCTCGTCGTCGACGACGAGGGCGGTGAGTCCGACGGCAGTGGTGGACATGAGGGGAGCCTACGACGGGTCCTAGGGCCCGGGGTGGATCCCGGGCGCGAACTTCGGGATCCGGAAGCTGACCTTCGTGCCGGCATCCGGGGCCGTCTCGACGACGAGCCCGAAGTCGTCCCCGTAGACCTGGCGCAGCCGCGCGTCGACGTTCCCGAGGCCGATGGAGTCCGAGGGGTGTGCCCCGTCGAGGATCTGGCGGATGCGACTGGGTTCGGCCCCCACCCCGTCGTCCTCGATCCCGATCTCGGCCTCGGAGCCGCGGTCGGTGGCGGTGATCGTCACGTGACCCACACCCTCCTTGGTGGCCAGGCCGTGCCGGACGGCGTTCTCCACGAGGGGCTGGACCGCGAGGTAGGGGACGGTCACCGGCAGCACCTCGGGGGCGATGAGGAGGGAGATCTCCAGACGGTCGCCGAAGCGGGCCTGCTCGAGGACGAGGTAACGCTCGACGTTGCGCATCTCCTCGGCGAGCGTGGTGAACGCACCACCGGTGCGCAGGGAGTAGCGGGTGAAGTCGGCGAAGTCGATGAGCAGCTCGCGCGCCCGGTCGGGGTCGGTCCGGACGAAGGAGGCGATCGCGGCAAGGCTGTTGTAGATGAAGTGTGGGCTGATCTGCGCGCGCAGGGCCCGCAGCTCGGCCTCGATCACCCGGCTCCGGGTGCGCGCCAGCTCGGCCAGGGCCAGCTGGCTGGACACCCAGGCGGCCACCTCCTCGGTGGCCCGGGCCAGGCCCGGGGAGGGATGCTCCGTGTAGGCCGTGAGCGTGCCCACCACGAGGTCGTCCACCACGAGGGGCGCCGTGACTGCGCTGCGGATCGGACAGTCCGGGTCGCTGCACGTGAGGTCGCCGCTGCCGTCGACGACGGTCCGGCCCGTGGCGCGTGTGCGGGCGCCCCGCTCGACGGCCTCGCTCCGGTGGTGCTCGCCGGCCCCGGTCCACGAGAGCACGTCTCCGGAGTCGCAGATCGACAGCGCGTTGGCGCCGAGGATGGAGATGAGGTGGCGGCTCGCTCGGGACGCGGCCTCGGGGGTGAGGCCGTCACCCAGGTGCTCCGAGGCCTGGGATGCGGTGTGCAGGGTTGCGTAGGTGGCCAGGTCGACCTCGGAGAGGAAACCCCGCCGTCGGCTCCGTCGCAGGAGGGCGGCACTCACCCACACCAGCAGCAACGTGCCCCCGACCAGGACGGCCGTGGGCCAGTGGATGCTGCTCGTCATGGGGCTCACCCTAGGCTCGGAGCGACCGGGACGACGTTCGACGCGAGGTGTGTGGATGAGTGAGCTGGACGAGGTGCTGCGGGTGACCTGGGCCGACGAGCGCGCGAGCGGAACCGGTGAGGTTCGGCACGGTCGCGCGGAGGTCGGGCCCGAGTGGGGGATCGGCCACGCCGTGGGCGGGGGCGTCCTCATGGCCCTCGGCGCGCAGGCGCTGACCCAGGTGCTGGAGCCGGGCGGCCACCACGACGTGCTGACGTGGAGTGCCTTCTTCCTCTCCGCGGCGCAGCCGGGCGAGGTCGATGTCCACGTGGAGGTGCTGCGCCGCGGCCGGTCGGTGTCGACCGCCCAGGTCCGACTCCTCCAGGCCGGAGACGGCGGCCCGGTCGAGCGGGTCCGCCTGACGGCCACCTCCGGCGATGCCGCAGCACGTCTCGAGCCGGTGCATCGCGCGCCGCGGCCCGCGGAGATGCCACCCCCGGAGGAGTGCCTGCCGGCTGCTCGCGACTCCTCCCCGATGGCGCGAGGCGTCGCGCTGCTCGACCGGATGGACGTCCGGGTCGACCCGGCGACGTCCGGTTTCGCGGTGGGCCGGCCGACGGGAAGGGGGGTCATCCGGGCATGGCTGCGGATGGCCGACGGCCGCGAGCCGGACATCACGATGCTGCCGTTCGCCGTCGACGCCCTGATGCCGGTGTCCTTCGACCTGGGAGTGCCCGGCTGGGCCCCGACCCACGAGCTGACGGGCCAGATCCTCGGCCGTCCCGCACCGGGCTGGCTGCAGGTGGAGCTCACGACCGACACCGTCGTCGGTGGCTACTACGTCGAGGACGCCCGCGTGTGGGACTCCCGTGGGCGCCTGGTCGCGCGGTCCAGGCAGCTCGCCGGCGTCCGGATGCCGGGCAACTAGTCTGCTGGGCGTGCCCCCTCCCAGCCCTGCCGTCGACGCCGTCTCGCGGCTGGCCGAGCTCCCCGGCATCGCCGAGCAGGTGGAGGCCGCCCGCGAAGCCTGCACCGCGCTCCGGTGGCACCCCGCCCTGCGCCGGCGAATCCCCGAGGCCGCCGCCGAGTCACGCGTGCGCGGTGCGGTGGCCAGTGGCGAGCTCGAGGGGGCCTCGTTGCCCGTGGACGTCGTGCGGGACATCATGCGCGGCGCGTCCACGTGGTCGACCCGGCCCGACGCGATCGAGATGACGATGCGTGGTGTGGTGGCGGCGACGGCGGAGAGCGAGCGGGTGCAGGGCCACCTCCTCAAGGCTCCGCTCCAGGCGCTGGCCCGCCTGCACACCGCGGCCGCCGCGGGGCTCCTCGAGGAGTCCGAGCTCGGTCGGCCGCGGCAACCCGGCGAGGACTCGCGAGAGCTGGCCGACCTTGGCCCCGCCCCCGCCTCGCGGGACGTCGCAGCCCGGCTCCGGGGCATCTCCGACGTGCTCATCGCGACCCCGACCCTTCCGGTCGTCGTGGCGGCGGCCGTCGTGCACGCGGAGCTGGCGACCGTCCGGCCCTTCGTGCGGGGGAACGCCGTGGTGGCTCGGGCGCTGGACCGCGCGGTGGTCCAGGCCGCCGGGCTCGACCCGACCGGGGTCGCCGTGACCGAGGCGGGACACGGCAGTGCCGGGGGCGCGGCGTACCTGGGGGCGCTCGCGGCCTACGGACGGGGTGATGTGGCCGGTGTGGGCCTGTGGGTCACTCACTGCTGCACCGCCGTCCGGGAGGCCGCCGCCGAGGGTGGGCGCGTGGCGGACGCCGTTGCAGCCGGGCGACTGGCCTGACGCCACTCGGCGCACGACGCGCCGGGTGCTCTTGTGGGGTGGTGGACCGCAGGAGTAGAACGGGCGGCGAAGGGCTCCTCGGAGCCGTTCACGGAACCGCAGGACGAACGGGTACCCACGCGCGGGCAGTCCACTGATGGACCGATCGTAATGGGCTGGACCCAGTGCGACGACGGCATGGAGCACGCCTGGTCGCCCGCGAGGCCTGCGGCGGGACGACGCCCCTGCCCGGTCATCGGACGGGGGCGCCGTCGCGTCCGGATGGGCCGCGTCCCGGTGGTGGAAGGTTCAATGTGTTGCCGTGAGGCTACGGATTCAGTGCACCTGAGTGGTTTCTGATGAGGTTTTCGTCAGGTAAGGCTAGGGGCTTGCGTTGGGAGCCTCGTATGGAGCACGATTGTCTCACTCGCTCCCCTCAGGGGTTGAGCGAACGGCGGACCGGCTCCTCCCCCCCGGAGTCCGGCACGCCGGCGGCCCCGGTTGTCCCCCCGACCGGGGCCGTCTCATGTCCGGAACCGGTCGAGCGCCCGGTCGCGCGGCCCGGCCGGCTACCGGGGCCGTCTCATGTCCGGAACCGGTCGAGCGCGCAGCGCCCGGTCGCGCGGCCCGAACCTCGTCCACAGGGGCGCCTGGGTGCTGGCCGTGTCCACAACCCACCCGACATCCTTGCTGGTCCGGCTTCCCGGAGCGACGCTCCACAGATGCACGAGGATCCACCAGCCATCGCCGTCGTCGGCGCCTCCGGAGGCGTCGGGTCGAGCACCCTCGCCCTCGCCGTGGGGCGCCGGGTCGCGGACAGCCACGGACCCAGCGTCGTGGTCGACCTCGACCTCGGCCGTGGAGGGCTCGAGGTGACTGCCGGGATCGAGCATCTCGCCGGTCACCGGTGGGAGGCGCTGCGGCACCTTCGCGGCCCGGCTCCCGGCACCGAGATCCTGGCGGGCCTTCCGGTCGAGGGCGGCTGCCACGTGCTCTCGGCGGGGGGCGCCGGTCCGCGATCACCCGGTGAGGTGCCCGACGAGGCCGTGCTCGACGTGCTCACCTCGCTCCGAGGCACACGGGCGACCGTCGTGCTCGATCTCCCCGGGTCCAGCCCGGTGCTCCCCGTTCTCGTCGCGGAGGGAGTCAGCGTCGTCCTCCTCGTGCCTCTCCGCACGAGGGGGTTCGCCGACGCCGACTCGGTCGTCGACCGCTTCCTCGAATCCGCCCCTCAGCAGCCGCCACTCCCCGACCTGCGGCTCGTGACCCGCGGGGGACGCGCGGTTCCGGAGGTGATCGACGACCTCGTCCGCCACCTGGGGGCCGCTCACGTGCACCACCTCCCCGATGACCCCAGGGTGCGCCGGGACGCCGAGCACGGACTGTGGCCGGGCTCGCGCAGGGACGCCGTCAGGCAGTGCGCGGACGTCATCGTCGACCTCGTCCGAGGGTGGGAGGTGGCCTCATGACCCCGGGCCAGAGGGCGGAGTGAGTCCTCACCACGACGTGTTCGGGGTGCAGGTGGATCGGGCCATCGCGGCCGGGGAAGCGCCCGACGCGGGGTCCATCGCCCGGATCGTGAGCGGTCAGCTGTCGACGTTGGGGGCCGCCGGTGGGGCCGCGGCCGAGGCACACCTGGCCGAGAGGGTGCTCGGTCTGGGGCCTCTCGCCAGCTTGGCCCAGGACCCGGAGGTCACTGATGTCCTGGTCAACGGGGACGGCACGGTGTGGGTGGACAGGGGCCGGAGCGTGGAGCCGTCGGGCCTTCGGCTGGGGGTGGGGGAGGCACGCCCACTGGCCGTGCGGCTGGCGGGTCTGGCCGGGCGTCGTCTCGACGACTCCCAGCCGTGGGTCGACGGCATGCTCCCGGGCGGTGTACGGCTCCACGCAGTCCTCCCGCCCATTGCGGTTGGCGGGCCCTGCATCAGCCTGCGCTTTCCCCGGGCCAGGCCGAGTGGAGTCGACGCCCTCGTCGCCCTTGGCGCGGTGAGCGCAGACCTGGCCCCGCTGCTGCGCGAGCTGGTCGGGGCCAAGCGCAGCTTCGTCGTGACGGGTGGCACCGGCGCCGGGAAGACGACGGTTCTCTCGGCCCTGCTCTCCGAGTGCTCCGCGGATGAGCGACTGCTGGTCGTGGAGGACGTGCGCGAGCTCGTGCCGGACCACCCGCACGTCGTCGGCCTCCAGGGCAGGGGGGCCAACGTCGAGGGGGTCGGGGCGGTCACCCTGGCCGACCTCGTCCGTCAGGCGCTGCGGATGAGGCCCGACCGGCTCGTCGTGGGGGAGGTGCGCGGAGCCGAGGTCCGTGAGCTGCTGGCCGCGCTCAACACCGGCCACGAGGGAGGGGCCAGCACCGTGCACGCCAACGGCCCAGACGAGGTCCCGGCGCGCCTCGAGGCGTTGGCCGCCCTCGCCGGCATGCCGAGGGATGCCGTGCACGCGCAGCTCCGTGGGGCCATGCACGTGGTCGTGCACGTGACGAGGTCCGACGGCCGTAGGCGGGTGGAGAGCATCGGCGTGTTCGGGTCCCGGGTGGACGGCAGCGTGGAGGTGTCGGTGGCGGCACGACCGGTGCCGGGTGGGCTCGCTCGGGGGCCGGGTCACTCCCGGCTCGTTGGGCTGGTGCCGGGGGCGGCCGCGTGTCGGTGGGTTGATCCGTGACGATCATCGCGCTGCTCGTGGCCTGCGCCGTCCTGCTGTGGCCGTCCCGCGTAGATCGGCAGCGGCCGGCCCGGCCGCCGGGTCGCTCGGGCCGGTCGCCGGGACGACCCCGCGCCGCGGGGTCGCGCATCGGGCCGCGCTCGACGCCTGGCATCGCCGGCTCTCGTGCCGGGAGGTTGCTGACCCGCCCCGGGCGTCGCGCCCGCGGTGGGCCCGAGGGCGGCTGGGTCGCCGAGTTCGCCGAGATCGTCGCAGTCGGGCTTGACGCCGGCCTCGACCTCATCTCGGCGGTGGAGGTCGCTGCGTCCACCCCCGGAGTCGCTCGTGCCGCCCCCTGGATCGGTCGCGAGGTGGAGCGTGCCCGTGCGAGGGGGTTCGGCGCGGTCGAGGTCATGGTGGCCGCCACCCGGTCCTCGGCAGGCCCGCCGCACGTCCAGGGCCCCGACGCCGCAGACCTGGGCATCCTCATCGCGGCCTGGCGCCTCACGGAGGAGGTGGGCACCGCGGCATCCTGGGTGACCGCGTCCGCCGCGGCGGCCGTTCGAGAGCGTCGGGCAGCCCGCGACCGGCTCGACGTCGCGACCTCAGGGCCCCGCGCCTCCATGGCACTGCTCACCGGGCTCCCGCTGGTCGGCCCGATCGGTGGAGCGGTCGTGGGGTTCGGGCCGGCGCGGCTGTACGGCGACGACGTGGGTCGCGCTGCGTTCGCCGTGGGTCTGGTGCTGACCGCCACGGGCTGGTGGTGGTCGAGGGCGATGGTGCGCAGGGCTGCTCGGCCGGGTCTCACCGGCGGGAGTGCGGTCCCGTGACCCTGTTGGCGCTCGTGCTCCTCGTGGCGGCGTGTGCGGTCTGGCCCCGTCGGGGGACCGTCGGAAGGACCTCGTGGATCGGGAGGGCTCCCCGTCGTCCGGACCAGGTCTTGCACCGTGAGCGTCCGGGCGCGACGGGGGTGAGGCTCTCGGGGGACGCGACGGTCGAGCAGGCAGCAGCGGCGCTCGGGCTCGTCTCGGTCGCGCTGCGTGGCGGGGCCGGTGCGGTGGAGGCGATCGAGGCGGTCGCTCGCGTCGACGACACCCCTGCTGGACGCGAGCTGGCCGTGGTCGCGGCCGCCCACCGCTGGGGCGAACCACCGGACCGGGCCTGGGAGCGGGTGGGTGCCGGGTGGGCGCCAGCTGCAGCAGCGTGGCACGCGGCTCACTCCGCAGGGGCCGCACCCGCCGGGCTGCTCGCGGCGGCCGCGAGGCGGATGCGCGACGAGGAGGGGCGCCGGACCGAGCAGGCGGTGCAGCGCGCCGGGGTGCTCCTCGTGCTCCCGCTGGGCCTGTGCTTCCTCCCCGGTTTCGTCGCGACCACGGTGGTCCCGATCGTCGTGGTCCTGCTCGGCGGACTCTCGCCGTGAGGCCCGCGCGAGAGGGCGGTCCACGATGCTCCGCGTCTCGAGCCACTCGTCCACATCCAGCGGCGGGCCCGGGCACCGTCCACAGCTCCGGCAAGGGCCTGGCCGGTCATCACCGACCAGCGCATCGTGGAGTTCGACGGCGCGAGAGCCGCGCCGGGACAAGGGGGTTGGACATGACGACACGGCTTTCGCGGGTGCTCGCCGGTGCGGTGCGCCGGGCACGGGCTCTGGGGGAGGAGGGGATGACGACGGCGGAGTACGCGGTGGGCACGGTGGCGGCCGTGGCCTTCGCCGCGATCCTGCTCACCGTGGTGCGTTCGGGCCCGGTCAAGAGTGCGCTCAGCGGGATCATCGTCTCCGCCCTCGGGTCGGGTTCGTGACGCGAGGGCCGGCACGGGAGGAGGGGATGGTCACCGCGGAGATCGCGGTGGCGATCCCCTCCCTGCTGTTCGTCCTCGGCCTCGGGTTGACCTCGCTCGGCATGGGGATCTCGCAGATCCAGTGCGTCGATTCCGCGCGCATCGGGGCCAGGCTGCTCGCCCGCGGTGAGCCACCCGCCACGGTCATCCGCGAGGCGCGTGCGGCCGCCCCGGACGGGGCCACCGTGCTGACATCGGTCTCCGGTGGCGTGGCGCGGGTGACCGTGACCGCGAGGCTTCCGGCGGCCCTGGCCCACATGGGCGTGCGGGGAGGGCCCTCGGCGGCGGCGTCCGCCCTGGTGGAGCAGCCATGACGCAGCCCGCGGCGGGGCGTGGGCGGCGGCGGACCGGGCGCTCTCGTCCGGATCCCACCGCAGAGCAGGGCGCAGCCACGGTCCTCGCGGCGGCGGCGTGCGGAGTCCTCCTCCTCGTCACGGTCGCCGGCCTGATCGTGGCGAGTGTGCTCCACGACGTTCACCGTGCTCGGTCGGCGGCGGACCTCGCGGCACTCGCCGCTGTGGGGCCGGCAACGGCCGGAGCCGCGCCGGACTGCTCCCGCGCGGCGCACGTCGCCCGGCTCAACGATGCCGTCATGACGTCGTGCGACCTTCTCGCGGACGGCACCGTCGTCGTCGAGGTGACAGTCCGGGTGCGGGTGGCAGCCTCCGTCCACACCTTCGGCGGGCTCCCGCCGGGTGTGGTCGCGAGGTCGCGCGGGGGCGTGGTTGCAGCAGGACGTCTCAGGCCGGCGGGGAGTCGGGCCCCTTGGCCTTCGTGGCTGGCGGGTCCTCGGTGCTCGCGGCTCGTCCGCCGGTCGTGGGGGACTGGGCGTCGGTCCGACCGCCGTCCGGGGTCGGAGCCGGGTCCGCCGGTCGCCCGGCCCCCGCCTGCGGAGTCGTCCCCGCCTGCGGAGTCGTTGTCGCGTGCGGAGCCGTCGCCGACTGCGGAGCCGACCCCGCCTGGCGCGCGTCGGCCTCCTTCAGCAGGGCCGCTCGTTCCTCCTCGTGGCGCCGCCGCTCCTCGACGAGCTGGCGCTCGCGAGCGGCGAACTCCTCCTTGGTGCGCTTCTCGTCCTCGATGCGCTTCTCCTCGGCCAGGCGCGCGTCATCCTTGGCCTGGGCACGCTGGCGACGATTTCGGCGCAAGCCGCTCCGGAGCAGGAACCAGCCGAACCAGAACACGGTGATGACGACCATGCCGGTGATGAGCAGGGCGAGCGGGGGAAAGCTCAGGGTGCCACCCAGGATGTCGATGTCGACCGTGTCCGTGAGCTGGGAGGTCCCCGCGAAGAAGACGAGGCCGGCAGCCACGGCGAGCAGGATGAGGATCACTCCGAGCACGATCATGTCGGCGACCCTACTCGCCGACATCCCTCGTCGCGGTTCTCGAGACCGGCTCTCTCGCTCGGGTGTCAGCCGGCCGCCAGAGCCAGGTCGAGCACGGCGACGGCGCCGGTCTTGTCGAGGGGGTCGTTGCCGTTGCCGCACTTGGGGGACTGGATGCAGCCGGGGCACCCGCTGGAGCACGGGCAGTCGCGCACGGCATCACGGGTGGCACGCACCCAGTCCTCGAAGACCGTGAAGGCCCGATCGGCGAACCCCGCCCCGCCGGGATAGCCGTCGAACACCATGATCGTCGGCAGCCCGGTGTCCGGGTGCAGGGCGGTCGAGACACCGCCGACGTCCCACCGGTCAGAGGTCGCGACGAGGGGGAGCATGCCGATCGCGGCGTGCTCGGCCGCGTGCAGGGCCCCGGGGAGCACGTCCGCACCGACCCCGGCCGCGTCGAGCACCTCGGGCGACAGCGTCCACCAGACCGCCTTGGTCACCAACGATCGTTCCGGGAGATCCAGAGGGTGGGTGCCGAGAACCTCGCCACCGGGAAGGCGCCGCAGGAAGGCGGTGACCTGCGACGTGACCCGCACCGTGCCGAAGGAGACCAGGGCCCGGGCCCTGCTCGTGCTGCGCCTGGGGGTGAGGATGTCGAAGCGGCTCACCGACTGGGCGTGGGTGGACCATCCCGGGTCACCGCGCACGGCGTGCGCGACACGGGCCTCCAGGTCGAGGTCTGTCACGACCCAGGTCTCGCCCTGATGCACGTGCACGGCCCCGGTGTGGACCTGGACGTGCGCCGAGGCCTCGTCGACCGTGCCGAGGACCCGGCCCGTGCGGGTCTCGACGACCGCCACGACGTTGCTGGTGCCGCGCAGGGACAGGTGGTCCGTCGGGCGGTCCTCGCGTGCCCAGAACCACCCCGCGGGGCGGCGCCTGAGGATGCCGTTCTCGACGAGGACGTCGAGAAGCCCCGGCGCCGTGGGACCGAAGAGCTCGAGGTCGGCCTCGACGAGCGGCAGTTCGGCTGCGGCCGCCGCGAGGTGCGGGGCGAGCACGTGGGGGTTCTCGGGGTCCATGACGGTCGACTCCACCGGGTCGACGAAGATCGCGTCCGGGTGCCGAACGAGATAGGTGTCGAGGGGGTCATCGGCTGCCACGAGGACCGCGAGTGACTCAGCGCCCGACCGTCCCGCGCGACCCGCCTGCTGCCACAGGCTGGCCCGGCGACCCGGCCAACCCGCCATCACGACGGCATCCAGACCGCTGATGTCGATGCCCAGCTCGAGGGCGTTGGTGGCGGCGAGTCCACGCAGGGACCCCTCGCGCAGTGCGTGCTCGAGCCTGCGCCGGTCCTGCGGCAGGTAGCCGCCCCGGTAGGCCGCCACCGTGTCCGAGAGCGCGGGGTCGATCGACTCCAGCCGCCTGCTGGCTCCTGTCGCGAGGGCCTCGGCGCCGGAGCGACTCCGGGCGAAGGCCACCGTCTGCACGCCGTCGGCGACCAGGGTCGCGAGGATCTCGGCTGCCTCCGTGGTGGCCGAACGCCTCGCGCCGTCCTCCGCCGTCTCCGGCTCCCAGAGGGCGAACGTCATGGCACCCCGCGGCGAGCCGTCCTCGGTGACCGCGTGCACCGGCATCCCCACCAGGGCGGAGGCGTGGGCGGCCGGCTGGCTCACCGTCGCGGAGGCGAGGACGAAGGTGGGGTCGACGCCGTAGCGGGCCGCCACGCGCCGTAGTCGCCTCAGCACCGCGGACACGTGGGAACCGAAGACCCCGCGGTAGACGTGGCACTCGTCGACCACGACATACGTCAGCGACCGCAGGAACCTGCTCCACCGCTGGTGCCCGGGCAGCAGCGAGTGGTGCAGCAGGTCGGGGTTGGTGAGCACGATGTTGGCGTGCTCGCGCACCCACCGCCGCTCGTCCGGAGGGGTGTCCCCGTCATACGTGGCCGCCCGGACCCCCGGGACGGCCAAGGAGTCGATCCGGGCGAGCTGGTCGGCCGCCAAGGCCTTGGTCGGGGCGAGGTAGATCGCCGTCGGGGCTCGACCGCCTCCTGCGCCCGCCCCGTCGGCCGCGGCACCGAGGACCGGGACGAGGTATCCGAGGCTCTTTCCGGACGCGGTGCCGGTGGCCAGAACCACGTGCTGCCCCGCGCAGACCAGGTCGATGGCGGCCCGCTGGTGCGTCCAGGGGCGCTCGAGGCCCGCGGCGAGCAGGGCCGCGAGGACCGGGGGAGAGACGGTGGCGGGCCACTGCGCGAGCTGGGCGGCCCGGGCGGGCAGGTGCTCCACGTGAAGGAGCCGCTCGCCGGATGTCCCACGCGCCAGGAGAGAGACCTGCTGTGCGGGACTGGACACGACCGTTACGGTAATCCTTGGTCCCGACAACACGGGTCGGTGCCGTGACCTGCACAGTGAGCAAGGAGCCCTTCAGGTGGACCTGACCGTCACAACCTCCCAGCAGGACGATGTCTGCGTCGTCACGGTCTCGGGAGAGGTCGACGTGCACACGGCGGCGCAGCTGCGCGCGACCCTGGACGACGAGATCGCCGCAGGCCACAGCAAGATCGTCCTGGACCTCGACGACGTCGGGTTCCTCGACTCCACCGGCCTGGGAGTCCTGGTGGGCCGCCTCAAACTCGTGCGCAACCACTCGGGGTGGCTGCGGATCGTCTGCTCCAACGACCGGGTCCTGCGGGTCTTCCGGATCACCGGCCTGGACAAGGTCTTCGGCATCCACCCGAGCGTCGCCGACGCCGTCGCCGCCTGAAACCCTCCGCACCTCGACGGAAGTGACCCGCGTCACGTCCGCTGGGCCGCTGCGTGCCCCGCTCCCGACAGGTAGTGTGCGCCCGGGCGTCCCTGCCTGAGGCGTGCTCACGCCCGGGGACGAAATCACCGTCAAGGAGGATGGAATGGCACCGCTCGCGCTCGCAACCGCGGAGTCGGGCTCGGCCCTGGACCTCACCGGGACGAACCTCACGCTGGTCATCGGGGTCGCGGTCATCGCGGTCGTGGCGCTGGTCATGGGGTTCGTCTTCCGAGGCCAGGTGCTCGCGGCCGACCCCGGCACCGAGAAGATGCAGGAGATCGGGCTCGCCGTCGAGGAGGGGGCCCAGGCCTACCTCGCGCGGCAGTTCAAGACCCTCAGCATCTTCGTCGTCCTCGTCTTCGGGCTGCTGCTGCTCCTCCCCGCGGACACCGAGGTCGTGCGCTGGGGCCGCTCGGGCTTCTTCATCCTCGGTGCGGTGTTCTCCGCGTCGATCGGTTACCTCGGCATGAGCCTCGCCGTGAAGGCGAACGTGCGTGTGGCCTCCGCCGCCCGCGGTGAGAACGGCCGCGACGTCGGGATGCGCATCGCCTTCCGCACCGGAGGGGTCGTGGGGATGGCGACCGTGGGTCTCGGCCTGCTCGGTGCCGCCATCGTCGTGCTGGCCTACCGGGGTGACGCCCCCACCGTGCTCGAGGGCTTCGGTTTCGGCGCGGCGCTGCTGGCGATGTTCATGCGCGTCGGGGGCGGTATCTTCACCAAGGCCGCCGACGTCGGCGCCGACCTCGTCGGCAAGGTCGAGGCCGGCATCCCCGAGGACGACCCCCGAAACGCGGCCACCATCGCCGACAACGTCGGCGACAACGTCGGCGACTGCGCCGGCATGGCCGCTGACCTGTTCGAGTCGTATGCCGTGATGCTGGTCGCCGCGCTGATCCTCGGTTCGGTCGCATTCGGCGAGTACGGCCTGGTCTTCCCGCTCATCGTTCCCGCGATCGGCGCGGTCACGGCTCTCCTCGGCGTCTACATCACCAAGGCCCGCCCGGGTGAGAACGCCCTCGATGCGATCAACCGGGGCTTCTACATCGCGGCGGCCGTGTCCGCGGTCCTGTCGGGGATCGCCGCCTACACCTACCTCCCCTCGACCTACGCCGAGCTCGGGTCGTCCAACGAGCAGATCGCTGCGCTGACGGGTGACCCCCGCCTCACGGCCTTCCTCGCGGTGATCATCGGAATCGTCCTCGCCGGCATCATCCTGTGGCTCACCGGTCACTACACCGGCACCGACAAGCGCCCGACGATCGACGTGGCCCGCACCTCCCTGACCGGGCCGGCGACCGTCGTGCTCTCCGGCATCGGGGTCGGGTTCGAGTCGGCGGTGTTCACTGCCGGAATCATCGCCGGTGCCGTCTACCTCGCCTTCCTCCTCGGTGGTGGGTCCACGGCGTTGTCCCTCTTCCTCATCGCGCTCGCGGGCTGTGGCCTGCTCACCACCGTCGGCGTCATCGTCGCGATGGACACCTTCGGTCCGGTCTCGGACAACGCCCAGGGCATCGCGGAGATGTCGGGTGACGTCGACGAGGCCGGCGCCCAGATCCTCACCGAGCTCGACGCGGTCGGCAACACGACCAAGGCGATCACCAAGGGCATCGCCATCGCGACGGCCGTCTTGGCGGCCACGGCACTCTTCGGGTCCTACACCGACGCCTGGCAGACCGCGGTGCGCAACCTCGATGCGTCCGGCATCACGGAGCAGGAGGGAACCGACTTCCTCAACAGCGCCTACGGCCTGGTCACCGACCCCAACACCCTCGTGGGCGTGATCATCGGCGCCGCCGTCGTGTTCCTCTTCTCGGGCCTGGCGATCAATGCCGTGACCCGGGCGGCCGGGGCGATCGTCTTCGAGGTGCGTCGCCAGTTCCGCGAGCACCCCGGGATCATGAACTACACGGAGAAGCCGGAGTACGGGCGCGTCGTCGACATCTGCACGCGTGACTCGCTCCGCGAGCTTGCCACACCCGGGCTCCTCGCCGCGCTCATGCCGGTCGCGGTGGGCTTCGGCCTCGGCGTCGGAGCCCTCGCCGGCTTCCTTGCCGGTGCGATCGGGTCCGGTGCCCTCATGGCCGTGTTCCTGGCGAACTCCGGTGGCGCGTGGGACAACGCGAAGAAGATCGTCGAGGACGGCGCGCACGGCGGCAAGGGCTCGGAGGCCCACGCCGCGACGGTCATCGGCGACACCGTCGGCGACCCGTTCAAGGACACCGCCGGCCCGGCCATCAACCCGCTGCTCAAGGTGATGAACCTCGTGTCGGTGCTCATCGCGCCGGCCATCGTCTCGCTGTCGATCGGGGCCGACGCCTCGGCGCCGATCCGCTACGGCATCGCCGCGGTCGCGTTCGTCATCGTCGCTGCGGCGGTGGCCTACTCCAAGAGCAAGGACCTCGCGATCGGTGGCGACATCGAGCCCGAGGCGCCCGCGCACGAGGAGAACCCGGCCCAGATCAGCTGACGGCCGCCACCCCGGACGGGGACGGACCCCGCGAGGGGTTCGTCCCCGTCGCTGTCTCCGGGCGTCCCCCGCCCCGTGCCTCACCGCGTTTGGCCGCCATGGTGCCCAAACGGGTGGATGGCGCCTGGTTGTGGCTGCCGGTGGTGCGTCTGGCCGCCATGGTGTCCAAACGGGTGGATGGCGCCTGGGTGTGGCTGCCGGTGGTGCGTCTGGCCGCCATGGTGTTCAAACGGCGGTTCCGAGCGGGGGGGGGGCGTCGCGGATGTCGACACCGCACCCTGTGGAGAACTCCGCGATGGTGGTCGGCGATCGTGCCACGGTGGGTCGATGCTCGGCGCCTCGACACCTCTCCCGTTCGACCCGGCCGTGCTCCTGAGAGCGGGTGCCCTCCGGGTCGCGGGAGTCACGCCCGGTGCAGCCGAGTACGTGCGGGTGAGGCACGGCATCTGGATGCTGCGCACCGACTGGGATCCGTTGACGCCGGTCCAGCGGCACGCGGCCTTCGTCCATGCGACTGCCGTGCGGTGCGACACCGACCACCCGCCCGTGTTCTCGCACACCTCGGCCGCCGCGGTCTGGGGGCTGCCGGGTGTCGATCCCTGGCCGGCCCGTGCCGACGCGCTCGTCAGCGACGAGCGGGTGAGGTCCTCCCGGCTCGTCGTCAAGCACGTGGGCGCCGAGGACTCCCCCAGGGAGGTCGGAGGCCTGCAGGTGACCTCGCCGGCGCGCACGGTCCTGGATGTCGCACGCTCCACGTCCCTCGCCAACGGCGTTGCCGCCGCTGACCACGCGCTCCGGCACGGTCTCTGTACGGCTTCCGAGCTCACCGCGGAGCTGGCCGCAGTCCCCCGCAGGGCGCCCGGTCGGAGTCGAGCGACCCTCGTGTGCGACCTCGCCGACCCGCGCAGCATGTCCGCCGGCGAGAGCCTGTCCCGGGCCCAGATGTTCCTGCTCAACCTGCCCCGACCCGACCTGCAGGTCCCGTTCAGCGACGTCGACGGATACGTGGGTGACGTGGACTTCGGGTGGGAGGACATCGTGGGGGAGTTCGACGGCCGGGTGAAGTACGCCGTGCCCGAGGGGCTGCCCGGGGATCGGGCCGGACGGGTGCTGTGGGCGGAGAAGACCCGGGAGGACCGGCTGCGGCGCCTGGGCCTGCAGGTGGCCCGCTGGACATGGCGGGACGCATGCGACGGTCGCCGGCTCCTCTCGATCCTCATGAGTGCCGGGGTGAAACCTCAGCGTCGCAGCACCTGGTTCGGGGGCAGCGACCCCTGCGTCGGCTGACCGCCCGGCGCGCGTTGGCCGCCATGGTGTTCAAACAGGTGGATGGCGTTTGGTGTTGGGCGCCGGTGGTGCGTTTGGCCGCCATGGTGTTCAAACGGGTGGATGGCGTTCTCGGCCCGAGCCCGCCGGGTGACCTCACCGCGTTCGGCCGCGATGGTGTCCGGGCGCGAGATCACGGGGAGCGGGGCGGGGTTTGGGGGTCCGGGCCCGCGACGGCATACGCTCGTCCTCGATGAGCACCCACACGCCCCGCGTCGACCAGCGCCTCCTGGCTCTGCTCCGCTCTGACCTGGTCTCCTCCGGTTTCACGGTGGCCGGTGTCACGGACCTCCTCGGACCGCTGGCCGCAGCCGCCCTCGACCGGGAACAGACCCTCCCGGCGCAGCGGGTCACCGCCCAGTCGACGCACCCGTCGGCCGTGCTGGTCCGGCTGTTCACCCTGGGCGACCCGGTCGACGCGTCCGAGGCCGCCGTGGCCCTCCCCTCCCTGACCGTGGCGGGGGCCATCGAGCTCGGGTTGGTGGCACCGGAGGGGGACGGGGTGGTGGCGCTGTGCGACCTGCGCCCGTATGCCGCCGACGGGTCCTACTGGTGGGTCGCCTCCGACCTCGGTGAGCTGGCCACGGGACGGCCCCTCGACCCGGACCACGTGCTGGGCATCGGCGGGGCCTCGGCCACGCTCGCCTCGTGGACGCCCCGACCCCACGTCGCACGAGCCCTGGACCTGGGCACCGGCTCCGGTGTGCAGGCGCTCCACCTGGGTGCGCACGCGGACGAGGTCGTCGTCACCGACCTCTCGGAACGAGCCCTCGGCTACGCCGGCTTCAACGCCGCCCTCGACGAGGCGGAGTGGGACATCCGCTCGGGGTCGATGCTCGACCCCGTGGCGGGGGAGCGGTTCGGTCTCGTGGTGAGCAACCCCCCGTTCGTCATCACGCCGCGCTCCGGTGCGGTGCCGCTGTTCGAGTACCGCGACGGTGGGGCAGCTGGTGACGCGGTGGTGCGCGACCTCGTGACATCGGTGGGCGCGCACCTCGAGCCAGGCGGCATCGCGCAGTTCCTCGGCAACTGGGAGGTCGGCGTCGGCGAGGCCTGGATCGACCGGGTCGGTGCCTGGCTGAGTGGCACCGGACTGGACGCCTGGGTGGTGCAGCGCGAGGTGCAGGACCCCGCGGAGTACGCCGAGACCTGGGCCCGCGACGGGGGACACCACCCCGGCACGGCGGACTTCAACACGATGTATGCCGCCTGGCTGGACGACTTCGAGGCCCGCGACGTCGGGTCCATCGGCTTCGGGGTGATCACCCTGCAGCGGCCCCGCACCGACCGCGAGCCCTTCCTCGACCTCATGGACGTCCCGTGGCCCGTGGAGTCTCCGATGGGGCCGTCGGTCCTTGCCGGGCTCGACGCGCGCACGTGGCTCGCCGGGGCCGGCGACTCCGACGTGCTGCGCGAGACCTGGCGCTGCGCCACCGACGTGCACGAGGAACGGCACACGATGCCGGGCGCCTCCGACCCGTCGGCGATCATCCTGCGTCAGGGGGGCGGCCTGCGTCGACACCTGTCCCTGTCCACGGTCACCGCGGCCTTCGTCTCGGTGTGCGACGGCGACCTCAGCGCGGGGACGGCCGCAGCGGCGATCGCCGGTGTGCTCGACCTCCCGGGAGAGTCCGTGTCCGCCGAGGTGGTCACGTTCGTGCGGGACGCAGCCAAGGACGGCCTGCTCGTCCGCTGAGCTCCGCGCAGCTCGCCGCGTGCCGGTGAGGAAAACGAGTTGTGAGTGAGTGCTCACTCACTTATGCTGTCCCGATGACCCCTCGCGCCCCCGCCCTGAGCCCTGACGAGCGTCGGGCGTCGCTCATCGAGGTGACGATCCCCCTCCTGCGCGAACACGGCGCGGCGCTGACGACACGGCAGGTCGCCGAGGCGGCGGGCATCGCCGAGGGCACGGTGTTCCGGGCCTTCGGCAGCAAGGACGAACTGGTTCACGCCTGTGCGGCATCGGCGTTCGACACGACCGACGCCGTGCGCCGGCTTCGCGCGATCGACCGCGACCAGCCGCTCGACGCCCGGCTGGTGGAGGCGGTCACGGTGATGCAGGCGCACGTGGGGCGGCTCGTCGACCTGATGACCTCGATCCGCGCTGCCGGTCCCCTGCCTCCCCACGACCGGCATACCGGCGGGCCACCGCGGCGAGGGCACGGCGCCGATCCTGAGGTCGCGGCCGCCATCGAAGACCTGATCGGCGACGACGCCGGCTCCCTGCGACTCCCGGCCGGCGAGGTCGTCGAGGTTCTCGCGCACCTCACGCTCTCGAGCGTCCACCCGTTCTTCCCCGGTCGGCCCCTCACGCCGGACCGGATCGTCTCGGTCGTCCTCGACGGCACCCGAGAGGCTCGCTGATGCTCTACCGCCTCGTCCGCGAGCACCTGCGCCCGTATGCCGGCCTGCTCGCTGTGCTCCTCGTCCTCCAGCTCGTGGCCACCCTGGCCTCCCTCTATCTCCCGAGCCTCAACGGGCGGATCATCGACGAAGGGGTCGCGGTCGGGAACATCGGCTTCATCGTGCGCACCGGCGCAGCGATGCTCGCCGTGTCCCTCGTGCAGATCGTGGCCACGATCGCGGCCACCCGGATCGGTGCCCAGACGTCCGCGTCGATGGGCCGGGACCTGCGCGCATCCCTGTTCCACCGGGTCGGTGACTTCTCGGCCCAGGAGCTGTCGCGGTTCGGAGCGCCGACGCTGATCTCGCGCAACACCAACGACGTCACGCAGGTGCAGCAGGTCGTCTACATGTTCCTCGCGATCATGGTGTCGGCCCCGATCATGATGGTCGGTGGCATCTTCATGGCCCTGCGTGAGGACATCGGCCTCTCGTGGCTCGTCGCCATCGCCGTGCCGGCCCTCGCGATCGCCGTCGGCCTGATCATCGCGCGGATGATCCCGCACTTCCAGGCGATGCAGAAGGCCGTGGACTCGGTCAACAGGATCCTTCGGGAGCAGATCACCGGCATCCGGGTCGTCCGAGCCTTCGTGCGCGAGGACGTCGAGCGCGAGCGCTTCGCGGTGGCCAACCGCACCTACACCGGCACCGCACTGGCGGTGGGTCGGCTGATGGCGCTGGCCTTCCCGGTCGTCATGGTGATCTTCAACGCCTCGACCGTCGCGGTGCTCTGGTTCGGCGCCCAGCGGATCGAGGACGGCCAGATGCAGATCGGGGCGCTCACGGCGTTCATGGCCTACCTCATCCAGATCCTCATGTCCGTGATGATGGCGACGTTCATGTCGATGATGATCCCGAGGGCCTCGGTGTCGGCCGGGCGCATCCAGGAGGTGCTGGACACCGAGTCGTCGGTGCACGCCCCGACCGCTCCGGTGGCCATCCCCCGCGGCCGGACCGGCGTCGAGCTCCGAGGGGTCACCTTCGCCTACCCCGGGGCGGAGGAGCCGGTCCTCCGTGAGGTGTCGCTGGTCGCCGAACCTGGCACGACCACGGCGATCGTCGGCTCCACGGGTGCCGGGAAGACCACCTTGGTGGGCCTCATCTCGCGCCTTCACGACGTGACGTCCGGGCAGGTGCTGCTGGGCGGTGTCGACATCCGCGACGCCGCGCTGCAGGACCTGTGGTCCCGGTTCGGCCTCGTGCCGCAGAAGCCCTACCTCTTCACCGGAACCGTCGCGTCCAACCTGCGCTTCGGCGATGAGAACGCCACTGACGAGGAGCTCTGGGCGGCGCTGCGGGTGGCCCAGGCCGACGACTTCGTCGCAGCGATGCCGGGCGGCCTCGACGCGACGATCGCGCAGGGTGGGACCAACGTGTCGGGCGGTCAGCGCCAGCGGCTCGCGATCGCCCGGGCGCTGGTGCGCCGGGCCGACGTCTACCTCTTCGACGACGCGTTCTCGGCGCTGGACGTCGCGACGGATGCCCGCCTCCGCGCGGCCTTGCGACCGGTGACCCGGGATGCCGTCGTCATCGTCGTGGCCCAACGGATCTCGAGCATCGTCCGGGCCGACCGCATCGTCGTGCTCGACGACGGTGCGGTCGTCGGCACCGGTACCCACGACGAGCTCCTGGAGACCTGCCCGACGTACCTCGAGATCGTCGAGAGCCAGCAGGCGATGGAGGAGGCGGCGTGAGCGAGCAGCTCAAGACGGCCGAGGAGAAGGCCGCGGAGGAGCGCCGCGGACCGGGCGCCGTGCGCCGCGGCGGCCCGCCGCACGCGCAGATCGGGATGCCGGCGGAGAAGTCCCAGAACTTCGGCCCATCCGCCAAGCGCGTTCTCGGCCTGCTCCGGCCCGAGCGCCTCCTCGTCTGGGGCGTGTTGGCGCTCGGGGTGGGGAGCGTGCTGCTCAATGCCATCGGACCCAAGATCCTGGGCTCTGCGACCGACCTGATCTTCGCGGGCATCTTCAGCAGCCAGATCCCGGCCGGCGTCACCCAGCAGGAGGCGGTCGCAGGCCTGCGCGCCCAGGGTGAGGACCGCGTCGCCGACATGCTCTCGGCGATGAACGACGTGGTGCCCGGCCAGGGCATCGACTTCGGAGCGCTCGCGCGGGTCCTGCTCCTGGTCCTGGGCATCTACGTGGTCGCGGCCGTGCTGCAGCTGTTCCAGGGACTGGTGCTCACCGGGGTCGTCAACCGGACGATCTTCCGGTTGCGTCGTGACGTCGAGGACAAGCTCACCCGCCTGCCCCTGCCCTACTTCGACGGCCAGCCTCGTGGTGAGCTGCTCAGCCGGGTGACCAACGACATCGACAACGTGGCCCAGAGCCTCCAGCAGACCCTCAGCCAGCTGTTGACGTCCCTGCTCACGGTCGTCGCCATGGTGGCGATGATGATCTACATCTCCCCGCTCCTGGCGATCCTCGCCCTCGTCACGATCCCCGTCACCATGGTCGTCACCGCGATGATCGGCAAGCGCTCGCAGAAGCACTTCATCCAGCAGTGGAAGAGCACCGGCGAGGTCAACGGCGTGGTCGAGGAGACCTTCACCGGACACGAGCTCGTCAAGGTCTTCGGGCGTCAGGAGGACAAGGACCGCGAGTTCGCCGTACGCAACGACGCCCTCCAGCACGCCAGCTTCCGCGCCCAGTTCATCAGCGGCACCATCATGCCGACGATGATGTTCATCGGGAACCTCAACTACGTCGTCATCGCCGTGCTCGGCGGGATCCGGGTCGCGACGGGCTCGATGAGCCTCGGCGACGTGCAGGCCTTCATCCAGTACTCCCGCCAGTTCACCCAGCCGCTCACCCAGGTGGCCTCGATGGCCAACCTCGTGCAGAGCGGTGTCGCCTCGGCGGAGCGGGTGTTCGAGGTGCTCGACGAGCCGGAGCAGGAGCCCGACATCGACGAGCCCGTCCGCATCGAGGACCCCAAGGGCAGGGTGTCCTTCGAGGGGGTCTCCTTCTCCTACCGCCCGGACACCCCCCTCATCGAGGACCTCGACCTCCATGTCGAGCCCGGCCAGACGGTCGCCATCGTGGGCCCGACCGGTGCGGGGAAGACGACCCTGGTCAACCTCGTGCTGCGCTTCTACGAGCTGAACGAGGGTCGGATCACGCTCGACGGCGTCGACATCACCCACCTCACCCGGCACGACCTGAGGTCCCGGATCGGGATGGTCCTCCAGGACACCTGGCTCTTCGGCGGAACGATCCGGGAGAACATCGCCTACGGCCGGCCCGGTGCCACGGAGGAGGAGATCCACGACGCCGCCCGAGCGACGTACGTCGACCGCTTCGTGCACTCACTCCCCGACGGCTATGACACCGTGCTCAACGCCGAGGCGGACAACATCAGTGCGGGTGAGCGGCAGCTCATCACCATCGCGAGGGCCTTCCTCGCCGCCCCGTCCCTGCTCATCCTCGACGAGGCGACCTCCTCGGTCGACACCCGCACCGAGCTGCTGGTCCAGCACGCGATGTCGGCGTTGCGCTCGGACCGCACGAGCTTCGTCATCGCCCACCGCCTGTCCACGATCCGCGACGCCGACCTCATCCTCGTGATGGAGGACGGGCGCATCGTCGAGCGAGGAGCACACGCCGAGCTCCTCGAGGCCGGTGGCGCGTTCGCCCGGTTGTACGCCGCGCAGTTCGCCGGGGCGGCCGCGGACGTCGACGAGGAGGACGCGATCGCCGGGGTCGACGGCGTGCCGGAGTCGGTCGGTCCGGTCCGAGGGTGATCGGCGCCCGGGTCCGTTAGCGTGACCACCGCCGCGTCGACACGACGACGGCTCTCGAGTGAGGCGGTGGGTCCCATGGGTGGAACGCGTGGCGTCGTTGGCGCGACCCGGGGTGCGATGACGACGGTGGGGGACCTCCCGGCATACCGAGCAGCCCCGGAGGCCGAGGGCTCGTGGCCGGGGATGGTGCTCGTCCACGAGGCGTTCGGCCTTGACGACGTGATGCGCCGGCACGCGGACCGGGTGGCCGCGATGGGCCACGTGGTACTGGCACCGGACCTGTTCGCCCGCGGCCGGACGATCTCGTGCCTCAGGTCGACGTTCCGCGCCCTGCAGCGGGGCCGTGGGCCGGCATTCGACGACATCGAGGCGGCACGCGCAGAGCTGGTGGCTGATCCCCGTTGCGCGGGCACCGTGGGCGTCATCGGGTTCTGCCTCGGCGGATCCTTCGCGCTCATCCTGGCCGGACGTGGCGGGTGGGGCGCCTCGGTGGCGAACTACGGGCAGCTGCCTCCCGACCCGGCGGTGCTCGACGGGGCGTGTCCCGTGGTCGCGAGCTTCGGCGGGCGGGACCACTTCCTGCGTGGTGCCGCGACGAAGCTGGAGGTCGCGCTGAGCGAGCGGGGGGTGCCGCACGACGTGAAGGAGTACCCCGCCGCCGGCCACTCCTTCCTCAACGACGAGGACAACGCCCCTTGGTACGCGATGCCGGTCACGCGCCTCGTCCTGCACGCCGGGCCCGAGCCCGAGTCCGCCGCCGACGCGTGGATCCGCATCGAGGCGTTCCTGGCGGAGCACCTCACCTCCTGACCACCCCGGGTGCGAACCTCTGCTAGCAGAGATTGCCGCTCGAACCACATGCAGGAACCTGTGGTTCGAGCACGAACCTCTGCTAGCACGGGTTGGGTGGCCAGGGGGTAGGTCAGGCGAACTGCCAGGAGCGCTTGCTCAGACCGAACCAGAAGCCGTCGATGACGCTCTCGGCGTCGACGCCCCCGGACCCGGACGCCGCTCCGAGCGCGACGTAGAGCGGCGCCCAGTGCTCCGTGCGCGGGTGGGCCTCCCGGGCCGCCGGGGCCACGGTGAGGAAGTCCAGCACGGCATCCACGTCGCCGGCACCGACGGTCTCGGCGGCCCAGTGGTCGAACTCCGCGGATGCCGTGGGCGGCGCGGCGTTCGGCGAGGCGCCGGGGTCGAACCAGCCGAGGTTGTGCGTCGTGAACCCCGACCCGACGATGAGCACGCCCTCCTCGCGCAGCGGTGCGAGGCGCTCGCCAAGTGCGAAGAGCCGCCGCGGGTCGAGCGTCGGCATCGACAGCTGCAGCACCGGCACGTCGGCGCTGGGGTACATCTCCTTCAAGGGCACGTACGCGCCGTGGTCGAGACCACGGGACGGGTCCTGGTGCAGCCGCTCGCCGGCGCCCGCCAGGAGCCCCGCGACGGACCGAGCGAGCTCGGGGGCCCCCGGCGCGGCATAGGTCACGTCGTAGTAGCGCTGGGGGAACCCCCAGAAGTCGTAGGTGAGCGGCACCTCTCCGGACGTGGCCGAGACGGTGACCGGGGCCTGCTCCCAGTGTGCCGAGACGATGAGGATCGACGACGGCGTCGGCATGTCAGCGGACCAGCGCGCGAGCTCGGTCGTCCAGGTGCCGTCGTCGGCGAGGGGGGGTGCCCCGTGGCTGAGGTAGAGCACGGGCTGCAGGGCGGCGACGCTCGTGGACATCCGTGCTCCTCGGGACGTGTTGAAGATTCGACCCTACGTCGGGGGCGTGGTGGAGGTCGCACCGCGCGCCCGGTTCGGCACCTGAACGGTCCTGTCGTTCCCCCCGGGCGACGGGAGGCCGCGGGCCGGACGCCACGGTCCGCGTGCCGTGGCCCGGTTGCACGATTCGGACGCCCGGGCGCTACGGTCGGGGCGTCTCCACGTCGGAGCAGCGACGAATCCGCTGCACGTGGCTGACGGAATGGACAGGGTGCAGGCAGTGAGCACAGGACGCAAGCTCGTCATCGTCGAGTCGCCGGCCAAGGCGAGAACCATCGCCGGCTACCTCGGCAACGAGTGGGATGTCGAGGCCTCCGTCGGCCACATCCGGGACATCCCCACCCCGAGCGAGATGCCGGTGGAGATGAAGAAGGGACCGTTCGGGCGGTTCGGCATCAACATCGAGGAGGACTTCGAACCCTTCTACGTCGTCGACGCGGACAAGAAGAAGAAGGTCCGCGAGCTCAAGACCCTGCTCAAGGACGCCGACGAGCTCTACCTCGCCACTGATGAGGACCGCGAGGGCGAGGCCATCGCCTGGCACCTGCTGGAGACCCTCCAGCCCAAGGTCCCCGTGAAGCGGATGGTGTTCCACGAGATCACCAAGGAGGCGATCCAGCGGGCCGCCTCCCAGACGCGAGACGTCGACGTGCGCCTCGTCGACGCGCAGGAGACCCGGCGCATCCTCGACCGCCTCTACGGCTACGAGGTCTCCCCGGTGCTGTGGCGCAAGGTCAAGGCAGGGCTGTCCGCCGGTCGCGTGCAGTCCGTCGCGACCCGGCTCGTCGTGGAGCGGGAGCGGGAGCGGATGGCGTTCCGCACCGCCCGCTACTGGGACGTCGACGCCGACGTTACCCCCGACACCGAGGCCAACGTCTTCACCGCCCGGCTCACCGGGGTGGACGGCCAGCGGGTCGCCACCGGCCGTGACTTCGCCGACGACGGCACGCTGACCAACGACAAGGCGACCCAGCTCGACGAGGTCGCCGCGACCGGTATCGCGGCCGCGCTGCGGGCCGCCGACGTCACGGTGACCGAGGTGTCGGAGAAGCCGTACACCCGGCGCCCGAGCGCCCCGTTCACGACGAGCACCCTCCAGCAGGAGGCCTCGCGCAAGCTGCGGCTCAACTCCCGCAACGCGATGCGCGTCGCGCAGCGGCTGTACGAGAACGGCTACATCACCTACATGCGCACCGACAGCACCTCGCTCTCGGACTCCGCGCTGACTGCCGCCCGCACCCAGGCGCGCGAGATGTACGGCGCCGAGTACGTGCCCGACGCGCCGCGCCTCTACGAGAAGAAGGTCAAGAACGCGCAGGAGGCGCACGAGGCGATCCGCCCCGCCGGCGACCGCTTCCGCACCCCGGCGCAGGTCAAGGGGGATCTGCGCGGCGAGGAGTTCGCGCTCTACGAGCTCATCTGGAAGCGCACCGTCGCATCGCAGATGGCCGACGCACGCGGCTCCACGGCGTCCCTGCGTCTCGGTGCGACCCTCGACGACGGGGCGCCCGCCCGCACCGTCGAGCTGTCCGCGAGCGGCACGGTCATCACCTTCCGCGGCTTCCTCGCGGCCTACGAGGAGGGCCGCGACGAGCGGCAGTCGTCGCGCAAGAAGGACGAGGCCGCCGAGGAGCGCCGGTTGCCCAAGCTCGGTGAGGGGGCGGAGCTGACCGTCCGGCGGGCGGACGCCCAGGGACACGAGACCTCCCCGCCGCCGCGCTACACCGAGGCCACCCTCGTCAAGGCGATGGAGGAGCGGGGCATCGGTCGCCCGTCGACCTACGCCTCGACGATCGGCACCATCCAGGACCGGGGCTACGTCTCCAACCGCGGCTCGGCCCTCGTGCCGAGCTGGCTGGCCTTCGCCGTGACGCGGCTCATGGAGGTCCACTTCTCCCGGCTCGTCGACTACGACTTCACGGCCTCGATGGAGGAGGACCTCGACGCCATCGCCCGGGGTGACCAGGAGCGTGCGGTGTGGCTGCGCCGGTTCTACTTCGGCGACGAGGCGACCTCCGGCGAGGGTCTGCGCGACCTCGTCGCCGACCTCGGCGACATCGACGCCCGGGCCATCTCTACGATCGACATCGGCGACGGCATCGTCGTGCGAGTCGGCCGCTACGGCCCCTACGTCGAGGAGGTCGTGCCCGCCGGGGTCGACCCGTCGACCGGTGAGGTGACCGACGAGTCGACGTATGCCGCCGGGTCCGCCGACGCCGCTCCCGCGGCTCCCCGTCGCGCCACCATCAACGACGACATCGCGCCCGACGAGCTGACGCCCGCGATGGCTCGCGAGCTCCTCGCCGCCGCGGCGGACGACGGACGGGTGCTGGGCCAGGACCCCGGAACGGGCCACGACATCGTGGCGAAGTCCGGTCGCTACGGGCCCTACGTCACCGAGGTGCTTCCCGAGACGGACGCCGCGCCCGCCAAGGGCCGGGCGAAGTCCGCGAAGCCGAAGCCACGCACGGCATCCCTGTTCAAGGACATGGACCTCGCCACCATCGACCTCGAGACGGCACTGAGGCTGTTGTCGCTCCCCCGCGTCGTCGGCGTCGATCCCGAGTCGGGGGAGGAGATCACCGCGCAGAACGGTCGCTACGGGCCCTACCTGAAGAAGGGCACGGACTCGCGCTCGATCGAGACCGAGCAGCAGCTATTCGACATCACCCTCGAGCAGGCGCTCGCGATCTACGCCCAGCCCAAGCAGCGGGGCCGCGCCGCGGCGAAGCCCCCGCTGGCCGAGCTCGGCACCGACCCGGTCAGCGGCCGCCCCGTCGTCGTCAAGGACGGCAGGTTCGGGCCGTACGTCACGGACGGCGAGACGAACGCGACCCTGCGCAAGGACGACGACCCCGAACAGATCTCGGCGGAGCGGGGGTTCGAGCTCCTCGCGGACAAGCGAGCCCGCGGACCGGTGAAGAAGCGGACGGCTGCCAAGAAGACGACGACCCGCAAGACCGCGGCGAAGAAGACGACGGCCAAGAAGACGACGGCCAAGAAGACGACGGCCAAGAAGACGACGGCCACGAAGGGCGCGGCGAAGGCGACCACGGCCACGAAGGCCGCGGCGAGGGCGACCACGGCCACGAAGGCCGCAGCCAAGAAGGCGTGACCTCGAGGAGCCACCCCTTGGGTCACCACGTCGGCCCTGACGGAACCGGTGTCGGCATCCTGCACCCTGTCGATGAGTTGTCGCAGTAGGTTTGGGCCCCACTGCGGTCCGACGCGGTGGACCGAACAGGAGGCGCCATGGCCCTTGACCCACAGATCATCGCCGCTCTCGAGCCGAGCGAGTTCGTCGCCCTCGTGAAACGGACACCCGACGCCGAGATCCGACGGGACTTCGCCGGCGAGCACCGCGCAGAGCTGCTCGATTCGATCTTCGGGCGATTTCCGCAGCAGTTCAGGCCGGACAAGGCGGGTGGCCAGAGCGCACGGATCGACTTCCGGATCACCGGCGGGCCGGGTGACACGAGCGACACGTACGCCGTGGCAGTCGCCGACGGCGCGTGCACCGTGGTGAAGGGCTCGACCCTCGAACCGGACCTCTCGCTGATGATGGGTCCGCTCGAGTTCCTCAAGGTCATCACGGGTACGGGCAACCCCGCCATGATGTTCATGATGGGCAAGATCAAGGCCCGTGGAGATCTCGGCATGGCCGGGGGCCTGGCGAACTGGTTCGAGCCGCCGGCCCGCTGACCTCGCGCCCGATGCTTGACCCTGACGTGGCGTGATGCCGCACGGTGGTGACATGACCGCGACCAGCCAGCACACTGCATCCGTGGAGCTCACCGTCGGGCAGGTCGCCGAGTCCTTCGGCGTCACGATCCGCACCCTGCACCACTACGACGCCGTCGGCCTCGTCGTCCCCAGCGCCCGGACCCGTGCCGGGTATCGGCTCTACGCCGACTCCGACCTCGCCAGGCTGGCCACCGTCGTGACGTACCGGCGCCTCGGCCTCTCCCTCGACGAGGTCAAGGCCCTCGTCGACGGCGACGGCTCGCCGGAGGAGCACCTCCGGCGCCAGCGTGCCGCGGTCCTGTCCCGCGTCGACGAGCTCACCGACCTCGTCGACGCCATCGACCGAGCACTGGAGAGAGAGATGACCGAGCAGCGACCTGCCACCACCGAGGACCTCAAGGAGATCTTCGGCGACGGCTTCAGCGAGGAGCACCACCGAGAAGCCGAGGACAGGTGGGGTGAGACCGACACCTGGCAGCAGTCGGCCCGGCGGACGAAGGGCTACACCCCGGCCGACTGGGCCGAGGTCAAGGCCGAGGGGGATGCCGTCAACGCGGCCCTGGTGGCTGCCCTGCGCTCCGGCGCTCCCGCGGCGTCGACCGAGGCGTTGGAAGCCGCCGAGGCTCACCGTGCGTACATCGATCGGTGGTTCTACGACCTGGACCACGCGTTCCACCGCACCCTCGCCGACATGTACGTGGCGGACCCCCGGTTCATCGCGACCTACGAGGACCTCGCTCCCGGCCTGGCGGCGTACGTCCGTGACGCGATCCACGCCAATGCCGACCGCCACGGGGGAACCTGACCTCGGCCCCTGTCGCAGGCCTGCCATAGGCTCGCGGGCGTGACGGGACATGAGGGCTTCTTCGTCGCCTTCGAGGGCGGCGACGGGGCGGGCAAGTCGACCCAGGTCCGCCTGCTCGCCGAGGCGCTCCGCCGTGGGGGCCGCACGGTCACCGTCACCCGACAGCCGGGCGGAACCGATCTCGGGCTGGCCATCCGCGACCTCGTGCTCCACGGCGACCACGTCTCCCCGCGCGCCGAGGCACTCCTCTTCGCCGCAGACAAGGCCCACCACGTCGACCAGCTCGTGCGACCGTCGCTCGATCGCGGTGAGGTGGTGATCACCGACCGCTACACGGACTCCTCCGTCGCCTATCAGGGGGCCGGGCGGGACCTCGGCGCCGACGAGGTGCGCCAGCTGCAGATGTGGGCCGTCGACGGACTGCACCCGCACCTCACGGTCGTCGTCGACATCTCGCCACCCGAGGGCCGGCGTCGTCGTGGCGACGTCCACGACCGGCTCGAGGCCGAGGCGGACCCCTTCCACGACGCCATCCGTCGGCACTTCCTCGGCATGGCCGAGAGCGAGCCCGATCGGTACCTGGTGGTCGACGGAGCCGGCAGGCCGGAGGATGCCCACGACCTCGTCATGCACCGCCTCGAGGTCATGGGGGTGTTCGCCCAGTGAGCGTCTGGCGCGACGTCGTCGGTCAGGAGGGCGCGGTGGCCACTCTCCAGAGCGCAGTCCGTGACCCCGCCGCGATGACGCACGCGTGGCTGCTCACCGGGCCACCCGGTTCAGGCCGCTCGGTCGCGGCGAGGGCGTTCGCCGCGGCACTGCTGTGTCCGTCGGGCGGGTGTGGCGAGTGCCGGGAGTGCCGCACCGCGCTGGACGGGACCCATGCAGACGTGGAGGTCGTCGCCACCGAGGGCCTGTCGATCAAGGTCGCCCACGCCCGGGAGCTCGTCGAGCTCGCGGCCATGCGCCCGTCGGTCGGGCCGTGGCGGATCATCATCGTGGAGGACGCCGACCGTCTCACCGCCTACACCGAGGCCCCCGCGAACGCGCTGCTCAAGGCCCTGGAGGAGCCCACTCCCCGCACGGTCTGGATCCTGTGCGCGCCCTCGCTCGAGGACGTCATCATCACCATCCGCTCCCGCTCGCGGCACGTGAGGCTGCGCACGCCGTCCGTGGAGGCAGTGGCCGACCTGCTCACCCGTCGCGACGGGGTGGACCACGCGATGGCGCTGTACGCCGCCCGCGCCGCCCAGTCCCACGTCGGTCTGGCGCGGCGGCTCGCTCGTGACGAGCACGCCCGCATCCGGCGCCACGACGTGATCAGCATGGCCACCCGCATCTCCACGGTGGGCGATGCCGTCGGTGCGGCCAGCGACCTGATGACCATCGCGGCGGAGGAGTCCGCCGCGAGCTCGTCCGAGCGGGACGCCGCCGAGCGGGCTCGTCTCCTGGAGGTCCTCGGCGCGGAGCCGACCGCCCGCACCCAGCCACCGCACATCCGCGCCCAGGTGACCGCCCTGGAGAAGGAGCAGAAGTCGCGGGCCACCCGCTTCACCCGCGACGTCATCGACCGGTCCTTGCTGGACCTGCTCTCGGTCTACCGCGATGCGCTGGTCCTGCGCTCCGGCGCCGGCACGGCCCTGGTCAACGAGGACAGCCGGCAGGTGGTGACTCGCGTCGCGGACGTCTTCGCTGCGGACGACCTGCTCCGGGCGATGGATGCGATCGGCCTGGCCCGGGAGAGGATCGACGCCAACGGCGCTCCCCTCCTGGCCCTCGAGGCGATGGCGCTCGACCTTCGACTGCCGCGCTGACCCTGGTGCCGAACGAGGTCCTCGACCTCGGCCGGGCTCCTCGGGGTGCCTCGGCACCCCCGTTCAGCCGGCACCCAGTCTTCTCGCTTATCGTCCCTCCATGACCAGCCGACGCGCCACCGCTCTCGTCGGCGCCATCGTCCTCGCGCTCCTCGCCTCCGGTTGCTCGGTCGTCGACGCGGCGCGGGAATCAGGAAGCGCGCCCTCGGTATCGGTCTCGCCGCAGTCCCCGCCGCCCGGGGCGGCGGCGCTCGCGCGGTTCTACGCCCAGCCGCTCGCCTGGTCCGACTGCGGCGACGCGGAGTGCGCGTGGATGGAAGTGCCCATGGACTACGACGACCCCTCGGGAGAGACGGTCGAGATCGCCGTGCTGAGGGTGCCGGCGAAACGGCCGGCCGACCGGATCGGGTCGTTGGTCGTCAACCCGGGGGGCCCCGGGGGCTCTGGCGTCGACTACGTGCGAGCCGCCGACTTCATCGTCACCGGGGAGGTGCGCGACACCTACGACCTCGTCGGGTTCGACCCCCGCGGGGTGGGTCGCTCGCAGCCGATCGACTGCGTGACCGATGCCGAGCTCGACACCTTCCTCGGCTCGGACCCCACGCCGGACGATCCCGCCGAGCAGCAGGAGTTCGCCGCCACGGCCGAGGCCTTTGCCCAGGAGTGCGCCGACACCGCCGGTGCACTCCTCGCGCACGTGTCGACCGACGAGGCGGCCCGCGACATGGACATCCTGCGGGCGGCGCTCGGGGAGGAGAAGCTGGACTACCTCGGGAAGTCCTACGGCACCTACCTCGGAGCGACGTATGCCGGGCTCTACCCGGACCACGTCGGCCGGATGGTCCTCGACGGGGTGGTCGCTCCGGACCTGACGTCGGAGGAGATCAACCTCGGCCAGGCCACCGGGTTCGAGACGGCCACTCGCGCATGGGCGGCCTTCTGCGTCAGCGAGGGGGACTGCCCACTGGGCACTTCGGTGGACGAGGTCATGGAGGGCATGCGGACCTTCCTCGCCGATGTGGACCAGCGCCCCCTCGCCGAGACCGGTGACCCCTCGGTCCCCGAGCTCACCGAAGGGTGGGCCTCCTTGGGGATCGCCGCCGCGATGTACTCACAGGCCCTGTGGGCCCCGCTCGTCGACGCCATGCGGGACGCGACCCAGGGCGATGGCACCGCCCTCATGCAGCTCGCCGACCGGTACGCCGACCGCACCCCGGGTGGTGGCTACTCCGGCAACATCATGGAGGTCATCTACGCCGTCAACTGCCTCGACAAGCCGGAGTCCGCCGACGTCGCCGAGCACGAGCAGCTGGCCGACGAGGCGGAGGCCAAGGCCCCCACCTGGGGCCCCTTCCTCATGTGGAGCTCCCTGCCCTGCGGCTTCTGGCCGGTCGAGGCGACAAGCACGCCCGAAACGATCAGCGCGAGCGGCGCCGACCCGATCGTCGTCATCGGAACCACCCGGGACCCGGCCACGCCGTACGAGTGGGCCGTACGCCTTCGTGACCAGCTCGACGACGCCGCACTGATCTCCTACGACGGCGACGGCCACACGGCCTACACCCGCTCGAACTCCTGCGTCGACGATGCCGTGGACGCCTACTTCATCGACGGCACGGTGCCGCAGGACGGACTGCGCTGCTGACGCGCGACCGTCCCCGGGCCGGATTCGCGATGGCGCGGCGTCGCCTCGTATAGTTGTGGCGCGCCCGGCCCATGAGGCCACGCACCCGCCGCCTTAGCTCAGTCGGCCAGAGCGATTCACTCGTAATGAATAGGTCATCGGTTCGATTCCGATAGGCGGCTCCACGGCAACACCGCAGGAAGGGCCCCCTCGACTCCCGTCGAGGGGGCCCTTTCGCTGGCCCGGAGCGAGTGGTGGCTGGGTGCCGTTGTAGTTTCCGCACCGCCGCCACGAGAACGAAGACCACCATGGCCGTCCCACCGGCGGTGGCCGGCGGTGGCGACGCACGCGGGGTGCTGCCACCATTCGGTTCATGCCCGATGCACCACCGACACCGTTGATGTCCCGCCGCGACTGGGCAGCCCTGCTGACGATCGGTTTCGGCGTCAGCCTCATCATCATGGACGCGACGATCGTCAACGTCGCACTCCCGGTGGTCATCGAGGACCTCTCCCTCACCTCCACCGAGGCGCAGTGGATGAATGCCATCTACTCGTTGGTCTTCGCCGCTCTGCTGATCACGGTCGGTCGCATCGGCGACCTCAAGGGCCGTCGGCTGCTCTTCCTCATCGGCATGGTGGTCTTCATCCTCGGGTCGGTCTGCGCCGGGCTCTCCGTCAACGCGGTCATGCTCATCGCGGCCAGGCTGGTGCAGGGCGTCGGTGCCGCGATGATCCTGCCGACCACCCTCTCCAGCCTCAACGCCATCTTCACGGGGCGGGCGCGCACGATCGCCTTCGCGGTCTACGGCTCCGCGATCGGGGGCATGGCGGCGATCGGGCCGCTGATCGGCGGGTGGCTCGCCACCGACTACTCGTGGCGGTGGGCGTTCCTGCTCAACATCCCGGTCGGCCTGCTGGTGATCCTGGGGATCGTCAAGGCGCTCCCGGAGACGAGGGATCGCACCGCGACACCCAGCCGTGACTTCATCGGTGTGGGTCTGACGATGGTGGGGATGGGAGCGATCGTCTTCGGTCTCATCGAGGCCCAGACCTTCGGCTGGTGGCAGACCGACGCCGGGACCCTGTCGCCGATTCCCTTCGTGCTCGCCGCCGGCATCGGCGCGATGGCCCTGTTCGTCACGGTCGAGCGGCGACGCGCTGCCGCAGGGCGACCGGTTCTGGTCGACCTGGGGCTGTTCACCATCCCGACGTTCAGTGCAGGTGCCGTGGCCGCGCTCATCGTCGCGTTCGGGGAGTTCGGGCTGCTCTTCACCCTGCCCCTCCTCCTGCAGGGGACGCTGGGCTACACCGCCCTCCAGACGGGGTGGATCATCGTGGCTCTCGCCGCGGGCACCTTCCTCGTCTCCGGTCTGCTCCCGCGGATCTCGGACCGGGTGCGTCAGCGAACGGTCGTGCAGGTGGGACTCGCCCTCGAGGCGGTGGGCGTCGGTGGCCTGGCCCTGACGATCTCCATGGACATCACGTCGTGGGTCATCGCATCGTGGCTGTTCGTCTACGGCGTGGGGGTGGGGATGGCCACGGCCCAGCTGACCTCGCTGCTGCTGACGGACGTGCCCGTCGACGAGAGCGGACAGGCCTCGGGCGTGCAGTCCACCGTCCGCCAGCTGGGGTCCGCGCTCGGTGTCGCGGTGCTGGGGGGCTTCCTCATCGCGAGTCTCGGCCGTGCGACGACCGACAACCTCACCGCTCTCGCCCTGCCCACCCAGGTCGTCAACGAGGTGGCCACGGCCGTGTCCGACTCAGCCGGAACCGCGATCGCCGGTCTCCAGGCCAGACCGGATGCCGCTGACATCGCTGCCGCAGCGAGTGAGGCGATGATCCACGCCAGTCGGCTCACCACGGGCTTCGCGGCCCTCGCCCTGGTCGTCGGCCTCATCGCGACGTTCCGGCTGCCGGCCTCGGCCGGCTATCGCGTCCAGGGGCAGGACGCGGACACCGCGTCGGAGGGCGAGTCGGTGCCGCCCGGCGGCTGACCTGTCGGGGCCCCCACCGCGCACGACCCCCGGGTGGCCGTGGTCGGCATGCCTGCGGCTCGTCAGGCGACCCGACGCACCTGAGCGGGGTGGAGCCACCGATCGTCGCGCGGGTTAGGGTGCGGTCATGTCTGAGCCGGTGGTGGAGGTCGTGGGGGTCTATGACGCCGACGGGGGAGTGCTCGGCGAGGCGCGGTACGTCGTGGGGCACGCCCTGGGGCGCACGGAGTGCTCGCTGTGCTCGGTGACCCACGGTTCGCTGCGCCGAAAACCCCAGTGGGACGAGCTGGTGTCCGAGCTCCCGGTGCCCGTGCGGCTGGTCCACCGCAACGAGACCAGTGAGACCGAGCGCGCTGCGTACGCGATGACAGGTCTTCCCGCGGTCCTCGGCGTGCGCTCGGACGGCACCCACACCGTGCTCATGGGTCCCACCATGTTGGGCGCAACGGGCGGGTCGATCACCGAGTTCGCCGTCGGGCTGAAGGAAGCCCTCACGACCGAGGGGATGGCATGAGAGGGCCCGTCCGCCCCCACCCGCCCGGACCCGGCCAGGAGTCCGTGTGGGACTACCCCCGCCCCCCGCGGGTCGACGCGACGGCCGAGTCCGTCGAGGTCTGGTTCGGCGGTGAGTGCATCGCACGATCCACCGGGGCACTGCGCGTGCTGGAGACGAGCCACCCGCCGACCTACTACGTGCCGGCGGAGGACTTCGTCCTGGGTGTCCTTCGACCCGCAGAGGGGTCGAGCTGGTGTGAGTTCAAGGGCGCCGCGACCTACTACGACATCGTCGTGGGCGACGCCGTGGCACCGCGCGCCGCCTGGACCTACCCCCGTCCGTCTCCGGGGTTCGAGCCGATCGCGTACCACGTCGCGGTGATGCCCAGCGCCGTGGACCGGTGCGTCGTCGACGGCGAGGTCGTCACGCCGCAGGCAGGCGGGTTCTACGGAGGCTGGATCACCTCGCGCGTCGTGGGTCCCTTCAAGGGTGAGCCCGGCACCCGGGGCTGGTAGCCGCCACAGTCCGTCGCTGGTGGCCGCCCGCGCCCGTCAGTCGTCGCTCAGCGGCCTGTCCTTGGTGGCGAGTTCGTTGCGGGCCTTCTCCGACGCGGCGAGGACCTCGTCGGCGGTCCGCTGGGCCGACTCCTCGGCCTGCTCCGCGTGCGTGGGCATCCGCCACCGGGCCGTGCTCAGCCCTGCCTGACGAGCGCGGTCGAGGGCCTCACCGATGCACTTCTCGGCATCGGCGCGGCCCGCCCAGTGCGCGCCCTCGACGGACTTCCCGGGCTCGAGGTCCTTGTAGGTCTCGAAGAAGTGCTGGATCTCCAAGCGGTCGAACTCGCTGATGTCATCGAGCTCCTTGATGTGGTTCTTGCGCGGGTCGCCCGCCGGGATGCAGAGGATCTTGTCGTCGCCACCCGCCTCGTCGCGCATGTGGAACATCCCGATGGGGCGGGCTCGCACCAGGCACCCGGGGAAGGTCGGCTCGTCGAGGAGCACGAGGGCGTCGAGCGGGTCGCCGTCCTCGCCGAGGGAGTCCTCGACGTAGCCGTAGTCGGACGGGTAGGCCATGGCGGTGAAGAGCATCCGGTCGAGGCGGATGCGACCCGACTCGTGGTCCACCTCGTACTTGTTGCGCTGTCCCTTGGGTATCTCGATGGTGACGTCGAACTCCACGGCGGGCTTCTCCCTCTGCATTGGTGACCTAGGCTCGGGGCACAGTCTGGCGCATCGGGAGGTGCTTGCACGAAGGGAGACCGCGTGAGACGTGTCATGGCGCTCACCGGGGTGCTCCTCCTCACCGTCGCCGGGTATGCCGCAGCGGACGTCAGCGATGTCGTGCCCGGCATCCTCACCCGGGACCAGCCGGTGGCCGTGCCCACCCCGACCGTGTCCGGGACGCCGGCGCCCGTGATCCTCCCGTCGCCGGCCGGGACCCAGGACACCATCCTCGTCTCGACCGGGTCCGGAGCCCCACTCCCCACCGAGTCGGGGCTGGCCACGGCACTGGGGGCGGCCTCGGACGACCCCGCCCTGGAGGGGGCGATCGGGATCAGCGTGCGCGACGGGATCACCGGAACGCAGGTGTGGTCCCTCGATGCAGACACCCCCCGGGTGCCCGCGTCGACCGTGAAGCTCCTCAGTGCCCTCGCGGTGGTGGACTCCCTGGACCTCGATGCCGCGATGGAGACCTCGGTCGTGGCGGTCCCTGACTCGGCGGACCTCGTGCTCGTGGTGCGAGGAGACACCCTCATGTCCCCCGGGGCCGGCGACCCTGAGGTGGTCGTCGGGCGGGCTGGGCTCGGGGACCTCGCCGCGCAGGTCGCGGACGCGCTGGGCCCAGCGGGCCTCACGACGGTCCGGGTGCGACTCGACCTCTCCTACGCCCCGGGTCCAGCGCTCCCCGACACCTGGAACCCCGAGGACGTGAGCGCCGGATACACCCAGGTGGTGGCCATGACCGGCTTGGCGACCCAGCGGGCCCGGGCGGGCCGCCCCGCGCCGAGCGACCCGGGGCGCGAGGTCGGCGAGGCGTTCGTGGAGGCGCTGGACGACCTGGGCGTCGAGGCCTCCCTCCTCCCCGAGAAGACGTGGTCGACCCCCGCGCCAGCCACTGCCCAGCAGCTCGGCGCCGTCGACTCGGCGACCTACCGCGAGGTGCTCGAGCGGGCGCTCGCCGTCAGCGACAACGCGCTCACCGAGAACCTCGTCAGGCAGGCTGCCGCCGCTGCCTCCCACCCGACCGAGCACCAGGGTGACAACGCGGCCTACATCCTCGAGCGGCTCGAGGCCCACGACATCCCCCTCGACGGCCTCGTCCTCAAGGACGCGAGTGGGCTGAGCCCCGGGCAGTCCTCCACTGTGGACACCCTCTCCGGCGTGCTCGAGATCGCCGCGACCGACGGCGTGCCGGGGCTCAAGGGGGTGGTCAGCGCTCTCCCCGTCGCGGGGCTGTCCGGCACGCTCGCCGACCGCTTCGACGACGCTGAGACGGAGGACGTCGCGGGGGTGCCGAGGGCGAAGACGGGCACCCTGCGCGCCGGATCGGCGCTCGCCGGCACGACCGTCGACGCTGACGGGCGACCCCTGACCTTCGTCGTGCTCGTCGACGACTTCCCGGAGACCTATGGGGGAACGCAACGCGCCCGTGCCGCGTTGGACCGGATCGTCGCTGCGCTGACCCGGTGCGGCTGTCGCTGATGAGAGGCTGACCGCGTGGGATACGTCGACTGGGAGTTCGCGAAGGCCACCGGCAGGACACTGGTACCGGCTGGTCCGACGCTCTCGCGCGCCGAGATCGAGGCCGAGGTGGAGGCGATCCGGGGCGCGGCCCGCGCAGCCCGGGAGCCCGTGGCGTCGACCGCCCGGCTCCAGACCCCCGACGGCGCCCCGGACGCGCTCGTCGTGGATCGCGCGACGTGGATCGCGCTGAACGTCGACTCGATGGGGGCCATGCTCGACCCGGCGTTCGACAGCATCCTGGCGGGTCGCCCCCAGCAACCCAATGCCACCGTGCAGGCGATCGGCTCCAAGGTGACCGGGGCCGAGACGGGCGGGTTGCTCGCCTTCCTGGCCAGCAAGGTCCTCGGCCAGTACGACCTGGCTCCCGGTGGTACGCCCCGGCTGATGCTCGTCGCCCCCAACATCGTGGCCGTCGCGACCGAGCTCGGTGTCGACCGCGACGACTTCCGGGCCTGGGTGTGCATGCACGAGGAGACCCACCGGGTGCAGTTCACCGCAACGAGCTGGCTTCGTGACCACCTCGTCGACCAGGCTCGATCGCTGGCCGTCGACCTCGCCCCGGACCCGGAGCGGCTGGGTGACCTCGCGGCACGGGTCACCGAGAAGCTGCCGGACCTGTTCAGGGAGGGGAGCACGGGTCTCGCCGACCTCGTCACGACCCCCGAACAGCGGGAGAAGATGGCGCAGGTGACGGCGATCATGTCGCTGCTCGAGGGGCACGCCGACGTCGTCATGGACGACGTGGGCCCCGCTCACATCCCGACCGTCGCGCACATTCGGAAGAAGTTCACCGCTCGGCGCAAGGGCGCGGGTGCACCCGACCGGCTGCTGCGCCGGCTGCTCGGCCTGGAGGCCAAGATGCGGCAGTACCGCGACGGGGCGGTCTTCGTCCGCGGCGTGCAGGACACGGTGGGCGTCGATGGTTTCAACGCGGTCTGGCACGAGCCGGACAACCTGCCGCTGCCGCGGGAGATCGAGGACCCCGCCGCATGGGTCCGCAGGGTGCACGGCTGACCGGTGGAGCGGCCCTGGGGGAGCCCGGACCCGGCCACGGCAGCGGTCCGCGTCGCCGTCCGGGACTGCCTCCGGGAGTGCGACCCCGGGGACCTGGTCCTCGTCGCCTGCAGCGGGGGCGCCGACTCCCGGGCGCTGGCGCACGCCCTGGCCGTCGAGGCCCCGGGCCAGGCCCTGCGCGCCGGTGCCGTGGTGGTCGACCACGGCCTGAGAGCGGGGTCGGCCGAAGAGGCGGATGCCGTCGCAGCCCACCTCACCGCTGACGGGCTCGAGCCCGTCCAGGTGGTGCGGGTCGCGGTCGGCCCCGGGTCGGCGGGGCTGGAGGCAGCGGCCCGCGATGCCCGGTACGCGGCGCTCGAGGAGGTGGCCGAACGCCGGGCCGCCCGGCTCGTGCTGCTCGGCCACACCCTCGACGACCAGGCCGAGCAGGTGCTCCTGGGCCTCGTCCGGGGGTCGGGCGCCCGGTCCCTGTCCGGGATGCCGGCTGCGCGGGGTCGCTACCGGCGCCCCCTCCTGGGGGTGACCCACAGCCAGTGCAGGCGGTCCTGCTCCGACCAGGGGCTGCCGTGGGTGGAGGACCCGATGAACGCGGACCCCCGCTTCGCCCGGGTCCGCGCCAGGGCGTTGCTGGCGGAGCTCGAGCACGGTCTCGGCCCTGGCGTGGTCTCGGGTCTGGCGCGCAGCGCGGAGCTCCTGCGCGACGACGCCGACCACCTCGAGCACCTGGCGGAGGTGGCCGTCGAGACCCTGGGCGCGGGCCCCTGGCCGGCCGAGCAGCTCGGCCGGCTGCCACGGGCCGTCCGCGGGCGGGTGTGGCGCCGCCTGATCGTCGCGGCAGGTGCCCCGGCCGGCCAGGTGGGGTCGCGGCATGCTGACGCCTGTGACCGGCTGCTCGCCGACTGGCAGGGGAGGGGCCCTGTGCATGTCCCGGGAGGGTTGCTCGTGAGCCGGTCCGACGATCTGGTCGGCATCACCCCTCCACCTCGGGTTGAATAGGTGGGGCCACCGCAGGTGTGGCCGATTCCCCTCGATGAGCAGGACCAGGAGACGCTGTGGACGCCGCCGGCATGGGAGCAGACCTCGAGAGAGTCCTCATCACCGAGGAGGAGATCCTCGAGAAGCTGGATGAGCTGGCCGGTCTCATCGCCGCCGAGTACGCCGACAAGGACGTCCTGCTCGTGGGTGTGCTCAAGGGGGCGGTCATGGTCATGGCTGACCTGATGAGGGCCCTTCCGATGACGGTGCCGGTCGACTGGATGGCCGTCTCGTCCTACGGGTCGGGCACCAAGAGCAGCGGTGTGGTCAGGATCCTCAAGGACCTCGACACCGACATCTCCGGGCGGCACGTGCTCATCGTGGAGGACATCGTCGACTCCGGGCTGACCCTGTCCTGGATCAGGTCCAACCTGGAGTCTCGCAGCCCGGCCTCGGTCGAGATCTGCACCCTCCTGCGCAAGCCCGAGGCCGCCAAGGTGGAGGTCGACGTGAAGTGGGTGGGCTTCGACATCCCCAACGAGTTCGTCGTCGGCTACGGCCTCGACTACGCCGAGGCCTACCGGGGTCTGCGCGTCGTCGGCACGCTGGCGCCGCACGTCTACAGCTGACCCGGGCTTCGACGCCGCGGGCGACGCGGAACACGGGCCGACCCGGGCTCGTTGCTAGCGTGTACCAGTCCCGGCCCGTCTGAGCGCAGGCCGGTCCCACCACGCCGAGCAGGAGGAACGGAGCGCGAGCTCCGCAGCCACATGGACTTCAAGCGCATTCTCAGGGCCCCGCTCTTCTGGGTCCTGGCCGTCCTCATCATCATGCTCTCGGTGTTCTCCTTCAACGGCGACGGTGGCTACTCCACGATCACCACCGCGCAGGCGGAGAAGCTCATCAACGACGGCGCGGTCGACACCGCCGTGATGACGACCGAGAACGTCCTCACCATGGACCTCAAGGACGGCCAGACGTTCACCGACGAGTCCGCGAACATCACGGACGCCACCCAAGTGCGTGCCGAGTACGTCGATGCCCGCGCCGAGAGCCTCGTCGACGAGCTGCGGACCAACCTGCCGGACGGCTACGACGACAAGGTCGAGTCGAGCAGTGCGTTCTGGACCGTCTTCATCAGCTTCGCCCCGGTGATCCTCCTCGTCGGCCTGTTCTGGTTCCTCATGAGCCAGGCCCAGGGCGGCGGCTCCCGGGTCATGCAGTTCGGCAAGTCCAAGGCCAAGCTCGCCACCAAGGACATGCCGACGGTCACCTTCGCCGACGTCGCCGGAGCCCAGGAGGCGGTCGAGGAGCTCGACGAGATCAAGGAGTTCCTCGCCGAGCCGGCGAAGTTCCTCGCAGTCGGCGCCAAGATCCCCAAGGGCGTCCTGCTCTACGGCCCACCCGGAACCGGAAAGACGCTGCTCGCCCGCGCCGTCGCCGGAGAGGCCGGCGTCCCCTTCTACTCCATCTCCGGCTCGGACTTCGTCGAGATGTTCGTCGGTGTCGGTGCCTCGCGCGTTCGCGACCTGTTCGAGCAGGCCAAGGCCAACGCCCCCGCCATCGTGTTCGTCGACGAGATCGACGCCGTCGGCCGGCACCGCGGAGCGGGAATGGGCGGTGGCCACGACGAACGTGAGCAGACGCTCAACCAGCTGCTCGTCGAGATGGACGGGTTCGACGTCAAGACCAACGTCATCCTCATCGCCGCGACCAACCGTCCCGACATCCTCGACCCGGCGCTCCTGCGTCCCGGCCGGTTCGACCGCCAGATCGCCGTCGAGGCCCCCGACATGATCGGCCGCCACCGCATCCTCGAGGTCCACTCCCAGGGCAAGCCGATGGCAGCGGACGTCGACCTGCTCGCGGTCGCCCGTCGCACCCCGGGCTTCACCGGTGCCGACCTCGCCAACGTCCTCAACGAGGGCGCGCTGTTGACGGCCCGGTCGGACAAGAAGCTCATCGACGACGAGGTTCTCGACGAGGCCATCGACCGCGTCATCGCCGGCCCCCAGAAGCGCACCCGGATCATGTCGGCCAAGGAACGCAAGATCACGGCCTACCACGAGGGCGGTCACGCCCTCGTGGCCACGGCGATGAACCACCTCGACCCCGTGACGAAGGTGACGATCCTGCCGCGCGGCCGGGCCCTGGGCTACACGATGGTCATGCCGACCGACGACAAGTACTCCACGACCCGCAACGAGATCCTCGACCAGCTCGCCTACGCCCTGGGCGGGCGCGTGGCGGAGGAGATCATCTTCCACGACCCGACGACCGGTGCAGCCAACGACATCGAGAAGGCCACCGCGATGGCCCGCAAGATGGTCACCGAGTTCGGGATGAGCGAGCGGGTCGGCGCGATCAAGCTGGGCCAGAGCCAGGGCGAGGTCTTCCTCGGGCGCGACCTGGGCCACCAGCGCGACTACTCCGAGCAGATCGCCGCGGTCGTCGACGAGGAGGTGCGCAAGCTCATCGATGCCGCGCACGACGAGGCGTGGCACGCCGTCAACGACAACCGTGACGTGCTCGACGCGCTCGTGCTGGAACTTCTCGAGAAGGAGACGCTCAACCAGGCCGAGCTGGCGGCCATCTTCGAGAACGTCGTCAAGCGACCGGAACGGCCGCTGTGGCTCTCCAGCGAGCATCGCACCCTCTCCGACCTCCCCCCGGTCCTCACCGCTGCGGAGCGCGGAGCGCTGAACGGCCACAACGGGTCGGGCGCCCCGGCGGGTGCCGCGCCGGCCGCGGGCGACCCGGCCACGCAGGCCGAGATCGACAAGGCCGCCGCGCAGGGTGCTGCGCCACACGCGGAGGAGCACCCGCCCACGAAGACCGTCGAGGTGCCCGAGGGTGGCCGTGTCGACTCCTGAGGAGCACCCGCCGGTCGACCTCGAGCGCGCTGAGGCCGCCATCCGCGAGTTCCTCCTGGCCGTCGGGGAGGACCCGGACCGCCACGGCCTGGTCGAGACCCCGAAGCGCGTCGCCAAGGCGGCGGTCGAGCTGTATGCCGGCCTGCGGTCGACTCCGGAGGAGGTCCTGTCGACGACCTTCCCGATCGACCACGAGGAGCTCATCATCGTGCGGGACATCCCGATGTACTCCACGTGCGAGCACCACCTCCTGCCGTTCCACGGGGAGGCGCACATCGGGTACATCCCTGGCCCCGACGGTCGGGTGACCGGGCTGTCGAAGCTGGGCCGGCTCGTGGAGGTCTTCGCCCGCAGGCCGCAGGTCCAGGAGCAGATCACGACCCAGGTGGCGGACGCCCTCGTCGAGCACCTCGGTGCGCAGGGCGTCATCGTCGTCGTCGAGGCCGAGCACCTGTGCATGTCGATGCGTGGAGTGCAGAAGCCCGGATCACGCACCATCACCTCGGCGGTCCGCGGACAGCTGCGGGACCCGGCCACGAGAGCCGAGGCGATGTCGCTGCTCCTCGGCGGAAAGCGGTGACCCCACCCGTCCCCTCGGTGCCGCGCCCGCTCGTCATGGGCGTCGTCAACGTCACTCCCGACTCCTTCAGCGACGGTGGGTCGTGGTTCGCCCCGGACGCGGCCGTCGCCCACGGCCGCCTGCTGCGCGAGCAGGGCGCCGACATCCTGGACGTCGGCGGCGAGTCCACCCGCCCCGGCGCGGAGCGTCCCTCGCCCGCGGAGGAGGCCCGGCGTGTCCTCGACGTCGTCGGGGCCCTCGCCGAGGACGGCCCGGTCTCCATCGACACGATGCGCGCCGAGATCGCGGCAGCGGCCCTCGACGCCGGCGCCACCCTCGTCAACGACGTCAGCGGCGGGCTGGCGGACCCCGAGATGGCCGCTCTCGCGGCCGAGCGCCGCGTGCCGTTCGTGGCCATGCACTGGCGGGGGCACAGCGCGCACATGCAGGACCGGGCCCAGTACGACGACGTCGTGACCGAGGTGTGCCGCGAGCTCTCCGACCGGGTCGAGGCGCTGACGGCGGCGGGCCTGCGACCCGGCGACATCATCCTCGACCCCGGCCTGGGCTTCGCCAAGAACGCCCAGCACAACTGGGAGGTGCTCCGCCGGCTCGACGAGGTCGTGGCCCTCGGGCACCGGGTGCTGCTGGGTACCTCGCGCAAGACCTTCCTCGGCTCGGTCGGCCGCGCCGCGGGCGCGGAACGAATGCCGCTGGAGCGTGACGCCGCCACTGCCGCGACGACGTTCCACGCCTCCGGGCACGGCGTGTGGGCAGTGCGGGTCCACGACGTCGTCTCGACGCGGGACGTCCTCGACGTGGCCGACGCCCTTCGGGGAGGTTCCTCGTGACGGGGTCACAGCGCGTGGGCCCGGACCGGATCGTGCTCGCCGGCGTGCGGGGTCGCGGCCGCCACGGCGTGTTCGACCACGAGCGTCGTGACGGTCAGGACTTCATCGTCGACGTCACGCTGCGCGTGGATCTCGGCCCGGCGGGTCGAACTGACGACCTCGAGGACACCGTCAACTACGGGGAGGTCGGCGCCGCCGTGCTCGCCCGGATCGAGGGCGAGCCGTTCGACCTCATCGAGCGCCTTGCCGCGGTGATCGCCGACGACGTCCTCACCCACGCGATCGTCGACGAGGTCACCGTGACGGTGCACAAGCCCCAGGCTCCGGTCGGCGTCCCGTTCGGTGACGTCACCGTCAGCCTGACCAGGCACCGGTCCGAGGTGCCCGTGGTGATCGCCCTCGGCGCGAACCTCCGGCACGGCGCGGACGACCCCACGGCCAGCCTGCGGGCCGCCGTCACCCGCCTGGCCACCTCCGTCGGCCTCCGTGATCTCGGCTGCTCACCCTTCTACGACACCGACCCCGTCGGCGGCCCGACCCAGCCCACCTACGTCAATGCCGTCGCCACGGGCCACACCACGCTGTCGCCGCGCGCGCTCCTGGAGGCACTGCACGACGTCGAGGGGCACTTCGGGCGCACCCGCGAGGTCCGTTGGGGCGCACGCACCCTCGACCTCGACCTCATCCAGTACGGCGACCCGGCAGCGGGGTCCGACGTGCTCTCGGACCGACCGCACCTCACCCTGCCCCACCCCAGGGCGCACCAGCGGGCGTTCGTCCTCGTGCCGTGGCTCGCCCTCGACCCGTCGGCCACGCTGCGCGTGGACCACGAGGTCGTCCCGGTGGGCGAGCTCCTCCACCGCGTCGACGCGGCCGGTGTCCGCCCGCTCCATCCAGACCCGACGAAGGACCAGGACAACTGATGCGCCGCACCGAGATCCGCGTGCAAACCCTCGTGCTGATCGCTGGCGTGGTGGGGCTCGTGTCCTTCGGGCTCTTCGCCCTGCTCTCCCGCAACGGGTCGCTGGTCCCGCGGCCGCCCGTGCTGGCCGGGGTGCTCGTGGTGGTCATGGCCGGTCTCATCCTGTGGCTGGCCCGTCCGGTTCGGACGTACCTCAAGGGCCGAGCCACCTCCTCCCTCGACCCGCTGCGGGCCGCGCGCACGGTGGTGCTCGCCCAGGCGGGAGCACTGACCGGTGCGGCGGTCGCCGGGTGGTACTGCGGACAGCTCGTGGTCGTGCTCACCGGGCTGGAGCTGGTCGCGAACCGCGCGCGCATCCTCCCCCTGGCGCTCATGATCGGTGCCGCGCTCGGCCTGGCCGTGGCGGGAATGGTCGCGCAGCACTGGTGTCGGCTCGACCCGCGCGACGAGGACGACAGGGAAGGGTCCGTGACCCACTGAGGGCGGAGCGGACCGGCGGCTACTTGTCGACGTCTCCGACCACGAAGAACATCGAGCCCAGGACGGCGACCATGTCGGCGACGAGACACCCGGGGAGCACCTCGGTGAGGACCTGGACGTTGTTGAACGACGCGGACCGCAGCTTGAGGCGCCACGGGGTCTTCTCTCCCCGGGACACCAGGTGGTAGCCGTTGAAGCCCAAGGGGTTCTCGGTGGCGGTGTACCGCTCCCCCTCCGGCACCTTGAGCACCTTCGGCAGCCTCTGGTTGACGGGACCCGCCGGCAGGGTTGACAGGGTGTCCAGGCAGGCGTCCGCAAGGTCGAGGCTGACGTGCACCTGCTCGAGGAGCACCTCCAGGCGAGCCAGGCAGTCACCCTCGTCCCGGGTGACGACCCGTCCGGGCCCACCCGGGCCGAAGAGCTCCGCGTAGGCGAGGTAGGGCTCGTCGCGGCGGAGGTCGACGTCCAGGCCGCTCGCCCGCGCGATGGGGCCGGAGACCCCGTAGGCCGCGCACGTCGCGGCATCGAGCACGCCGACCCCCCGGGTTCGGGCCACGAGGATCTCATTGCCGACGAGGAGGGACTCCAGGTCGGGGAGCCTGGTACGAACCGCAGCCACGGCATCGGCGACCCGCCCCAGCCAGCCGGCCGGTACGTCCTCCTTGAGCCCGCCGACCCGGTTGAACATGTAGTGCATCCGACCCCCGGAGGCCTCCTCCATGACGGCCTGGAGCTCCTCGCGCTCGCGGAACGCGTAGAAGACGGGGGTGATCGCACCGAGCTCCAGGGGGTAGGAGCCCAGGAACATCAGGTGGGACAACAGCCGGTTCAGCTCGGCCAGGAGCGTGCGCAGCCAGACGGCCCGCTGCGGCACCTCCATGCCGAGCATTGTCTCGACACCGAGCACGACGCCCAGCTCGTTGGAGAACGCGGACAGCCAGTCGTGGCGATTCGCGAGCACGGTGATCTGGCGGTAGTCCCGCACCTCGAAGAGCTTCTCGGCGCCGCGATGCATGTAGCCGATGATCGGCTCGGCAGAGACGATCCGCTCGCCGTCGAGGACGACGCGCAGTCGCAGGACTCCGTGGGTCGCGGGGTGCTGCGGCCCGATGTTGAGGACCATGTCGGCCGTGGCGAGCCCCCCCGCGCCGACTCCCACGTCGAGGGTGCGCTGCTGGGCATCGGGGGTCACGAGGTCAGTCTGCCGCACCGGGTTCGCTCACCGGGGCAGGTCAGCAACCGGCGAAGGTCTCGCCGCCGGTGGCGTAACCCTCGTCGTCGACCGTGACGAGCACCAGCCCGTCCTCCTCGGCGGCGTCGGCCAGGCCGGCGGCGTCGACCGACCGCGTCTGCAGCGGGTCTCCCGAGCCGACGCAGTGGTTCAGCAGGAAGGTGGTTCCCCCTCTCACCGGGAGCTCGAAGACCACCGTCGTGTTGACGTTCCGGAAGGGGCTCTTGTCCCGGTCGTAGGGCGCGACCGTGAGTCCGGTCTTCGCGAGTTCCTCGTCGGGGACCCTCGGGTCGGTCCATCGGTCGAGGACGAGCACGTCGGTGTCGCCCACCCTCTTGGTGCTCTTGACGATGCCGAAGTCGAAGTTCCGGCCGAGGGCGTCGCTCGCGACCGGTTCGGCCTCCGTCGTCGGGGTGCTGGACGGGCTGGCCTCGGCAGACGCGTCGGCCGAGTCCGACGCTGCGGGGGGCGGGGTCCCGGTCACCGTCACGACGACCTCCGACGGGGAGTCGGCGCCGGCGCAGGCGGTCAGCGACACGCAGCCCAGGGCAGCAGAGAGTGCGAGCGCGGCGTGCGGCATACGGGGTCTCATCACCGTCCACCGTGCCACGTGCCGGCAGGGCGCGTCACGTCGAGACCCGTCGGAGCACCCATCGGAAGCCGCCGAGGCCCGGGACCGCGGTCAGGGCCCGCGCCGCCGAGGAGCGGGACAGCGCGCCGAGGTAGCCGGCGGGGTCGGTGCGGGACAGCCCGTGGTCGGGGGTGACGGCATGCACGGCGAGGCCGTGCAGCGCCTCCCGTTGGGTCATGATCTCGTCGCGCTCCAGGGAGTCCAGGGCCACGTGGGCCGTGAGGTCACACGACCCATCGGCCACCGGCGCCACGATCACCCCCTCGCGGTAGCCGGTGAGGCTGCCGCGCTGAGGACGCTCACGACGGGTGTGCCCGTAGTCGACGGCGAGGACCGTGCCGCGCCGGACCCGTGCGACGAGTCCGGACCAGGCGGCGTCGCGGGTCCTGCCCACCTCGACGCGAGAGCCGACCGGCAGCCCCTCCAGCGGCCAGTGCACGTCGCACCAGGCGAGATCCGCCCCGTCGGGGGCAGCGCCGAGGGACTCCTCTCCGGTGCGGAGGTCCACGAGCACCGTGGCGAGCCGCCCGGGCGCGATCACCTCGGCCACCGTGCAGGGCACCACGTCGAGCCACTCGTGGGCGATGACCAGGACGTCCTCGAGGTCGTGCAGGGTGTCCGGCAGCCCGGCTCCACCGGGCGAGACGAGCCACCCGGCCGACGGGGGTAGGTCTGCGGGACGATCGACGACGTCCACCCCGGTGAGGCGCAGGTCCGGTCGGACGGCTCCCAGGGCGCAGAGGAGCTCGCCGCGTCCGGCGCCGACATCGACGACGTGCCCGACGCCGTCGCGCTCGGCGAGCCGGCCGACGGCCAGCGCGAAGACCGCTCCCAGGGGCCCGTGCGTCGAGGTGGTGAAGTGGCCCGCCGGGCCCACGGTCGCGCGGTAGAAACCGTGCGACCCGTACAACGCGTCGTGCCACGCCTCGCGCCAGGGGACCGGTTCCACGACGGCACGGTATCCCGGCCCGTGCACGCGCCGACGGAGCGCGCGAGGAGGATGGCCGGGTGCGGGGACGGGTCGTGGCGGCCGTGCTCACCATGAGGGGCGGTAGCGTGCACGTTCGTGGACGGCATCGAGCACCCGGCGCGGTTGAGCGTGGGCGTCGTCGGCGCAGGGCGGGTCGGGGCGGTTCTGGGTGCGTCCCTTGCTCGCGCCGGTCACCGGGTGACCGGCGCGTACGCCGTCTCCGACGCCAGTCGTCGGCGCGCGGCCGACCTCCTCCCCGGAGTGCCGCTGGCCGACGTCCCGACGGTCGTCGCCGGAGCGGAGCTCGTCCTGCTCGCGGTGCCCGACGACGCGCTGGAACCTCTCGTGGCCGGGCTGTCCGCCACCTCCGCGTGGCAGGCCGGCCAGATCGTCGTCCACACCAGCGGGAGTCACGGAGTCGGCGTCCTCGAGCCGGCACGCTCCCACCACGTCCTGCCGCTGGCCCTCCACCCCGCGATGACGTTCACGGGCACCGAGATGGACCTCGTGCGGCTCGCGGACTGCGCCTTCGGCGTGACGACGGACGACGCCCTGAGACCGGTGGCCGAGGCGCTGGTCCTCGAGATGGGCGGCGACCCGGTGTGGGTCGCGGAGGACGAGCGGGCGGCCTACCACCTCGCCCTGGCGCACGGGTCCAACCACCTCGTGACCCTGACGAGCGAGGCCATGGAGATCCTCAGCCGGGCGGGTGTCCAGGAACCCCAGCGGGTTCTCGGCCCCCTGATGCGCGCCGCGCTCGACAACGCGCTGCGGATGGGTGACTCGGCCCTGACCGGTCCGGTGGCCAGGGGGGACGTCGGTACGGTGGAGCACCACCTGCGTGAGCTGGACAGGCTCGCGCCCGAGATCCGGAGGACCTACGTCGCCCTCGCCCGTGCCACCGCCCTGCGCGCCCTGGACAACGGGCGCCTGCGACCCGTGGACGCGGAGCCGCTGCTCGACACCCTCGCAGACCAGGAGCCCTGAGTGACCACCGCCACGACCGCCCCCGCCGTCGCGCACACCCGATCCGAGCTCATGGCGGCCCGCGAGGCCCTCTCCAGCCGGGACGTCGCGGTCGTCATGACGATGGGGGCCCTGCACGAGGGCCACGCCCAGCTGATCCGGGCAGCGCGCCGGCGCCACGACCACGTCATCGTGACGATCTTCCTCAACCCCCTGCAGTTCGGACCCAAGGAGGATCTCTCGCACTACCCGCGTACCTTCGACGCCGACATGGAGATCTGCACCGCGGCCGGGGTCGACGTCGTGTTCACGCCCACGCCCGACGTCATCTACCCGGAGGGGGACCCCGGGGTCCGGGTGTCCGCGGGGCCGCTCGGTGAGGTGCTCGAGGGCGCCTCGCGACCGGGCCACTTCGACGGCGTGCTGACCGTGGTCGGGAAGCTCCTGCACCTCACCGCGGCCCGGAGCGCCTACTACGGTCAGAAGGACGCCCAGCAGCTGCTCCTCATCCGCCGGATGGTGCGTGACCTCGACTTCGCGGTCGACATCGTCTCCGTACCCACCGTCCGAGAGGAGGACGGCCTCGCAATGAGCAGCCGCAACACCTACCTCACGGAGTCCGACCGCGAGGTGGCCCTGTCGCTGAGTCGGGCCCTGCGCGCCGGGGGTGAGGCGGCCGTCTACGGGCCCTCGGCCGTCCGCCGCGCCGCGCGGGCGGTCCTCGTCGAGGAGCCGCTGGCCCTGGTCGACTATCTCGTCCTCGTCCACCCGCACACGCTGACCGACGTGCCGGAGTGGTACCGCGGAGAGGCCCTGCTGGCGGTGGCGGCCCGGGTCGGCACGACGCGGCTGATCGACAACTCACCCGTGCTCGTCGGCCCCGGTGGAGGCGCGCTCGACGCCTTCTCCGACGTGCCCGACGGCAGCCCGGACCTCTGAGCGGCGACGGTATGTCGCCCGATCGCCCTGCCCTGCCGCGCCGCCTCACGGCCAACCCGCCGGGCTGGACCACGTCAGCCGACGTCATCGTTGTCGGCTCCGGCATCGCCGGGCTCACCTGTGCGCTCCGGCTCCGTGAGCGGGTGGATCGCGTGCTCCTGGTGACCAAGACCGTCCTCTCGGCCGGGTCGACGGCCTGGGCTCAGGGTGGCATCGCTGCCGCCCTCGACCCCGAGGACACCCCCCAGGAGCATCTCGAGGACACCCTGGTCGCGGGGGTGGGACTGTGTGACGTCGATGCCGTCCGTGCCCTGGTCACCGAGGGCCCGGACCGGGTACGAGAGCTCGTGGCCCTCGGCGCCGAGTTCGACCGGGATGCCGGTGGGGAGATCAAGCTGACCCGAGAGGGCGGTCACCACCGCGACCGGATCGCCCACGCGGGCGGCGACGCGACGGGGGCCGAGATCTCGCGGGCCCTCATCGCTGCCCTGCGCGCAGTGCTCGACGACCCGGGGATCGAGGTGATCGAGCACGCTCTGGTCGTGGATCTCCTGCAGTCGGCGGACTCCGCGATCTGCGGTGTCACGCTGCACGTCATCGGCCAGGGCCAGGTCGACGGGGTCGGAGCCGCGTACGGGCGTGCAGTCGTGCTGGCGACCGGGGGGCTGGGGCAGATCTACACCTCGACGACGAACCCGCCCGTGGCCACGGGAGACGGGATGGCTGCGGCCCTGCGCGCCGGCGCCCGGGTCACCGACCTCGAGTTCGTCCAGTTCCACCCGACGGTGCTCTTCCTGGGCGAGGGGTCCACGGGCCAGCAGCCGCTCATCTCGGAGGCCCTGCGCGGGGAGGGTGCCTACCTCGTGGACGATGCGGGGGCCCGCATCATGGAGGGGCGCCACGAGCTGGCGGACCTGGCCCCCCGCGACGTGGTCGCCCGCGCGATCCTCGAGGTCATGCGCGTCCAGGGCGTCGATCACGTCTGGCTCGAGGCCCGCCACCTCGGCAAGGAGTTCCTGGAGGGGCGGTTCCCCTCCATCGTCGCGCGCTGCCGAGAGCTCGGCTTCGACCCCGCCACCGATCTCCTCCCGGTGGCCCCCGCCCAGCACTACGCCTCCGGAGGGATCGAGACCGACCTCTTGGGCCGCTCCTCGGTCGACGGCCTCTATGCGTGCGGTGAGTGCTCGTGCACCGGAGTGCACGGCGCCAACCGGCTCGCCTCCAACTCCCTTCTCGAAGGCCTCGTCTTCGCAGCCCGGATCGCGGACGACATCACGGACCGGATCGCCGAGGGGTCGCTGCCCGAGCGCACGCCCGCGTCGGTGGCCAACGACACCGACGACGTGCTCGACGCCACCCACCGCCTCGCGGTGCAGCGCGCGATGAGTCGTGGCTCGGGTCCGGTGCGCAGTGCCGAGTCCACCGAGCGGGCCCTGGAGGCACTGGCCGGTCTCGCCGCGCTGCCGTCCACGGAGGCGGACCCGGGTCCGGGCACGTGGGAGACGACCAACCTCCTCCACCTCGGCCAGGCCCTGACCGTCGTCGCGCACCGCCGGGAGGAGACGCGCGGCGGGCACGTCCGCTCGGACTTCCCCGAGCGCGACGACCATCGGTGGCTGACCCACCTCAGGACGACCCGCCGCGCCGACGGGGCCCTCGTCGTCACCCAGCACCCCGCACTCGGTGGTGCACCGACGCCCCGAGCGGGCGAACCGCACCCCACGGACACCGGAGGTACCGGATGAGCGACCAGGGCTTCCCATGGGCGGACGCGTCGCTCCTGGTCGAGCGCGCGCTCGACGAGGATCTCTCCGACGGCACCGACGTCACGAGCGTCGCCACGATCCCGGGCAGCCAGGTGTCCGTCGCCCACGTCGTCGCCCGGGAGGCGGGCACGGTGGCGGGCCTGCCGGTGGTCTCGGTCGTGCTCGATGCCGTCGCGGCCCGGCTCGGCACGGGGGCGGTCGGGGCGACCGCGCACTCGACCGACGGTGACCGGGTCACCCGTGGCGATCACCTCGCCACGCTGAGGGGCGCGACGCGCACGATGCTGGTGGCCGAGCGCACCATCCTCAACATCATCTCCCGGACCTCCGGCGTCGCCACCCACACGCGTCGCTGGGCCGACGTGCTGTCCGGTTCAGGGGCGATGGTGCTCGACACCCGCAAGACGACACCCGGCATGCGGGCCCTGGAGAAGTACGCCGTGCGGTGCGGGGGCGGAACGAACAAGCGCATGGGGCTGTTCGACGTGGCGATGATCAAGGACAACCACAAGCTCGCGGCGGGCGGTCTCACGCCGGCCTACGAGTCGATCCACGCGATGTTTCCCGACGTCCCGATCCAGGTGGAGGTCACCACGACGGCGGAGGCGCTGGAGTCGGTGGCCGTGGGCGCCCGATTCCTGTTGTGCGACAACATGTCCACCGAGCTCCTGGCTGCAACGGTGAATGCCGTGCGCGCCACCGGGGAGCGGGTCGAGATCGAGGCCACCGGCGGGCTGACCCTCGACGTCGCGGCCGGGTACGCCGCGACCGGAGTGGACTATCTCTCGGTCGGTGGGCTGACCCACTCCTCACCCATCGTCGACATCGCCCTCGACCTCGTGGGCGACTGAGGTCGGGTCCCGGGGCAACGGCATCCGGAGGCGATCGGGTGGGCCCGAGAGCCGGCCTCGGCGTCTTCCGGAGTCGTCGCGACGAGTGCGGCCGTGTGGCAAGGCGTCAGTAGCGCTTCCAGCGCAGTGCCACCGCGTAGTCCACGTCGAGGCCCTCGTGCCGGGGCAGCACCTCGCCTGCCTGGCCCGGTGGCAGCTCGATCCGCACCACTGCCTCGAGGTCCTCGCGCCGGTCGAAGCGCCACTCGATCGTCAGTCTCTCGGTGACAAACCCCCGGCGGTCCCAGAATCGTTGCACCGCAACCGGATCGTAGGCTGGGTAGGCGCGAATGAACCACGAGCCGAAGGTCGACCGGGTGACGTCGTTGTCGATGAGGCAGGCGACCCCGCCCGGCCGGATCACCCGTTCGAGCTCGGCCAGGCCCGGCTCGCAGCCGGCGCCGAAGAAGTAGGCCCACCTGGCGACGGCGACGTCGACCGATTGGTCCGCGAGGGGGACCTGCTCGGCTGCGGCGGCCGCCACCCGCGCCGGGGATCCGGTGCGCTCGAGTCGTTCACGCGCCGTGGCGACGAGGGGGAGGTGCGGCTCGAGCCCCAGGACGTCGGCGCCCATGGACGCGTACCGGGGGAGGTGAAAGCCTGCGCCACATCCGATGTCGAGGAGCCTGGAGCCGGTGATCGGGTGCAGGGCCGCCAAGGTGGCGTCGATGACACCGGCTCGGTCGGAGGCCTCGTTCTCCAGCTCGTACACCTCGGGCGAGTCCCAGATGTTGGGGCTGCGGATCACGACGAACGTCGCGGCTTCTTCTTCGCCGTCTCCGTCTCCGTCTTGGGCTTGGCAGGCTCCTTGGCCGGGGCCGGAACACGCTTCCTGGGCACCCGAACCCGGCGCCCACCGACCGTGCCCGCCTCGAGGGTCGCGGGGTGCACGAGGAGGGGGAGCAGCTCGCGGGCACCGGCGGACCGCGCCCGCCGGACCGTCGACAGGTGGGCCTCGCAGCGCAGCACGAGGGCGGCATACGCGTCCTCACCCATGAGCTCGACGAGCTCGGCGCGGTTGCTGCGGTAGACCGGCTCCGCGCTCACGTGCGCCTGAGGGTTCCCCGAGCAGTACCAGTCGAGGTCGTGCCCGCCGGGCCCCCAGCCACGGCGGTCGTACTCGGCGATGGTGACCTCGACGTACGACGTGTCATCGGGCTGCTCGACGGTGCGGTAGCTGCGACGGGTCGGCAGTTGCCAGCAGACGTCGGGTTTGACCGTGTGCGGCGGGCGCCCGGTCAGGACGGCGTTCTGGTGCAGGGCGCAGCCTGCTCCGGCGGGAAAACCGGGGCGGTTGAGGAAGATGCAGGCGCCGTCGACGACCTTGGTCTTGCGCGCGCCGCCCTCCTCCTCGGTCCATGCCGACAGGCGGGCCGGGTCCTTGTCGCCGCGCTTCCCCCGCCCGGGATGCATCTGCCACTCGTCCTCCCCGAGGTCCTTGACCGCGGCCTGCACGCGCTCCACGTCCGCGTCGTCGGTGAAGTGTGCGCCCAGGGTGCAGCAGCCGTCGTCGGGTCGATCGGCATAGATGCCCTCGCACCCTGACCCGAAGATGCAGGTCCAGCTCGAGGTCAGCCACGTCAGGTCGACGCGGAAGCGCTGACCCGGGTCGGCGGGATCGGTGAACTCGGCCCAGGTGCGGGGAATGTCCAGGGGTGTCTCGGGCACGGCACCACCCTATGGCGAGCCCGAGCCTGCCAGTACCTTGGGCGCATGCGCCTCGGAGTGATCGACGTCGGATCCAACACGGTCCACCTGCTCGTCGTCGACGCGCACTCGGGGGCCCAGCCCCTGCCCGCGTCGAAGCACAAGATCGAGCTGCGGCTGTCCGAGCACGTGATGGACGACGGCCGGATCGCCGAGCAGGGCCGCGACCGCCTCGCGGACTTCGTGGCCACCTGCCTCCAGGTGGCCGAGGACGCCGGGGTGGAGGAGCTCAACGGGTTCGTGACGAGCGCCATCCGGGAGGCGCCCAACGGCGACGAGGTCATCGCCTACGTCGAGGACCGCACCGGAGTCGTCCTCGACGTGCTCAGTGGCGCCGACGAGGCGCGTCTGACGTTCCTCGCGGCCCGGAGGTGGTTCGGCTGGTCGGCGGGCACCCTCCTCGTCGCCGACATCGGTGGCGGTTCACTGGAGCTCGCGCAGGGCATGGACGAGGACCCGGATGTGGCGATCTCCCTCGCGCTGGGTGCGGGTCGGGTGACGCGCGACCTCCTCGACGGAGACCCGCCGAGTGGTTCCGCCGTGCGAGAGGCCAGGCGGGTCGTGCGTGCCACGATCGCGGCCCAGCTGCGTCCGCTGGGCAAGGCGGGGGCGCCCGACCGGGCCGTCGGCACCTCCAAGACGATGCGCTCCCTCGCCCGGGTCTGCGGTGCCGCTCCCAGCTCCGAGGGCATGTATGCCGCGCGCGTCCTCGAGCGGTCGCGGCTGACCGAGCGATTGCCGGAGATCGCCCGGTTGACAGCTGCCGGACGCGCCGAGCTTCCCGGGGTGTCGGCGTCCCGGGCGCGCCAGCTGCTCGGCGGGGCCATCGTGGCGGAGGCGACGATGGACCTGCTCGACCTGGATCGGTTGGAGATCTGCCCCTGGGCCCTGCGCGAGGGCATCATCCTGCGTCGCTTCGACAGGATGAGCTAGCCAGATGGCGACCGGGGGAACCACACCGAAGGCACGAGCGCGGAGCGGTCCGCGCACCCTCGTGGCGCTCTCGACGGCGTCGGTCTACCCCGAGAACTGCGCGAGCGCGTTCGCCCGGGCTGCTCGCCTGGGCTACGACGGCGTCGAGGTCATGGTGTGGACGGACCCGGTCACCCGCGAGGCCGGGGCCCTGCGGGCCCTCTCCGAGCACCACGGCATCCCCGTCGTGTCGGTGCACGCGCCGACCCTGCTCGTCACCCAGCGGGTCTGGGGGACCGACCCCTGGGAGAAGGTCGACCGATCCATCGAGCTCGCCGACGAGCTGGGGGCCGACACCGTCGTGCTGCACCCGCCGTTCCGGTGGCAACGGGAGTACGCCGCCGGCTTCGTCGACGGTGTGGCTCTGCGCGAACACGACTCCGGCATCACGCTTGCGGTCGAGAACATGTACCCGTGGCGGGCCCCTCGGTCGCGCGAGCTCGAGGCCTACCTCCCGCACTGGGACCCGGTGCCCCAGCCCTACGACCACGTCACCCTCGACCTGTCGCACACGGCAACCGCCGGGTCCGACGCGGTGGAGATGGTTCGCCTGCTCGGGCCCCGCCTGGCCCACCTCCACCTCGCTGACGGTCTGGGGTCGCCGCGGGACGAGCACCTGGTCCCGGGCCGGGGGCGCCAGCCGTGCGGCGAGGTGCTCGAGACCCTTGCCGGTAATGGGTTCTCGGGGCACGTGGTCGTCGAGGTCGCCACCCGGCGCGGCGGCGAGGCCCAGCGTGAGGTGGACCTGGCGGAGTCCCTCGCCTTCGCCCGCCTGCACCTCGGGACCGCGACCACCTGAGGTCCCCCGGTCTGCTCCGTCGGCCGGGGCCGCGACACGCCGTGGTGGAACGCCCCGACCGAAAACGCCGTGACAAGGGCGGGGCAGATGTGGCATATTTCCGAGTGTGACGAATAGCCAGTCGGACGGCGCCGCGATCGTCGTCGAGCACCTGCACGTGGTGAGAGGTGGCCGGGACGTCCTCCCGGACCTGTCGGTGCGCGTTCCCCGGGGCCAGGTGGTCGGGCTCCTCGGTCCCAGCGGCGGCGGCAAGTCCACCCTGATGCGGGCCGTCGTCGGGGTCCAGGTCGTCGAGGGTGGCTCCATCCGGGTGCTGGGAGAGGATGCCGGCACCCCGGCCCTCCGGCACCGGGTCGGCTACCTCACCCAGTCGCCGAGCACCTACGGGGACCTCACCGTCCGGGACAACATCCAGTACTTCGCAACGGTGCTCGGGGCATCGGACGAGGCCGTCCACCGCGTCGTCCGCGAGGTCGACCTGGCCGACGCCGTCGACCAACGCGTGGAGAACCTCTCCGGCGGGCAGCAGTCCCGCGTCAGCCTTGCCTGCGCGCTCGTCGGTGATCCCGAGGTCCTCGTCCTCGACGAACCGACCGTGGGCCTCGACCCGGTGCTGCGACGCGACCTCTGGGAGCTCTTCCGGAGCCTGGCCGCCGGTGGGCGAACCGTGCTCGTGTCGAGCCACGTCATGGACGAGGCCGCCCGGTGCGACCGCCTGATCCTCATCCGGGAGGGCAGGATCCTCAGCGACTCGACCCTCCCGGAGCTCCTCGAGAGCACCGGGGCCGCGGATGCGGAGCACGCGTTCCTCACGCTCATCGACGCGGCTCGGGCCCAGGACGGTGAGGGCGCATGAACCCCCGCATCGCGGGCGCCACGGCAGCCCGCATCCTGCGCCAGCTCCGTGCGGACCACCGCACCGTGGCCCTGATGCTCCTCGTCCCGTGTGTGCTCCTCGGGCTGCTCGCCTGGGTCTACGTGGACTCAACGGCCCCGGTCTTCGACCGGATCGGGGCACAGCTGCTCGGCATCTTCCCGTTCGTCATCATGTTCGTCGTGACGAGCATCGCCACCCTCCGGGAGCGCACGTCCGGCACGCTCGAACGCTTGCTCACCACCCCCCTCGCCAAGGGCGACTTCATGCTCGGGTACGCCATGGCGTTCGGTGTGATGGCCGTGCTCCAGGCCGCCGTCGCCACGGGCTTCTCGATCTGGGTCTGCGGACTGGACATCGCCGGGCCCCCCTGGATGCTCGTGATCGTCGCGGTGCTCGTCGCGCTCCTCGGCACGGCACTCGGCCTGCTCGCGAGCGGGTTCGCCCGCACCGAGTTCCAGGCGGTCCAGTTCATGCCGGCCTTCGTGCTGCCCCAGTTCCTGCTCTGCGGCCTGCTGATGCCGCGCGACCAGATGCCTCCAGTGCTCGAGTTCATCTCCGACCTGCTCCCGCTGTCCTACGCCGTCGACGCGATGAAGGAGCTCACCATCAACCCCGACCCGTGGGGGGACATGGCCTCCAGCCTGCTCGTCGTCGTCCTGTGGATCGTGGGGGCGCTCGTCCTTGGAAGCCTCACCCTGCGCCGGCGCACCCCGTAGGGATCCGGCCGGCGGCGGGAGCGCCGCGCCGGCGCCGGACCTCCGGAATCCCTCGACACGGGGTGCGCCCGGGGGCCGGGATCCGCCAACGGGTGGATAGCCTGTTGCCGTGGACCCCAGTGACCTCCTGCGCGGAGCCTTGCTCCAGATCTCCGACTCCGACCTCGTCCGGAGCGCGGTCACGACCGCGCCGGTGAGCAGATCGGTCGTCACCCGGTACGTGCCCGGAGAGGCGATCGACGATGCCGTCGCCACCGTCGCCGAGCTGCGCACGACGAACCGGCTGGCCACGATCGACTACCTCGGGGAGGACACCACCGACCGGGCCCAGGCCGAGGCCACCCGCGACACCTACGTCAACCTCCTCGAGGCGCTCGCGGAGGCCGACCTCGCCGCCTACGGGGCGGCCGAGGTCAGCGTCAAGCTCAGCGCGATCGGTCAGGCGCTCCCCGGCGACGGCAACGCCATCGCCCTCGACAACGTCCGGCTGATCTGCGAGACGGCCGACCGGGTTGGCACCACCGTGACCCTCGACATGGAGGACCACACCACGACCGACCGCACGCTCGAGGTGCACCGCGAACTGATGAAGGACTTCCCGTGGATCGGGGCCGTCGTGCAGTCCTACCTCCACCGCACGGAGGCCGACTGCCGTGACCTCGCTGCGTCGGGAGCGCGGGTCCGGCTGTGCAAGGGGGCCTACAAGCAGCCCGAGTCCGTCGCCTACCAGGACGGGAACGACGTCGACCTCTCCTACGTACGGTGCCTCAAGGTGCTCATGGCGGGCGAGGGCTACCCGATGGTCGCCACGCACGACCCCCGCCTTGTCGAGATCGCGCAGGCCCTGGCCGGTCACCACGGCCGGGCCCCGGACACCTACGAGTTCCAGATGCTCCTCGGGGTACGCCCGGCCGAACAGGAACGGATCGCCGACCGCGGGCACCAGATGCGTGTGTACATCCCCTTCGGTGAGGACTGGTACGGCTACCTCGTGCGGCGGATGGCCGAGCGCCCCGCGAACCTCCAGTTCTTCCTGCGCTCGCTCGCCACCCGCGGCTGAACGAACCTCTGCTAGCAGAGGTTCGTGCACCGGGCATACTCACGTGGCATGGGAATCGTTGCGATCTTCGGTGCCGGTGTCATGGGCGAGACCCTCCTCTCGGGTCTCCTACGCGCCGGGCGCTCCGCCGACCACCTCGTCATCACCGAACGTCGTGAGGAACGGGCCGCCGAGCTCACCGAGAAGTACGGCGTCCGCGCGCTCGGCAACACCGAGGCGGCGGCCCTCGCCGACACGCTCGTCCTGGTCGTCAAGCCCCAGGACATGGGTGCCCTGCTCGAGGAGATCAGCGAGCACGTCCACGAGGGAAATCTCGTCGTGAGCCTCGCGGCCGGCATCACCACCGCGTTCCTCGAGCGTCACCTGCCCGAGGGGCGCGCCGTCGTGCGGGTCATGCCCAACACCCCGGCCCTGGTCGACCAGGGGATGGCGGCGGTCAGTCCCGGGGCGCACTGCGACGCAGAGCACCTCGCAGAGGCCCAGTCCCTGCTCGCGGCCACCGGCAAGGTGCTCGAGGTCCCCGAGTACCTCCTCGATGCCGTGACCGCCATCTCCGGCAGCGGGCCGGCCTACATCTTCTACGTCGTCGAGGCGATGATCGAGGCCGGTGTCGTGCTCGGGATGCCGCGCGCCACGGCCACCGAGCTCGTCGTGCAGACGCTGTACGGCGCCGCGACCATGATGCGCGAGACCGGCCAGCACCCGACCGTCCTGCGTGAGCAGGTCACCTCGCCCGGCGGGACGACCGCGGCGGCCCTGCGTGAGCTCGACGACCACAAGGTGCGCGCCGCGTTCATCACGGCGATGGAGGCGGCCGCGAAGCGCTCGGCGGAGCTCGCGGGTGGCTGAGCCGGATGGCTGAACGTGGGGGCGGGGCCTGCGTGGTGCAGGTCGGCCCCGAGGACTGGCGGCTCTACCGCGACGTGCGGATCGCCTCGCTGATCGACAGTCCCCGGGCGTTCTGGGCGACGTATGCCGAGGCCTCCACCCGCGCGGAGGGTGAGTGGCGCGAGCGACTGAGCACGTCCCCCACCTGGGTCGCCCTCGAGGGGGAGCGGCCCGTGGGCACCGTCGGACTCTGGCAGGCGCCGGCACAGGAGCCGCACGAGGGGCTTCTCGTGGGCATGTGGGTGGCCTCGGTCGCGCGGGGTCGAGGGGTCGCCGACGCGCTCGTCTCGGCGGGGCTGGAGCACGCCCGGGCCCTGGGCTGGCGACGGCTGTCGCTGGACGTCGCGCACGAGAACTCCCGCGCTTGGACCTTCTACCTGCGGTTCGGGTTCCGGCCCACCGGCGAGCGCGGTGCGATGCCGTGGGACCCGTCGGTGACCGAGGAGACCCTCGCCCTCGACCTGTCCGGCTGATCCGGAGTGTTCACCTGCCCGGGTTGCCGAGGCCGGTGGGGGTCGTGGGAGAGTGGCCCGCATGAGTGAGATCACCGTGCGCCGGCTGGGGGTCGATGAGTGGCAGGAGTACCGCGCCGTTCGACTGACGGCCCTCCAGGAGTCACCCGACGCCTTCGTCGCGTCCCACGACGACGAGGCCGCCGAGGACGAGGAGTTCTGGCGTGCCCGGATGGGCCGGTCGGTCCGTCTGCTGGCTGAGCGCGACGGTGAGCCCCAGGGCATCGCCAGCGTCGGGCCGGCGGGTGAGGACCAGCCCGAGGCCTCGCAGCTCTTCGGGCTCTGGGTCAGCCCCGCGGCTCGTGGCACCGGTGTCGCCACGGCGCTCGTGCGCGCTGGCGCGATGGCGGCCGCAGAGGGGGGCCAGGAGCAGCTGCTCTACTGGGTCGGCACCGACAACGGCCGGGCCGTCGCCTTCGCCAGTGGATTCGGCTTCCGCCCCACCGCCGAGCGCCGACCGATGCGCGTGGTCTCGCAGGACGACGGCGAGGAGGAGCTGGCCATGACGCTGCCCCTCGCCGGTGACCGGGGCGGCCTGCCCAACTTCTGAGCCCGTCGGCCCGCTCGTCGAAGAGCGACCGCCCGGGGCTGCTCCCGCGAGGGGTCGGCTACGGCCGAGCCGCGAGCCGCTCGATGAGGGTGGTGGGTCCGCTGACGATGAGCAGGTCGTGCGCCGACACCTTCGTGGAGGGTACTGCGTAGGTGAAGTCCTCCCCGGGCGACTTCACTCCCACGACGGTCACGCCGTACTTGCTGCGCACGGCGCTCTGCTCGAGGGTGAAGCCGATCGTCTCGGTCGGGGGGCGCATCTTGACGATGGCGAACCCGTCGTCGAACTCGATGTAGTCCTGCATCCGCCCACCGACCAGGTGGGCCACCCGGCGCCCGGTGTCCGCCTCGGGGCGCACGATGTGGTGCACCCCGATCCGGTCCAGGATCCGGCCGTGCTCGACGGACATCGCCTTGGCCCAGATGTCTGGCACCCCGGCATCCACGAGGTTGGCGGCCGCGAGCACCGAGGCCTCCACGGAGGAGCCGATGGCCACGACGGAGATGCGGAACCGCCCCGCCTTCGCGTCGCGGATCACCCCGACGTCGCTGGCGTCCCCGTGCACCACGTGGCTGATCCGGCCGAGGAACTTCTCGGCCAGGAAGCCGTCCTTCTCGATGGCCGTCACCTTGTGGCCGAGCCGGCGCAGCTCGAGGGCCGCCGCGGCACCGAACCGGCCGAGCCCGATGACCAGGACCTCGTCGTCGTACAGGTTGTTCCTGCCCATCGGGGCCCCTCTCGCGGATCGGTCGTCGGGGTCAGCCTGCCACGATCGACGCACGGGGGTAGCGTTCGACCATGGCCCTGCGAACGAGCGTGATCTGGGACGACGCGTTCACGGCATACAACTTCGGCCCCGGCCACCCGATGGGCCCGGCGCGGCTCGACCTCACGACCCGGCTCGCACGTGCTCTGGGCGTCCTCGACCACGTCGACGTGCTCAGCCCGGAGGTGGCCGACGACGACGTGCTCGCGACGGTGCACGAGCGCGACTACATCGCCGCCGTCCGCCGCGCCTCGGAGGACCCCGCCGACGCGGACCGCCGACGCGGACTGGGCACCGACGACGACCCCGCCTTCGCGGGCATGCACGAGGCATCGGCCAGGGTCGTGCAGGGCACCCTGGACCTGTGCCGGCGGGTCTGGACGGGGGAGGCCGAGCACGGCGTCAACTACTGCGGCGGGCTGCACCACGCCATGCCGACGCATGCGAGCGGGTTCTGCATCTACAACGACATCGCCGTGGGGATCCGCTGGTTGCTCGACAACGGCGCCGAGCGCGTCGTGTACGTCGACATCGACGTCCACCACGGCGACGGTGTCGAGCGCGTCTTCTGGAACGACCCGCGGGTGATGACGATCTCCGTCCACGAGGACGGTCGCCACCTGTTCCCGGGCAGCGGGTGGCCGGGTGACATCGGTGGACCCCAGGCTCGTGGCACCGCCGTCAACGTCTCTCTCCCCCCGGGCACCACCGATGCCGGATGGTTGCGGTCGATCGAGTCTGTGGTGCCACCGCTGGTGCGGGCCTTCGACCCCGACGTCGTCGTCAGCCAGCACGGGTGCGACACCCACCTCGAGGACCCGCTCGCCCACTTCGCCATCACCGTCGACGCCCAGCGGCGGGCCCACGAGCTCGTCCACGACCTCGCCCACGAGGTCTCAGGGGGGCGCTGGGTGGCACTCGGGGGTGGCGGCTACGAGCTCGTCGACGTCGTTCCACGCTCCTGGACCCACCTCACCGCCTTCGCGGCGCACCACCCGATCCCGCTGGACACCGCCGTCCCCGAGCAGTGGCGGGAGCACGTCCAGGAGGTGTTCGGGCGGCCCGGGCCGGCACGGATGGGGGACCGCCCCGTGGGTGAGCTGCCGGTGTGGGTGCAGCCCTGGAACGCCGGCCACAACCCTGACCGTCCCGTCGACCGGGCCATCATGGCGACCCGGCAGGCGACGTTCAGCCACCACGGGCTGGACGCCTGGTTCGACTGAGCCGGACCACGGCGCCTCTGCCGTACCGGGCCTCCCGAGCCCAGCGGAGCGCTCGGCCACGCCCTCCACAGGGGGAAACGGGTGGGGCACAGCGGTCGGTCGGGAGCGCTTCTCGCGGCGTGTCGACTGGACATTGGGACGAAAGTTGATGGTTTGACTTCCCAGTGGTCACAACAGCCCCTAGGGTTGCGCTTGCACGCCGCAGGGAGAATGCCGGACGGTCCAGGCGCTGGGGGCGGGCAGAGGATCGAGGTCACGATGACAACGGAGCGTCAGCTCGGCGAGGTGCGGTTCCTGACCGTTGCCGAGGTCGCCGCGATCATGCGCGTCTCGAAGATGACGGTCTACCGCATGGTCCACGCGGGGGAGCTCCCGGCCATCCGTGTCGGCCGGTCCTTCAGGGTCCCGGAGGACCAGGTCGACGCCTACCTGCGCAACTCCTTCATCGACACCGCCTGACGTCGGGGTACACCCCCCTGGACCACGGGCCGCCCCGCGGACAGCCGTTGCCGACTGCCGACCCACGTTTTGGGGCGGGGGCCGCTCTGGCGGTAGGGTGGGAAGTCGCACACGACGCTCCAGCAACGAGGACATCGCATGGGTTCAGTCATCAAGAAGCGGCGCAAGCGGATGGCGAAGAAGAAGCACCGCAAGCTGCTTCGCAAGACGCGCCACCAGCGCCGCAACAAGAAGTGACCTGAGGTCACTCCAGTACTTCAGAGGTCCCCGCACCCCGGGGGCCTTTGTCGTACCGTCCGTCTCGGGCCCTCCCCTCGTGCGCCCGTCCGGGCACACTCGGTAGGTTGGTAGCCCTCGGTACTCGCACGAAGGAGCAGCGCGTGGGCAAGGTGGTGCTCGTGACGGGCGTGTCCCGTTACCTCGGCGGCCTTCTCGCGCGCCGCCTCAGTGCCGACCCCTCGGTCTCCCACGTGGTCGGCGTCGACGTGATCCCACCCCCGCACGACATCGGGACCGTGGAGTTCGTGCGGGCCGACATCCGCAACCCGATGATCGCCCGGATCATAGAGACCGCCCGGGTCGACACCGTCGTCCACATGAACGTCATCGCGACGCCGACCTTCGTCGGGGGGCGCACTCCCCAGAAGGAGATCAACGTCATCGGCACCATGCAGCTCCTGGCGGCCTGCCAGAAGTCGAGCACGGTGCGACGACTGGTCGTGAAGTCCTCCGCCGCCGTCTACGGCTCCACCCCCCGTGACCCCGCGATGTTCACCGAGGACATGGGAGCCAAGCGCACCCCGTCGGGCGGCTTCGGCAAGGACTCGATCGAGGTCGAGGGGTACGTCCGTGGCTTCGCGCGGCGGCGACCGGACACCGAGATCCTCACCCTGCGGTTCGCCAACATCGTCGGCCCGCGCATCCGGACCTCCATCACCGACTACTTCAACCTCCCCGTCATCCCCGTCCCGCTCGGCTTCGACGCGCGGATGCAGTTCATGCACGAGGACGACGCCATCGACGCCCTGCAGATGGCATCGACCGGCGCCGTCAGCGGTGTGGTCAACCTCGCCGGGCGCGGAGTCGTCACCGTCCTCCAGGCCGCGGCGATCGTGGGCAGGCCCGTCGTGCCGATGCCCATGTCGGCGGCCGGCTTCGTCGGTGGCCTGGCCCGGCGCACGGGGCTGGCCGACTTCTCGCCCGACCAGATGTCCTTCCTGGCCTACGGCAGGGGGCTGGACACGACGCGGATGGGCACGGTGCTCGGCTTCGAGCCGCGCTACACCTCGCGCGCGGCCTTCGAGGACTTCGCGCGCACCGTCGGTCCCGCGGTCCCCGCCGCCACGGCGATCGGGGATGCCGTGAGCGGCGTCGCCGGCACGGCAAGCCAAGCGCTGCTGCGCACTCTCGGCGCGGGCCGGGGGGCCTGATGGCCACGACTCGCGGCACCCTGGCCGCCGGCGCTGCGCGGGCGTCGGGGGAGCGAGCGCGTCGCCACACGACGCCGCTGATCGGGAGCGACCCGGTTCCCGCGGCCCCGGCCGGCGAGGAGTCCGCCGACTCCTCGGCGACGCCACCGAGGGCCGCGAAGAAGGCCTCGACGGCGAAGACCACGTCGAAGCCGAAGCCCAAGACGAAGACGAAGACGAAGGCCACGGCGAAGCCGAAGGCCAAGCCGAAGACGACGGCGACGGCGACGGCAAAGGCAGCGAAGACGCCGAAGGCAGCGAAGACGACAAAGGCAGCGAATACGACCTCGACGGCAGCCACGTCGACGTCGACGAAGGCGGCCAGGACGGCGAAGGCCCCGGCGTCCAGCGCCACGACCCCCGAGCCGACCGCACCCGAGCCGACGACCGACGCCACCCCCGCGCGACGCCCGCACCGCCCCGCTCCGAGGGTGACCTCCGCACCCTCGCGCAAGGTGGCCCGACAGTCCGGGACCCGTCGCGCGAAGGCCACCGCGTCCGGGTCGGCTGCGGCCGGGCGGGACTCCTCACGCCCCCGCGCGACGCCACGTGAGAAGGCGCGCCGCGACGAGGAGGCGCGCCGCCCGCACCTGCGCCTGGCCCAGCCCCCGCTCGACCCCACGGTGAGCGCGGCGCCGAGCAGGTCCGGGTTCCCGCTGCCCGACGGCGGCGACGTGCTCGACGCGTTGGTGAGCATGCTGCGGGTCGCAGCCGAGGCGGCGGGCATCGCACCGGCCGACGTGGAGCAGCGGATCGCCCAGGTCCTGGCCTACATCCGGCGCCGGGTCGAGGGCGACTACTCGGTCGACGACTTCGGCTACGACGCCGACTTCACCGAGAACGTGTTCTACCCGATGCTCCGCCCGATCTACCGCCACTGGTTCCGGGTGGAGGTGCGGGGCGTCGAGAACATCCCCGAGATCGGTGGGGCCCTCGTGGTGTCCAACCACTCGGGCACCATCGCGATCGACTCGCTCATGGTCCAGCTGGCCATCCACGACGAGCACCCCGGTCACCGGGTCATGCGGGCGCTGGGTGCCGACCTGGTGTTCCAGACCCCGTTCCTCGGCACCATGGCGAGGCGGTCCGGTTCCACCCTCGCGACCAACACCGACGCCGAGCGCCTGTTCGACCAGGGCGAGCTCGTTGGGGTCTTTCCCGAAGGGTTCAAGGGGGTCGGCAAGCCGTTCAGCGAGCGCTACAAGCTCCAACGGTTCGGTCGCGGCGGCTTCGTCGCCGCGGCACTCCAGGCCGAGGTCCCCATCGTCCCGTGCTCGGTCATCGGGGCGGAGGAGATCGCCCCGATCATCGGCAACATGGGCACCGTCGCCCGGCTGTTCGGGCTGCCGTACGCCCCCATCACGCCCACCTTCCCGCTGTTGGGGCCGTTGGGCATGATCCCGCTGCCGAGCAAGTGGATCATCGAGTTCGGCGCGCAGATCCCGACCGACGGCTACGGTGCTGGCGCTGCGGAGGACCCCATGCTCGTCTTCGACCTCACCGACCGGGTCCGCGAGACGATCCAGCAGACGCTCTACACGCTTCTCATGCGACGGCGCTCGGTGTTCTTCTGATGCCCGAGGACCCCACCTCCCGGATCACCCTCGTCACCAGGCCGGGCTGCCACCTGTGCGATACCGCGCGCTCGACCGTTCGGCAGGTTGCCGACGAGCTCGGCGTGCCGTGGGACGAGGTGTCGGTCGACGACGACCCGGTGCTCCTCGAGCGCTACGCGGAGCAGATCCCCGTCACGCTCGTCGACGGTGCACGACACGACTACTGGCGGGTCGATGCCGACCGCCTCAGGGCTGCTCTCCGGACGCAATAGCACATGACGACGTGAGGTGTCTCACGGGGTTGGTCAAGACTTTGTGCGGTGCTTCACAAGGACGTAGTCTGACGTCTCACCCGCAGGCCCGTCGATGGCGCACCAGGCGTCACCCGGACGACGGCTGCCCGGGCCCGCGAAAGGAGTCGGTGAGCGCACGTGTCCACCGCAGCAGCCGCCCGCCGGGGAATCCCCGACGCGACGGTTGCCCGACTCCCCGGGTACCTCAGGGCGCTCACGACCCTCGCGGGCGGCGCCGTGTCCTCGGTCAGTTCCGAGCGGCTCGCGACCGAGGCCGGCGTGAGCCCGACGATGCTGCGCAAGGACCTCTCCCATCTCGGGTCGTACGGCGTTCGCGGCGTCGGCTACGAGGTGGAGCGGCTGGCCACGGAGATCAGCAGCTCGCTGGGTCTCACGCACGACTGGCCCGTCGCCATCGTGGGCATGGGCAACCTCGGTCGGGCCCTCGCGGCCTACCGCGGATTCGCCGAGCGAGGGTTCCGGGTGATCGCTCTCCTCGACGGTGACCCTGGCGTCGTGGGGGAAGAGGTCGCAGGGCAGCGCGTGCAGCCGATGGCCGACCTCCCTGACCTCGTCGCCCGCCACGGTCTCGCGATCGGCGTGATCGCCACCCCGGCACACGGCGCCCAGGACGCCTGCGACGCCCTCGTGCGTGCAGGCGTGCGGTCCGTGCTGAACTTCGCCCCCGCCGTGCTCTCGGTCCCGGACGACGTCGTCGTGCGCAAGGTCGACCTCTCCACCGAGCTGCAGATCCTCGCGTTCCACGGTCAGCACCTCGCGCTCCCGGAGGCGGTGGTCACCCCATGAGCCTCGTCGTCCTCGGCCTGTCGCACCACGACGCGCCGCTTCCCCTCCTGGAGTCGGTCGCTCTGACCCCTGAGGCCCGGACGTCCCTCGAGGAGGAGATCCTCCGCTCGGAGCACATCGGTGAGGCCATGGTGCTCTCGACGTGCAACCGCACGGAGGTGTATGCCGAGTGCCTCACCTTCCACGGTGCGGTCTCGGACATCACCCTCGCGCTCTCCGCGGCGTGCCGGGTCGAGCGTGCCGAGCTCCAGCCGCACCTGTACGTCCAGTACGAGGAGCGGGGTATCGCCCACGCCTTCTCGGTCGCGTCCGGGCTCGACTCGATGGCCGTGGGCGAGGCTCAGATCCTCGGGCAGGTGCGTCGCTCGCTGACCCGGGCCCAGCGCCACGGTCACGTCGGCCCGGCGCTGAACACTCTCCTCCAGCAGTCGCTCAGGGTCGCCAAGCGAATCCACGCCGAAACCGGGATCGACCTGGTGAGTGGATCCCTCGTGCAGGCCGGGCTCACCCGGGCGGAGGCCACCCTCGGCGGGCTCGGGAACCTGTCCGTCCTCGTCATCGGCGCGGGTGGGATGGGCGCCCTCGCGGCGACCACGGTCTCGCGGGCGGGGGCTCGTACTGTCGTGGTCGCCAACCGCAACCACGAGCGCGCGCGGGACCTGGCCAACCGGGTCGACGGCGCCTCGCGCCAGCTCGCCGACCTCCCCGATGCACTCGCGGACGCCGATGTCGTCATCTCCTCGACCGGGGCCCCGGGGCGCGTGGTCGACGTCGACGCGGTCCGCGAGGCCATGCACAGGAGGCAGGGCCGGCCCCAGGTCTACGTCGACCTGGCCCTGCCGCACGACGTCGACCTCTCCGTCGACGACCTGCCCGGCGTCAGCCGCGTCGGCCTCGCCGAGCTGGGCGAGGACCTCGCCGCGGCGGAGTCCGCGCCCCAGGTCTCCGAGGCGACCCGCGTGGTCACGGCGGAGGTGGCGGCCTACCTCCTCGCGCGCTCGGCCGAGACCGTCGCCCCAACGGTGACGGCGCTGCGCACCCGAGCCGGCCAGCTCGTCGACTCCGAGGTCGACCGCCTGGAGCGGCGTCTCAGCGACCTCACCGACGCCCAGCGCACCGAGGTGCGCCGGGCGCTCGAGCGAGTCGTCGACAAGCTCCTCCACACGCCCACGGTCCGCGTCAAGGAGCTGGCCAGGGACGGACAGGGTGGGAGCTACGCCCGGGCGCTGAGCGAGCTGTTCGACCTCGACCCTCGCGACGTGTCCCTGGTGTCGGCGCCGCCGGAGATACCCGGGGAGGGCTCATGAGCGCCCTGCGGCTCGGGACCCGCCGATCAGCCCTGGCCCGGACCCAGTCGACCTGGGTCGCCGAGCGGCTGCGGGTGCTCGGCCACGACGTCGAGCTGGTCGAGATCACCACGACGGGCGACCGCGACAGCACGACCCCGATCGCCCAGCTGGGAGGAACTGGCGTCTTCGTGTCCGCGCTGCGCGCGGCGCTCCTCACCGGCCGGGTCGACCTCGCCGTCCACTCCCTCAAGGACCTGCCGACCGTGCCGGAGGCGGGTGTCACCATCGCGGCCGTGCCGACGCGTGAGGACCCACGGGACGCCCTGGTCGCCCGCGACGGCCTCACCCTGGGTGAGCTGCCGGCCGGGAGCACCGTGGGCACCGGGTCGCCGCGCCGCCGTGCCCAGCTCGCCGCCCTCGGCCTCGGGCTCGAGGTGGCCGACCTGCGCGGGAACGTCGACACCAGGCTGCGCACCGTGACCGACGGACGCCTGGATGCCGTCGTGCTGGCCGCGGCGGGTCTGCGTCGGCTGGGGCGGATCTCGGAGGTCACCGAACTTCTCGACCCGCTCCAGATGCTCCCGGCCCCGGGCCAGGGCGCCCTCGCCGTGGAGGTCCGCGCCGACGACGCCGCGACCGCGGCGATCGTCCAGGCCCTCGATCACGCCGACACGCGGTGCTGCGTCACCGCGGAACGCGCGCTGCTGGCCGAGCTCGAGGCGGGCTGCTCCGCCCCGGTCGGAGCCCTCGCCGAGGTCGTCGAGGGCATGGACGGCCCGGAGCTCTCCCTGCGCGCCGTCGTGTCGACCGCCGATGGCAGCGCCGACCTGCGCCGATCACTGACCGGTGACCACACCGACCCCACGACGCTCGGCAGACGTCTCGCGAGGATCCTCCTCGACGACGGCGCCGCCGACCTGATGACCACGACCGCCGACCACCTCACCACGGAGAGTGCATCGTGAGCCGCACGCGCTCGACCACCCCGTCCACCCCTCGAGTCCCGGCCCGCGTCGCCTTCGTCGGCGCCGGCCCCGGTGACCCGGGACTGCTGACCGTCCGGGCCGGCGAGATGCTCGCGGCCGCCGACGCCGTCGTCATCGACCAGGTCTCCCGCGAGCCCGTCGTCGAGCGCTGGTGTCGCCCCGGCGTCGACGTCGTCGACGCGGGTCACGGTGACCACGGACAGAACCTCACCCAGGCATCCCGGGCCAAGCTCGTGGTCCGCGCGGCCAAGGCGCACCCGGGGGGACTCGTCGTGCGGCTCATGGACGGTGACCCGGGGGTCTTCAACGGGCTGGCCGAGGAGGCGAAGGCCTGTCAACGGGCAGGGATCGCCATCGAGGTCGTGCCCGGGGTCAGCTCCGTCACCGCGGTGCCGTCCTATGCCGGGGTGCCGCTCACCTCCACCTCCTCCACGGGCGTGCTCGTCGTCGCTGCGGGCGACCGGAAGGCACAGCTCGGCGCCGCCGTGGACCCCGGGGTGACCGTGGTCGTCCTCGGTCCCGCGGATCTGGCGGCCACGACCCTGGAGGCGCTGCACGCGGCAGGCCGTGACGGGTCCACGCCGGTCGCCGTCACGGAACGCGGCACGACGATCCAGCAGCGCACCTCGGTGACCACCCTGGCCGACGCCGCGAGCGTGATGGCCGATGCCACGTTCCCCGTGCTCGCCGTGGTCGGCTCCACGGTCTCCCTGCGCGAGTCGCTGTCCTGGTTCGAGACCAAGGCGCTCTTCGGCTGGAGCGTCCTCGTGCCGCGCACCAAGGAGCAGTCCGCCTCGACCATCGCCCGGCTGGAGCACCACGGGGCCAGCGCCTCCGTCGTGCCGACCATCTCGGTCGAGCCTCCGCGCACGCCGCAACAGCTCGAACGCGCCGTGAAGGGCATGGTCACCGGCCGCTACGAGTGGGTCGGCTTCACCTCGGTCAACGCCGTGCGGGCGATCCGCGAGAAGTTCGACGAGTTCGGTCTCGACGCCCGGTCCTTCGCCGGCCTCAAGGTCGCCGCGGTCGGAGGCGTCACGGCCCAGGCGCTGCGCGAGTGGGGCATCACCCCCGACCTCGTGCCCGACGGGGAGCAGTCGGCCCGGGGCCTCCTCGAGGACTGGCCTCCCTACGACCCCGACCTCGACCCGATCGACCGGGTGTTCCTGCCGCGCGCCGACATCGCGACCGACACCCTCGTCGCGGGCCTCCAGGAGAGCGGCTGGGAGGTCGACGACGTCACGGCCTACCGGACGGTGCGGGCGGCGCCCCCGTCGCAGGTCGTGCGCGACTCGATCAAGAACGGGGCCTTCGACGCCGTCCTGTTCACCTCGAGCTCGACGGTGCGCAACCTCGTCGGTATCGCCGGAAAGCCGCACCCCGGCACCGTCGTGGCGTGCATCGGGCCCGCCACGGCCAAGGCGGCCGAGGAGCACGGGCTCCGGGTCGACGTGCTGGCGCCCGAGCCCTCGGCCGAGGCCCTCGTCGACGCCCTCGCCGACCACGGGAAGTCCCTCGCCCTCGCGGCCACGGAGGCCGGCGAGGCCGTGCTGCGGCCGAGCCAGCGGCGGCCGAGCGGACGTCGCCGGGCCACCTGATGCCGTTCCCCAGCAGCCGCCCCCGGAGGCTGCGGCGCACCCCGGCGCTGCGGCGCCTCGTCGCCGAGACGCGGCTGCACCCGGCCGAGCTCGTGCTCCCGGTGTTCGTGCGTGAGGGCATCACCGAACCGGTGCCCGTCTCGGCCATGCCGGGCGTGGTCCAGCACACCCTCGACAGCCTGGTCGCCGAGGCGCGCCGGTGCGTCGACGCCGGTCTTGGCGGGATCATGGTCTTCGGTGTGCCCGAGACCAAGGACGCGAGAGGCTCGGGCGCCGACGACCCGACCGGCATCCTCAACCTCGCCCTGCGGCGGCTGGTCGACGAGGTGGGTGACGACCTCGTCATCATGGCCGACCTGTGCCTCGACGAGTTCACCGACCACGGCCACTGTGGCGTGCTCGACACCGACGGGTGGGTCGACAACGACGCGACGCTCGACCGCTACGCGTCGATGGCTCGTGCCCAGGCCGAGACCGGGGCCCACGTGCTGGGGCTGTCCGGGATGATGGACGGTCAGGTCGCCCACGTGCGAGCGGCGCTCGACTCGGCGGGACACACCGACACGGTGCTTCTCGCGTATGCCGCGAAGTACACCTCAGGCCTGTACGGCCCGTTCCGCGAGGCGGTGCAGTCCTCCCTCGTCGGCGACCGGGCGACCTACCAGCAGGAGCCGGGCAACGGTCGGGAGGCACTGCGCGAGCTCGAGCTCGACCTGGAGGAGGGCGCAGACCTCGTCATGGTCAAGCCTGCCGGCCCACACCTCGACGTCATCGCCGCCGCCGTCTCCGTCTCGCACGTTCCGGTCGCGGCATACCAGATCTCGGGGGAGTACTCCCAGATCGAGGCGGCCGCCGAGCGCGGCTGGATCGACCGGGACCGGGTGATGCTCGAGAGCCTCACCGGCATCCGTCGTGCGGGCGCCCAGGTGATCCTCACGTACTACGCGATCGAGGCCGCCGCGCTCCTCTGACGTCGGCCCGGCACATGGCGAGGCCCCGCCTCGTGCTGGTCCCGGAGCGGAGTCCGGGGGCACGACGCGGGGCCGCACGCCCGCGACGGAGCTCAGGCCTGCTTGCCGAGCTGCACGTCGAGCACGAGCTTGATCTTCTCGGAGACGAGGACCCCGCCCTTCTCGAGGTTCGCGTTCCAGGTCAGGCCCCAGTCGGTGCGGTTGAGCTCGCCCTGGGCCTCGAAGCCCGCCTTCTCGTTGCCCCACGGGTCGGTGGCCAGGCCGGTGAACTCGACGTCGAGGGAGACGGGCTTGGTGACGCCCTTGATCGTGAGGTCACCGGTGAGCGTCGTGCCGTCGAACGAGGTCGAGACGAAGGTCATGTCGGGGTGGGCCTCGGAGTTGAAGAAGTCCTCGCTGCGCAGGTGGGCGTCGCGGTCGGGGGTGCCGCTGGCCACCGAGGCCGTCTTGATCGTGACGTTCGCGACGGAGGCCGTGATGTCCCCGGCGACCTCCACGGTGCCCGCGATGTCGGTGAAGGAGCCGCGGACCTTGCTCACCATGAGGTGGCGGGCGACGAAGCCGACCTCGGTGTGGGTGGGGTCGATGGCCCAGGTGCCGGTGCTCAGGCCGGTGAGGGTGGCGGTGCTCATGCTGTTCTCCTTGGTGTCTGTGGTTGTGGTTGAAGATTCAACTATAGATGAGGATGTGATGTTCCCGCGTCTCGGCATCCGGGACCGCGCGTTCGCGGTACGACCGTCGACGCGTCGGGATCTCCGCGTGGCTGCCCTCGTGCCACCATGAGTCGCATGTCGGAGAGCGAAGAGGTGCGCTGGCTCACCGCCTCCGAGCAGGAGGCCTGGCGGGCCTACCTCCGGGCGAACCGGGAGCTCGCCGCTGCCCTCGACCGTGACCTGCAGGCCGAGGGTGTGAGCCTCTCCGAGTACGAGCTGCTCTCGATGTTGTCCGAGGCCCCCGGAGCCGAGATGCGGATGTCGGCGTTGGCCGAGCTCATCGTGCAGTCCCGCAGCCGGGTCACGCACACGGCGGCGCGTCTTGAGCGGCGCGGCCTGGTGCAGCGGGCGCCGGCGCCGGAGGACGGGCGCGGGGTGATGCTGCGGCTGACCACCGAGGGGCGCAGGTCGATCGGTGAGTTCGCCGTGGTCCACGTCGCCAGCGTGCGCAGGCACATCCTCGACATCCTCACGGCGGAGCAGTTCGAGGCGCTCGGCGAGGCGATGCAGGCCATCCGCACCGCCTACGCCGAGGACCCGACGACACCCGACCAGCCCTGTTGACGGGAGCGATCCGGCCCTGACGGACAATGGGCGGGTGAGCACCCACCCCCCGCACACCGATCCGCCCTCGAGCCGCCGCGCAGCCGGCTACCCGGCGGAGGCGCCGCTCTCCGCAGCGCTCCTGGAGCGAGCGAAGGCGGTCACGCCAGGCGGTGTCAACTCTCCGGTTCGCGCGTTCCGGGCCGTCGGTGGGACGCCCCGCTTCATGGTCAGTGGGCGGGGCCCCTGGCTCACCGACGCCGACGGGCGCGACTACGTCGACCTCGTCTGCAGCTGGGGCCCGATGATCCTCGGCCACGTCCATCCTGACGTGAGCGCCGCTGTTGCCGCCGCGGCCTCCCGGGGGTTCTCCTTCGGCACCCCCTCGGAGAACGAGGTGCTCCTGGCCGAGGAGATCGTCGCCAGGGTCGCCCCCGTCGAGCAGGTGCGTCTGGTCTCGAGTGGCACCGAGGCGACGATGAGCGCCATCCGGCTCGCGCGCGGCTACACCGGGCGACCCCTCGTCGTGAAGTTCGCCGGCCACTACCACGGGCACGTCGACTCACTGCTCGTCGCGGCGGGCTCCGGGGTCGCGACCCTGGCCCTGCCCGACTCGGCGGGGGTCCCGGCCGACATGGCCGCCGAGACGGTGGTGCTGCCGTACAACGACGTCCCCGCGCTGGAAGCCGCCTTCGCGGCGCGCGGGGACCAGATCGCGTGCGTCATCACCGAGGCGGCCGCGGGGAACATGGGTGTGGTGCCCCCGGCGCCCGGGTTCACCGAGGCGCTGCGGAGGGTGACCGCCCAGCACGGAGCGCTGCTGGTGTCCGACGAGGTGATGACCGGCTTCCGGTGCGGCCCCGCCGGCTGGTGGGGTCACGAGGGGCTCGAGGTGCGCCCGGACCTCATGACGTTCGGCAAGGTCATGGGCGGCGGCTTCCCGGCGGCGGCCTTCGGTGGCCGTGCCGACATCATGGCGCTCCTGGCCCCGGAGGGCCCGGTCTACCAGGCCGGCACGCTCTCGGGGAACCCCGTGGCGACCGCCGCGGGGTTGGCCACCCTGCGCGGCTGCGACGACGCGCTCTACGACCATCTCGGCAGCACGGCACGGACCATCGCCGACGCCGCGTCAGGCGCCCTCTCCGAGGCGGGGGTGGCGAACCGCGTGCAGTGGGCCGGATCGATGTTCTCCGTCTTCTTCCGGGAGGGTGAGGTGCGCGACTACACCGACGCCCGCGACCAGGACACCGCGGCCTTCGGGCGCTTCTTCCACGCGATGCTCGACCGCGGGGTCTACCTGCCGCCCAGCGCCTTCGAGTCGTGGTTCCTCTCCGGCTCCCACGACGAGGCCGCGGTCGAGCGCGTCCTCGCGGCGCTCCCTGCCGCTGCTGCGGCCGCCGCCGATCCGGGTGCCTGACCTCTCAGGCGGGTTTGCGACAATCGATCCCATGACGTCGACCCCCGAGGCGGGTGCCACCGCGAGCGATGAGCCGCAGCGCACCGTCGTGCACCTCCTGCGGCACGGAGAGGTCCACAACCCGCACCGGATCCTCTACGGCCGCCTCCACGGCTACCACCTGTCGCGACTGGGTCGCCAGATGGCCGACCTGGCCGCGGACCACCTCGGAGACCACGACATCACCCACATCGTCAGCAGCCCGCTCGAGCGGGCCCGTGAGACCGCGGCTCCCGCAGCGGCGGCGCACGGTCTCGAGACACGCATCGACCCTCGAGTGATCGAGGCCGAGAACGCGTTCGAGGGCCTGCCAGTGGCCGGTGGCGCAGGCCTGCTCCACCACCCACGCCTCATCCCGAAGATGCTCAACCCCTTTCGGCCCTCCTGGGGCGAGCCCTACGTCGAGATCGTCGAGCGGATGCGCGCGGCGATCGTCGACGCTCGCACCGCTGCGCGCGGTCACGAGGCGCTCATCGTCAGCCACCAGGCCCCGATCTGGATGATCCGGCTCGCCACGGAGGGCCGCTCCCTCGTCCACAACCCGGCCCGTCGCGAGTGCTCGCTCGCCTCGCTCACGTCCTTCACCTTCCTCGGTGACGAGCTGCTCTCCCTGTCCTACAGCGAGCCGGCAGCCGTGCTCCTTCCGCAGGCCCAGCCCGGGGCGGGCGCGTGAGCGCGAGCAGTGCCCGGAGGTGTGCCGTGGCTGTGCTGTCGGCCCTCTCCCTCATCGTCCTGGGAGCATGTTCCGCCGACCCCAACTCGGTGGCGGCACAGGCGAAGGCGGGCGACCAGAAGGGCTACGTCTCCGGCGACGGTGCCGTCGAGACGATTCCTGTGGAATCGCGCGGCGCGCCGGTCGAGCTGTCCGGCGAGCTGCTCGACGGAGGCTCGTGGGACAGCGCCTCGGTGCGCGGTGACGTCGTGGTCGTCAACGTCTGGGGGTCGTGGTGCGCCCCCTGCGTCGCCGAGGCGCCGGACCTCCAGGAGGTGTGGTCCTCGTTCGAGGAGGCCGGTGACCCGGTCCAGTTCATCGGCATCGACTTCCGGGAGGACCCGGCCCGCGGTCTGGCCTTCACGACGAAGGAGGGCATCACCTACCCCAGCCTCAGTGATGAGTCGGGGGTGCTGATCCTCCAGCTGCAGGGCAAGGCACCGACGGTCCCGACGACGCTGGTGCTCGACCCCGACGGCCGCATCGCGGCCCGCGTCAACGGGCCGGTGTCGGCCTCCACCCTCACCGGGCTCGTCGACGACGTGCTCGCCGAGTCGTGATCCACGCCGCGTCCACGGTCGCCACCGCCACCGCCACGGGCGACGCCGTGACGAGCGGGGTGCTCCCGCTGGCGCTCGCCGTCGCGGCCCTGGCGGGGCTCGTGTCGTTCGCCAGCCCGTGCGTGCTGCCCCTGGTACCCGGCTTCCTCGGCTACGTCACCGGCCTCAGTGGTGAGGAGCTCGCCGACCGGTCCCGTGGCCGGATGGTGCTCGGAGCGGCGGCCTTCGTGGCCGGCTTCTCGGCGGTGTTCATCCTGGCAACGATCTTCGTCACCTCGGTCGGGCAGGTGCTCGTCGAGCAGCGCACCCTGCTCATGCGGATCGGCGGCGTCGTCGTGATCCTCATGGGCCTGGTGTTCCTCGGGGTGGGGAGCCAGCGCCAGGCCGCGCTCGCCTGGCGCCCCCGCGCCGGCCTCGTCGGTGCGCCGGTCCTCGGCGCGGTCTTCGCCCTCGGCTGGGCGCCCTGCACCGGGCCGACCCTGGCTGCGGTCCTCGTCATGGCGAGCGCGACCACCGACCCACAGGTCGCCCGGAGCGTGGCCCTCGCCGCGGCATACAGCCTGGGGTTGGGGCTGCCGTTCATCCTCATCGCCGCCGGGCTGGACCGCGCCGGACGCGCGTCGGGGTGGCTCCGGCGGCACCAGCGGGCCATCCAGGTGACCGGTGGCGTGCTGCTCATCGTCGTGGGCATCCTGCTCGTGACGGGGGTCTGGGAGGACCTGAACCGGTGGCTGCAGTCCGAGCTGGTCAACGGGTTCCAGGTGTCGCTGTGAGCACCACCAAGCAGCGCACGCCGCCACGGTCCCCCGACGGTCCGGTGGTCCAGCCCCGACTTGGCCCTGTCGGCTGGGTGCGCTGGATGTGGCGACAGCTCACGAGCATGCGTACCGCGCTGTTCCTCCTGCTGCTCCTGGCGATCGGCGCCATCCCGGGGTCGACCTTCCCGCAACGCTCGATCGACCCCGCCCGCACGGCCCAGTGGATCACCGACCACCAGACTGCCGGGCCGCTTCTCGACCGGCTCGGGTTCTTCGAGGTCTACGCCTCCCCGTGGTTCGCCGCCATCTACCTGCTCCTGTTCATCTCGCTCATCGGCTGTGTCCTCCCGCGCACGCGCATCCACTGGCACCAGGTGCGCTCCACCCCGCCGAGGGCGCCGCGCAACCTCGGCCGGCTGGCGGCCCACCGCGAGCTCGAGGTCACCTTGGAGCCCGCGGAGGTACGCCAGCGGCTGCAGGTCGCGATGCGCGGTCGCCGCTACCGGGTGCACTCCCACGACGAGACGACGGTCTCGGGGGAGAAGGGCTACCTGCGCGAGTCGGGGAACCTCGTCTTCCACGTCGCCCTCATCGGGGTGCTCATCGGTGTCGCGATCGGCCACCTCTTCGGGTGGAAGGGCGACGTGATCCTCCCCGAGGGGAAGACCTTCGCCAACACGCTCTCGCGCTACGACACCTTCAGTCCCGGGCCCTGGGTGGACGTCAACGCCCTCGACCCCTTCATGATCCGCCTGGACCGCTTCGCAGCGGAGTTCGAGACCGACACCCAGGGCCGGGGTCAGTTCGGTGCGCCCCGGGACTTCGAGGCCTTCACGACGTTCACGACGGCCGACGGCACGTCCGAGGCGCGCTCGATCCGAGTGAACCAGCCCCTGGAGACCGGTGGCGGGACGGTGTTCCTCCTCGGCAACGGCTACGCCCCGAGGATCACGGTGCGCGACGGGGAGGGCACGGTCGTCTACTCCGACGCGACCCCCTTCCTCCCGCAGGACAACAACTACACGTCGGTCGGTGCCGTGAAGGTCCCCGGCGCCTCCCCCGAACAGCTGGGGTTCGCGGGGTTCTTCCTCCCCACCGCCGTCATCGACGACGTCTCGGGCCCGCACTCGGTCTTTCCCGACGCACTCGACCCGGCCCTCGCGCTCACGGCGTTCGAGGGCGACCTCTTCCCCGACGGGTCACCGCAGTCGGTCTACACCCTCGACACCACGGAGATGACCCCGATCTCCGGCGCGGACGGCGCGGACCAGCTCCGCATCCTCATCCGGCCGGGGGAGACCTTCGAGCTGCCCGACGGGCGCGGGTCCATCACCTTCGACGGCGTCGAGCGCTTCGCGGGGCTCTCGATCCGCACCGACCCCGGCAAGTCGCTGACCCTGGTGGCTGCGCTGCTCGCGCTGGCCGGGCTGGTCCTGTCCCTCGTCATCCGGCGTCGAAGGCTGTTCGTCCGGGTGGCACCGGGCGCCGAGCCGGGTCGTACGCTGGTGTCCGTCGGCGGCCTTGCCAAGGACGACGACGAGGGGATGGGCGACGAGATCGAGCACATCCTGACCGCACTCGAAGGAACGCGATGACCGACACGACACTCGCCCAGCTCTCGAACGGCGCGATCTACTCCGCGATGGTGGTCCTCACCCTGGCGATGATCGGCTATGCCGTCTACCTCGCCCGGCTGGTGCCGGACCGCCAGCTGGCCGCGGAGCCGTCAGCCGAGCGGGAGCTCGTGGCGGCCGGTGGCCGCTCGGCCACCACCGAGGTGGATGGCGACTCCGAGCGTGCGGACGGCCCGGCCGCCCCGGTCGAGCCCAGGGCGGCCCGCAAGGCAGCCGGCATCGCCTGGTCGCTGACGGTCCTGGCGACCATCCTCACCGTCGTGGGGGTCGTGCTCCGGGCCGCCGAGGTGCACCGCTGGCCGCTCGGCAACATGTACGAGTTCGCCATCGTCGGGTCGATGTTCGTGCTCGTCACGTACTGCGTGTGGGCGACCCGGCGCGACCTGCGCTGGCTGGGGATCTTCGTCGTGACCCCCGCGCTGCTCAACCTCGGTCTCGCGACCACGGTCTGGTACACCGACGCCTCGGAGCTGATGCCCTCCCTGAGGTCGGTGTTCCTGTCCATCCACGTGACTGTGGCGACCCTGTCGGTGGCCGTGTTCACGATCGCCTTCTCACTCGGGGTCCTCTACCTGATCCAGGACCGGCTGGAGTCGTCGGACTCCCCGCCGCGCTCGTTCATGTCGCGCCTTCCCGACGCCCGCGCCCTGGAGCGCATGTCGTATGCCGTCCACATCGTGGCCTTCCCGCTGTGGACCTTCACCGTCATCGCCGGCGCGATCTGGGCCCGGCAGGCATGGGGCTCCTACTGGAACTGGGACCCCAAGGAGGTCTGGAGCTTCGTCATCTGGGTCGTCTACGCGGCCTACCTGCACGCGCGTGCCACGACCGGCTGGAAGCGGCAGAACGCGATGTGGATCGCTCTCGTGGGCTACGCCTGCATCATCATCAACTTCGCCGTCGTCAACGTCTTCTTCGTCGGTCAGCACTCCTACTCGGGGCTCTGATCCGCGATGCTGCGCTACACCGTCCTGCGGATCCTCGTCTTCATCGGGTGCCTCGTCGCCCTGTGGCTCGCCGGCCTGCGTGGTCAGGAGAACGCCCTGTTGCTCGTCGCGGGCGCCGCGGTGCTCTCGGCCGTCGTCTCGTACTTCGCGCTGCGGAGGTTTCGTGAGGACTACTCCGCACAGGTGGCCGAGCGGCTCGAGCGCCGCTCGGGGCGCAAGGCCACCCGGTCCGACGGGAGCGCCACCGACGAGGCGGCCGAGGATGCGGAGGTCTCCGGGGACGCCCAGGTGCCGGGCGACGACGGCGACTTTCGCTGAGGCACTCCCTCCCTGTGCGCTGACTCGCATGTGGACGGGGTGGTGCGGCGCGGTCGAGAGGTGAAGACTCGGGGTGTGCCTCACACCCAGAACGCCGCGATCAACCTCCGCCTGGCCCAGCTCGGCCTCCCGCTCCCCGAGGGGTTCGAGGACACCGAGGCGTCCCGACTCACCCAACCCATCCTCGCTCGCCAGCGCGAGCTCAGCCGTCGGCTCTCCGACCGGCTCTGCGCTGCGGACCAGCGGATCCAGGACTTCCTCGATGACTACCTGGCGAGCACCGGCGAGGTGCCCCAGCTCCCTCGGCGCACGCTGGTGCTGGACGAGCCGGGCCTGGCGCGCGAGCTCTCGCTGCCCTTCGACGGAGACTCCTTCACGTCACCACTGCTGAGCAGCTACCGGCTGGTCAACGGGGTGCTGCACAACCCGGCCAACGACCGGCGGACCACGGCGGGGGTCTTCCACGTCGTCGAGGGTGGGTTGCCCATTCCCGACGACAAGATCGCCGTGCCGGCCCTGGCCTTCGCCCGGCTGCTGACCATGGCCTTCGACCCTCCGGAGGCGGACATGGTGCTGCCCTACACGGCCAACCAGCCGAACCCCGCCGCGGCCCTGGTGTCGCTGCACCTGCGGCCACTGGTGTCCCCCGAGGTCCCCGGCGTCGTGCGCGAGAAGCGGATGGAGACCCGCCTCATCGTGCCCGGCGGTCTGGTCTCCAACCTCGACTTCGTCGAGGGCATCTTCGGGAACGGCGGCGACCCCTACCTGCCCGAGCACGACGCCTCCCTCGCGCCCGAGACGTGGACCGGGCACACCGGCTGCGTCGTGCTCGCACCCCACCTCACCGGGGTGACCAAGAAGGAGCTCGGTCTGCCCCACGTCAGCGAGGCCACCGAGCGGCAGAAGCGCGACGGGGTGTGCTGGGACCAGGAGGACGAGCTGTACAACGGGGGCCGGGCCTTCAAGATCTGTGCCCGGGACGCGCGCGGGGTGATCGTCACGGTCATCGCCGACAACTACTACGGCTACTGCAAGAAGGAGGTCAAGACCCAGATCTCATACTCCGCCAACCTCTTCGGCAATGCCGAGGAGGAGCACTCCGGCGGCGCCCTGGTCTTCGCGAGCTACAACCTCGGCCAGGAGTACACCGAGACCTCCGCAGGCGAGGACTACCACCTCGCCGACGTCCTGGAGCGCGACCCGGACCGCTTCGCCGCCCAGTCCGAGGGACACGCGCTCGACACCGAGCAGCCCCACATCGTGCTCGTGCCGTCCGGCACCCGCTACTCCCTGCGCGAGATGCGCGCGTCATGGGTCCGACCCGACGGGGTGGAGGGCTCGGTGCCGCTGCGTGCCGACCAGGTGTACCTCAGCCCCAACGGCTACCGGGTGCAGATCGCCCAGCAGCCCCATGACCGCACCTGGAGCCTCTTCGGCACCGTGCCGACGGGAACGTCCTGCCACAAGCCGGCGACCGTGTCCGGAGGCGGGAAGTCCGAGATCTCGAAGGCGATCACCGATGCCTTCATCGTCGGCACCGCCTTCGTGGCGGACTTCGACACCGACATGGACTCGGTCGCCGCCATCCTCGACCGCGACTACTCCCAGCGGTTCATCGACCCGGAGCGCAACGGAGTCGACACCCGCTCCATCCTCTCCGAGGAGCGCTCGATCGGCTCGGTGATCAAGCTGCTCACACCGTCGCGCACGGACTACGACGCCGAGTACAACGCGTGGCTGAAGCGCATCCCGCCCTACGTCAAGGAGCTTGTCTACATCGTCAAACGGTCCTACCGGTCGCGGTGGGGCACGCACTGGCGGGACCACTTCAGCGTGGTGACCATCGACGGCCGCCAGGGCAACGCGCTGCGCCTGGACGGCTCCGAGGTGACGCGCAACATGCTCAGGGTCGGCTACGACACCGACGGCTCCTGGCGCCTGTTCAGCCTCCGCCATGACTTCGCGCCGGCGGTGAAGGTGCAGACCGAGGACGACATCACCGCGTCGACGGTGGTCCCCGGTGGCCAGGTCGGTCTCGACCCGGACCGGTCCTACAAGTTCGTGGAGAACTGTGAGGGGTTGCTGTTCCAGCGCCCCGACGACGCCATCCACCGCGGCTACGACACCCAGGCCGAGAGTGACATCGCCACGCCGGGCACGTTCCTGTCCAACTTCGAGCCGCTGACTCGCGGCGACGTCGCGGCGATGCGTGACGACCCCGTCGCGTTCAGCGCCTTCAGCGAGCCGATGGCCCGGATGCTCGAGACCTTCGCCGACAGCGAGCCGGGCGAGGGCCCGGACTACGTGGTCAGCTCGGCCAACCCGCGTCTCGTTGGCGGAGCGCCCTCCAAGAACCCCCGGTACCTCCAGCAGCGGCCCGACCGCACGAACGCGGCGGCCACCGCCGTCGCCGACGTGTCAGCGCGCCTGGTCCGGCGGCTGCCGACCTCGTCGCCGCTCCTGCTGCCGGTGGACGTCGTGGCGGCCGGGCGACGCAACAACCCGCCCGACGGGCCCGTGCCGCCGCTGTGCGCCTACGGCCCGCTGCACTACATGGAGGTTCCCGAGCTCCTCATGGAGTTCATCTCCTCGATGACGGGCAAGTCGCCGTCCACGACCGGCGCGGGTTCGGAGGGCGCGCTGACCAAGGGCCCCTTCAACGCCATGCCCGCCGTCATCGACCTCAACGCGGCGCTGCTCTCCTACGTGCTCACCGCCCACGACGGCTGGCTCTCCTCGGCCGGTTACGTCGGCCCGCACGTGCGGATCGACCACGACTTCTCCCTGCTCGTGCCCGAGCTCTTCTCACGGATGACCGCGCAGGAGCGGGACGCGCGCAACCTCATCGCCGAGGGGGCCCTGGAGCAGATCGGCGACATCGAGCACGAGGGGCGGCTGGTGCCCGCCGGCCGGCTGGGATACCGGATGACCGACCGGCTGGCCCGCACGTACTTCGGGCGCATCTTCCTGCACCCGGAGGTCGTCTTCACCCCCGAGATGCTCCGCCCCGAGCTGCAGGATCCCGAGGTCTTCGCGCAGTCCGTGGCGACGATCGTCGCGACGCACGAGCGCGTGGCCCGCGCCTACGTGCGCGACGGCACGATCGCCCTGGCGGTCCCGCCGCTGCGGGCCCTGCTCGAGATCATGGCCGAAGGGGTCACAGCCGAGGGCTGGACCCTCGCGTCGCCGGAGTTCCGGGAGCAGTTCACCCGGGAGTCCGTCCTCGCCTCGTCGTGGTACGCCGCACGGCTGGATGCGAAGGCCGCGGCGGCGAGCTCCCGGGCCGACGCTGGCCTGGCTGCCATCGAGAAGTTCGTCGCCACCCCGGGCAACGAGGAGCCGGCTGCCCGTCTGGGCATTCCCGAGAGGGTGGAGGCGGCGCGCGTCGAGGCGGAACGCCTCGGCGGGACGCAGTTCCGTGACCAGCTGGTCGGGACATCCGGGCGCACCCCGCTCCACACCGACGCCTAGGCACACATGCCCCGAACCGGTCCGGGCGCACCGTGGCTGCCGCCGCGGTGGTTCGTGGTCCTCGCCTGGCGGACGCACCGCGCCCTGTACCGGGTGAGCGGTGGACGTCGAGGCCTGTGGCGACCGCGCCGGGGGCGATGGGGCGCGATGCGGCTGACCACCACCGGACGCCGGAGCGGGCAGGAGCGCTCGGTGATCCTCGGATACCTGGAGGACGGCCCGAACCTGGTGACCCTCGCCATGAACGGCTGGGGCGAGGGCCAGCCGGCGTGGTGGCTGAATCTCCAGGCGCAGCCGCAGGCCCGGGTCCAGCTCAAGGGGGAGACCCGCGAGGTCGTCGCCCACGCCGCGGCCGGTTCCGAGCGGGCGGAGCTGTGGGACCGCTGGCGGGTGCTGGACAAGGAGCTCGACCGATATGCCCGCCGCAGACGGACCGAGACGGCCGTCGTGGTTCTCGAACCCGACACCGGGCCCCGATAGGACCGCCTCGGGGGTCAGGCGAGGGCGACGCCGACGATGACCCCCACGGTGACGAGCACGGCGTACCCCACCTCGTAGAGGCCGGTTGCCACCAGGACGGGCACCAGGTCGCGACCCACGGCGCCACCCAGCACGACGCGGGCGCCGCGTACCGCGACCGGGAGGGAGAGCAGGGCCAGGAGGGCCCACGGCGCGGAGAAGGCCATCACGGCGAGGGCCACGAGCGAGACGCCCAACAGGGCGACGTAGAGAACCCGCGTCCGGCGGTCGCCGAGCCGAACCGCCAGGGTGCCCTTGCCGTGCTCGACGTCGGTGGGGATGTCGCGCAGGTTGTTCGCGACGAGGATCGCCGAGGCGACCGCGCCCACTCCGACCGCGCCCGCGAGCCCGAACCAGGTCAGTGACAGCGCCTGCGTGTAGAGCGTGCCGAGCGTGGCCATCAGGCCGAAGAAGGCGAAGACGTAGACCTCGCCCAGCCCGCGGTAACCGTACGGGTTGGTGCCGCCGGTGTAGCGCCAGGCCGCGAGCACGGCGAGGACACCGAGCGGGAGCATCACCCAGGCCTGCGACAAGCCGACGAGCGCGAGTCCCGCGAGCCCGGCAGCACCGAAGAAGGCGAAGGCCGCCAGCTTGACGTTCGCCGGCTGGGCCAGCCGCTGCCCGACGAGCCGGACCGGCCCGACCCGGTCCTCGTCGGTGCCCCGGACGCCGTCTGAGTAGTCGTTCGCGTAGTTCACACCGACCTGGAGGGAGACGGACACCAGCAGCGCGAGGATCGCGAGCGCGACGTCGGCCGCTCCGAGGAGATGGGCGGCGGCGGTGCCGACGAGGACGGGCGCGACGGCCGCGGGCAGGGTGCGCGGGCGGGCGCCAGCGACCCACTGGGACAGGGTGGCCATGGGGTGGGTCAGAGGTCCTTGAGGAAGTCGGGGTCGTCGTCGGGCCCGCGGGGACGGCTGGGCTTGATCCGGCCCGGACCGCCGCGCACCGGGCGCCCCGCGATGAGCCAGGCGGCGGGGCCGAGGATCGGGAGGAGCAGGATGAGGACGAGCCAGGCGATCTTGGGGAGGTTGCGCACGGCCGTGTCCTTGGCCTGGATCGCGTCCACGAGGCAGTAGACCGTCAGCGCGACGCTGAGGATGTACGGCAGGTAGCGGATCACGTGCTCATTCTCCCATGCCGAACATCGCTGCCACTGCGCGGCGGTCGGGTTTGCCCGGACCCCGCAGCGGCAGTTCCTCGGCCGTGCGGACGTGCCGGGGGAGGGCGTGGTCGGGCAGCACGCCGCGCAGCGCGGCCCGCACGTCTGCTGTCGTGGGGACCTCACCGCTCGACTCCGGGTCCATGACGAGCAGGGCGCTGACGGCCTGTCCCCACACGGGGTCGGGGGCGCCCACCACCACGACGTCGCGGATGCCGGGCACGTGGTCGGCCAGGGCATCCTCCACGACCCGTGGGGCCACCTTGACGCCCCCGGTCACGATGATGTCGTCGACGCGTCCGTCGAGGTGCAGGCGCCCCTCGCCGTCGATGCGCCCGATGTCGTCGGTGCGGAACCACCTGAGGCCCTCGGCGACGTGGAAGGCGCTGGCGGAGAGGTCCGGACGACCGAGGTATCCGTGGGCGATGGTGGCTCCGCCGAGGCTGACCCGGCCGTCGGTGTCCAGCTCGACGCGGCAGCCGGAGAGCGGGTTCCCGTCGTAGACGCACCCCCCGGCCGACTCGCTCATCCCGTACGTGCCCACGACCCTCACGCCGGCCGCCTCGGCCGCGCGGCGCACTCTCGGAGGGAACGCGGCGCCGCCGATGAGGACCGCGTCCAGTCGGAGGAGTGCCTCGGTGGCGGAGTCGTCGTCGAGCAGCCGCAGCAGCTGGGTCGGCACGAGGCTCGTGTACACCGGGCCGGTCGCCGTCATCGTGTCGACGGCGGAGACGAAGGCACCGGCGGTGAAGCCGTGGGAGAGGTCGACGACGACCGGGATCGTGTCGGCCACCATGGACCTGATGAGGATCTGGAGCCCCGCGACATGGTGGGCCGGCACTGGGAGCACCCACTGGCCGGGGCCGCCGAGGCGCTCGTGGGTTGCTCGGGCGCTCGCCAGCAGCGCCTCTCCACCGAGCAGGGCCAGCTTGGGCGGGCCCGTCGAGCCCGAGGTGCCGACGGCGACCGCCAGGCCTGCCGGAAGCGCCTCGGGGTCATGGGCCGGCACCGTCGGGGCCGGGGAGTCCGCGGCGCAGGGCAGCACCGGTCGCCCGCCCCCCAGGGCCTCCGCGAGCCGCGGCAGCACCGTGAGCACGGCCGGGCCCTGAGGCATGGCGAGTGGCTCCAGCTCCATGGTCGTCACTGTAGGCAGGGGTCGCCAGACTGCGTGAAACGGGGGACCATGGGCAAGGAGCCCCGTGGAGGTGGTGGCGATGGACGAGACGTTCGCGGCGTACCTGGAGAAGGTGCGTGCGCACCGGTCCGAGCTGGGGGACTCCATGGCCGCCCTGGGCGCAGCCGCCGCGCTGCCGGTGGGTCTGGGCCCCCTCTGGCGCAGGCGCGTGCGTGCGGCGCTGACGGAGCTGGCACACGACCTGCGCGACCACGTCGCGCTCACGGAGCTCGAGCTGGGGCTCTACGCCGACATCCGCGCCACGTCCCCCCGCCTGTCCCATGGGGTCGACCTGCAGGTCGAGGACCACCGCTGGTTCCTCGCGGAGGTCGACCGGCTCCTCGCCGAGCGGGACGAGGGTCTGGCGGACGACGCGGCGCTCGCCTCGCACCGCGAGGCGGTGACGGTGCTCCTCGGCCGGTTGGTGCGCCACCGGCAGCGCGGGTCCGACCTGGTCTACGAGGCGTATGCCGTCGACATCGGCGGGTCCGGCTGACGGCTTCGGTCCGACCGGAGCGGCGCGCTCGGTCGAGTTGCCCTGACTGGTTGACCCTGTTGCACTCGGTGACCCGGCCCGACCGGCAGACCCCGCCTGGCCGGCAGACCTGGCCCTAGGCCCGCATTCCGCGGCCGGTGACCTGACGGAACACCGCCTCGATCGCGAACGCCGAGAGGACCATGACGAGGAGCACCACCGCGGAGCTCGGGCTGGTGTACGCCAACAGGGCCGCCAACGCACCGATGCAGGCCACGGCCGCGACGACCGAGATCCACGGCCTGCGGGAACCCCGCTGCCTCGACGTCCGCGCCTCTGCCGCGTTCACCGTTGCGAAGATGATGAGGAACCCTGCGCTGCCCATGGTGGAGACGCGTTCGAGGTCGAGGACGTTGGCGAGCACGACGGCGGCCCCGGCGGTGATGATGAGGCCCTCGAGCGGCTGGTTCCAGATCGGTCGCTCCAGCTGACGGGGGAGCTCGCGGGCCTTGGCGATCGTGTACGTCATCCGGGCGGAGCCGTAGAGGGTCGCGTTGATGGCCGACGCGGTCGAGAGCATCGCGGCGATGCCGATCAGGGCGAACCCGGCCGAGCCCAGCGCCGGGCGAGCGGCGATGGCCAGCGCATAGTCCTTCGCCTCGACCAGCTGCGGCACGGGCACCGACCCGACGGCGACGACGGCGACGAGCACGTAGAGCGCGATCACGAAGAGCACACTGACGTAGTACGCGCGGACGAGCGTCCGGCCGGGGTCGACCGTGTCCTCGGCCGCGTTGGCGATGAGCTCGAAGCCCTCGTAGGCGAGGAACACGATCATGCCGCCGGCGATGATCGCCAGGGGCGAGCTCCACTGGGCGGGGCCGAGCCGCTCGGTCGAGACCCCGAACAGCCCGACCGCCACGAAGAGCAGCAGGATCGCCACCTTGATCGCCACGACGTAGCGCTCGGTGCGGGCCACCGTCGAGGCGCCGGCGACGTTGAGGACGGCGATGAGGACGATCGCCGCGGTGAGGATGAGGTGCTTGCCGAGCTGGTGGTACTCCGCCGGGAGGAAGCTCGCCGCGTAGCTCCCGAACGCCTGGGCGTAGAGCGCGAGCATGACGATGTAGCTCAGCCACAGCAGGATGTTGATCCCGCCGGAGAACAGGCCGGGCCCGAACGCCCGGTTGACGAACGTCACCGTGCCACCGCGGCTCGGGTAGGACGTCGAGAGGAGGGCATAGGACCGTGCCGTGAGCAGGGCCACGGCCCCCGCGATGAGGAACGCGAGCGGCGCCCCACCCCCGGCGATCTGCACCGACAGTCCGAGGACGGCGAAGATCCCGCCGCCGACCATCCCGCCCACACCGATCGCCACCACGCCCCACAGGCCGATGGCTCTCGATGACTCGGATCCGCGCTTCGTCAATCGACACCCGCTGCCTTTGGCCGTGCTGCCTCGTCGACAGCCTAGGTCTCGTCGCGGATCGGCCGGCGGAGGATCAGAAGTACCAGGGAAACGGGGACCAGTCCGGGTCGCGCTTCTCGAGGAACTGGTCGCGCCCCTCGACCGCCTCGTCGGTCATGTAGGCCAGTCGGGTGGCCTCGCCGGCGAAGACCTGCTGGCCCATGAGGCCGTCGTCGAGGAGGTTGAACGCGAACTTGAGCATCCGTTGCGCCTGGGGGCTCTTGCCCATGATCTCGCGCGCTGCCTGGAGGGCCTCGACGTCGAGCTGCGCGTGCTCGGCGACGATGTTGACCGCTCCCATGCGGTGCATGTCGTCGGCCGAGTAGGTGCGCCCGAGGAAGAAGATCTCGCGAGCCACCTTCTGCCCCACCATCTTCGCGAGGTAGGCGCTGCCGTATCCGCCGTCGAACGAGCCCACGTCCGCATCGGTCTGCTTGAACCGGGCGTGCTCGCGCGAGGCGATCGTCAGGTCGCACACGACGTGCAGGCTGTGCCCGCCACCCGCGGCCCATCCGTTCACGACCGCGATGACGACCTTGGGCATGGTGCGGATGAGGCGTTGCACCTCGAGGATGTGCAGCCGCCCACCCTCGGCCTTGACCCGGCGGTCGTCGACCGTGTCGGCCGTGGTTCCGTCGGCGTACTGGTAGCCCGAGCGGCCCCGGATGCGCTGGTCGCCGCCGGTGCAGAAGGCCCACTTGTCCGCCGACCCGGTGCCCTGCGGCCCGGGGCCGTTCCCGGTGATGAGGACCACGCCGACGTCAGCGGTACGCCGCGCGTGGTCGAGCACCCGGTAGAGCTCGTCGACGGTGTGGGGGCGGAAGGCGTTCATCACCTCGGGGCGGTCGAACGCGACACGCACGCACCCGAGCCCCGCCGCCCGGTGGTAGGTCACGTCGGTCAGGTCCTCGAACCCGGGGACCTCCTGCCACGCTGCGGGGTCGAAGGTCTCGCTCACTCCGGGGATCGCACTCACGGCCGCAAGGCTAGTCGCCGGGTGGGGGCCGCGGACGATCGTCCACGGCATACGGTGGCGCCATGCCGGTCCCGACCCTGGGCGACCTCCTCGCCTCGATGCGCGTCGTCGCCGTCCCCATGCGGATGCCCTTCCGGGGTGTCACGACCCGCGAGGTCGCGCTCGTCGAGGGGCCGGCCGGTTGGGGGGAGTTCGGGCCGTTCCTCGAGTACCAGCCCGCTGAGGCGGCCCGCTGGCTGGCGGCCGCGGTCGAGGCGTCGTGGGGGTCCTGGCCGGAGCCGGTGCGCGATGTCGTTCCGGTGAACGCCACCGTGCCGGCCGTTTCGGCGGATCGGGTCGCGGGGGTGCTCGCCCGCTTCCCCGGCTGCACGACCGCCAAGGTCAAGGTGGCCGAGCGCGGCCAGTCCCTCGACGACGACGTCGCGAGGGTCGCGGCAACCCGCGCGCACCTGGGGCCGATCGCCCGGGTGCGCATCGACGCCAACGGTGCGTGGTCGGTCGACGACGCCGTCAGTGCGCTGTCCCGACTCTCGGTCGACGACCTCGAGTACGCCGAGCAGCCCTGCGCCACCGTCGAGGAGCTGCGAGAGCTGCGGATCGCCCTTGCGCGGGCCGGGGTCGACGTCCCGATCGCCGCCGACGAGTCCATCCGCAAGGCCGACGACCCGGTGCGGGTGCGCGACCTCGAGGCCGCGGACATCGTGGTCGTGAAGGTGGCCCCGCTCGGGGGGGTGGCTCGCGCGCTGGAGATCGTGGCCGAGTGCGGGCTCCCCGCCGTGGTCTCCTCAGCCCTGGACACCAGCGTGGGCATCTCGGCAGGGATCGCCCTCGCGGCGGCCCTCCCCACCCTCGAGCACGCCTGCGGGCTGGGCACGGTCGCGCTCCTCGACGGGGACGTCACCCGCACCCCCCGCGTGCCGGTCGGCGGCGCGCTCCGGGTGGGCCGGGTCGATGTCGACCCTGACCTCCTCGACCGCTACGCGGCCTCCCGTGAGCGAGTCCGGTGGTGGCACGCGCGGGTCGCCGACGCCATCGAGCTCCTCCCGGTCGCTCCCTGACCGGCATCCCCCTCCTGCTGTCTGCCCGCGGGGCAGGAGACGCATCCGCCGGGGCGCATCCACAGGACCGTCCGACACCGAAGCATGGGCATGAGCACGTTCCCTCTGCAGCTGTCCACCCCGTCCGTCGACGTTCCCGAGAGCACGTCCCGCTCGCTGCGCATCTTCAACCTCGTCATGGGTGTCATCCACCTCGTGTCCGGCGCCGCGATGGTCGCGCTCAGCACGGACTTCAGCCTTCCGGTGTCGACGTTCTCGCTCATGGGTCCGCCCGGAACGCCGCTGAACGAGGGGGTGCTGAACGACGCCTTCAACGTGCCGCTGGCCTGGGCGACGGCGTCCTTCCTGTTCCTCTCCGCCTTCTTCCACTTCCTCATCGCCTCCCCGTGGGGCTTCCGGCGGTACGTCAGCGAGCTCGAGCGGGGCCGCAACCGGTTCCGGTGGGTGGAGTACTCGCTCTCCTCGACGTTGATGATCGTGCTCATCGCCCTCGTCACGGGCATCACCGACCTCGCGGCCCTCATCGGGATCGCCTTCGCGAACGTCGCGATGATCCTCTTCGGCTGGATGATGGAGATGACGAACAACGGGCTCATGCACGCCAAGGACGACGCCCCCGTCAGAGGCGAGCGCGCCTGGTGGACGCCGTTCTGGTTCGGCTGTGTCGCCGGGATCGGCCCGTGGGCGGCGATCGGCGCCTACCTGTGGTTCAACGTCGCGGTGAGCGACGGACAGGGCCCTCCCGGGTTCGTCTGGGGCATCATCGCCAGCCTGTTCGTGCTGTTCAACACCTTCGCGATCAACCAGTGGCTGCAGTTCCGGCAGGTCGGGCCGTGGCGGAGCTACCTCTTCGGTGAGCGGCAGTACATCATCCTCAGCCTGGTCGCGAAGTCGGTCCTGGCCTGGCAGATCTTCGCGAACACGCTCATCCCCTGACCGGCTGAGCCACCCCGCGGCCGCTCACCCGGCCGGTCGCTCACCCAGCCGGTGGCAGGGGGAGGCCGAGCAGGGCGTTCTCGACGACCTCGGCGAGCGCCGGGTGGATCCAGTACTGACCTCGAGCCACCTCGTGGGCGTGCTGGCCGAAGCTGGACGCGTGGATCAGGGTCTGGATGATCGAGGAGGAGTGCGGGCCCAAGGCGTGCGCCGCGAGGATCCGGCCCTCGGGTGTGGCGTGGACGGTGAGGAAGCCGCTCGTGTCCTCCAGGGCCCAGCCGTAGGCCACGTCCCCGACCGCCTGGGTCTTCGTGACGAATGTCGTCCCGCTCTCCTCGAGCTCCGCGGCCGTGGGACCGAACGAGGCGATCTGGGGGTGTCCGAACACGGCGTGGGGCACGGGTCTGCCGTCGTCCCGCTCCGGGGGTCCGGGAACCCGGCCGAGATCCACCGCAAGGTTGTGGCTGACGATCCGCGCCTCGCGGTTGGCGACGTGCTTCAGCTGGTGCGGTGAGGAGACGTCCCCGAGCGCCCAGACCCCGGGAGCCGTGGTCCGCTGCTCCCCGTCGACGACGATCCGCCCGTCGGGGTGGGTGTCGATCCCGCCGGCCGACGGGTCGAGCAGGTCGCTGTTGGGGTGGCGGCCGACACCGAGCAGCACGACCTCCGCCTCGACGTGGCTGGCGCCGTCCGCTCCCTGGAGCTCGAGCCGCCACATCCCGTCCAGGCGTGCGGCCGCCACCGCGTGCGTCGACAGGCGCAGGTCGTAGCGGCGGCGGGCGATCTCGGTGTACCGCTCGGACACCTCGACCTCCTCCGTGCGCAGGAGGTGGGCCGAGCGCTGGACCTGGGTCACGTGGACACCGAGCGCCGAGAACACGTGCGCGAACTCGCAGGCGACGAAGCCACCCCCGATGATGGCCATCCGGGGAGGCAGCCCCTCGAGCCGCATCACGGTGTCGGAGGTGTGCACCCCGGCCTCGGGGTCGGGCTCGCGCAGCCCGTCGAGGTCCAGCCCGGCCGGCCTGCTGCCCGATGCGATGACGATCCGGTCGGCCGTGAGCTCCTCTCCGCTGGAGAGGGTGAGGCGCCGTTCGCCGACGAACCTGGCGCGTGCGGGATAGAGAGTCACCCCGGACTGGCCCCGGCGGTACTGCACTCCCGCCTCGGAGATGGGGTCGATGCGGCCGAAGACCCGGTCCCTCATGGCGGGCCAGTCGACCTCGGGCTCGGGGAAGGTCACGCCGAGGCGGGCCGCGTCCGCGCCGTCGAGCACCCGGTCGGCGGGAACGACGAACATCTTCGTCGGGATGCAGCCGACGTTGAGGCACGTGCCGCCGAAGGTCCCCTCCTCGACGATCGCGGCGTCCAGGCCCTCGAGGTCGGGTCCGAGGATGGAGTTGCCGGAGCCACTGCCGATGATGACGAGGTCGTGGTGGGGCATGGCCGCCAGCGTATGCCGGGCCCGTCCACACCCGGGGCCGGAGGCCTGGGCTCGTCCACAGCAGCCTCCGGGGACTGTCCAGGGATGGGCCCGGGCGCTGGAGTGGATGGAGGTGCACGCGAGGCAGGTGGTGGGCATGGCGGGAACCCAGCTGCGAGAGGCAGCCCGGGAGTTCCGCGAGGGGTCGGCGCTGGCGCGCGCGCAGGCGGAGGCGCTGCGCCGCCAGCACCTCCCCTGGTGGAGGGGTGCGGCGGCGGAGGAGTACACCGGGCGGATCCGTGCTCGGGTCCGCGCTCTGGAGGAGCTGGCCGACTGCTTCGAGGAGGTGGCCGGGCTCTTCGAGAGCGTGGCTCTGCTGGTCGACCGGGAGGTGGCCACGCCGGGACTCGACGTGTCGCGCGGGCCGTGACGGGGTGGAGCGTGCGCAGCGACGTCCTCGTCGCGGGCGCGCACGAGGTCGAGGCGGTGGCCGACGCGATCCTGGGCCTCGCGCGGCTGCTGGGCGCGGTCCTCGCCCGGACGGGCCCGACCGTGGCGGCCGTGGGCGACGTCGACGCGCTGGTCCTGTGGGCGCGTGGGGAGGCGGTCGGCGCGCTGTCCCTCGGTCCCGCGGGGGCGCTCCGCGAGGTGGTCGCGCTCCGGAGCCTCGCCGAGGGGCTGCGCGGCGCGGCTCGGCTCTACGCCGAGGTGGACGACGGCGTGTCCGCGGTGCTGCGGGGGGTCGCCGACGGAGCCGACCTCGCATCCCGGGTCGGGTGGCTCGCCGACGGGCACGGTCCGCCGGTCGTCCGGCCCGTGCCGGCCTCGGCGGCGCCCGAACGACTCCGCTCGGCGCGTGACGTCATCGAGCTCGGCGCGCGGCTCGACGGTGCTCGGGTCCGGGTCGTCGAGGTGTCCCGGGGCGAGCTCGGTTCCGCCTGGGTGGTCGCGATCCCCGGCACCCAGGTGTGGGACCCGCGCGCGGGTCCGAACCCGTTCGACCTGACCACCGACGTGCGCGCCCTCACCGGCGACCCCACCGTCGCGGCCGCCGGCGTCGTCGCGGCCCTCGACCTCGCCAGGGCACGCGCGGGCCACACCACGGGGTCCGACCCGGTGCTCCTCGTCGGGCACAGCCAGGGCGGGATCCTCGCGGCAGCGCTCGCCGGGGACCCCTCCGTCGCCGCGCGCCATGCGGTGACCCACGTGGTGACCACCGGCGCTCCGATCGGAGTGCTGCCGGTGCCCGAGCACGTGCAGGTCCTCTCGGTCGAGCACGCCCGAGACCCCGTCCCCGCCCTGGACCTCACCCCCAACCCGGTGCGCCCGTCCTGGTGCACGCTGCGCACGTCGGGGTCCGGGCTGCCGCTGGACACGTCGGCGCACGACCTCGACCGGTACGTCGCGACCGTGGCAGCCGCGGAAGGGGCACACGCGGGGCCGGGCGCCGGCATCGAGGGAGTCGCGTCGTGGCGCGTGTCGGCGGGTGCCTTCCTCGGCGGCCGGGTGCGGTCGGTGTCGGAGTTCGAGATCGAGCGCGGATGGCAGAATCCACGCTCGTGACCCCTTCTGCCGCGCTCGCCACGGTCATCGTCGACGAGCTCGTGCGCGGGGGGGTGCGCGACGTCGTCCTGTGCCCGGGTTCGCGCTCGGCTCCGTTGGCGTACGCGTTGCTCGCTGCCGAGGGGGCCGGCCGGCTCCGCCTCCACGTGCGGGTCGACGAGCGCAGCGCCGGGTTCCTCGCCCTCGGGGTGGCCCGGGGTGGCGATGAGGGCCTGCGACCCGTTGCGGTCGTCACGACGTCGGGAACGGCCGTCGCGAACCTGCACCCGGCCGTGCTCGAGGCACACCACGCACGGGTTCCGCTGGTGGTGCTGAGCGCGGACCGACCTCACCAGCTGCGGGACACCGGGGCCAACCAGACGACGAACCAACCCGGGATCTTCGGTGCTGCCGTCCGCTGGACGCTCGACCTCCCTGCTCCCGAGGTCGTTCCGGTCACCGGAGGGGCGTGGCGCTCCGTCGTCTGCCGCGCCCTCTCCGCGGCCTCGGGGGGAACGGGCGCTCCGGCCGGGCCGGTGCACGTCAACGTCGGGTTCCGCGATCCTCTGGCACCCGTCGCGGTCGCCGACGATCCCACCGAGGCGGACCTCCCCGAGGCGCTGCGGGGTCGGCCGGGCGGGGCCCCGTGGGTCCGGGTGTCGACCGCGCAGCCCGCAGCCGCAGTGCCCATCTCCGCCGTGGAGCGGACTGTCGTCGTCATCGGCGACCTGCCGACGGTCGACGTCGCGGAGAGGGCGGCGGCGTGGGCGCTCGCCCGCGGTCACCCCGTCGTCGCCGAGCCGTTGGGGCCGGCGTCGGTGCGGCGCGCCGCCCTTCCGCACGGTCCGCTGCTGCTCACCGTGAGCCGATGGCTCGCCGAGCACCTGCCCGAACGGGTCGTCGTGGTCGGTAGGCCGACCCTCTCGCGCGCCGTTGCCACGCTGCTCCGAACCCCGGGGGTGGTCGTCGAGTGCGTGGCCGACGGGCCGTGGGCGGATCCGGGACACGTCGTCTCGGCGGTCCACCCCTTCGCCGCCCTCGAGGCGGACACGGCACCCTCCCCGGCATCCCCGTGGGCCGGGCAGTGGCGTGCTGCCGGGCAGCGGCTGGCCGGGGCCATCCGGGCGGAGGGGTTCGCCTGGCCCACCGGCCTCTCGGTCGCGGCAGTGCTCGCAGGAGCGGTTGCGTCCGATGCGGTTCTCGTCGTGGGCTCCTCCAACCCGGTGCGCGACCTCGACCTCGCGGCGGAAGGCGCCGTCGCGGGCCGCGTGGTTGCCAACCGCGGGCTGGCCGGGATCGATGGCCTGCTCTCCACGGCGGTGGGGGTCGCGCTCGCGTCGCCGGCCCCGGCCTACGCGCTGCTGGGAGACCTCACCTTCCTCCACGACTCCGGGGGCCTCCTCATCGGGCCCGACGAACCGCACCCTGACCTCACGGTCGTCGTGGTCAACGACGACGGCGGCGGCATCTTCACCACTCTCGAGCACGGCGCACCGGAACGCTCCGCGACCTTCGAGCGCATCTTCGGCACACCCACCGGCACCGACCTCGAGGCGCTGTGCCGCGCCCACGGGGTGTCCCACGTCCGCGCAGCCTCTCCGGCCCACCTCGGCTCGCTGGTGGCCGAGCGCCCCCGGGGCCTGCGGGTGGTCGAGGTCGTGGTCGATCGGAGCACCCACCGCCAGGCCCACGAGCACCTCCGTGCGCTCGCGGCGCGGACCCTGGACGACTGACCGGGGAGACCCGTCCCCCGTGCCTCCGCCCGGCACGTGCAGTGCCGTGGAGGTGGTGACGGGACGAGCCTCGCGTCGCTCGGATCAGCCCGTGGCAGTGAGCGCGTCGCGCATCGGCACGAACTTCGCCGACGACTCGGCGACCTCGGCGTCAGGGTCGGAGCCCGCGACGATGCCACAGCCCGCGAACAACCTCATCCGCGAAGGGTCGCGGTCATCGACCGACCCACAGCGCAGCGCGATGCCCCACTCGCCGTCACCGGTCGTGTCGATCCACCCGACGGGACCGGCGTAGCGGCCACGATCCATGTGCTCCAGCTCGGCGATGGCGTCGTCGGCGGCCAGGGTCGGGGTTCCGCAGACCGCCGCGGACGGATGGAGGGACGCGGCCAGGGTCATGGACGATGTCTCGTCGGTCAGCACCCCCGCCACGTCGGTCGCGAGGTGCATGACGTTGGACAGGTGCAGGACGAAGGGGGCCTCGGGAACGTTCATCGAGGAGCAGTGCGGCGCAAGGGCATCCGCGACCGAGCGCACGGCGTACTCGTGCTCCTCGAGATCCTTGCTCGACCGCGCAAGCGAGGCAGCCAGCGCGAGGTCGTGCTCGTCGTCCCCGGTGCGGCGGATGGTGCCCGCGAGGACCCTCGAGGTGACCAGGCCCTTCTCGCGCCGGACGAGCAGCTCCGGTGTCGCTCCCACGAGCCCGTCGACGGCGAACACCCAGGTCGTGTCGTACTCCTCTGCCAGCCGGTGCAGCAGCCAGCGCACATCGAGCTCGGCGCCCGTCGTGACGTCGAGGTCACGGGCGAGGACGACCTTGTCCAGGTTGCCCGCAGTGATCCGCTCGACCGCCTCCGCGACGGCACCGGCCCATTGGGTCGGGGTGAGTGCGCCGTCGGCGAAGGCCACCGACTGCGGCGCCGTGGGGAGGGACTCGGGTCCCACCAGCGGGGTTCCGGGCACCTCGGGGACCGACGGAGTCCGTTCGACACCCACCGTCGTGAGCCACGCGCTGTCCCCGCGGCGCCCGATGACCACCTGCGGGACGACGAGCGTGCTCCCGGCGGGGGAGTGCTCGGCATACGACACCGAGCCGAAGGCGACCGGGCCGGTGCCGGGCAGGTCGACCTCGTCCCGGACCACGGCCGTCTTGGTCAGGTGCTGCCACCAGGCCTCGAGATCGGCGAAGCGATCCGGTCCGGAGGTCGTGACCGAGGCGGCCCGGCCCCACCCGACGAGACCCTCCCCGCGCCGGACCCACGAGCAGAGGTCACGCGCCCCGGACCGCGGCACGAGGGACAGCAGGTCGGCGCCGAGCGCTGGGTCCAGCGGCACGGTGCGGGCGACGAGGGGGGCCTCGGGCACGGACGCCGCTCGGACCCCCGCGGGGAGCGAGGTCATCGATGAGGAGGATACGGCCCGTGACCGGTGACCACGTCGTCGGTGCGAGGATGTGGCGCATGACTCGTGCCTCCCTCGACAAGGATCCGCGTGACGTGGCCGCGATGTTCGACGACGTCGCCACGAAGTACGACGTCACCAACGACGTGCTCTCCCTGGGCCAGGACCGGATCTGGCGCCGGGCCGTCGTCGCCGCCTGCGAGGCCCGCCCCGGGGAGACCGTGCTCGACATCGCCGCCGGAACGGGCACGAGCAGCGAGCCCTTCGCCGACTCCGGCGTCGATGTCGTGCCGGCGGACTTCTCCCTCGGCATGCTGCGCGTCGGCCACCGCCGCCGCTCGGACCTCGGCTTCACCGCTGCCGATGCGCAGCGGCTGCCCTTCGCCGACGACGCGTTCGACGTCGTCACGATGAGCTTCGGCCTGCGAAACGTCACCGACCCCGATGCCGCGCTGCGCGAGTTCCTCCGAGTGACCAAGCCCGGGGGCCGGCTCGTGGTCTGCGAGTTCAGCCAGCCGACGAATGCCGGGTTCCGGTCGGTCTACTCCAACTACCTCATGCGGTCGCTGCCGGCCATCGCGCGCAAGGTGAGCTCCAACCCCGAGTCCTACGTCTACCTCGCCGAGTCGATCCAGGCCTGGCCCGACCAGCGCGCCCTCGGTGAGCGGGTGGCAGGGGCTGGCTGGCAGTCGGTCCAGTGGCGCAACCTCAGCGGTGGGATCGTGGCCCTGCACCGGGCCACGAAGCCCGGTGCGACGTCGAAGGTTAGCCCCGCCTAAGTTCAGGCGCTGGAACGCCCGACCTAGACTCCCGGATGATCGTGAATTCCTTCACAAGCACCCGCGAACGCACCACGAGGCTCCGACCGTGACCGACACCCAGAGCGCCACCGAGCGTCCCGCCCGCACCGAGCGTGCGGATGTGGTCGTCGTCGGCGCAGGCCCGGGGGGCAGCGCGACGGCGGCCTACCTCGCCGACCACGGCGTCGACGTCGTCCTCCTCGAGAAGTCGTCCTTCCCGCGCGACAAGATCTGCGGCGACGGCCTGACCCCCCGCGCCACCAAGGAGCTCATCTCCCTCGGTGTGGACACGACCGGCTGGCAGCGCACGAAGGGCCTGCGGATCAAGGGTGGGGGCCACACCCTCCAGCTCGACTGGCCGCAGACCGAGACCTTCCCGGACTACGGAATGGTCCGCACCCGGATGCAGCTCGACGAGGAGCTCGCCCGGCACGCCGAGCGCAGGGGCGCCCTGCTCGTCGAGCGCACCAGTGTCACCGGCCCCCTGCGCGACAGCTCGGGGCGGGTCACCGGGGTCAGCGCCAAGCGGCTCGACGACCGCGGCCGGCCCACCGGTGAGCTCGTCGACTACCGCGCGCCGGTGGTCATCGCCTCCGACGGTGTCTCCTCCCGCCTCGCGACCGCGGTCGGTCGCGAGAAGCGCGAGGACCGGGTCATGGCGGTCGCGGTCCGCGCCTACTACACGACGCCCCGGCGGGACGACTACCTCGAGAGCCACCTGGAGCTCTGGACCCGCGGTGACGACGGCAACCGCATCCTCATGCCGGGGTACGGCTGGATCTTCCCGCTCGAGGACGGCCGGACCAACGTGGGGCTCGGCACCCTGGACACGACGTCGGCGTTCCAGAAGACGGACTTCAAGGACGTCATGCGCCGCTGGGTGCAGGATATCGACGCCGACTGGCACTTCGAGCACGACGACGCCGCGGGCCCGATCCGCGGTGCGGCCCTGCCGATGGGCTTCAACCGGCAGCCGCTGTACGCCGACGGGATGCTGCTCGTCGGGGACTCCGGTGGCATGGTCAACCCGTTCAACGGCGAGGGCATCGACTACGCCCTCGAGGCCGCCCGCGTCGGGGCGGAACTCGTCGCGCAGGCCCTGGCTCGCGGCGACGACGCCCAGCGTGAGCGCGTCCTCTCGAGGTACCCGTCGGTGATGAAGGACGAGCTCGGTGGCTACTTCACCCTCGGCCGTTGGTTCGCGCACGCGATCGGCAACCCCGAGGTGATGCGTCTGGCGACGAGGTACGGCCTTCCGCGCACCACGTTGATGCGTTTCCTGCTCAAGCTCATGGCCAACCTCCCGGACCACGGCGGGCGTGCTCCGAGCGACCGAATCATCAACGCGATGACGAGGGTGGCCCCGAACGCATGACCAGCCACCGGAGCCCCGCGGGTGCGATGTACGTCACGCCCCCTAGGATGGCTCGGAAGCCGCCCGCGGTCCCGGCCTCACGTGTCCCCCAGACGCACACGAGCACCGAAAGGGGAGTTGTCCTGCGATGAGCAACCCCTACGTTCCCCTCCTCATCCTGCTGGCCCTCGGCTTCGGCTTTGCCGTGCTGTCGGTGGGGACGAGCCTGGTGGTCGGTCCCAAGCGCTACAACCGGGCCAAGGCCGAGGCCTACGAGTGCGGCATTCAGCCCACCCCGCGCGCCGAGGGCGGCGGCCGAGTGCCGATCAAGTACTTCCTCACCGCGATGCTCTTCATCATCTTCGACATCGAGGCGGTGTTCCTCTACCCGTTCGCCGTCGCGTTCGACTCCCTCGGCCTCTTCGCCCTGGTCGAGATGGTCCTGTTCATCCTCACCGTCTTCGTCGCCTACGTCTACGTGTGGAAGCGCGGCGGGCTCGAATGGGACTGATGCTGGAATGGGACTGATGACCGACATCCGTATGCCGCGCCGCAGTCGCCGCGCCGGCGCACCGACCGTGCACCCCAAGGAGGACTGATGGGTCTCGAGGAGAAGCTGCCCGCGGGCTTCGCCCTGATGACGCTGGAGAACGTCGTCGGCTACATGCGCAAGGCCTCTATCTGGCCCGCGACCTTCGGGCTCGCGTGCTGCGCCATCGAGATGATGGCCGTCGGCACGCCCGACTACGACATCGCGCGGTTCGGCATGGAGCGCTTCGCCGCGACCCCGCGGCAGGCCGACCTGATGATCGTCGCCGGGCGGGTGAGCCAGAAGATGGCCCCCGTCGTGCGGCAGGTCTACGACCAGATGCCCAACCCCAAGTGGGTCATCTCGATGGGTGTCTGCGCGAGCTCCGGCGGGATGTTCAACAACTACGCCATCGTCCAGGGCGTCGACCACATCATCCCGGTGGACATCTATCTCCCCGGCTGTCCGCCGCGACCGGAGATGTTGCTCCACGCGATCATCGAGCTGCACGACCAGATCCAGCACAGCAAGCTCGGTGTCAACCGGGTGGCCGCTGCGCGAGCCGCCGAGGAGGCAGCGCTGCGGGCGACCCCGACCTCGCTCATGGCGCCCACGCACGACCACCTCGAGCACCTGGCGGCGCCCGCAGGGAAGAACCTCCTGGCATGAGCGACGACAAGACCACCGACGAGCCCACCTCCGACCCCGCCGCGCCGCAGTCGATTCCCGACAAGGCGGTCGACGACGCGCAGACGCGCACCGACGACGACCCGGGCGACCTCGAGGAGGCCCACCTCGCCAACGTGGCCACCACCCACGAGCTCGAGGCCGACGGCACGCCCGTCGTCATCGGTGAGCGGCGAGGGATGTTCGGTCCCACCCGCGGCCAGGACACCACCGGCTACGGCGGTCTGGTCTCTCCCACGATGTTCCCGGGCGCCAGCCCGCGCCCCTACGGCTCCTACTTCGACGAGGTCGCCGACCGGCTCGGCGGCGCTCTCTCGGCGGGTGACGGACCGGCATACGACGCCGCGATCGAGAGAGTCGTCGTCGACCGCGGTGAGCTCACCCTGTTCGTCCGCCGCGAACACCTGGTCCCCGTGGCCCGCGCGATGCGCGACACCCCCGAGCTGCGGTTCGAGATCTGCATGGGTGTCTCGGGCGTGCACTACCCCGGCGAGCAGGGCCGCGAGCTGCACGCGGTCTACCACCTCATCTCCATCACCCACGACAGCCGCCGCGTGCGCCTGGAGGTCACGGCCCCGGACAGCGACCCGCACATCCCCTCCGTCGTCTCGGTCTACCCGGGCAACGACTGGCACGAGCGCGAGACCTGGGACATGTACGGGATCATCTTCGACGGACACCCCGCCCTGACCCGGATCCTCATGCCGGACGACTGGCCGGGCCACCCGCAGCGCAAGGACTACCCCCTCGGCGGCATCCCCGTCGAGTACAAGGGCGGCACCGTGCCGCCGCCCGACGAGCGGAGGGCCTACTCCTGATGACGACCCACGACAGCGAGACCTCCGTCTTCGAGAGCCGCGACACCTCCGACGAGCCGAGCCCCGGCCTCGACCCGGGGCTGCCGGGCGCCGACCCCTATGGCGCATCGGTCCACGAGGGCGTCGAGGACGCCACGGTCTTCACCGTCTCCGGTGGCGACTGGAACGACCTCGTCGACGAGGCGACGGCGCTCCACGAGGAGCGCATCGTCGTCAACATGGGGCCCCAGCACCCCTCGACGCACGGCGTGCTCCGCCTCATCCTCGAGCTCGACGGCGAGACGGTGACCGAGGCCCGCGCGGGGATCGGCTACCTGCACACCGGCATCGAGAAGAACATGGAGTTCCGCACCTGGACCCAGGGCGTGACGTTCTGCACCCGCATGGACTACCTCACCCCGATGTTCCAGGAGGCCGCCTACTGCCTGGCCATCGAGAAGCTGCTCGGGGTGACCGAGAAGATCCCCGAGCGCGCCAGCATCATCCGCGTGATGATGATGGAGCTCACCCGGATCAGCTCCCACCTCATCGCCATCGGCACCGGCGGCATGGAGCTCGGTGCGACGACGGTGATGACGGTCGGCTTCCGCGAGCGCGAGCGCATCCTGCGGGTCTTCGAGGCGATCACCGGCCTGCGAATGAACAACGCCTACATCCGCCCGGGCGGGGTGGCCCAGGACGTGCCGCACGGTGCCGTCGACATGATCCGCGAGGTCATCAGCGAGCTGCGCCGCGGCCTCGGTGAGCTCGAGATGCTCCTCAACGAGAACCCCCTGTTCAAGGGCCGCACCGTCGGCGTGGGCTACCTCGACCTCACCGGGTGCACCGCTCTCGGTGTCACCGGGCCCATGCTGCGCTCGACCGGCCTGCCGCACGACCTGCGCAAGTCGGCGCCGTACTGCGGCTACGAGACGTACGACTTCGAGGTCCAGACGCGCACGAGCTGCGACGCCTACGGTCGCTACCGCGTGCGCGTCGACGAGATGTACGAGTCCCTGAGGATCGTCGAGCAGACCCTCGACCGGCTGCAGCGCACCGAGGGCCAGCCCGTCATGGTCGAGGACAAGAAGATCGCCTGGCCGGCCCAGCTCGCCATCGGGGGTGACGGTCAGGGCAACAGCCTCGACCACATCAGGGAGATCATGGGCACCTCCATGGAGGCCCTGATCCACCACTTCAAGCTCGTCACCGAGGGCTTCCGGGTGCCTCCGGGGCAGGCCTACGCGGCCGTCGAGTCCGCCAAGGGCGAGCTCGGCTGCCACGCGGTGTCCGACGGTGGGACCCGCCCGTACCGGGCCCACTTCCGCGACCCCAGCTTCAACAACCTCCAGGCCGTGGCCGCGATGTGCGAAGGCTCCCAGGTGGCCGACGTCATCGTCGCCGTGGCATCCATCGACCCCGTCATGGGAGGTGTCGACCGCTGATGGCTGACCACTTCGGCCTCCAGTCCGCATCCGGACACCTCACCGTCCCTGAGGCGTCCAAGGAGCCATACCCCGCCGATGTCGAGGCGACCTTCCGCGCCGATGCCGCCGAGGTCATCGCCCGCTACCCCGAGAAGCGGTCGGCCCTGCTGCCGCTGCTCCACCTCGTGCAGTCGGTCGACGGCTACGTCACGGGCCGGGGCATCGACCTGTGCGCCGAGCTCCTCGACCTCACCACCGCCGAGGTCTCAGGTGTCGCGACCTTCTACACCCAGTACAAGCGCCACCCCAACGGCACCTACACCGTCGGGGTCTGCACCAACACCCTGTGCGCGATCATGGGTGGCGACGAGATCTGGGATGCCGTGTCCGAGCACCTCGGGGTGGGTCACGACGAGACCACCGAGGACGGCGCGATCACCCTCGAGCGCGTCGAGTGCAACGCCGCCTGCGACTACGCACCCGTCGTGATGGCCAACTGGGAGTTCTTCGACAACCAGACCCCGGCCTCGACCATCTCCCTGGTGGAGGACCTCCGGGCCGGTGTCCAGGTCGCCCCGACCCGTGGCCCGAGCCGGGTCTGCTCCTTCAAGGAGGTCAGCCGGGTGCTGGCGGGGTTCCCCGACGGTCTCGCCGATGAGGGTGTCGGGGCCGGCCCCCCCACGCTGCTGGGCCTGCGCATCGCCCAGGAGCAGGGCTGGACCGCCCCCGAGGGCGCGTCGTCGCAGTCCTCGGAGAGCTCGGCCAGCGGTGCGGCGCCGGGCAGCACCGAGACCACGCCGGCCAGCGCCGAAGCGGCGGCGACCAAGGCCGAGCCGGCCGCCGACAGCGACGAGCGCGATGACACGCCGGGCGAGAAGCCCGGGGGAGCGGCCGACGACGCCGGATCCTCGTCTCCGACGAGCACGTCGAAGAAGCGGTCTGGCTCGAGGAAGACGACCGACGCGCCGTCCACCCCCCCCGTCGTCTCGACCGGCGACGGTGTTCGCGGTGAGTCGCGCGACGTCCGGGTGCCCGCCGAGACCGTCGACATCCCCCCGGCGCAGGACGCGGACCTCGAGGACCCCAAGGACCGCGCCGCCAACATCTCGGCCCAGAGTGCCTCGGTCCCGAAGGACCAGGACGGGGCGCCCACGGCGACCCTGTTCGACGCCGACTCAGACTCCGATGACAGCGACGACACCGACGGGAAGGGCCAGCGATGACGAGCACGCTCACGCCGATCCTCAGCGCCTTCTGGGACGACCCGCAGTCCTGGACCCTCGACACCTACCTGCGCAACGGCGGCTACCGGGCGCTGGACAAGGCTCTCGCCATGGAGCCGGCCGACATCATCACCGCCGTGAAGGACTCCTCCCTGCGTGGCCGCGGCGGCGCCGGCTTCCCCACCGGGATGAAGTGGTCGTTCATGGCTCCGCCCGACGGTGGGGCCCGCTACCTCGTCGTCAACGCCGACGAGTCCGAGCCGGGCACGTGCAAGGACACCCCGCTCATGATGGCCAACCCGCACGTGCTCATCGAGGGCATCGCCATCAGCTCCTACGCCATCGGCTGCGAGCACGCGTTCATCTACCTCCGCGGCGAGGTCGTTCACGTCTACCGGAGGCTCATGCGGGCGGTCGAGGAGGCGTATGAGGCGGGCCACCTCGGCACCGACATCCACGGCACCGGCGTGACCCTGGACATCACCGTGCACGCGGGAGCCGGCGCCTACATCTGCGGCGAGGAGACCGCCCTGCTCGACAGCCTCGAGGGGCGTCGCGGCCAGCCGCGGTCCAAGCCGCCGTTCCCCGGCGCCGCCGGCCTGTACGCCCGGCCGACGTCGGTCAACAACGTCGAGTCCATCGCGTCCGTGCCCGGCATCATCCTCGAGGGAGCCGACTGGTTCAGCGGCATGGGCACCGAGAAGTCCACCGGCTTCGGCATCTTCTCGTTGTCCGGCCACGTCAAGAACCCCGGCCAGTTCGAGGCGCCCCTGGGCATCACGCTGCGCGAGCTGCTCGACCTGGCCGGCGGGATGCGCGACCCCGACAAGGGGCTGAAGTTCTGGACCCCGGGCGGCAGCTCGACCCCCCTGTTCACCGACGAGCACCTCGACGTGCCCCTCGACTTCGAGTCCGTCGGCGCAGCCGGCTCGATGCTCGGCACCCGGGCCCTGCAGATCTTCGACGAGACGACCTGCGTCGTGCGCGCCGTCGACCGCTGGACCGACTTCTACATGCACGAGTCCTGCGGCAAGTGCACCCCCTGCCGCGAGGGCACGTGGTGGCTCAAGCAGATCCTCGGCAGGCTCGAGCAGGGGCAGGGCAGCGAGGAGGACCTCGACAAGCTCCTCGACATCTGTGACAACATCCTCGGGCGAGCCTTCTGCGCCCTCGGTGACGGGGCGACGAGCCCCATCACCAGCTCCATCCAGTACTTCCGCGACGAGTTCATCGCGCACCTCACGCACGGGGGGTGCCCGTTCGACCCCCACGCGTCGACGTTGTTCGCCAAGGACGGCGGCGACACCCACACCAAGGAGAGCGTGACCGCATGACGACCGCGCCCGAGAAGACCGCAGCTGCCGCGGCCGACCTCGTCACGCTCACCATCGACGGTGCCGAGGTGTCGGTGCCCAAGGGGACCCTGGTGATCCGGGCCGCCGAGCAGCTGGGGATCGACATCCCGCGCTTCTGCGACCACCCCGGCCTGGACCCGATCGGGGCCTGCCGCCAGTGCCTCGTCGAGGTCGCGATGCCCGGCCGGCCCGACGCCGACGGCAACCCCGGCGAGCCCAGCTGGATGCCCAAGCCGCAGGCCTCTTGCACGATGGTCGCGGCACCCGGGATGCTCGTGAAGACCCAGCACACCTCCGCCGTCGCCGACAAGGCGCAGCACGGTGTCATGGAGTTCCTCCTCATCAACCACCCGCTCGACTGCCCCGTCTGCGACAAGGGCGGGGAGTGCCCGCTGCAGAACCAGGCGATGAGCAACGGGCGCGCCACGTCGCGCTTCGAGGACGTCAAGCGCACCTACCCCAAGCCGATCAACATCTCCTCCCAGGTGCTCCTGGACCGCGAACGTTGTGTCCTGTGCGCGCGCTGCACCCGCTTCTCCGACCAGGTCGCCGGAGACCCGTTCATCGCGCTCGTCGAGCGCGGTGCGCTCCAGCAGGTCGGCATCTACGAGGAGAAGCCCTTCGAGTCCTACTTCTCCGGCAACACGGTCCAGATCTGTCCGGTGGGTGCCCTCACCGGCGCCGCGTACCGCTTCCGCTCCCGGCCCTTCGACCTCGTCTCCACCCCCAGCGCCTGCGAGCACTGCGCGAGCGGCTGCGCCCAGCGCACCGACCACCGTCGCGGCACCGTGCTCCGGCGAATGGCGATGGCCGACCCGCTCGTCAACGAGGAGTGGAACTGCGACAAGGGCCGTTGGGCCTTCGCCTACACCTCCGTGGGGGACCGCTTCGAGTTCCCGATGGTGCGCGGCGACGACGGCGAGCTGCGGGTCGCCTCCTGGCGTGAAGCCCTCGAGACCGCCTCCGCGGGCCTGCGCGCGGCATCTTCCGCCGGTGTGCTCGTCGGCGGCCGGGTCAGCGCCGAGGACGCCTACGCCTACGGCAAGTTCGCACGCACCGTGCTGGGCACGAACGACGTCGACTTCCGCGCCCGCCCGCACTCCCAGGAGGAGGCCGACTTCCTCGCCTCCCACGTCGTGGCGACCGGACCCGAGGACGGTGCCGTCACCTACGCCGACCTCGAGTCGGCCGGCGCGGTGCTGCTCGTCGGGTTCGAGCCCGAGGAGGAGAGCCCGATCGTCTTCCTCCGCCTGCGCAAGGCCTTCCGCAAGCACCGGACGGCCGTGTATGCCGTCTCGCCGCTGGCCACGCGCGGCCTCGACAAGGTCGGTGGCCAGCTCATCCCGACCGCGCCCGGCACGGAGCCGGAGGTCCTCGCTGCGCTGGCCGACGGCTCGGGCTCCGACCTCGTCACGGAGGCCGCCGCCGCCCTCGCGCAGGACGCCGTCATCCTCGTCGGGGAGCGCCTCGCGATGGTGCCCGGCGCCCTCAGCGCGGCAGCAGCCCTCGCCCGCTCCACCGGTGCCCGTCTGGCCTGGGTGCCGCGGCGCGCCGGCGAGCGTGGCGCCCTGGAGGCCGGTGCCCTCCCGACGCTCCTGCCCGGCGGGCGTCCCGTGACCGACGCCGCCGCTCGCGCCGAGGTGGCGACGACCTGGCAGGTCGACGGCCTGCCCCACGCTCCCGGGCGGGACACCGCGGCGATCCTCGAGGCAGCCGCCTCCGGATCGCTCGGCGCCCTCGTCGTCGGTGGCGTCGACCCCGCGGACCTCGGCGTGGCCGGCGCCGCGCAGGCCCTCGAGAACCCCTTCGTCGTGTCCCTTGAGATCCGGCCCTCTGCCGTCACCGCCGTGGCCGACGTCGTTCTCCCCGTGGCCGCTCACGCCGAGAAGGCTGGGTCGTTCTTCGACTGGGAGGGACGGGTCCGCGCCTTCACCGCGGCCCTGGACACCGCTCACGTCAGTGACTACCGCGCGCTCGGCATGCTCGCCGACGAGATGGGCGAGTTCCTCGGCACCCGCACGCTGCGCGAGGTGCGCGCCGAGATGGCGGCCCTGGGCCGGTGGGCCGGAGAGCGCCCGGCCGCCCCGGAGGTCGAGGCCGGAGAGGTGCCCAGCCCCGATGACGGCACGCTCGTGCTCGCCACCTGGCGCCACCTGCTCGACCGTGGGTCGCTCCAGGACGGTGAACCCTTCCTCGCGGGCACGGCTCCTCGTCCCGTGGCCAGGCTCTCCGCATCGACGGCCGCAGCCCTCGGTGTCGTCGACGGCGACCACCTGTGGGTGGGCGTCGGCGAGACCAGGGTGACCGCGCCGGTCCTCGTCTGCCAGATGGCCGACCACGTCGTCTGGCTGCCGACCAACTCCGCGGGCTGCGACCTGAGACCGGCCCTCGCGGGCGCACCCGGTGCACTCGTCTCCGTCACCAAGGAGGAGCAGGCATGAGCACTCTGACGGCCCTGCCGCACGTCGTCACCCTCGTCACCGAGGGCACCGACAACCCGGTCGCCGACTTCAGCGACACCCCGCTCTGGCTGAGCCTGGTCAAGGCGCTCGGCATCTTCGTCTTCCTGCTGCTCTCCACCCTGCTGGTGATCTGGTTCGAGCGCCGCGTCATCGGCCGGATGCAGCAGCGCCCCGGTCCCAACCGCAACGGACCCTTCGGGCTCCTCCAGACCCTCGCCGACGGCATGAAGTCGATGCTCAAGGAGGACGTGCGGCCCAAGGCCGCCGACGCGTTCGTGTTCACCCTGGCGCCGCTCATCACCGCGACGATGGCCTTCGTCGCGTTCTCGATCATCCCGCTCGGCGGGGTGGTCTCCCTGTTCGGCCACACGACACCGCTCCAGCTCACGGACACCCCCGTCGCCGTCCTCCTCGTGCTCGCGGTGGCGGGCATCGGCATCTACGGGGTCGTGCTCGCCGGATGGTCCTCGGGGTCGACCTACCCGCTCATGGGCGGGCTGCGCAGCTCGGCCCAGATGATCTCCTACGAGATCGCCATGGGCCTCTCGCTGGTCGCGGTGTTCCTCTACGCAGGGTCGATGTCGACCTCGCAGATCGTCGCCGCCCAGGCTGACCTGTGGTTCATCATCCCGGCGTTCTTCAGCTTCTTCGTCTACGTCATCACCATGGTCGGCGAGACCAACCGGCTGCCCTTCGACCTCGCCGAGGGCGAGGGTGAGCTCACCGGCGGGTTCCACACCGAGTACGGCTCGATGCGCTTCGCGATGTTCTTCCTCGGGGAGTACATCAACATGTTCACCGTCGCAGCCCTGGCGACGACGATGTTCCTCGGTGGGCCCGCCGCGCCTCCCGGGATCGCGGCGATCAACGACGGGATGTTCGACCAGGGCTGGTGGGGCCTGTTGTGGTTCGTCATCAAGCTGTGGTCGTTCATGTTCGTCTTCGTGTGGCTGCGCGGCTCGCTGCCCCGGGTGCGCTACGACCAGTTCATGCGGTTCGGGTGGAAGTTCCTCATCCCGGCGACGCTGGCGTGGGTCGTCCTCGTCGCCTTCTTCCGGGCCGGCCAGAACGGCTGGCTCGGTGGCAGCATCGACTTCGCCGGCCGCAGCTTCCCCGTGGTGTCGCTGTTCCTGGTCGGGCTGATCGCCGTCCTCGCCCTCGTGGGAGGGTGGCTCTGGGACCGCCGCGCCGAGGCCAAGGACGTCGTTGCGCACCCGGAGGTCCCGGACGAGATCGACCCGTATGCCGGTGGCCACCCCGTGCCACCCATGCCCGGACAACGCCTTCGCGAGCCCTCGCTCGCGGCGGCGGCCCTGCCCTCGGCGGGGGAGCCCAGCGACACCAAGGAGGCCACTCGTGGCTGACGACCAGAAGAAGGCCGGCTTCTTCTCCGACCTGTTCGCCCCGGTCGCCGGTTTCGGCGTGACCTTCTCGACGATGTTCCGCAAGGTCGCCACCGCCGAGTACCCGGAGGAGCGCCGCCCGACCCAGCCGCGCTTCCACGGACGGCACCAGCTCAACCGGCATCCTGATGGCCTGGAGAAGTGCGTCGGGTGCGAACTGTGCGCGTGGGCGTGCCCCGCCGACGCGATCCTCGTGGAGGGCGCCGACAACGACGACTCCGAGGGGGGCGCCGGCCGGTTCAGCCCGGGCGAGCGCTACGGCAGCGTCTACCAGATCAACTACCTGCGGTGCATCTTCTGCGGGCTGTGCATCGAGGCCTGCCCGACCCGGGCGTTGACGATGACGAACGTCTACGAGCTCGCCGACAACAACCGCGCCGACCTGATCTTCACCAAGGACCAGTTGCTCGTGCCGCTCTCCCAGGGCATGGTGCAGCCGCCGTTCCCGATGGTGGAGGGCATGGAGGAGCGCGACTACTACCTCGGCAAGGTCAGCGCGGCCACCGAGGCGCAGCGGGAGTACGCCGCCGCGAGCACCCGAACCGGCGACGACGTGGAGGTGACCTCGTGACCGGCACCGGTGAGGCCGTGATGTTCTGGATCCTCGGGCCGCTCGCCGTCGTGGGTGCGCTCGGCCTGGTCTTCGCGAGGAAGGCCGTGCACGCGGCCATCGGCATGGCCATGACCATGATCATCCTCGGCGTCTTCTACATCGCGCAGAACGCCGACTTCCTCGGCGTGATCCAGATCTTCGTCTACACCGGCGCGGTGATGATGCTCTTCCTCTTCGTCCTCATGCTCGTCGGGGTCGACTCCTCCGACAGCCTGGTCGAGACGCTCAAGGGCCAGCGCGTCGCCACGGTGCTGCTCACCCTCGGCCTCGGCGGCATCCTCATCGGGGCCATCGGTCGGGTAACGATCAGCGAGACGGTGGGGGTCGCTGCCATCAACGAACAGACCGGCAACGTCTCGGGTATCGCCCAGCTCATCTTCGGTCGCTACGTGTGGGTCTTCGAGATGACGAGCGCACTGCTCATCACGGCAGCGCTGGGTGCCATGGTGCTGGCGCACCGGGAACGCCTCGGCAGGGGGCCGGACCAGCGGGAGTGGAGCAAGCGCCGCTTCCAGGGCGGCGAGAACCTCGCCGGGCTGCCGGTGCCCGGCGTCTACGCCCGGCACAACGCCGTCGACACCCCGGCGCTCCTTCCTGACGGCAGCCCCGCCGAGCTCTCGGTCTCGCGCGTGATCAGTGCTCGCGACCAGGGCCGCACCCCAGTGGACTACACCGATCCCGAGCAGGAGATCGAACGCGAGATGCGCGATGGGAGCGAGCGGTGAACCCGATCAACTACGTCTACCTGGCGACGATCCTCTTCGTCATCGGTGGTGCCGTCGTCCTGACCCGGCGCAACGCGATCATCGTGTTCATGGGGGTGGAGCTGATGCTCAACTCCACCAACCTCGTGTTCGTCACCTTCGCCCGCATCCGCGGCAACCTCGACGGCCAGGTCATCGCTCTGTTCGTCATGGTCGTCGCTGCGGCAGAGGTGGTCGTCGGCCTGGCGATCATCATGGCGATCTTCCGTGCCAGACGCTCGGCCTCGGTCGACGACGCGAACCTGCTGAAGCTGTAAGGAGCACCAGTGACCACACTCATCACCGAGGGCGGGATGTCCGCGGTCGACGCGAGCGGCGCGTCCGCATTCGCGTGGCTGCTGATCGCCCTGCCACTCCTCGGTGCGACCATCCTGCTGCTCGGCGGGCGCCGCACCAACGGCTTCGGGCCGCTGTTCGCGGTGGCGATGTCCTGGGCGAGCTTCGTCGTCGCGTTCGTGGTGCTCCTGCAGCTCGTGGGGCTGGCCCCGGAGGAGCGCGCCCAGCACCTCACGCTGTGGAACTGGATCCCGGCGGGGGCCTTCCAGCTCGATGCGGGCCTGCTCGTCGACCAGCTGTCGATGACTTTCGTCCTTCTCATCACCTTCGTCGGCTCGCTCATCCACGTGTACTCCATCGGGTACATGGAGCACGACCCCGACAAGCGGCGGTTCTTCGCCTACCTCAACCTCTTCATCGCCTCGATGCTGCTCCTGGTCCTGGCCGACTCCTACCTCCTGCTCTTCGTCGGCTGGGAGGGCGTGGGCCTGGCCTCGTACCTCCTGATCGGCTTCTGGAACTGGAACCCGGCATACGCCACCGCCGCCAACAAGGCATTCTTCGTCAACCGGGTCGGCGACCTCGGGCTGCTCATCGCGATCATGGTGATGTTCGTGACCTTCGGCGGCGTCGACTTCGCCACGGTCAACGCCGGCGCCGCGACGGCGAACCAGGGGATACTCACGGTGATGGGGCTGCTGCTCCTCGTGGGTGCCGCCGGCAAGTCGGCCCAGTTCCCGCTGCAGTCGTGGCTCGGCGACGCCATGGCCGGCCCGACGCCGGTCTCGGCCCTCATCCACGCCGCGACCATGGTGACCGCCGGGGTCTACCTCGTGGTCCGGTCCGGAGCCATCTACGACGCCACCCCCGATGCGCGGTTGGCGGTGGCCCTCGTGGGCGCCATCACCCTCATCTTCGGGGCGATCGTCGGTTGCGCGAAGGACGACATCAAGAAGGCCCTCGCGGCTTCGACGATGAGCCAGATCGGCTACATGATGCTGGCGGCGGGGCTCGGCCCGGTCGGCTACGCGTTCGCGATCTTCCACCTGCTCACCCACGGCTTCTTCAAGGCCGGGATGTTCCTCGGGGCCGGGTCCGTCATGCACGGCATGAACAACGAGGTCAACATGCGCCGCTTCGGTGGCATCTCCACGGTCATGAAGATCACGTGGGTCACGTTCGGCCTCGGCTGGCTGGCGATCCTCGGGGTCCCGCCCTTCTCCGGCTTCTGGTCCAAGGACAAGATCATCGAGTCGGCCTTCGTGGGTGAGGGCTGGCAGCCCTGGGTCCTCGGCGGCGCCGCCCTCATCGGCGCCGGCATCACCGCCTTCTACATGTCGCGGCTCTTCTTCATGACCTTCCACGGTGAGCGGCGCTGGGCCGAGGACGCCGACCCGCACGAGTCGCCGCGCACGATGACCGTGCCGATGATCATCCTCGCCTTCGGTTCGGCCTTCCTGGGCCTCGTGCTCGGGCCCACCGGCATCATCACCACGTGGCTCGCGCCGGTGGTGGGCGAGCACGGGGAGGAGCACCCAGTGCTCGCGGTTCCGGTGATCGTCACCCTGACCCTGGTGCTCGTGGCCGCGGGGACTGCCCTGGCCTGGGTCCGCTACGCCCGCGACGAGGTGCCGGTCACGGCCCCCGCCGGCTCCGTCCTCACCCAGGCCGCCCGGGTCGACCTCTACCAGGACGCGATCAACGAGAGCCTGTTCATGCGGCCCGGGATCCACCTGACGAGAGGCCTGGTGTTCGCTGACGCCCGTGGTGTGGACGGCGCGGTGGGCGGCCTGGCCGCTGCCACCGGTGGCCTGTCCTCGAGGCTGCGTCGCCTCCAGACCGGCTACGCCCGGTCGTACGCCCTGATGATGCTCACCGGTGTCGTCACCATCCTCGGCGCTCTGTGGGTGATCCAGTGAACTCCCTGCCCCTGCTCACCCTGATGATGGTCGTGCCGGTTCTCGGCGCGATCGTGGTGGCCGCGTTGCCCCGGGGTTCGGCACGGCTCGCGAAGCCGATCGCCCTCGGCGCCTCGCTCCTCACGCTCGTGCTGGGGATCATGGCCTGGGTTCGTTTCGACGCGGGAGCGACCGAGCAGTTCCAGCTGGCCGAGGTCCACTCGTGGATTCCGCAGTTCGGCGTCTCCTACGCCCTGGGTGTCGACGGCATCGCGCTCTCGCTCATCCTCATGGCCGCTGTCCTCACCCCGGTGTGCCTCCTCGCCGCCTGGAACGACGTCAGCGACACCGAGCCCCAGCGGGAGAAGACGTACTTCGCGCTGATGCTGCTGCTCCTGGCGTTCATGGTCGGCGTCTTCGCGGCGACCGACGTCTTCCTCTTCTACGTCTTCTTCGAAGCGATGCTCATCCCGGTGTACTTCCTCATCGGCCTCTTCGGAGGGGCTCGCCGCCAGTACGCCGCGATGAAGTTCCTGCTGTTCTCCCTCGCCGGCGGGCTGGTCATGCTCGTCTCCGTCATCGCGGTCTACGTCGCGGGCCCGGGCGGCCCCGAGGGCTTCCTCGTCGAGAGCCTCACCGGCAACCTCGACGCGTCCACCAGCGCCCTGCGCTGGATGTTCGTCGGGTTCTTCTTCGCGTTCGCCGTCAAGGCCCCGATGTGGCCGGTCCACACCTGGCTTCCTGACGCGGCGACCGAGGCGCGACCGGCCACCGCCGTGCTCCTCGTCGGTGTCCTCGACAAGGTCGGCACCTACGGCATGATCCGTTTCTGCCTCCAGCTCTTCCCCGAGGCCTCGCAGTGGGCGACGCCGGTGATCATCACCCTCGCCGTCATCTCGGTGATCTATGGTGCGCTGCTGGCGATCGGCCAGACCGACATGATGCGCCTCATCGCCTTCACCTCGATCAGCCACTTCGGGCTGATCGTCCTGGGCATCTTCGCGCTCACCAGCGTCGGTGGCTCGGGGGCGACGCTCTACATGGTCAACCACGGGTTCTCCACCGCCGGACTGTTCCTTCTGGCCGGCTTCCTCGTGGCCAGGCGCGGCTCCAAGCGGATCCCGGACTACGGCGGCTGGCAGCGGGCGACCCCGGTGCTGGCAGGCACCTTCCTCGTCGTCGGCCTGTCGGGTCTGGCCCTGCCGGGGCTCTCCTCCTTCGTCTCGGAGTTCCTCGTCGTGCAGGGCACCTTCATGCGGTACCCCGTGGCCGCGGTCATCGCCACGCTCGGCACTGTCCTCGCGGCGCTCTACATCCTCCTCATGTACCAGCGCGTCATGACCGGACCGAAGCCGACCTTCGTCGAGGGCGAGGCGCCACCGGATCTCTCCACCCGGGAGCGCTGGGTCGTCGCGCCGATCATCCTGTCCTTCATCGTGCTCGGGTTCTTCCCGAAGCCGGTGCTCGACGTCATCAACCCGGCCGTGGACCGGACGCTGCTGATCGTCGGCGTCTCGGACCCCGTCGCCGCCAATGCTTCGGGGAGTGAGAAGTGATGCCGGTCGAGTTCCAGTCCGTCGACATCGACTACGCCGCCGTGTCCCCCATGCTCATCGTGGTCGCGGGGGCCCTCGCCGGAGTGCTCGTCGAGGCCTTCGCGCCCCGGATGAAGCGACACACGATCCAGGTGTGGTTCACCACGGGCGTCCTGCTCGCGGCCCTCGTCGCCGTGCTCGTGTGGGCGCGCACCAACACGACGGTGACCCTCGGTGGGTCCGTGGCGGTCGACGGCGTGGCGGTCTTCCTCCAGGGCTCTCTGCTCATCCTGGCGGCGCTCGCCGTTCTCATCATGGCCGAGACCTTCGGTGGGGTCGGGGCTGACGCCTTCACCCCGATGGGGGCCTCCACGCCGGGCTCGCCACAGGAGGACGTCGCGACCCGGGCGGGGTACGCGACCTCTGAGGTCTTCCCGCTGACGCTGTTCTCCGTGCTGGGCATGATGCTGTTCGTCACGGCCAACGACCTCATCACGATGTTCGTGGGCCTGGAGGTGCTCTCCCTCCCGCTGTACGTCATGACGGGCCTGGCTCGCCGCCGCAGGCTGCTCTCCCAGGAGGCAGCGCTGAAGTACTTCCTGCTCGGAGCCTTCTCGAGCGCGTTCTTCCTCTTCGGCTCGGCCCTGCTCTACGGCTACGCCGGCTCCTCGGACCTCAAGGTGATCGCCCAGACGATCTCGTCGAGCGCCGGAGAGCTCGACGGGCTCCTCCTCCCCGGTGTCGTCCTCGTCCTCGTCGGACTCCTCTTCAAGGTGGGTGCGGTCCCGTTCCACTCCTGGACCCCTGACGCCTACCAGGGCGCCCCCACGCCCGTCACGGGCTTCATGGCCGCGTGCACGAAGCTCGCGGCGTTCGGTGCGATCCTGCGCTTCGTCTACGTCGGTGTCGGCGGCAACCGCTGGGACTGGGAGATGGGCGTCGTCGTCGTCGCCATCCTCACCATGGTCGTCGGTGCAGTCCTCTCGGTGACCCAGACCGACATCAAGCGGCTGCTCGCCTACTCCTCGGTGGCCCACGCCGGCTTCATCCTCGTCGGTGTGCTGGCCTTCAGCGAGGCCGGCATCTCGGGCGTGCTGTTCTACCTCATCGCCTACGGCTTCATGACGATCGCCGCCTTCGGCCTCGTCTCGATGGTTCGTCAGGGTGGGTCCGAGGCCTCGCACCTCTCGCAGTGGGCAGGACTGGGTCGAAACCACCCCGTTGTCGCTGGAACCTTCGCGTTCCTGCTGCTCGCGTTCGCCGGTATCCCGCTGACCTCCGGCTTCACGGCCAAGTACGCGGCGTTCGCCCCGGCCGTCGCCAGCGGCACGACGGGCGTGGTCATGGTCGTGGTCGGTGTCCTCGCCTCGGCCGTGACGGCCTTCGTCTACGTGCGCCTCATCGTGCTCATGTACTTCACGGAGCCCGCAGGCGACGACATCGTGGCGCTCACGCCGTCGATCGCCACCACCGTCGCGATCACCGTCGGCGTGCTGGTGACGATTGTGGCTGGTGTGCTGCCCGGACTGGGACTCGACCTGGCGTCATCCTCGGCCACGTTCCTGCTATGAGCCAGGTGATGGTGGATCACGGGACCCGGGGCACTCCGGCGGTTCTCGCGCTGCCGGGTGCCTCAGAGGAGCTCAAGATCGCCCTGACCACGGGCCTCGACGCGGTCAACACGCTCATCGACGAGCGGGTCCGGCACGACGACCCGTTCATCGCCGAGGCGAGCGCGCACCTGACCGCGGCCGGAGGCAAGAGGTTCCGGCCCCTGCTGACCCTGCTGGCTGCCGAGATCGGTGACGGCATCGACGACAGGGTCGTCGCTGCCGCGGCAGGCGTGGAGCTGACCCACCTCGCCTCGCTCTACCACGACGACGTCATGGACGAGGCGGAGGTGCGACGGGGCGCCACCAGCGCCAACACGGCCTACGGGAACTCCACCGCGATCCTCGTCGGTGACCTGCTCTTCGGTACGGCGTCGGACATCGTCGCCGACCTCGGGCCTCGGGCCGTGAAGATCCAGGCGCAGACCTTCGTGCGGCTGTGCTCGGGACAGATCCGCGACGACCGCCCGTGCCCCGATGGGGAGGACCCCGTCGACTACTACCTCGGGGTACTCGCCGACAAGACCGGCGTGCTCATCGCCACTGCGGCGCGCTACGGCGCGATGTTCTCGGGTTGTGACGACGCGGTGGTCGAGACGATGGCGGACTTCGGTGAGCGGCTCGGGGTCGCGTTCCAGCTGGCCGACGACCTCATCGACATCGAGTCGGAGGCCGACGAGACCGGAAAGACCCCCGGCACCGACCTGCGCGAGGGCAAGCGCACCCTGCCCGTCATCCACGTGCTCGCCTCCCAGGACCCGGCGGACGCGCCGCTCCAGGACCTGCTCACCGGGGACCTCTCCGACGACGCGGACCTCCACGAGGCGCTGCGCGCGCTGCGGGTACACCCCGCGATGGACAAGGCTCGTGAGCACACCCACGCCGTGGCCCGCCAGGCCCAGGACGTCCTGGGCACGCTGCCCCCCAGCGACGCGAGGGACGCCCTGCACGCGTTGGCGACCGGCGTGGTGACCCGCGTCGGGTGACCGTGCGCTCGCAGTTCGACGACGAGCCCTGGGAGCGCGCGACTGCCGGGCTACCGACCCCCCTCGTCGCCGTCGACCTCGACCGCTTCGACGCGAACGCCCAGGGCCTGGTCGACCGGGCCGGTGGCCTGCCGATCCGGGTCGCCTCCAAGTCGGTTCGCTGCAGGTCCCTCCTGGAGCGGGTCCTGTCCCTCCCGGGTTTCGCCGGCGTGATGGCGTATGCCGTGCCGGAGGCCGTCTGGCTGGCGTCCGCCGGGGTGCGCGACGTCTTCGTCGCGTACCCGTCCGTCGACGTCCGTGCGCTGCGCGAGGTCGCGACCGACGAGGGCCTGCGTCGGGAGGTCACCGTGACGATCGACTCCGTCGAGCACGTGCGGTTCCTGCGCGAGGCAGTGGGGGAGGATGTGTCGGGGCTCGGGGTCGCCGTCGACGTCGATGCCTCGTTGCGGATCGGGCCGGTGCACCTCGGTGTGCGCCGATCTCCGACGCGCACCCCCCGTGAGGCTCTCGCGGTGACGAGGGCAGCGCTGGGCATCGGTCTTGAGGTGCGAGGGCTGATGTTCTACGACGCGCAGGTCGCCGGGCTCCCGGACTCCGGGCCGCACGTGAGGATGCTCAAGCGCCGGTCGACGAGCGAACTGCGCGAGCGGCGGGTCGCGGTCGTCGAGGCGGTGCGCCGCGAGACCGACCTCACCTTCGTCAACGCCGGGGGGACGGGAAGCCTGCACCTCTTCGCCGATGACCCCGCCGTGACCGAGCTGGCGGCGGGCTCCGGCCTGTACTCGCCGACACTCTTCGACCGGTACGACGCCTTCGACGCGGACCCGGCGATGGCCTTCGCGGTGCCGGTCGTCCGGCGGCCCGCCCCGGGGCACGTCACGGCGTTCGGCGGGGGCTACGTGGCGAGCGGCGAACCCGGCTGGTCCCGGGTCCCCTCGCCGGTTCGACAGGGGCTGGCCCTGCTGGGCAGCGAGGCCGCCGGCGAGGTGCAGACCCCACTCCACGGGGACGCGGCGGACGCCCTGGCCATGAGCGATCGCGTGTGGTTCCGGGGTGCCAAGGCCGGTGAGCTCCTGGAGCGCTTCGACTCCGTCCACCTGGTGCGCGAGGGTGCCGTGGTCGAGACCGTGCCGTCCTACCGGGGTGAGGGAATGAACTTCGGGTGAGCACCTGGACCAACTGGGCCGGCAACGTCACGGCGCACCCTGCGGAGGTCGTTTCGGCCTCGGACGTCAGGGGTGTGCGTGACGGCTTGGGGCGCGCCGCCGACGGCAACCTGACCGTGCGCGTCGCGGGATCCGGGCACTCCTTCACCCCGTTGGTGGCCACCGACGGGATGCTGCTGCGCCTTGAAGGGATGAGCGGGCTCGTCGCGGTCGACCTCGAGCAGCATCGGGTCAGGGTGCGGGCGGGAACGACGCTGCGGGTGCTCAACCCCGTGCTGCAGTCGCTCGGTCTCGCGCTGCCCAACCTCGGTGACATCGACGCCCAGAGCGTCAGCGGCGCCATCGCCACGGGCACCCATGGCACCGGCGCCCGGCACCAGGGCATTGCCGCCGCGGTGACCGGCCTCAGCCTCGTCCTCGCGGACGGCTCGCTCCTGCGGTGCTCCGCCCTGGAGGAGCCCGAGGTGTTCGCCGCCGCGCGAGTGGGCCTCGGCGCGCTCGGGGTGGTGACCGAGGTCGAGCTGCAGTGTGTCCCGGCGTTCCGGTTGCACGCCAACGAGAGCGGGGAGTCGCTCTCGGCGTTGCTCGAGCACCTCCAGGAGGAGGTGGACGCCCATGACCACCTCGACCTGCACTGGTTTCCGCACACCGACCGCGTCCTCGTCAAGCGCAACGACCGGCTGGGCCCGGGGGAGGGGCCGGAGCCGCTGCCTCGCTGGCGCACCCGCCTCGACGACGACCTCCTTGCCAACCGGCTCTTCGAGGTGACCAACCGGGTCGCCGCGTGGCGGCCCCACCTGGTGCCCGGGCTGAACCGCCTCACCTCACGAGTCCTGTCGCCTCGGGAGTTCGCCGACGACTCGTGGCGGGTGTTCTGCTCCCCGCGCGACGTCCGGTTCGTGGAGAGCGAGTATGCCCTGCCGCGCTCATCGGTCGAGGCGGTGCTGCGCGAGCTCGGGGCGTGGATCGATGCCAGTGGCGAGCCGGTTCCCATCCCGGTGGAGGTGCGGTTCATCGGGGCCGACGACGTGTGGCTGTCCACGGCCCACGAGCGCGAGAACGCCTACGTCGCGGTGCACCAGTACCACCGGATGGACCACCGACGGCTCTTCGCCGCCTTCGAGGCGATCGTCGCCGAGCATGACGGGCGACCGCACTGGGGCAAGATGCACACCCTCGGCGCGGAGCAGCTCGGGCGGCTCTACCCCCGGTTCGAGGACTTCCGGGCGGTGCGCGACCGGCTCGACCCGGATCGGCGCTTCACGAACGCCCATGTGCGTCACCTGCTTGGCGACTGACCGGACGGCATCCGGCCCGTCCCGCCCCGTCCCCCGTTTGGCCGCCATGGTGGCGAAACGTGTGGGTGGCGGCGTGATGTGGGCGCCGTTGGTGCGTTTGGGCGCCATGGTGGCGAGACGTGTGGGGGAGCCTCAGGGGCAGGGCTCGGCCGGCTCGCTGTTCGCGAGGTCGCGCGCTCGGCGCGTGGCCCGCGACGTCCGGGCGGTGCGCACGGAGTCGACCGTGAGCAGCGCCAGAGCCACCCACACGATCCCGAAGCCGATCCAGAGCCGACCGCTCACGTGCTCGCCGAGCACCGTCACGCCGACGACGAGCTGCAGCACGGGAGTGATGAACTGGATGAGCCCCACGGTCACGAGCGGGATGCGGCGGGCCGCAGCCGCGAAGAGCAGTAGGGGGACCGCGGTCACGATCCCCGACAGCACGAGCAGCGAGGTGTGAGCAGGCCCGTGGCCGGCGAACGTCGTCGCGCCCTGGACCGACAGCACGAGCAGGATCACGACGGCGACCGGCGCGAGGACGGTGGTCTCGGCGGCGAGAGAGTGCATCGCCTGCAGGCTCGCCCCGACCTTCTTCTTCGTGAGCCCGTAGAGGCCGAAGGAGAAGGCCAGGCTCAACGAGATCCACGGCAGCACCCCTCCGGCGACGGCGAGGTAGACCGAGGCGAGGGCCCCGACCGAGACCGCCGCCCACTGCAGGGGTCGCAGCCGCTCGCCCAGCACGACCACACCCAGCCCGACCGTGACGATGGGGTTGAGGAAGTAGCCGAGCGCCGCCTCGTAGGTGCGACCCGTGAGAACGGCGAGGACGTAGATCGTCCAGTTCGCGGCGATGAGCAGGGCCGCGATGGTGATCCCGCCGACGAGTCGCTTCCGCGCGAGGAACGGCCTGATCCACGCGATGTCGCGTCGCACGAGAAGGACCAGGGAGCAGACCGCGAGGGTCCACAGGATGCGGTGCGCGAGGATCTCGAAGGGACCGGAAGGGCGCAGCGCCGCGAAGTAGAGGGGGAAGAGCCCCCAGATCCCGTAGGCGAGGAAACCGTAGATCGTGCCGCGACGCAGCTCGCCGTCGTCGCCTCCCACCGTGATGACCGCCGGTGGGGTCTGGGTCACTCCACGGTCCAGGTGTCACGACCCCGAAGCAGCTCGGCGAGGTCGTCATCGGTGGCCGGACCACCGGCGGCGTGGACCGCTCCATCGACCTGGGCGCGAACGAGGTCGTCGTACGTGGGTCGGGAGACCTGACGGAAGATGCCCATCGGCACGGTCGTCATCTCGGGGCTGTCCAGGCGCGAGAGGGCGAAGGCCTGGCTGGGGTCGTCGGCGCCGGCGTCGTGCACGACAACATCGCGACCGCCCGCGTCGGCCTCGTCGACGAACTCCATCGTGCCGGCTGCGCCGCGCACGAGCACCCGCCGCTCACCCTCGACGCCGACGGCCACCGGCTCGCCCGACCGCAGCCGCAGGATCCGGGCATCCTGCTGGCTGCGGTCCTTGAGCACCTCGAAGGCGCCGTCGTTGAAGATCGGGCAGTTCTGGTAGATCTCCACCAGGGCGGTGCCGCGGTGCTCGGTCGCGGCCCGCAGGATCGTCGTGAGCTCGGCGCGATCGGACTCCATGGCCCGGGCGACGAAGGTCGCCTCGGCGCCGAGCGCGAGCGACACCGGGTTGAACGGGGTGTCGACCGAGCCGACGGGGGTCGACTTCGTCACCTGGCCGACCCGGGAGGTGGGGGAGTACTGGCCCTTCGTCAGGCCGTAGATCTGGTTGTTGAACAACAGGATCGTCAGGTTGACGTTGCGTCGCAGCGCGTGGATGAGGTGGTTGCCACCGATGGACAGGGCATCGCCGTCGCCCGTGACCACCCACACCGACAGGTCCGGGCGCGAGGTGGCCAGGCCGGTGGCGATGGCCGGGGCACGGCCGTGGATCGAGTGCATGCCGTACGTGTCGAGGTAGTACGGGAAGCGTGACGAGCACCCGATGCCGGAGACGAAGACGATGTTCTCGCGCTTGAGACCCAGCTCGGGCAGGAAGGACTGCACCGCGGCGAGGATGACGTAGTCGCCGCAGCCAGGGCACCATCGCACCTCCTGGTCAGAGGTGAAGTCGCGCTTGGTCTGGCGGGCATCGTCCTGCGGAAGGTGGGGGACGTGGTCGAGGCCGCTCACTGGCATCCCCAGGTCTGCGGTGGTCATGAGAGCTCCTCCACGGCGGTCGAGATGATGTCCGCGAGCTCGACCGTCGAGAACGGCAGCCCCCGGACCGAGGTGTGCGACTGCACGTCGACGAGGAACTTCGCTCGCAGCAGCATCGACAGCTGGCCGAGGTTCATCTCCGGCACGACGACGCGGTCGTAGGAGCGGAGCACCTCGCCGAGGTTCGCCGGGAACGGGTTGAGGTGAGCGAGGTGCGCGCTGGCCACCCGGTGACCCGAGTTGCGCACGACCCGGGTGGCGGCGGCGACGGGCCCATAGGTCGAGCCCCAGCCGAGGACGAGGATCCGCGCCTCGCCGGAGGGGTCCTCGACCTCGAGGTCGGGCACCGTGATGCCGTCGATCTTGGCCTGGCGCAGGCGGGTCATCCTGTCGTGGTTGTCGGGGTCGTAGGAGATGTTGCCGGTGACGTCGGCCTTCTCGATGCCGCCGATCCGGTGCTCCAGCCCCGCGGTTCCCGGGACGGCCCACGGACGGGCGAGGGTCTGCTCGTCCCGGAGGAACGGATGGAAGACCGGCGCTCCCGCGGCATCGGTGTCGTTGGGCTCCGAGGCGAACTCGACCGCGAGGTCGGGCAGGTCGGTGACCTCCGGGACGCTCCACGGCTCGGACCCGTTGGCGAGGTAGCCGTCGGAGAGGAGGAAGACCGGGGTGCGGTAGGTCGTGGCGATGCGCACCGCATCCATCGCCGCCGTGAAGCAGTCGGCGGGGGTGCGTGGGGCCACGATCGGGACGGGCGACTCGCCGTTGCGGCCGAACATCGCCTGCAGGAGGTCGGCCTGCTCGGTCTTCGTGGGCAGGCCCGTGGACGGGCCACCGCGCTGGACGTCGACGATGACCAGCGGCAGCTCGAGCGAGACGGCCAGGCCGATGGTCTCCGACTTCAGCGCGACGCCCGGGCCCGACGTCGTGGTGACGCCGATGGCGCCGCCGAAGCTCGCTCCCAGGGCGATGCCGATGCCGGCGATCTCGTCCTCCGCCTGCATGGTCGTCACGCCGTGCCGCTTGAGGGCGGCGAGGGCGTGCAGGATGTCGGATGCCGGGGTGATGGGGTAGGAGCCGAGGACCATCGGGAGGTCGGCCCGGTGGGCGGCGGCCACGAGGCCGAGGGCGAGGGCCGTGTTGCCGGTGACGTTGCGATAGGTGCCCGGGGGCATCGTCGCCGGTGCGACGAGGAACGAGGAAGCGAAGTCCTCGGTCGTCTCGCCGTAGTTCCACCCGGCCCGCAGGGCAGCGAGGTTGGCGTCGAGCACCTCCGGGGTCGCGCCGAACTTCTTGGTGAGGAACGCCTCCGTGCCGGTGGTCGGCCGGGTGTACATCCAGGAGAGGAGCCCCAGCGCGAACATGTTCTTCGCCCGCTCCTTCTCCTTTCGGGTGAGCCCGTCGAACGCGGCGAGGGCCTGCACCGTGATGGAGGTCAGGCCCACCGGGTGCACGTGGAAGGAGTCGAGCGTGCCGTCGTCCAGCGGGTTCGTGGCGTAGCCGACCTTGGCCAGGTTGCGCTTGGTGAACTCGTCGGTGTTGACGATGATCGTGGCGCCGCGGGGGACCTCGATGAGGTTGGCCTTCAACGCGGCGGGGTTCATCGCGACGAGGACGTCGGGCGCGTCGCCCGGGGTCAGCACGTCGTGGTCGGCGAAGTGGAGCTGGAAGCTCGAGACGCCGGGCAGGGTTCCCTGGGGTGCCCGGATCTCGGCGGGGAAGTTGGGCAGCGTCGACAGGTCGTTGCCCATCGCGGCGGTGTCCGAGGTGAACCGGTCACCGGTGAGCTGCATACCGTCGCCGGAGTCGCCGGCGAACCTGATGACGACGCGATCGAGCGTCTTGACGGACTTGCTGCTCACTGTTCACCCTGGTGTCGGCGATGGTCGGTGCTGCGCCACGGTTTGCCGCGGGCGCAGCGACACCCATCGTACGTCTCAGGTCGCCTCGTGCGAGCCCGTCCACGTCGGTGGTGAAGGTCTGGCGAGGCGGTCGAGGGCTAGGCTGACGCGACATGGAGGGCTATCTCGCCGTTGCAGGCACCGTCCTGGCCGGCATCCTGCTGGTCACCGCGGCCATGGTCGCGCGCCGGATGCTCGCCCCCCGCGCCGTCACCGAGGCCGGCCTGCGCACGTACGAGTCGGGTGTCGACCCCGTCGGCACGGGGTGGGCGCAGAGCCAGATCCGCTACATCAGCTTCGCGTTCCTCTACGTCGTCTTCGCGGTCGACGCCGTCTACCTGTTCCCGTGGGCGCTCGTGCTGCGCGACCCCGAGCTCGGTGTCGCCTCGCTCATCGAGGTCGCCATCTTCGTCGGCGTCATCCTCATCGGGCTCCTCCACGCCGCGCGCCGCGGGCTGCTGAGGTGGACCACCGAATGAGCGTCGACCTGCCCATGCCGCGCGTCGGGCCAGTCGCCGAGCACGCGCCCAAGCCCGTCCGCGTCCTCCTGAACTGGGGCCGGCGCTACAGCCTGTGGGTGTTCAACTTCGGGCTCGCCTGCTGCGCCATCGAGTTCATCGCCACCTCGATGGGCCGCCACGACTTCATCCGGCTCGGCGTCATCCCCTTCGCTCCGGGCCCGCGTCAGGCCGACCTGATGATCGTCTCGGGAACGGTCACCGACAAGATGGCCCCGGCGATCCGCCGTCTCTACGACCAGATGCCCGAGCCGAAGTACGTCATCTCGTTCGGTGCCTGCTCCAACTCCGGTGGGCCCTACTGGGACTCGTACTCGGTCACCAAGGGGGTCGACCAGCTCATCCCCGTCGATGTCTACGTGCCGGGCTGTCCGCCGCGTCCCGAGGCGCTCCTCCAGGGCATCATCCTGCTCCAGGAGAAGATCGCCGCCGAGCGGGTGAGCGGAGCCGGCATCGCTGCCCGGCAGCCCGGTCGTGCGCCGCGGTATGCCGGTCACCGCACCGCTGCGGCGGGCGAGGTGACCCGCGACCTCGTGACGAAGCCGTGAGCGAGCCCCGGATCGGGACGCCCAGCCTGCTCGTGCTGGCCGTCGTCGCCTTCGTCGTGGAGGTGGCCCTGTTCGGGGGCGTCGGGGTGGTGGCCCACGACGCGCTCGGCGGCGGGGTCGTCGGGTGGCTCGGTGCGGTGGTCGCGACAGGTGGCGTGCTCGTGCTGTGGGGGCTCCTCATGGCGCCCAAGGCCCGGTTCCGGCTCGCGCAGGGCCCGCGGGTCCTGGTCGCCCTGCTCCTCACGGTCGGCACCGGCCTCGGTCTGGTCCAGACCGGCCACCAGTGGTGGGGATGGTTCGTCGGGGTGGCGGGACTCGCCGTCGTGGCGGCTCAGGTCGTGCTCACCTCCGACGACGTGTCGCCCCACGAGGCGTGACCCGACGGCCCGGCGGTGAGTCAACGTGATCGGCGACAACCCCGGTGAACGGTCACGAGCGTCCCGTCGGTGGATAGGCTGCCGGGGTGGCTGACGAGACGCGGGTGGTCGAGGCCGACGGCTGGCGTGCTGCCGTCGCCGGTGCCCGCGCGGAGGGGTTCGCGTTCTTCGACTGGCTGAGCGCCGTCGACCGCACCTACGACGAGGCGGCGCCCGGCTTCGACGTCGTCACCCACCTGCTCGACGTCTCCGCCCCCGGCAGCCTGCGCGGCCTCCTCCTCGTGACCCGGATCCCGCCCGACGAGCCGCTGGAGTCCATCACCGCCGAGTTCGCCGGGGCCGCATGGCACGAGCGCGAGACCTACGAGATGTTCGGCATCGACTTCACCGGGTTCGACGACGGTAGCGGCTCGCCGATCCGGCCCCTCCTGCTGCCAGAGGGCTTCGAGGGAACACCGCTGCGCAAGTCCTTCCAGCTCGCCGCCCGGGCGAGCAAGCCGTGGCCCGGAGGCAAGGAGCCCGGCGAAGGGCACGAGTCCGCGAAGTCGCCAGGCCGTCGGCGCGTCCAGGCGCCGGGTGTGCCGCCACCGGAGTGGGGCCCGCGGTGAGCCTGCTCGAGGTGGCCGTCCGCTCTGCCGCCGTGCTCGCGGCGTTCCTCGTCCTGCCCCTCCTCGTGGGTCAGGCCGAGCACAAGGTCATGGCGCACATGCAGGGCCGGCTGGGACCCATGTACGCGGGTGGCTTCCACGGGTGGGCCCAGCTCGTCGCCGACGGGGTGAAGTTCGTCCAGAAGGAGGACATCACGCCGCGGGCCGCGGACCGGTGGGTGTTCCGGCTGGCCCCCGCCGTGGCGTTGATCCCCTACCTCGTCGCCCTGGCCGCCATCCCGGTCGGTGAGGGTGTCGCCGCGGTCGACGTCCCCCTCTCGGTGGTCCTCGTCCTCGCCGCCACGTCGGTGGGAGCGCTCGGCACCCTGATGGCCGGCTGGGCGAGCGCCAACAAGTACGCCCTGCTGGGCGGGCTGCGCGCCGCCGCCCAGCTCGTCTCCTACGAGCTGCCCATCGTCCTGTCGGTCGCGTCGATCACGCTCGCGGGCAGCTCGCTCTCCCTTCTCGTGCTCACCGACCGCTGGTCGCCGTGGTGGCTCCTCTGGCAGCTTCCGGGAGCGGTCGTCTTCCTCGTCGCGGCCGTGGCCGAGCTCCAGCGGCCGCCCTTCGACATGCCGATCGCCGACGCGGAGCTCGTCATGGGAGCGTGGACGGAGTACACCGGGCTGCGCTTCGCCTTCTTCCTGCTCGCCGAGTACGCGGGGATCGTCGTCATGTCGCTCCTCTTCGCCACGCTGTGGCTGGGCGGCTGGCACGGCCCGTTCAGCGACGTCCTCGGGTGGCTCTGGGTGCTCCTCAAGGGCTTCGCCGTGGCCGTGGTGATCATCTGGGTGCGCGTCGCGTGGCCGAGGCTGCGTGAGGACCAGCTCCAACGTCTCGCCTGGGTCTGGCTCGTGCCGGTCGCGCTCGCCCAGCTCCTCCTCACCGGCGCCGGGGTGGTGATGGGCTGGTGAGCGACAAGAACGAGCCGACGGAGCGGGGCCCGGTGCCGGGCCTCCTCAAGGGGCTGGCGACGACGGCCCGCACGGCACTGCGCCCCTCCCACACCGCGGAGTACCCCGACGTTGCGCCGAGCCTCCCCCCGCGCAGCCGCGGCGTGATCGCCCTGCAGGAGGAGAACTGCACCTCCTGCATGCTCTGTGCCAGGGAGTGCCCCGACTGGTGCATCTACATCGACTCGCACAAGGAGACGATCCCGGCCACCACCGAGGGCGGGCGTGACCGCCAGCGCAACGTGCTCGACCGCTTCGCCATCGACTTCTCGCTGTGCATGTACTGCGGCATCTGCATCGAGGTGTGCCCCTTCGACGCCCTCTTCTGGAGTCCCCAGTTCGAGTACGCCGAGACCGACATCCGGGACCTCCTCCACGAGAAGGACACGCTGGGGGAGTGGATGGCGACCGTGCCCGCGCCACCTGCCCTCGACGAGCGGGCGGCCGACCCTCCGGAGGTCGCCGCCGCCAACAAGCCGGCGCGAGGCACGGGGCTGGTGGGAGGGGGCGGCGCTGCCGGAAGCGCCCGTCCGCCGCGCACGGTTCGGCCGAGGCCGGCCGGGGCACCTCGTCCGGCCCCCGACCCACCGGAGGCTCCGCAGTGACGGCACTCGACACGGCGTTCGCCGCGTGTGGTGTCGTCGCCGTCGTCGGTGGGGCGCTCGCCGTCACGACCCGCCACGTCGTGCACGCCGCGTTGTGGTTGGTGGTGGCCCTGGTCGGCGTCGCGGGCTCCCTCCTGGTCCTCGGTGCGGAGCTCGTCGCCCTGGTGCTGGTCCTCGTCTACGTCGGCGCCGTCGTCGTCCTCGTGCTCTTCGCGATCATGCTCACCCGGGCACCGATCGGCCCCGACGTCGAGCACCGGGTCGGGCCGTGGCGCACCGTCGGTGCCGGCCTGCTGGGCGCCGCCGTGGCGACCCTGCTCGCCTCGGTCCTGCTGCCCCTCGCCGACGGTGCGAGCGGCACGGTCGAGCGGGCCGACGTCACGACCACCCAGGTCGCGGGTCAGCTCTTCGCCACGTGGGTCTGGCCCTTCGAGCTGCTCTCCCTGCTCCTGCTCGTGGCCCTGGTCGCCGCCCTCGCGGTGTCGAGGATCCCTCGTGAGCCTCCGGCTCCGGAGGTCCTCCCGTGATCCACCTCGCGGGTCCCTACCTCCTGGCCGCCGCCCTCGTCGGGCTGGGCGTCATGGGGGTCTCGATGCGCCGGAACGCCGTGCTCGTCCTCGTCGGGGTCGAACTGGTGCTCAGCGGCTCGCTCGTGCTGCTGGTCACGACGCAGGCCGCCGGCGCCGACAGCTGGAGCGCCGGGAGCGTGCTGCCGCTCTTCGTCATCACCATCGCCGCAGCCGAGGTCGTCGTCGCCCTGGCCGTCATCCTCACGGCCTACCGGCAGCGGTCGCGGATCGACCTCGACGCGCCGAGCGGGGAGGCCCCGTGAGCCCCTGGTTGCTCGTGCTCGTCCCGGCGGTGGCCGCCGTCGCCGGACTCCTCGTGCGGCGTGACGACCGGTGGGCGGCGGGCGTCGCCGTGGGCGCGAGTGGCCTCACGCTGCTCCTCGCCCTCACCGCCCGGGCGACGTATGCCGGCACCGTCACCGCAGCAGGGACGCCCCTCTCCGTCGGCGAGCTCGAGATGCCGCTCGGCCTCCTCGCCGACCCCACCCGGCTCGCCGTCGCCTCGATCGTCGCGCTCGTGACCTTCGCGGTCCAGGCCTACTCGACCTGGTACCTCGCCGCCGACGACCGCTACGGCCAGTTCGCCGCGACCGTCTCCCTCTTCGGCACCGCGATGCTGCTCGTCGTGCTGTCCGGTGACCTCGTCCTCACGGTCGTCGGCTGGGAGGTCATGGGGTGGTGCTCCTACCTGCTCATCGGCCACTGGTCGAGGCGGGAGGCTCCGCGCCGCGCCGCGCACAAGGCGTTCCTCGTCACCCGGGTCGCCGACATCGGCTTCGTGCTCGGCATCATCGGGCTCGCGGCCGGTGCGGGCACCACGGCTTTGGGGGGAGTCCTCGACGCGTGGTCCCGCCCGACGGCCTGCATCGACGCCGAGGTCGGCCTGGGCGCCACCGTCAGCGAGTCCTTGGCGACCTGTGGCGCCCCCGACGGCACGGTCCGTGCCGTGCTGCTCTCCCTCGTGATCATCGGGGTGCTCGGCAAGTCGGCGCAGGTCCCCTTCCAGGACTGGCTCGCCGACGCGATGGAGGGCCCCACGCCCGCCAGCGCGCTCATCCACGCCGCCACCATGGTCGCGGCGGGGACCGTCGTCCTCTCCGGCCTCTTCCCCCTCCTCGCCGTGAGTGCCGGGGCGCGCTGGTTCCTGGGGATCGTCGTCTCGCTCACCATGCTGCTCGCAGCGGTGCTTGCATTCGCGCAGACCGACCTCAAGAGGCTGCTGGCCTGGTCGACGGTCAGCCAGGTCGGGATCATGCTCTCCGCGGTCGCCGCCGCCCCCCTGGAGGCAGGGCCCGCCGCGGGCCTGTTCCACCTCTGGTCCCACGCCGTCTTCAAGTCGCTGCTGTTCCTGGCCATCGGGTGGGCGGCCCTCATCGGCGGTGGCACCGCGGCGCGACTGCTCCGGGGATCGGCTGCAGCGGTGCCGCTGCTGCGGATCAGCTTCGTCATGGGGTTGCTCTCCCTCGCCGGTGTCCCGCTCGTCCTCGGCGGGCTCTCCAAGGAGCACGTCGTCGCGACGGCGTGGGAGGGCGCGGTCGCCGGCGGCCCGGGCATCGTCATCCTCATCGCCCTCGTGCTCACCTCTGCCGTGACCGCGGCCTACTGCACCCGCGCCTACCTCATCCTCACCGCGCACGTGCGACCCGCGCCCACGGTGGTCCCCCTTCCGCTCGGCGTCCAGGTCGTCCTCGTCGTGCTCGTGCTGCTCAGCACCCTCGGCGGCCTCGTGCTGTTCACCGATGCGTTCGGGCTCGAGGGGGTGTCGCTGACCTGGGTCGTCATCACCGTCCTCGCAATCGCCGTGGGCGCTGGCCTGGCCCTGCGCGGCGGGTTCGACCGTGACCCGGCCGAGGTCCTCACGCCGCGCCTGATCCCGCTGGCGGACCGCGGGTTTGGTGCCGACTCGGCCTACCGCCGCCTCGTCTCCCGCCCGGTCCTGGCCCTCGCCCACCTCGTCGCGTTCCTCGACACCGAGGTCATCGACGCCTACGTGCGCGGTACCGGGGTGGCGACGAGGGTGGCGGGGTGGGGCGGTGGCCGCCTCCAGCATGGTGAGCGACCCAGCTCGGCGATCGCCCTGGTCCTCGGGGCCGTCGTCGTGCTCGGGACCCTCGTCGTGCTCGGTGCCTCGGGGGTGGTCACGTGGTGGTGAGCCTGCTCCTCGCCGTGCCCGCGCTCGCGGGGCTGTGGCTGCTCACCGGCGGCCGCTCGCTGTCGGTGACCCCGGCTCGTCGCGTGGCGGCCGTCTCCGCGGCGGCAACCCTCGCCCTGGCCGTCGGCGTGGCCGTGAGTCGGCCCGACGTCGACCTCGCGTGGGTGCCCGAGCTCGGCCTGCGCTGGTCGCTCGGGGTCGACGGGATCTCCGCGCCCCTCGTACTGCTGACCGCGCTGGTCGGTGTCCTCGTCGCGGCCCACGCCTGGGTGGAGATGCCCGGGGGAGGGTCGCCGGCGACGTTCCTCGGCTGTCTCCTCCTCGTCGAGGCGGGCGCCCTCGCGACGTTCACCGCGCGCGACGCCATCCTCTTCTTCATCGCCTTCGAGGTGGTTCTCGTGCCGATCTGGGTGCTCATCGGCCGGTTCGGGGACTCCCACGACCTGCGCGCGCGCAAGGACGCGGCGGCGCGGTTCGTGCTGTACACCGCGGCCGGGTCGACCCTCATGCTCGTGGGCATCCTCACCCTCGTCGCGGCATCCGGCACGTCGGACCTGCGCGAGCTGGCGGCCGGTGGGGCGGCATCCGTCCCGGCCGACCGCCAGCTCCTCGTGGCGGCCCTTCTCGTCGCAGGACTCGCCGTGAAGGTGCCCGTCTTCCCGCTGCACACCTGGCTGCCGCCCGCCCACACCATCGCACCCACGGCCGGCTCGGTACTGCTCGCCGCGGTCCTGCTGAAGATGGGCACCTACGGACTGGTGCGGCTGCCCGTCTCGACGGTGCCCGACGGCTTCGCGTCACTGAGCCCCGTCCTGGCCGTGCTGGGTGTCGTCGGCATCATCTGGGGCGCCCTCGTCTGCCTCGTCGAGCGCGACCTGAAGCGGCTCATCGCCTACTCCTCCGTCGCCCACATGGGCTTCGTGGTCCTCGCCCTGTCCACCGGGTCGCAGACCGGACTGCAGGCGGCGTTGTTCGCCAACATCGCCCACGGCATCGTGGCGGCCCTCCTGTTCGTCCTCGTCGGGGGGCTCAAGCAGCGGTGGGGCTCCGTCGACCTGGCCGTGGCGCGCCCCGCGCTCCGCGAGACGTCACCGCGGCTGGGCTTCGTGCTCATCCTCGGCCTGGCGGCCAGCCTCGGCCTGCCGGGGCTGGCCGGGTTCTGGGGTGAGTTCCTCACCGTGTACTCCGCGTGGTGGCCGGCCGACGACAGACCCCGGGGCCTCTTCGTCGCGTGTGCCGTGGTCGCCGCCGTGGGTGCTGCCCTGGCCGCCGCCTACGCCCTGCGGGTCGCACGGGTCGTCTGGGTCGGGGACCGGCCCGAGCCCGGGAGTGTCGTCACCCCTGACACCGTGGGAGTCGAGCGTGTGGTTCTCGGCGTGCTCGCCGTGGCCGTCGTGACCCTCGGTGTGGCGCCCGGCCCCCTGTTGGCGCTGACGGCCGGTGCGGTCGCCCGGATAGGGGGCGGCTCGTGAGCGCAGTGGTGTCCTTCGACGCGCTCGCCCTCGCGCCGGCCCTGCTGCCGGCGCTCGGGGTGGTGCTCGTGCTCGTGGTCGACGCGGTCGTGCCCGGCCGGCGCACCTCCTGGGCACCGGCACTCGGCGTCGTGCTCCTCGTCGCCGGTGCCGTCCTCGCCCTCCGACCGTCGGTCGCGGACGACGGTGCCGCACTGCGAAGCCTCTGTCTCCCGGCTCCGCAGGAGATCTGCCTGTGGAACGCCGGTCCGAGCACGGGCGCGCTCCAGGCAGCGGTCCTGCTGAGCGCCGCCGCCGCGCTGGCGCTGTTCGACCGCGGGGACCGCGCCGTGACGACCACCCTGGTCCTCGCGGCCGCGACCGGCGGTGTCGGGGTGGCGGCATCCAGGGACGTCGGCACGTGGCTGGTCACCCTCGAGCTGGCGACGGTCCCGATCGTCGCGCTGGTGGCGCTGCGGGGCACCCGCTCCTCGAGCCACGGAGCCCTCACCCTGTTGGTCACCTCGGTGGTCTCGTTCGCCCTGCTCGTCCTCGGGGTCGCCCTGTGGTTGACCGCCACCGGAGAGGCGGTCTTCGGGACCGAGGCGGTGGCGCGGGCCTGGGCGGTTGACGAGCGCCGCGCCGTCCTCGCGCTCGCCGTCACCGTCCTGCTGGCCGGCCTGGGGTTCAAGCTGTCGCTCGTGCCGTTCCACGCGTGGACGCCCCAGGCGTTCTCCACCGCGGACCTGGGCACCGCCACCTACCTCGCGGTGGCCTCCAAGGTCGCCGCCGCGGGAGCGCTGTTCGTCGTGGTCGGGGCCTTCGTCGGCGTGGACGCGCCGCAGGTCGCCCTCGTCCTCGGGGTGCTCGCTGCCGTGTCGATGCTGCTCGGGAACGTCATGGCCCTGCGCCAGGACGACGTGACGAGGCTTCTTGCGTGGTCCACCGTCGCCCAGGCGGGGTGGGTGGTCCTGCCCGTCGCGGCGCTGTCGGCCGCCGGCATCCGGGCCTCGGCTGCCTACGTCCTGACCTATGCCCTTGCCACCGTCGTCGCGTTCGCCGCGGTGGCCGGGGTCGGTGCACGCACGGTCGAGCAACACCGCGGACTCGTCCGCCGGGACCCGCTCTCCGGGGCGCCCCTGGGGTTCGCCCTGCTCGTGCTGGCGGGTGTGCCTCCCGCCGTCCTCGGGCTCGTGGCCAAGGTCGTCGCCCTCGGCCCGGTCGTCGACAGTGGCCTCTGGGTGCTGGTGGGAGTCGCGGTGGTGGCGGTGGTGCTCGGGCTGGCGGTCTACCTTCGCTGGTTCGCCGTGCTGCTCGCCCACCCTTCGGGGGAGGCCGACGAACTGCCGGCGGTGCCACCGCGTCGTCGCGCGGTGGAGGTGGTGGTCGTGACGGGCACCGGGCTGCTCGTCGTGCTCAGCGTGGTCCCCGGCCTGCTCCTGGGCCTGCTCGGCTGAGGCGACCGACGCATCCGACCGGTCCGGAACACCACCCCGGCATCCGAACGTTGGAGACGACATGCACCGGCACTACAACGGACTCAAGACGGCCGCCCTCTTCGGAGGGATCTGGGCGCTGTTCCTCACGATGGGGTGGTTCGCCGCCTCGTACTTCGGCAACAGCTCGTTCCTCCTCCTCTTCGCCCTCCTCGGAGTCGGGACGACCGCCTACGGCTACTGGAACTCCGACAAGCTCGCCATCAAGGCGATGCACGCCTACCCGGTGAGCGAGGCCCAGGCCCCGGCGATGTACCGCATCGTCAGGGAGCTGTCGACCCGCGCCGGCAAGCCGATGCCGCGGATCTACGTGTCGCCGACGCAGGCGCCGAACGCCTTCGCCACCGGTCGCAACCCCGAGAACTCAGCCGTCTGCTGCACCGAGGGGATCCTCGGGCTCCTCGACGAGCGTGAGCTGCGCGGGGTGCTCGGGCACGAGCTGATGCACGTCTACAACCGCGACATCCTCACCTCGTCGATCGCCGCCGCCATTGCCGGGGTCATCGCCACCATCGGCCAGTTCCTCTCCTTCGGCATGTTCTTCGGCGGCGGGGACAACGAGAACCGCAACCCGCTGGCGGGTCTGGCGCTGGCGATCCTCGCGCCCCTCGCGGCAGTCGTCGTGCAGCTCGCGATCTCCCGTACCCGTGAGTACGACGCGGACGAGGACGGCGCGACCCTCACCGGTGATCCGCTCGCCCTCGCCTCGGCCCTGCGCAAGCTCGAGCTGGGCACCGCGCGTGCGCCCCTGGCGCCGACGAACCAGATCGTCAACGCGAGCCACATGATGATCGCCAACCCGTTCCGGGCCCAGGACGTCTCGCGACTCATGGCCACGCACCCCCCGATGGCCGAGCGGATCGCCCGCCTCGAGCAGATGGCCTACGGCCACCGCCTCAACCCCTGAGGGGGCACCTCGACCCGTGAGGAGGGTCCCCGGCCGCCGGCCACCAGCGGGCCCGCCCGAGCGCTGGCGTGGTGGGGTGGACGGCCCCGGTCCGCAGGCGCGAGGATCGCGGCATGAAGGCCGTCTGCTACCACCGGTACGGACCGCCCGGGGTCCTGAGGTTGGTGGACGTGCCGGATCCGGTACCCGGTCCTGGGCAGGTGCTGCTCGAGGTGCGGGCGACGTCGGTGAACCTCTCTGACTGGGAGACGTTGACCGGCTCGCCGGCGTACTCGAGGGTCGCCGGCCTTCGCCGTCCGCGCCGGCCCGTCCTTGGGTCGGACGTCGCCGGCGTCGTCGCGGCCGTCGGGGCCGGCGTCACCGCCTTCACGCCCGGCGACGAGGTGTTCGGCGACAACCTCCGGCTCAAGGGTGGCTTCGCGCAGCGCTGCGTCGCCCCGGCGCGGATGCTCGCCCGCAAGCCTGGGGCCCTGTCGTTCGTCGACGCCTCGACCATCCCGCAGGCGGGGGCCATCGCGCTCGCGGGCACGGCCCGGGTCACTGCCGGCTCGCGGGTGTGCGTCAACGGGGCGGGGGGCGGGTCGGGCGCGTTCGCGCTGCAGCTGCTCCGGGCCGTTGGGGCACACGTGACGGCAGTCGACACCGCCGCCAAGCTCGACTCGATGCGGAGCCTCGGCGCCGACGAGGTCCTCGACTTCCGACAGGAGGACTGGACCCGGCGGGGCCCGTTCGACCACGTCCTCGACCTGGTCGCCCTGCGCTCGGTGTTCGCCTACCGCCGCGCCCTCGCCCCCGGCGGCCGGTACCGCTGCGTCGGCGGCACCGGCCGCAGCCTCCTGCGGGTCCTCACGCTGGGGAGCGTCCTCGGTGCGGCGTCCGGTCGGTCGATCGGGATGCTCGTCGTCCACGAGGGACCGGAGCACTTCGCCGCCATGACGACCAAGGTCCTCAGCGGCGAGGTCCAGGTGCGGGTCGACCGGACCTTCGGTCTGGCCGAGGTACCCGAGGCGCTGGCCTACGTCGGGGCGGGCCGCGCGCTCGGGAAGGTCGTCATCGAGGTCGGCTGACCGGAGCGCGCCGGCAGCCCCTCCGCTGAGTCGTCGTAGTACTGGCGGTTGCGCAGGCCGGCTGCGGCCGCCTCGTCGAGGCAGACCACGGTGTCGGGGTGCCACTGGAGCACGGATGCCGGGACCGAGGCGGTGAGCGGACCCTCCAGGGCGGCGGCGACGGCCTCGGACTTCGCGTCGCCGGTCGCCACGAGCACGAGGCGGCGCGCCGCGAGGATGGTCCCCAGTCCCTGGGTGAGGCAGTGCGTCGGCACGTCGTCGATGCCCTGGAAGAACCGGGCGTTGTCGCGGCGGGTCCGCTCCGACAGGCGCTTGACCCTCGTGCGTGAGGTGAGGGCCGACCCGGGCTCGTTGAACCCGAGATGACCGTTGGCACCGATCCCGAGGATCTGCACGTCGACCCCGCCGAGCGCCTGGATCGTGGCCTCGTAGTCGCGCGCGGCCGCCGTCAGGGTGGCCAGGTCGGCGGCTCCCGACCCGTCGGGCACGGCCAGGCGCTCCGGCTCCAGACCCACCACGGCGCACACGTCCCGCAGGAGCACCTGGCGGTAGCCCTCCGGGTGGCCGGGGTGAAGGCCGACGTACTCGTCGAGCGCCACGCCGTGCACCAGCGAGAAGTCGACGCCGTCGCGCTCGACGGCGCGGGCCAGCTCGCGGTACAGGCCCACGGGCGAGGAGCCCGTCGCGAGCCCGAGCACGGGGTCTCGCGCCCGGTCGAGGAACAGGGTGTCCAACACCGCGGCAGCACCCCGGCGAGCAGTCTCCGCCGGGGTCCGGCTGACCAGGACCTCCATCAGCGAGCCACCACGGACGCGAGCGTACCGGGATCGAGGGCGCCGGGAAGCAGTGCCGCCCCGATCGCTTCGACGGGGACGTCGCTCGCCAGGACCGTGAACCGCTTGGTGAGGTCCAGCCGCTGGAGGAAGGCCGAGTCGCATTCCCGCGCAACGATGTCTGCGGTGACTGCCTCTGTCAGTGCGGGGCCCGATCGAGTGACTCCGCCGCCCACGGCGACCACCTCGGCGCCGGTCAGCACGAGGACCTGCACGGCGAGGGCGGTGCCGCGGGCCAGGGTCCTCACGGCGGCGATCGCCTCGGCATCCCCGGTGGCCGCAGCCGGGAAGAGCTCGCCGGCGGGACGGCCCCACATCCGCGCGAGAGCGGAGCCGGAGGCCAGCGTCTCCAGGCAGCCCTGCTGGCCGCACGAGCACGGCACCCCTGAGCCCACCGGCAGGTGGCCGATCTCCCCGGCGGCGTCGCCCGGCCCTCGGAGCACCCTGCCCCCGTGCACGATCGCCGCCGCCAGGCCGGTTCCGACGTTGAGGTAGGCCGTGGTGCCGGCCCCTCCGCCGCGAATGCCGTGGTGGGCACCGAGTGCCGCAGCCTTGACGTCGTTGTCGACGACGGGACGCCATCCCAGGCGGCGCTGCATCTCCCCCGCGAGGTCCAGAGAGCGCACGTCGAGGTTCACCGCATGGCGGGCCCACCCGGTGCGCGGGTCGACGAGTCCGGGCATGCAGGCGCCAGCGGCGTCGATGGCATCCCACCCGCCCACCCGGCGCACCACCGATCGGGCGACCTCGGCGGCCACCGTCATCGTGGCGTCCTCACCACGGCCAGAGGGCTTCTCGGCAAGGGCCACGACGGTGCCCGTGCGGTCGAGGACGAGCGCAGCCGTCTTCGTGCCGCCGATGTCGATCCCGAGTCTCATGTCTCCCGTCCCAGTCCGAGCAGCCCTAGCAGGGCGCGCGCCACGGCCGGCGAGCCGCCCCGCGTCTCCACGTCGGCACCCCCGCGTGGCCAGCCGCACTCGACGAGGACCACCGGGTGCCCTGCCGAGCGAAGGGCCGCCACGACCTCGTGAGCCGGATGGCTCGCGTCGATCGAGCGCGCGACGACGGCGACCTTGGCGCCGATCGGGACCTCGTGGGAGGACACCGCGGCCCCGAGGGATGCCGGTCCCCACGCCACCGCGCCGACGGCGAGGTTGCTCATGGTCTCGACCTGGACGACGGCCGCGGGAGAGGAGTCCCGGCGCCAGGCGTCGAATCCGTCGGACACCGTGAACGTCCCGGCGACCTCCTCGTCGGTGACCCTCGGGGCGGACGGGGCGGACGGGGCGGACGGGGCGGACGGAGCGGACGGCGCGGACGCCGACGACGAGACGTCGTGGCGCTCGGCGAGGCCTCGGACCCGGTCGGCCGCCTCCGCGACGCGGTCCGCCGCAAGACGACCGGAACGGACGGCCTCGACGATGCCGGCGTGCACCGCGGCATACCGCTCGGGGGTGGTCTCGGAACCGAGGCACAGCAGGTCGACGCCCGCGAACAGGGCGAGGACCGCGGCCTCCGGGATGCCGGTGGCGCCGCTGGCGCCGGCCATGTCGAGGGCGTCGCTGACGATCACCCCCTCGAACCCGAGATCGTCGCGAAGCAGCCTCAGCACGGTGGGGGAGAACGTCGCGGGGCGGTCCGGGTCGAGGGCGTCGACGATGATGTGCGACGTCATCACGCACGCCACCCCGGCGTCGACCGCGGCGCGGAACGGGAGCAGCTCGCGTTCCCGGAGGACGTCGAGCGGCACGGTGATCCGGGGCAGGCCGTGGTGTGAGTCGACGGCGGTGTCGCCGTGCCCGGGGAAGTGCTTCGCGCAGGCGGCGACACCGGCGTCCTGCAGGCCCCTCACCCAGGCGGCTCCATGTCGACCGACGAGCTCGGCCTCCGCCCCGAAGCTCCGGACCCCGATGACGGGGTTGTCCGGTGAGGAGTTGATGTCGACGACGGGAGCCAGGTCCAGGCCTATGCCGTGCGCCGCCAGCTCGCCACCGATCTCGGTAGCCACCGACGCGGTGGTCGCCTCGTCGTCGATCCGACCGAGGACGGCGTTGCCCACGGTGGGTGACCCCACCGGGTAGTGGAGCCGGGTGACGTCCCCGCCTTCTTCGTCGACCGCGAGCAGCGCGCCCGGCAGTCGTTCCCGCAGGTCGGTGCAGAGCCGCCGGAGGCCGTGCGAGGCAGTGACGTTGCCTCCGTAGAGGCACACCGAGACGAGGCCGTCCGCGTGCGCGGCGACGAGCCAGTCGGGCACGGCGGTGCCCACGAAGCCCGGTTGCAGGGTCGCCGAGATGTCGGCGTGCAGCGACTCGGTCACGTCAGCCCTTGACCGCCCCGCCGACGAGGCCGCTGCTCATCCGGCCCTGGACGATGAGGAAGAAGATGATGACGGGCACCGCGACGAGCGAGGAGGCGGCCATGACCTGGCCCCAGTCGGTCTCTCGGCTGGCGCTGGCCTGCACGAACCCGCGCAGCCACAGCGGCAGGGTCCTCGACTGCTCCTCGGTCATGATCACCAGCGCCACGGTGAACTCGTTCCACGCCTGGAGGAAGGCGTACACGCCGGAGGCCACCAGGCCGGGCGCGAGCAGGGGGAAGGTGATCTTGAGGAACGCCTTGGTCCGCGAGAGGCCGTCGACCATGGCGGCCTCCTCGAGATCTGCCGGCACGCCGGCCACGAAGCCGCGCAGCATCCAGATCGTGAACGGGACGACGGCTGCGGTGTAGAGCACGGCGAGGGCGAGCGAACGGTTGAGCAGGCCCAGTGAGGACATCATCTTGTACTGCGCGATGAACAGTCCCTCGGCGGGCAGCATCTGGATGAGCAGGAGCGCCAGGACGAAGCTCTTGCGACCACGGAAGTGGAACCGGCTGATCGCCAGTGCGCCGAGGAAGGCGATCATGATCGCGGCGATGACCGTGGTGATGGTCACGACCAGGGAGACCCCCAGAGCCTGGGCGAAGGCCGGTTCGGCCACGACCACGCGGAAGTTGTCGATCGAGCCCCCGAACGGCAGGAAGGTGGGGTTCGTGGACTGGAGGGTGACGTTGGAGAGGAAGGCCGAGTTGATCATCCAGTAGACGGGGAATGCCCAGACGGCCGACAGGACGAGGGCGAGGATCGTCAGCAGCATGCGCGGGGTGCGGGAGCGACGCATCAGGACTCCTCCTTCATGAGCGAGCGGACGTAGTAGAAGCTCAGGGCGACGGTCAGGACGAGGATGAGGACGCTCACCGCGCTGGCCGTGCCGAAGTCGCCCTTGCCGACGCCCAGCTGGTAGACGTAGGTGCCGAGCAGGTTGGTCTCGTTGGCCACGCCGCCGGCATCCTGGAGCAGCTTGATCTGGGTGAAGACCCGCAGGTCCCAGATGAGCTGGAGCAGCATGACGATCGACAGCACGGGCGCGATGAGCGGCAGGATGATGTGCCGCAGCTTCTGCACCCCGGATGCACCGTCCATGCTCGCCGCCTCGAGCACCTCCCCGCTGAGCTGGGTCAGCCCGGCATAGATGCTCAGTGCGACGAACGGGACGCTCATCCACACGACGATGACGCAGGCGACGGCGAAGAAGGACAGCGGCTCGGCGAGCCAGTTGTGGCCCTGCGCCTCGTCGATGCCGATGCGCACGAGGAACCAGTTGAGCAGCCCGCGGCGCCAGTCGATGATCCAGATCCACACCGTCATCGCGGCGACGATCGGCATCGCCCAGGCGAGCAGGAGCGAGACCTGCAGGATGAGCCGAGGAATGCGGTCCAGGGCGTTCATCAGGAGCGCGATCCCGCCGCCGACGGCGACGGTGAGCAGCGCGGTGACGACGCAGAACACCACCGAGCGCACCACCACGGCCCACAGCTCGGGGTCCGACACGAGGGAGGCGTAGTTCTCGAGGCCGACCCACGACGGCGGGGCGCCGAACTGCTGGAGGAGTCCGAACTCCCGGAAGCTGGTGACCAGCTGCCAGCCGACCGGGTAGCCCAGTGCGGCGACGAGGAGGACGAGGGTGGGGATGACCAGGAGGTACGGGAGGCGGTGCGCGGCTCGGGACGTCTTCACGCAGGGCTCCTTCGAGGGTGGTGCCCCCGGCGGCCGACCGTGGCCGGCCGCCGGGAGCGGGTGATCACTGGAGGTTCAGCATCGGGGTGATCTTGGCGTCGTACTCCGCGGCAAGTGCCTCGAGGTCGGACGCGTCGCGCACCTTGCCGAAGAACTCCTCGAGCACCATCGAGGACTCGACCGCGGCCCAGCCCGGAGCGGCCGGGGTGAGCTTGGAGTTCGAGGCGGACTCGATGAGCGCGGTGGCGAACTCGTCGCTGCCGAGGGACTCGGTGTAGTCGAGGTTGGCCGGGCCGAGGCCGGCGCCGCCGAGCATCTCCTGGTACTCCGGGGAGAAGATGATCCGCATGAGCTCCTTGGAGAGCTCGGGGTTCTGGGTCTCCGCGGAGATCGCGATGTTCGAGCCGCCGGCGAACACCGGGGCGGGGGCGCCGTCCGTGCCGGGCAGGGCGAAGACACCGAAGGTGTCGTCGTTCCACTCGCGGACCTGCTTGCCGTCCTGCTCCACGAGGTCACCGATCGACCAGTGCGCCCAGCCCGGCGCCATGATCGTCGCTGCCGAGAGGGACGTGGTGCCCTCGACGGCCTGGTCCTCGCCGACGATCTCGTCGGTGTCGTTGATGTAGAGCCAGGGCGAGGCGTCCTTGGCGTCGGCGGGGGCCTTGCTGGCGTTGTTCCAGATCTCCTGCAGCTGCTCCAGGCCCTTGATGGTGTTGGGGTCGGAGAGGGTGGAGACCCACTCGCCGTTGTCCTTCGTGGCGAGGTCGCCGCCGTTGGCGAAGATCCACGAGATCGCGTTGCGCCAGTCCTGGCCGCCGAGGAAGAAGCCGGAGAAGTTGTCCACGTCGCGCGGGTTCTCCTCCGCGATCGTGGCCACCGCGGAGTTGAACTCCTCGAGGGTGGTGGGCTGCTCGACGCCCGCCTCCTTCCAGACGTCCTTGCGCATGAACATGTAGCGCGAGCCGAAGTAGTACGGCAGGGCGTAGTTCGTGCCGTCGACCTCACCGGCTGCCACGAAGGACGGCAGGAGCTTGTCGCCACCGAGCTCGTCGTACATGTCGGACACGTCCATGAAGGCGCCGACGTTGGTGAACGTCGGGGACTGGGTGTTGCCCAGCTCGACGACGTCGGGGGTGTTGTCCGCGTCGGGGAGCGAGGTCGTCAGCTTGGTGACGAGGTCGCCCCAGGACTGTTCCTCGATGGTGAGCGTCGCCCCGGTCTCCTCGTTGAAGGTCTCCTTGAGGTAGGTGCGCAGCTCGTCGGGCGTGTCGCCGCCGGCCAACCACAGCGTGATGTTCTCACCGGCGTTGGACGCCGCGTCGGTCGTGGCAGGGGCGTCCGAGTCGCCGCTGCCACAAGCGGTCAGGACGAGCGCCGCGCTGGTGAGCGCGACAAGGGGCAAGCGCCGAATCATCTCGGTCTGTTCCTTTCGAGAGCGGGCCGGTGGTGGCCCTGTGGTGCACCGGAGTGCGGGGTGGACGGGGTCAGACGACCCCGAGTCGGTCCCAGAGGACCAGCGCTGCTGCGCCGCGCAGGACGATCTCCTGCGGCGACCCGGCCAGGCGGACGGACAGCGGAAAACCAGCGGGGGAGAGGAGTCGCTCCCCGAGGGTGCGCTCGACGACGGCGACGAGGGGCGCGACGAGTTCGGCGGGACCGGACAGCACGACCTCGGAGAGGTCGAGCGCCGCGACGACCGGAGCGATCGCGACGCCGAGGCGCTCACCGCCCACCTCGGCCGCCTCGGCCAGGGTTCCGCCCCCGGCCGCCGCGCGCAGGAGCGGGAGAGAGAGCCAGGTCTCCAGGCAGCCCCGCTTGCCGCAGTTGCAGGGCTCCCCGACGTCGGTGCCGACGGTCACGTGGCCGATCTCACCGGCCGCGTGGTGCGCTCCGACGATGCGGTGTCCGCCGGTGACGATGCCGCAACCGACACCGCGTCCGATGTGGACGAGGATCATGTCCTCGCTGTCGGGGGAGGCGCTCAGCTCGGCCTGGGCCGCTGCGTCGGAGTCGTTCGTCACCAGCACCGGCAGCCCGGTGGCCCCCGCCACGAGGTCGCGCAGGGGGACGTCGGTCCAGCCCAGGTTGGGCGCGGTGCGCACCACGCCGTTCCGGTCGACGACACCGGGGGTGCCGATGCCGATCCCGAGCACGGGGTGGGCTGCGTGGGCGAGGGTGGCCTCGACGAGCTCGACGACAACGTGCGGGTCGACGCGGCCACCCTGCGAGACATCCGTCGTGACCGCGCGCTCCTCGTGGACCACCATGGTCCCTGCGATGTCGACGACGGCCGCCTGGAGGCGGGCGGGCAGGGACAGGTCGACCGCCAGGGTGAGGAGGTGCTCGTGCGCGAGCTCGACCAGGGTGGCGGGCTTGCCGGGCCCGGAGTGCTCCGAGACCCCGGTGTCACGCACCTGGCCCGCGGCCACGAGCTCGGCGACGAGGTCGGACATGGTGACCTTGGTGACCCCGACCTCACGGGCCAGCTGGGCCCTGCTGGTGGGCCCGAGGCGCCGCAGGGTCTGCAGCACCAGCGAGAGGTTCTGCCGCCGGCCGTCAGCCGGAACGACGGCAGACGAGGTGCGAACGCGTCGCGGTGCGGAGGTGGTCATGAGAGTTAGTAAAGTTTACTAACTTAATACTCGCAACCCCGTGACCACATCGTGACCTTCTGGTCTCGGATGCCCCGACGGCTCAGCCGGCGGTCACGAAGGCTGCGACCGCGGCTCCGAGCTCGGTTCCGGCATCCTCCTGGAGGAAGTGCCCCGCTCCGGCCAGGACGGGGTGATCGAGGCCCTGGGCCCCGGGCACGGCACGTTGCAGGACCGGGCCCATCGGGCCGGTGATCGGGTCCGAGTCCGAGAAGGCGACGAGGAACGGCCGCTCCCAGGATCGCAGGCGTTCCCACGCGGCGCGGTTGGCCTCGCTGGCCGGGTCGTCGGGCGTCGTCGGGACGAGGGTGGGCATCGCGCGGGGCCCGGCCAGCAGCGACGGGTCCGGGAACGGCGCGTCGTAGGCCGCCGCCGCACCGGGGCGCAACGGCTGACGGCACCCCGCAGAGACCAGCCGGCCGATGTCCAGGCTCGGGGCCCGCTCGACGGCGTTCCGGAACCGCCACCACTCCTGCGGCATGTCGTGATCTCCCGTCGGGAGAGCGGTGTTGGCCGCGACCACCCTGGCGAAACGCTCCGGGTGCTCGGCGACCAGTCGCAGGCCGATGAGCCCTCCCCAGTCCTGGCCCACGAGGGTGATGTCCCGCAGGTCCAGCACATCCAGGACCAGCGCACCCACCCACTCGACGTGCCGGCGGTAGGAGTGGTCGGCGGTGTTCGCCGGTTTGTCGGACCGGCCGAAACCCACGAGGTCGACGGCGACGGCGCGCAGGCCGGCATCGGCGAGGGCCCCCATCACGTCGCGGTAGAGGTAGGACCACGTCGGTTCACCGTGGAGGAGTAGGACGACCGGACCGTCCTCGGGGCCGGCGGCGTACCACGCCATCCGGACGACCTCCCCGGTGTCGGCCGTGGTCACCTCGGCGTACTGCGGGGGGTGCGGAAAGGTGGTGATCGCCGCGAAGGCGGACTCGGGCGTGCGCAGGAGGTCCATCGCCCCAGTCTGCCCCCGGGCGCGTCAGTCCTCGGCGAGGTCTCCGCTGCCGACCACCTTCTGCACGAGCCGGAACCCCAGGGCGAGGGCCACCCAGGAGGCCACACCGACGACGGACTGCCACGTGTTCTCGGGGTCGCGCAACCACGACAACGCCCCGACGAGCACCCCGAGGCCGCTCAGCACCAGGGCCGCACCGGCGATCGAGGTGCCCCACGCGACGAAGCGTTCCCGAGACTTCTCGGCCAGCCATCCGCCGACCACCCCGATCGCCGGGATGAAGACGATCGCCAGCACGAGGTTGCCGTCGCCACCCTCGATGAGCCGGTAGAGGCGGGCGCCGACGAGGAGGCCGACGAGGGCACCGAGGATGAAGAACACGATGGTTGCGGCGAGCCGCAGGACCAGCCACGCCGTCAGCGCCCCGGCGACTGCAATGACCATCGCGATCAGGAACGTGGCCCCGAACACGCTGGCCAGCAGCCACCCGGCGCCGAAGCCGGCAGCCAGCATGACCGTCCTGAAGGACCATCCGCCGGCGATGCCGAGCACGAGGCCCACGATGATCATGGTGAGACCGCTCACGACCGTTCCCTTCGCCAGGCAAGAGGTCACGGCGGACCTCGATGTGCACATCATGGCGACGCAGGCGCTGTCCTCGCCAGCGCCACGCTGACAAAGTCCTCGACAACGGTCGAACCTCTCGGAGAGGCGCTCTGGTTGGCTGGACCGCATGCCGTCACTCACCCGCACCGAGGCCGTCACCCGGGCCGCCCTGCTGACGGTCGACGACGTCACCGTCGACCTCGACCTCGACCAGGGCGCCGAGGTCTTCGGATCCCGGACGCTGGTGCGGTTCAGCTGTGCGCAACCTGGTGCCGCCACGTTCGTGGACGTCCGCCCGCGGGAGCTGCGGTCCGTCGTGCTCAACGGCGCTCGCCTCGACGTGGCGGACCTGCGCGACGGCCGGCTCGCCCTGACCGACCTCGCCGCCGACAACGTGCTCGAGGTCGAGGCGGTGATGGCCTACAGCCATGACGGCCAGGGTCTGCATCGCAGTACCGACCCCGCCGATGGCGAGCACTACGTCTACGGGCACCTCTTCCTCGACGCGGCGCCCACCGTGTTCGCCTGCTTCGACCAGCCGGACTTGAAGGCGCCCTACACCATCGCCGTCACCGCCCCGGAGCGCTGGACGGTCCTGGGCAACGGCGCAGCGGCCCGCTCCGGACCGGGGCGGTGGAAGCTGGCCACGACCCCGCCGCTCGCGACCTACTTCGTCACCGTGTGCGCCGGTCCCTGGGCCTCGGTCGAGTCCGAGCACGACGGCATCCCCCTCGGTATCCACGCGCGCCGGTCGCTGGGCGAGCACCTGCGCGGGCAGGCCGACCAGATGCTCGGGGTGACCAAGGCCTGCCTCGACCACTACCACCGGCTCTTCGGCATCCGGTACCCGTTCGGGGAGTACCACCAGGTGTTCGTCCCCGAGTTCAACGCCGGGGCGATGGAGAACCCGGGCTGCGTCACCTTCCGCGACACCTACGTCTTCCGCGGAGCCACGACACCCGACCAGGTCCTCGTGCGCGACAACACCATTGCCCACGAGATGGCGCACATGTGGTTCGGCGACATCGTGACGATGCGCTGGTGGGACGACCTGTGGCTCAACGAGTCCTTCGCCGAGTACATGGCCTACCGCTCCCTCACCGACGCCCTGGGCGCCGAGGACGCCTGGGTGGAGTTCGGCATCGTCCGCAAGCTGTGGGGGTATGCCGCCGACCGTGCCCCGAGCACCCACCCGGTCGCGGGGTCTCCGGCGCCCGACGCGATCTCGGCGCTGGGCAACTTCGACGGCATCTCCTACGCCAAGGGGGCGTCGGTCCTCCGCCAGCTCATCGCCCACATCGGTGACGACGCGTTCGTGGCCGGCGTGCGCGACCACCTTCGATCGCACGAGTTCGGCAACGGTGACCTCGCGGAGTTCCTGGCCGCCATGGAGCGCGCGTCGGGCACCTCGCTCGAGGGGTGGGCCGATGCCTGGCTCCGCACCTCCGGTGCCGACCGGATCGAGGTGGCCCCGTCGGGCGACTTGGTGCGCAGCGCCCCGCCCGAGCAGCCGGCGGCGCGACCCCATACGCTGGACCTCGCGGCCTACGCGGCGGGTGAGGAGGTCCTGCGCGAGTCGATCACCCTGGATGCCGGCGCCGGGTCCACGCCGGTGGCGGCAGTGTCGGCTCTCCCCGAGGGCGCAGTGGTCGTGCCGAATGCCGGGGACCTCACCTGGGCCGAGGTGACGCTCGACCCAGGAACACTTGGCCGCCTCGCCCGGGAGCTGTCCTCTTTGTCCGATGCGTCGGCCCGCTCCGTGGTCTGGGTGTCCCTGCTCGGTTCCCTGGCCCGCGCACAGGTCGACCCCCGCCTGGTCCTCGACGTCTTCGAGGGCGCGTGGTGGCAGGAGAACGACGCGGCGGTCCTGTCCCGCGTCTCGAGCATCGTCGCGAGCTCGCTCGTGCCGATGTTCCTCCCTGAGGAGGAGCAGAACGAGGCGCTGGCGAGAGTCGCCGCCTCGGCCGACCGGCTTCTGGAGCGGGGGTCCGGGGTCGGGGGAGTCGAGGGGGCGGGCCTGGAGGTCGTGGCCGCGCGGGTGTGGGCGCGAACCGGCTCCGATCCGGACCGCCTGCGGCGCTGGGCCGCCGGCGACGGCATCCCGACCCCGCTCGCAGAGGATGACGACTTCCGGTGGCTCGTGCTGCGTCGGCTCGCCTCCCTCGGACAGCTGAGCGACGCCGAGATCGAGTCCGCGGAGGCGGCCGACCGGTCGCTGGCGGGTCGGCTGGCTGCGTACGGCGTGCGGTCGGTGCGGCCGACCGTGGAGGTCAAGGAGTGGGCCTGGACGACGTTGCGTGACGACACGGACCTGTCGAACTACGCGGCACTCGAGGTGGCGGCGGGCTTCTGGGTGTCCCCGGACCGCGACCTCGTGCGGCCGTACGTCGACCGGGTCGGTGACCTCGTCGTGGGCATGTCGGCCCGGATGGGTGACGACGCTCTCTCCCGGGTGGTCACCGCGCTGCACCCGACCCGGCTGGTGGAGGGCGCCAGCGCCGCGGCCTCCGAGGCGATGCTCACACGCGAGGACCTCACCCCCGGGGTCCGGCGGGCCCTCGTCGACGCGGACCACGTGCTGCGGGAGGCGCTGGAGAGCCGCCGCCGGTTCGGCTGACGCCCGAGGGCGTACTGTCGGGATGCGGAGCCGTTCAGGCTCCCTATGAGAGAGACGCCACCATGAGTGACAAGTCGCCGCGGCAGAACATGTCCACGAAGTCGGGCAAGTCCATCAAGGAGAAGCGCGCCGAGAAGCGCAACAAGGCATCGGGGGCCAGCTTCTCGGACGCCATCCACCCACCGAAGAAGAAGTGACGCTGCTCAGCCTGGGCGTCGTGGGGTCGTCGGCCAAGGAGAACGAGCACCGACTGCCCCTGCACCCGGACCACGTCCCGGGTCTGGACGCCGACCTGAGGGCCCGGATCACCCTCGAGCACGGTTACGGTGCGCGGTTCGGAGTCGCCGACTCATCTCTGGCCGACCACGTCGCCGGCTTCGCGTCGCGCTCCGAGATCCTCTCGGGCTCCGACATCGTGCTCCTCCCGAAGCCGCAGCACGACGACGTCTCGGCGCTCGGGCCCGGGCAGGTGCTGTGGGGGTGGCCGCACTGCGTCCAGGATGCCGAGCTCACCCAGCTCGCCATCGACCGACGGCTCACCCTGATCGCGTTCGAGGCGATGAACCACTGGACCCGCGACGGCGCGGTCGGCCTGCACGTGTTCCACAAGAACAACGAGCTCGCCGGCTACTGCTCGGTGCTGCACGCCCTCGAGCTGGCAGGCCTCACCGGTGACTACGGTCGCCGGATGACGGCAGTGGTCATCGGGTTCGGCGCCACGGCCCGCGGCGCGGTGACCGCCCTCAACGCCCACGGGGTCCACGAGGTGGCGGTGCTCACCAACCGGGGCGTCGCGGCCGTCGGCTCGCCGATCCACTCGGTGCGGATCCGCCAGCTCGACCACGGGCCGGACGGCGAGACCCTCAGTCACGTGATCACCGAGCGAGGCCGTGAGCCGCTCGCCGCATATCTCGCGGAGAACGACATCGTCGTCAACTGCACCCTCCAGGACCCCGCCGACCCGCTGGTCTACCTCCAGACCGGAGACCTCGCCGGGTTCCGCCCCGGCAGTGTCATCGTCGACGTGTCATGCGACCTGGCGATGGGGTTCAGCTGGGCTCGCCCCACGACGTTCGAGGACCCGGCGTTCGTCGTCGGCGACAACATCCTCTACTACGCCGTCGACCACAGCCCGTCGTACCTCTGGAACTCGGCGACCTGGGAGAACAGCTCGGCGCTGGTCCCGTTCCTGCGGCCGGTGCTCGAGGGGAGCGCCGCGTGGGACTCCGACGAGACGATCACCCGGGCCATCGAGATCCGTGACGGGGTGGTGGTCAACCCCGCCATCCTGGCCTTCCAGGGCAGGGCCGCGGAGCCACCGCACGTCATGGGCTGACAGGTGGCGTTGCTGTTGCTGGGCATCCCGTTGGGCGAGCACCAAAGCACACCAAATGGGCCACTGCCCAGACGTGCTGCATACCGTCCCGATCGGGGCGCCCCAGGAGCTGCGATCGGACGGATCAGGGCCTAGTTCATCTGCACCCTGCCAAGAGGCTCGAATGACTACCCCGCCGGGATGAGCCGCTGCCCGGGCGATGGGCGACGCCGCCTCCGCCAAACTGCTCGGCGTCGGCCCGAACTGCCGGCGCGCTCCCCGGCGCGGCCCGGGCTCCGCGAACCAGTCGCGTACGGGGTCCGTGCCCTACGCCGGGGCCGCGAACTCGGCCATTCGCGCCATCCCCGGCTTCTCGTAGCGGCGCACCCGCTCGAGGGCGTCGTCGACACCGGGTCCCGTGAGACCGCGCGGCGGCACGCGGGCCGGGTTGAGCAGGAGGCCGTCGGCCCACGCCTTGATGTCGGGGTCCGACGAGAAGGCCCGCACGGCGCGGTACCCCAGCGTCTGGAGCCGAGCCCACTCGGCGAGCGTGCCGGAGTAGGCGGACGGCGGGCAGAGCCGGTTCTTGCGGGCGTCACCGTTCACGGTGGCCTCGACGTAGCCGATGAGGGCGGCACCGAAGCACGGGAACCCGGCACGAACCGGCTGCAGGATGATCGCGTCCTCACCCCAGATCGGGACCGTGGGGCGCACCGGCAGGCCCGGTGCGGCGGCGTGCACGACGACCGCGTCGCGCGCCACCGGCACCTCGCCCTCCTCGAGCACGAGCCGGCCCTGCTCCACACGGCGCAGGTGCCCGAGCCGGACGACGTCCTCGATGGTGCGCAGGAGGTCGAGCTCCCACCGGGCGAGCGTGGGCGTGCGCGCCATCGTGGGCGTGGTCGCGGGGTCGATGCGCAGCATGACCCCGGCCGACTCGAGGCTGAGGAACATGTCGTCGACCGAGCTGGCCTCGGCGGCCGCCTGGACGGTGTCGGCGGTCAGCCGGACGGCGACCGTGGGGTCGGGCTGGACCACCGCCCGGTTGAGCATCCACGGGTCACGCGGACGCACCCAGAGGATGGCCCCCGGCTCGACCCCGTTCTCGAGCAGCCAGATGCATGCGTCCGTCGCGGTCTTCCCCGAGCCGACGACGACGTACTGCGAGGGGGCCTCGGCGAGGTGGACCAGGTCGTTGACGGACACGACCGTCGCACCGCGGCCGACCTCGAAGGGCGGTGGGGTGGTCGCGGGGATCTCCGGGGAGAGGTGGTGGGCGTCGACGATCCGGGCGGTGACGTGGCGGACCCTCCCGGAGACCCGCGACACCACTCGACCCTCCCCGGCGTACTCGCTGTTCGGGTGGAACTCCACGCGGCCTGATGCGAGCAGCCGCTCGCGCAGCACCCGGTCGTAGTAGGCGGTGACCTCCGGGGCGGTCGCACGCTCGTGGAGCCCGGACTCGGGGCCGTCCCGTTGCACGCGTCCGTCGCCGAGGGTCGTCGACGCGACCCCGTAGAATGCGGACGCTTGGTGGAGCCGGACGAAGGGGTAGGCGTCGAGCCAGTGCCCTCCGGCGCCGTGGCGTCGGTCCACGAGGACCACGCGCACGTCCGCATGGTCGATGAGGGCGTCGGTGAACGCCATCCCGGTGGCGCCGGCGCCGACGACCAGGTAGTCCGTCGTCGTCGCGGTGTCCATCCACCCCATGCTCGCCCGCCACCGCCCCAAGGTCAACGGGTCCGGGGCGCGAACCACCTGGCCGGCGGGCTTGCTCGAGTCAGCCTCGTTGCGGGGACGGTCCGAGCGCCCTGGTCTCTACTCAAGCCGGCGCCTACGGAAACCCGGGGCGCACCCGTGGACGTTGTCACTGCGCCGCGTGGAGCGCTCCGCCTCGGGTGTACCTCGGGGGATCGTCGCAGTTGGCGGCTTCTGGCGGACCGGCGCGGCGGTCACTTTGAGTCCCTGCGCCTCGCTCGTCCTGCCGGTAGGGGTTGTCCGCGGTTGCTGTGATGATGGGGCGATGAGGACCTACTCCAGGACGAAGGAGTTCGAGGGCGCGACCTTCGTCGAGGCGAGTTTCAGGGGCGCCACCTTGCGGTTCTCCGATGTCAGCGGCGTGACGATGCGCAGCGTGGATGTGGATGGGCTCGACATCGATAGCCATGACCTGTTCTTCGGCAGCCTGTTCGTCAATGGGGTCGACGTGGTGCCGCTGGTGGATGCCGAACTGAATCGGCAGTTCCCAGGCCGCGAGCTGCAGAAGGCTCAGACGCCCGACGGTCTGCGCGAGGGTTGGGTCGCGGTGCAGTCCGCGTGGCAGGAGACGCTGGAGGGCACGCCCAGGGACCTGGTGGGCGCCCACGTCGATGACGAGTGGTCGTTGGCGCAGACGCTGCGGCACCTCATCATGGCGACCGACGCCTGGCTGCGCGGCGGGATCCTGCGGGTGGAGCAGCCGTTCCACGAGATCGGCCAGGTCTTCACCGGTGCCGAAGAGATGGGCTTCGACATGTCGATCTTCCGCGCGGACCCACCCTCCTACGAGGAGATCCTCGCGGTGCGGGCCGAGCGACAACAGCTGGTGACAGACGTCCTGGCCACGGCCACGGCGGACCTCCTCGCGGAGGAACGCGAAGGGCCGTGGGGCGGTGACTGGCGTTCCAGCGTCGGTGACTGCATCCGCGTGATCCTCGAGGAGGAGTGGGCGCACCTGCGCTACATCCGACGGGATCTCGCTGGTATGCGTTGAGCCGGAGGCAGCCAGCCGGCCCCTATGATGCCCCTCTCAGCCGCCCAGTCGACCGTCCGACTGAGGTTGACCAGACCTTCGGGTGGACAGGCACCGACCGCTCGCCACCCGGTTTCCACCGACCAGTGTGTCGCCGCCGCAACAAGCCCCGCCGTGCCCGGGCGACCAGGGGCGAGTCCGCCGCGGAGGGGCGGGACGTGGGTCAGCGGGCACGAGCACGGTTGTTGCGGGGATTGTGCTCGAGTTCGATGTGGCCGAGGTGCTCGAGCAGCGGCGGTAAGTACATGCCGAACCGGCCGCGGTACCCCTTGCGCTGGCCGTACCAGCCGCCGACCGGGTTGTTCGCCGACCGAGCCCAAGCCTCGATCGTCCCGTCCGCGGCGGACTTGCTCTCGTCGGCGGCGCCCAGGGGCATCCAGTCGCCGTGGGCGACGAGCATCTCCCGGAGGTCCTCGATCGCGCGAAGCAGATAGGTCAGCCGGGTGGAACCCACCTGGCAGACGAGCAGTGCTGGATCGGACTCGGTGTCGGCGTACATCGTGTACTGCGAGGTTCCCGGCGCGGTGGCGAGGCGCCACGGGTCGTCCTTGGTGCCGGCCTCGGTCATGGTGCCTCCTTGCCCCGGACCCCTCGCCTGGGCGGCGTGGCCACGATGCCAGTGTCCCGGCCGTGGCCGAAGGAGTCCACCCACCCCCGACCCGGCTGCGCTCTGAGTTCCTGATCGGACTCCTCGTCCTGGACTCGGCATGCACCCCGAAACCCTGCGCAACTGGGTCCGGCAGGCCGAGATCGACGGCGGCGCCCGGGCGGGCACCACGACCAGCGACGCGCAGCGGCCGATGGAGCTGGAGCGGGAGAACCGAGAGCTGCGCCCCGCCAACCACATCCTGAGGACGGCCTCGGCTTTCTTCGCGGCGGAGCTCGACCGACCCACCAGCAGGTAGTGGCCCACATCGACGCCCATCGCCACGACCTGACCAGGTCGTCCCACCTCCACCCCTCCATCCAAGTCGGGGTGTTGCGTCGAGTCGTGGAACCCAAGGTCGCCAGGTGATCAGTTTTCAGGCGTCGTCGACACCCGTCCCGGTCGCGCTCGGTCGATCGGTCCGGCTCGGGGTCGGCGACATCGGCGCGTTGCCGCCGGTGCTTGTGCCGCCGCCGTCGTGAGGTTTCAGCTCCGCCTGCGCAACACGTACCAGGCTGAGCCCACCACTAGTCCTAGTGCCGCGCCCATGCTGATGCCGATCGCGATGCCGGACCCGTCCCCCACCAGTAGTCCCACGATCAGTCCCAGCCCGGCTCCGAGGACGAGCCCTAGACCGACGGCTGAGGCCCACTGATCGGTGGTGGTCTGTGGTGTCATCCCTGCCCCTCCTATGTAGCCCCTCGGCTGTGACGCTTCCAGTGTGCGTCGGGGCGGACGAGCGGTCAGCGGCGTGGATCACATGACGCACGCGCCGTACGGGCATCGCGCGGGCGGAGCCGTCCCGAGGCTTGATGGGGCTTGCGGTCGGCCAGCCGTCCGAGCGCGACTTCCACCATCTCCGGACTCAGTCGAGTGATGCCACGCCTCGATCGTCCCAACGGATGGCCTCCCATCAAGCAGGGCATTCCGCCGCCAGTTGGGCCGCTCTCTTGGTGGCACCTGGGGACGGGTAACTCGCCATCTACAGCGACTCCTGAGTGCCTATTGTCTCCCTGACGATTCGCGTCCCAAGGTGTGGGCAAGACAAGGGTCTCGCCCTGGGGGATGATCCCGCTGTGTCAGCGCATATTAGCGGTCGTGTGAGGGTGTGCTTGAGTACCCTTCGCGTTGTCGGCTGAGTGCCGGCCTTTTCCAGGGGGGATGGCGCCCTGACCCAGAGATATGTCGGAGGCCTACGGTGTTGAACACGTGTTGGAGATTTCGGCGAGCCATGGCTCCGCACCATGGCTCACTGATTGCTGGGGCGGTGTTGGTCGCGTTGGTCGCCGCGATGGAGGTCGCGTTGCCGTGGCCGTTGAAGGTCATCGTTGACGATGTCCTCAAACAATCGCCGGTGAAGGATGACTCGGTCGTGGCTCGGTCCGGGCTCTCGGACCTGGCCACGTCTGAGCTGTTGTGGGTGTGTCTGATGGCCCTGGCTCTGTTCACGGTGCTGAACGCGGCGGCCACATATTGGGGCAGCCGAGTCCTCGGGGGAGTTGGAGAGAAGGTCACGGCCGCGATCCGTTCGGATGTCTTCACGCATCTGCAGCGTTTGTCGCTGTCCTTCCACGACCGGCAGCGCCTGGGCGATTTGATGGTCCGCACCACGACCGATGTCGAGTACGTCCAGGGGCTCTTGGTGTCGATGCTGTCGGTGTTGGTCCCCAATGTTCTCGTTCTCGGATTCATCACGGCTATCTGCTTCTTGGTGGACCCGGCGTTTGCGTTCATCGCCTTGGCTGTTGCCCCTTTGTTGTTCGTCACTGTGGTTGTCTACCGGCGGCGAATCAAGGCGGCCTCTCGGTCCGCGCGGAGCAAGGACAGCGATATCGCCTCCACTGTGAGTGAGACGTTCTCCTCGGTGCGGGTGATGCAGTGCTACACCACCGAGGGTCACCACGAGGCTGGGTTCCGCTTTCGCAACCTCGCGCGAATGAATGCGGGTCTACGCGTCGTCCGGCTCCAGTCGGCGCTCTCGCCCCTGGTGGACGTGATCGTCGCCGGGGGCACGGTGCTGGTCTTGTGGGTGGGGGCACACCGGGTCCTGAACGGGACCATGAGCCTTGGGCTGCTGCTGGTGTTCCTGGCCTACCTCAAGGCCCTGTATGACCCGATGAAGGCCTTGGCCAAGCTCACCACGATCGTCAGCCGTGGCCAGGCGAGCGCTGAACGCCTGAGTCAGATCCTCGACACGGCGCCGCTGATCGTCGACCGTCCCTCCGCTCGCCCTGCGCCACCGCTCACCGGCGCGGTCGAGCTCCGCGGTGTCGGCTTCGGCTACTCCGATGACAGCGCAGTGCTCACCGGCATCGACCTGCATGCTGCCGCGGGGGAGATGGTCGCCATCACCGGTCCTACCGGTGCCGGGAAGTCTTCGATCATCAGCCTGATCCCTCGTCTGTACGAGGTGAGGCAGGGAGCGGTGCTCCTTGACGGGGCGGACGTCCGGGATCTGCAGTTGGAGACCGTGCGCAGTCAGATCTCGCTCGTACTACAGGACGCTGTCCTCTTCCGGGGCACCATCTACGACAACATCGCCTATGGCGCGGAGGGGGTGACTCGTGAGCAGGTGCTGTCCGCCGCCCGGGCCGCGCACGTCGAGGAGTTCGTGCAGTCTCTGCCTTTGGGGTACGAGACCCTGGTGGCTGAACGCGGGGTGAGTCTGTCGGGTGGTCAGCGGCAACGCATCGCCATCGCCCGCGCCCTGGTGCGAGACACCCCGATCGTCATCCTGGACGAACCCACGTCCGGCTTGGATGCCATCTCGGAGCAGTATGTAATGCAGGGCCTGGACCGGCTGATGAAGGGACGTACCGTCTTCGTCATCGCGCACCGGCTCTCCACGTTGCGACGCGCCGACCGGATCTACGTCATCGACGGTGGCCGCATCGTCGAGACCGGACGCCACCAGGACCTGATCGGTGCTGGTGGGCTCTACAGCCGGCTCGACAGCCTCCAGCACATCCCCTCAACCGAGCGCCACCCTGCGCTGAGCCTGCTACCCACCGGCACCGAGGTCAGGGCATGAGGGCGCCGTCTCATGCGGTCAGCGCTGGCGCCCTGCCGTGGCGGATCGGCGCAGACGGTACCCCGCAGGTGTTGCTCGTCCACCGGCGTAAGTATCGGGACTGGGCCATCCCCAAGGGCAACACCAAGCCGCGCGAGTCGGCTAGTGCCTGCGCCAGACGCGAGGTCCTCGAGGAAACCGGCCTTGCGTGCCAGTTGCACTGGACGCTGCCCACCCTCCACTACCTCACCCGGCGTGGTGAACCCAAGAGCGCACACTACTGGGCCGCGACGCCGACCTCGGGGGCCTTCCGCCCCAACAATGAGGTCGACGCGGTCTGCTGGGTCGACCTCGCGGAGGCAGCGATGACCCTAACCAAACCTCGCGAACGGGCCATCCCCTTGGCCCTCGCGGCACGGTTGCGCACCGAACCTGGGCTGTCTGCGGGTGGACGAGAGCGACAGGTGCTGCTCGTTCGATGCGCGCCGGCAACCCCGAGGGAACGCTGGGTGCATGACGACGTCGCGCGGCCACTGACCGCCGAAGGTGAACACCTCGCCCGATCCCTTGTCAGTCTGACCTCGATGTTCGAGGTCAAACATGTGATGTCCGCCCCCGCGCGGCGCTGTCTCGACACGGTCACCCCCCTGGCCATGGGTCAGTCGCTGGTCGTCGAGGTCTCGGAGTCACTCACCGATGGCCGCCTGCTGGACGCGCAAGGCGTTGTCGACCGCGTTCGTGGCACGGGCAGCGTCGTGTGCACCCACGAAGACGTCATCAGCGCGGTCCTCCGCCGGCTCGAGGTGCGCGACCACATCACGATGAGTCCCGATCTCGGCCGCCGACGCGGGTCGGTGTGGATCCTCACCGGAGACGAGCACCGCTACACCGCCGCCCACTACCTGCCCATGCCCGAGACCCTCGCCGACGTCGCCAAGCAGGCGCGCACCTCCGCCAACTCGAGCACGTCCACCTGGGGAGCCGCTTGATGCGGCGGCGCCGCATAGCATCCCCGTCACCATCACCGTGCCCGCCGGGGCGCAGGTGGAACTGACCCTCGCGCCACCCTCGGCCTGGACGGATCACCGGCCACACAGCTCCAGCCGCGCCCGGACATCCTGACCGCCGCCGCCCACGAGGTCCCCGACAGCGTCCTCGTCACCAGGGTCGTCACACTGCCCTGAAGGCGGCACCCAGTCAGCAGGCAGGTCGCCGTGGAACAACTCCAAGCTTGTCAACACAAATGGAGGTCATCATGACGACGACAGCGCCATCGTCATCACGTCACAGCGAGGAGAGCCACATGTTGATCGCCGAAGCGCAAGGCGACGTGCGTCGCGTCTATGCGGGAGGTTTCTACGGGCAGCTGGTCTCCGCGGTGGTGTGGCTGTCCGCGGCCGCGGCGGCCACGTGGGTCGACACCGGGACTGCCGTAGCCGTGCTCTTCCTCGGCGGGACGCTCATCTTCCCCATGACGTGGCTCGTCATTCGCATCTCGGGGCGTCCCCCGTCATTGCCGGCCGGACATCCGATGAAGGCCCTGGCGATGCAGATTGCGTTCACCGTCCCCGTTGGCCTCGTGGTCGTCGTCGCCATGCTGCACGGTGACGGCGATCTCTTCTTCCCGGCAAGCATGGTGATTGTCGGAGCGCACTACCTGCCCTTCGTCTTCCTCTACGGCATGCGGATGTTCGCCTACCTGTCCTTGGCCCTGGTAGTGCCCGGCGTCACACTCCTGCTGTGGTTGACCGTCCCAATCTCGCTGGGCGGCTGGCTTACCGGTGGCGTGCTCCTGGTCTTCGCCTTCCTCCTACGGGCGGGCTCCGCACGCAGGAACGAAGAACAACCGACGCCGACGTCCTGACCTTCGGGCTCGATGCCGGCCCTTGCCCTCCTTAGACCGTATGGAGTGACCTGCTCGTGGTGAGGGGGTTGCGGGCCGGGGCCTCACTCACAAGATTCGTGGGTTGCCGAGCAGGGGCCGCCTGCTCGGCCTATCCGACAATTGTGGGAGGCCCCGGTGTTTGTTGAGCGTACGAGTGTTGGGCTGGACGTGCACGCGCGATCGGTCGCGGCGGCAGCGATCGATGGCGTGACCGGCGAGGTGTTCAAGGCCAGGTTGTGCCCGGCCCCGACCGAGGTCATGGCTTGGGTCGGTGGGTTGCCGGGGCCGTGTGCGGTCGTGTATGAGTCGGGGCCGACGGGCTTCGGGCTGGCTCGGGCCTTTTCAGCGGCGGGGATCCGGTGTGAGGTGGCGGCTGCGTCGAAGCTGCAGCGGCCGGCCGGGGACCGGGTCAAGACCGACGCCCGGGATGCGCTGCACCTGGCGCGGCTGCTGCGGCTGGATGAGGTCACCGCGGTGCGGGTCCCTTCGGCCGAGGAGGAGTCGGCGCGGGACCTGGTCCGGGCCAGGGAGGCGGCCCGGGCGGATCTGATGCGGGCCCGGCACCGGCTGTCCAAGCTGCTGCTTCGCCACGGGATGGTGTACTCGGGCGGGAAGGCGTGGACCCAGCTGCACGACGCGTGGCTCTTGCGGCAGTCGTTCGCGCTGGCCGGGACCCAGGCCGCGTTCGAGGACGCCTACGAGGCCGTGGTGCTCGTCGCTGGTCGCCGCGACCGGCTCGACCAGAAGATCGCCGCGATGGCCGCCGACAGTCAGTTCACCCCCGTGGTGCACCGGCTGGCCTGCCTGCGTGGGATCTCCACGTTGACCGCGTTCTCGTTGGCGGTGGAGATCGGTGACTGGGACCGGTTCACCGGTGCAGGCATCGGCGCCTACCTGGGCTTGGTTCCCTCCGAGAGCTCCTCGGGGACTCACCGGTCACAGGGGTCGATCACCAAGACCGGCAACGCCCATGTGCGTCGGCTGCTGGTCGAGGCGGCCTGGCATCATCGCAAGCCGTACCGGCCCAGCGCGGTCCTGCGTCGCCGCTGGGAGCAAGCGCCACCGGCGGCCGTGGCCCGGGCCCAGCAGGGCAACCATCGCCTGCACCAACGATGGGTCACCTTCAACGACCGTCGGCGCCGGCCGGTGGTCGCCAACGTCGCCGTTGCCCGCGAACTGGCCGGCTGGTGCTGGTCCTTGGCCATGATCCCGGGCTAGCCAGCCCCCGAGCTGACCGTGGGGGTCAGCGACCCGGGACCTGCAGCGTGTGGAACGACCCGCCCCGAGGCTATGAGCAGCACTGTCCTGCAACAGGATTCAACCATGCATGACAGGGTGACGCCCGATCTTAGAGCAGCGGCCTCCGTTCCCGCCGAACTCCCGGTCCTGCGGTACCCAACCCGCGCATATCAGCCTTGACCACGCGTCGACAACGACACGCTGACCGGGCCATCCTGACCCCCACGCGTCACCCATCACATCAACCTCGCCCGGCATGGATCCGAGGAAATCCAGTGCGCCCCCTTGACAACAGGGCACTCCATATCAGCCTTGATCCACCGATGAGCTCGGGCTCGTCGTGATCGGGCAACGGCTCGAGTCCGATCGAGCGGTCCTGGCCTGCCGGGTCGTGGATTCGGATGACTGGTGCCATCGCTGCGGGGAGCAGGGGATCGCGCGGGACACGGTGCTGAGGCGGCGGGCGCACGAACCGTTCGGGTGGCGCCCGACCACGCTGATGGTGACGGTTCGCCGGTACCGGTGCAGGGTCTGCTGCACCGATAGGAGACAGGTTGGGTCAGGCAGCCGGGGTCAGGCAGCCTGGGTGGCTGGTGTGGTCATGATGGTCTCGCACTCGAGCGGGGTCAACCGTCCGAGGGCGTCCTGCCTGTAGCGGCGGTGGTAGGTCCTCTCGACCCAGGTGACGATCGCGATCCGCGGCTCCTCGCGGGTGGCCGAGGAGCGGCAGTCGAGGGCGTTCTTCTGGAGCAGGGAGAAGAGGCTCTCCATGGCCGCGTTGTCACCGCATTGGCCGGCTAATCGGGGGCTGGTTTCGTGCTGTGCGTGGGGTTCTCGAGGTGTCCGTCACATAGCGCGTGGATGTGTTCCGGCTCGTCGTGGACCGGCGGTCCGGGCTTCTTGGCGCCCCGGGCGCGCTTCTTGCCGAACGCGGACCACCCGTCCCGCTCCCGAGCAGATCGCCCACGCGGTCCGCTCGGTCATTACCTGCCCGCCGTTGGCGGCCAACCCAAGCGGCTGACAGCGACGAGGGGCGGGGGTCACCCGGCCCGCGCGTCCCCTAGCTGCCGTGTCGGCCCGGCGCGAAGAGCCCGGTCTCGTAGGTATAGACGACGGCGTGGACCCGGTCGCGGAGTTCGAGCTTCATGAGGATGCGCTTGACGTGGGTCTTGACGGTGCTCTCACCCACGTTCAGTGCCTGGGCTATCTCGCGGTTGGCCAGGCCGTGACCGACGTGGATGAGCACTTCGCGTTCTCGGTCGGTGAGCCGTTCGAGGTCGCGGTTGGTGATGTCGGTGGGCTGCGCGACTGCCGTGGTGACTCTGGCGAACTCGTGCAGGAGGCGGCGGGTGACCGAGGGGGACAGAAGGGCGTCCCCTTCGGCGATGGTGCGGATGCCGGCCAGCAGGTCCTCGGGTGGGGTGCGTTTGAGGAGGAAGCCGCTGGCTCCCGCGCGTACCGCTTCGTAGACGTACTCGTCGATCTCGAAGGTGGTGAGGATGACGATGCGAGGGGGCTCGCCCCCACCATCGACCGGGGGGGCGCTCGTGATCTGCCGGGTGGCCTCGATCCCGTCGGTGCCGGGCATCCGAACGTCCATGAGCACGACGTCGGGCTGGAGCTCGCGGGTGAGCGCGACGGCATCGGTGCCGTTGGCCGCCTCGCCCGCTACGACCAGGTCGTCCTGGGTCTCGATCATCATCCGTAGGCCTGCCCGCACGAGGGTGTCGTCGTCGACGACCAGCACGCTGATCGTCATCGCGCCCCGATCTCATGACGCGGGGGCTGCGTGACCGCGCTCGGTCGAGGCTGCGGGGTGAGCGGAAGGACCGCCTCGACCCGGAAGCCGCCGCCGATCGCCGGGCCTGCTGTGAGGGTGCCTCCCAGGACCTTGGCGCGCTCGGTCATCCCGACGATGCCCCGGCCACCACCGGTCGAGCCCGGCGCCGGCGCGGCCCCTCCGTCGTCGACGACGAGCAGGTACATCTCGGTGTGCGAGCGCCAGAGCGTGACCTCGATGCGAGCGGCGCCTGCGTGTTTGAGTGCATTGGTCAGAGCCTCCTGGACGATGCGGTAGGCCGCGGCCCCGACGTGCCGACCCACCGGGCTCTCGCACCGGTCGTGAAGGGTGATGTCCGCTCCGGCCGTCCGCATCTCCTCGACCATGGTGGCGATGTCGGCGCTCGTCTTCGCGGGAGCCCGGACCGCACCGTCGGCGTCGTCGAGGAGCCCGAGCATGTGGTCCAGGTCGGTCAGCGCGCCACGGCCAAGGGTCTCGATCTCCCGCAGGGCATCGAAGGCCTTCTCCGGTTGGTGGGTGAGCCGCGCTGCGCCCGCCTGGAGGACCATCACGTTGACCGCGTGGCCGACGGCGTCATGCAGCTCGCGGGCGATACGCGCCCGCTCATCGGCGATCGCCACCGCGGCCACCTCCGCCTGGTGCGCCTCGAGGTCGTCGACGGCCAGGCTGAGCTCCTGGGCCCGGTCCTGGTTGCGGCGGAGGCTGACCGCCACCGCCCACCCGCCGCCGAAGAGCAGGAACCACACGACGACGACCAGCGCGTCGGGGTCGCCGGGCCCGTAGAACGTCGCGGTGGACAGCGCCAGCGCTGCGAGGCCGACGATCGTCGCCGAGACCCGGATAGGCCGGGTCAGGCCGACGGAGTAGGCGAAGAACGGAATCGCGAGCGGGGCGTTGCTGTCGCCCTGGGTCGCGCTCGCGAGCAGGTAGAGGAGCGTGGCCGCGGTCAACGCGGTCACCGGGACACGGCGTCGAACGAGCAGCAACGCGTTGGGGCTGAGGGCGAGCAGCAATCCTGCGCCCTCCACCGCGCCGTACTGGTCCACATACGCGTCACTACGCAGGGACACCACGGTGATCCACGTGAACAGTGCGGCCACGGCCGCGTCCGAGACGAGCCACCACGTCCCAGCGGGATGGCGTCGGTCGGGAGCGGTCCAACCATTCACCCGTCGACCGTACCGCCGCATGCCCGGACGCGGATCCCCCCGCAGGGGGACAGACCATCCCCCTGTGGGGGACCCCCAGATCGAGCGGCCAGGGGGATGACGTGAAGCCCCCGCTCGCGGACCGTGGAGGTACACCCCATAACGACTGACCGAGGAGGATCGCCATGAGCGCCCAGATCCACGAGGAGAGGTCCGCAACCCCCGCGACCGGAAACCCGCCGGCCGCGGGTCCCACAGGACGCCGTGCGCCGGACACGCTCCTGGACGACCGCCGAGTCGTTGTCGGGGGAGTCGTTCTCCTCGGTGTTGCGTGGGGAGTGGCTGCCGGCTGGTGGACACCGCGCAGCCCGCTGACGTCGAGCACCGCGATCTGGTCCATCGTCATCAGCCTCGCGGTCGGCGCCGTCGGCGGGCTCGTGCTGCGCAGCCGCTGGGCGATGCTCCTCATGCCGGCCACCTTCGCCGTTGCCTTCGAGCTCACCCGGTTGGGCGCCAGCGGCCCCATGGTCGACGGCATCCGCGCAAGCTTCCTCGGGGCCCTCGCCCTGGTCAGCGGACGCGGCTTTCATGCCCTTCTCAGCCTCCTGCCCCTGGCACTCGGGGCGGCCGTCGGCGCCGGGGTGGCCCGGGCGCGGTCCCAGGGGCCCGCCACTGCGTCAGGGCGCACGATGCGGGTGCTGCGGCGCACCGTTGCCGTCACCTGCGGACTGGCGCTGGTGGCGGTGACCGTCGGGCTCGCGCGCCCCGCCACGACCGCCCCGATCACGGCATCCGACGGCGAACCGCTGCCGGGGTCCGTCGCCGAGCTGACCACCGTCACCGTGGGAGGGCACGACCTGGGTCTGATGATCCGCGGAGCCAGCACCGACAACCCCGTCCTCCTCTTCCTGGCCGGTGGCCCGGGAGGCTCGGAGCTGGGAGCGATGCGACGCCATCTCCCGGAGCTCGAGAAGCACTTCACCGTCGTGACCTGGGACCAGCGGGGAGCGGGCACCTCCTACGCCCAGCTCGACCCCACCGAGACGGTCAGCCTCGACGGCTACGTCTCGGACACCATCGAGGTGACCGACTACCTCCGCGACCGGTTCGGCACCGACACGATCTACCTCCTCGGGCAGTCCTGGGGCAGCACCCTCGGCGTCCTCGCCGTTCAGCAGCGTCCCGAGCTGTACCAGGCCTTCATCGGCACCGGACAGATGGTCAGTCAGCGCGCCACGGACCTCATCTACTACGAGGACACCCTCGACTGGGCGGATCGCACGGGGAACGAGGCCCTGGCCGACCAGCTCCGGGCGGCGGGCCCGCCGCCCTACGAGGAGATGTTCCCCTACGAGGCAACCCTGACCCACGAGCCGGACATCTACCCCTACGACCACAGCGGTAACTCCGAGGGGTCCGGTCAGATGTCGGAGAACCTGCTCGTGCAGGAGTACACCCTGATCGACCAGGTGCACATCATGGGCGCCTTCTTGGACACGTTCGCCGCGCTCTACCCTCAGCTGCAGGGCATCGACTTCCGCACCAGCGCCACCGAGTTCGAGATCCCCATGTACTTCGTGCAAGGGGCGCACGAGGCTGGTGGGCGAGCGGAGCTCTTCGACGAGTGGTACCCCATGGTCAGCGCCCCCCAGAAGGACCTTGTCGTCCTCGAGACCTCGGGGCACCGCCCGCTGTGGGAGCAGCCCGATGAGTTCGTCGACTACCTGGTCGGGACGGTCCTGGCCCAGACGGGCCGGCCATGACCCGGCCCCGGTCACCGGCTCGGCGCGGGCTCCTCGTCGCCGTGGGCATCGTCCTGGCGGTCGGCGCGGCGTCGCTGGGAGTGAACCGTGCGTCCGACAGCAGCCCGGCGGCCACCGGTGACGTCTACGCCCAGATCGACGCCTACGTCGCCGACGAGATACACGACTCCCGCATCCCGGGTGGGGTGGTGGCCGTCGCCGAGAACGGGAAGACGGTGCACGCCAACGGGTTCGGCACCGACGGGCGCGGCAACCCGGTGACCGCCGACACCCCGTTCTGGATCGGCTCGAACACCAAGTCGATCACCGCGCTCGCCGTGATGCAGCTCGTCGAGGACGGGGTACTCGACCTCGATGCGCCGGTGCAGCAGTACCTGCCCGACTTCCGGGTCGCCGACCCCGGCGCATCCGCGACGATCACGCTCCGCCACCTGCTGAACCAGACGAGTGGGATATCCCGGATCGACGGCATCCGGGCCGTCGCGCGAGGTGGCGCCGGGTCGATGCAGGACACCGTCGCCGACATGCGCGAGCTGCAGCTCGACCGCCCGGTCGGACAGTCCTTCGAGTACGCCAACCTCAACTCCGTGGTCCTCGGTGCGGTCATCGAGCAGGTGACCGGCCAGAGCTGGCAGCAGTACGTCGACAGCCACGTCTTCGAGCCACTCGGCATGGACCGCACCTTCACCGACCAGGCGACGGCGGATGCCGCCGGGCTGACCCGCACGTACCGGTCCTTCTTCGGGTTTCCCCTGGAGACGAGGGCCCGGCACCTCGACGGACTCGCGGCCTCGGGGTATGTCTACTCCACGGCATCCGACATGAGCCGGTACCTCGCGATGTACCTTGACGGCGGCAGCCTCGAGGGACGTCGTGTGGTGAGCAAGGCCTCCGTCGACGAGATGCTCACCCCGGCAACCGGACCCCGCACATTCCCCCTCCAGAGCCAGCAGTTCACCGCGAGCTACGGAGCCGGCTGGTTCGTGGGTTCCTTCGGAGGGGTCGACAGCGCCCGGTGGCACCAGGGCTCGTTGCCGCACTTCACCGCCTGGATGGTGCTGCTCCCGGAGTCCGGGCAAGGAGTCGTGCTCATGCTCAACGAGGGCAACCAGTTCGAGGTGGCGGGCGCCAACGCCACGTGGAGCCGGATCCCCCAGGGGGTGGTGAGCCTGTTGTCGGGCAACGAGGCCGCCTCCGGAGGTGGGTCGACGTCCTTCTTCATCGTGGTCCTCACGCTCCTGATCGCCGTCGCCACGGCGCAGCTGTGGCACCTCGTCGCACTCGTGCGGCGAGGCATCCCCCCGGCCATGAGCACGGCCAGGGCTGCGGTCCCGCTGATCTGGGAGCTCGGCCTCGGCGCCGCGATGCTCCTCCTGTACCGGGCCACCATCGGTGGGCTCGGCTGGTCCGCCACGTTCGCCTTCCTCCCCGACCTCACGCTCGCCGTCGTCGTGCTCGGTGGCCTCGCGCTCGCCGGGGGCGCGGTGCGGATCGCACTCCTCACCAGCCGTCGCACGCCACAGGGGCATCCGGAGTCGGGGGACTCGCACCGACCCGGCGCACCTGCCCCGCCGCCGGACCAGCCCCGCCTGAGGATCCCGACATGACGATCCTCCTCGTTCACCATCCCGGACCCACCGCAACCGAAGGAAGCGCCATGTACCAACTCGACATCGACACCCTCACCAAGCGCTACCGCCACGAGACCGTCGTGGACGACCTCACCTTCACCGTGCACCCGGGTCGCGTCACCGGCTTCCTCGGGCCGAACGGCGCCGGCAAGTCAACAGCGATGAAGATCCTGCTGGGCCTCGCCGCCGCGACCAAAGGAAGCGCGACAATCGGAGGGAAGCGCTATCGCGAGCTCGACGAACCGGCCCGTACCGTCGGCGTGGTCCTGGAGCCCAACGCCTTCCACCCGGGGCGCAGTGCGCGCAACCACCTCCGAGTCCTGGCCGATGGCGGTGGCTTTCCCCAGAGACGGGTCGAGGAGATGCTCGAGACCGTCGGGCTCGCCGCGGCGGCGGACCGCCGTGTCGGGGCGTACTCCCTCGGAATGCGGCAGCGACTCAGCATCGCCGCGGCCCTGCTCGGCGACCCACCGGTAGTCGTCCTCGACGAACCCGGCAACGGGCTCGACCCGCAAGGCATCCGGTGGCTGCGAGACCTGCTGCGAGCACGTGCCGACGACGGAGGGACGGTCTTCGTGTCGAGCCACCTCCTCGCCGAGGTCGAGCACCTCGCGGACGACGTCGTGGTCATCAACCGCGGCCGCCTCGTCACCTCAGGCGCACTGACCGACCTCCAGCAGGTCGGCACGACGGTCCGCAGCCCCGCGTCCGCGCAGCTCGCCCAGGCGCTCGCCACCGCAGGGGCCGAGGTGAGCGGGGACTCTGACGGCGCGCTGGTCGTCCGTGGCATGACGATCAGCAAGATCGGCGACCTCGCCCTCGCGGCCGGAATCGCCCTGCACGAGCTCTCCTCCGAGACGGGGTCGCTGGAGGACCTGTTCTTCGGCTGGACCCAGAACGAACCGGCCGTCCCCGCCCGGACGTCGACCCCAGACCCCATCATGGAAGGAGCCTCGCGATGACCTCATTGCGACTCATCAAGGGCGAGCTGCGAAAGCTCGTCACCACCAAGATCCTCCTAGGGTTCTTCCTCGCCCTGGTGGTCATCGCCGCCATCGATGCAGCCGCCGTCGCCTTCGGCACGGACATGGACGGCAGCACAGGGTTCATCGCCACCGCCGAGGACCAGGTCTCGCTCATGGCCTTCGGTTTCAACGCGATGCTCGGAACCGCCCTCTTCGGGGCGATCGCCGTAGCGCGTGAGTACGGGCACGCCACCGTCGTCCCGATGTTCCTCACCTCTCCGAACCGGACGCGCGCGGTGCTCGCCCAGCTCACCGCCGTGCTCCTCGCCGGTGCGCTGCTCGGCCTGATCGGTGAGGCCATGATCGTCGGCGCCGTCGCACTGGCCCTGCCGGCGACCGAGACGGCCTTCCTCGCCTCAGGCGGCGACATCCTCCGCCTCGTGCTCGCCTCGGGTCTTGCCGGAATGGCGGGTGCCGTTCTCGGCGCCGGCATCGGCTCGCTGGTCCGCAACCTCGGAGGCGCCGTCACCATCTCGGTGTTGCTGCTCTTCATCGCGCCCGGGATGACGGCGCAGCTCATCAGCGGCACTGCCTCGTGGATGCCGCCCACCTTGCTCAGCGTCGTGTCCGGGGTCACCGCCGAGATCAGTGTCGGCGCTGCGATCCTGGCCCTAGTCGCGTGGGCGATGTTTCCCGCAGTGGCGGGACTGGTCGCCGTGCAACGGCGAGACGTGGTGTAGCCCCGGTGGCCGGCGCCCAACTGGCATTCCACCCGAGGTGTCTCTTCAAGGCCGAGCTGGTTCGCAACCGTGGCCCTGGAAGAGCATCGACGACCTCGAGATCGCCGTCGCGGAGTGCATCGACTGGTTCAACCGCCGACGCCTCTGCGGCGAGCTCGGGCTCGCCCCCCGTCGAGTTCGAAGAGAACCACTACCGGCACAACCCCGCCCCGACTACCGTCGACGCGTCAGAATCGAGCCTCCACGGAACCCGGCACGTGACACCCCAACCTGCACACGCTTCAGCGTGCACGCAACGGCGGGGCTGGAGCCCCGCGACAGGCGGCTCCGGCCATTGCCGCACGGGCGCTCTTCCCGTGAGTTGGGGCATCACCCCGGCTGTGCGAGGAAGGTCACGTGGTGCACCTCGCTCCCGACGTTGACAGGCACCAGCCCGGTTGAAACGGTGGAGGAAGGTTGAGGTTGGGCGCACGCGAGGGTCGCGCAAGGTGCCTCCCCGACGTACGGAGGGAACCGGAGGCCGACCTCGAGGAGGCCTGATGATCGAGGCCCGTCGCCTGACCAAACGGTATGGGGACACGACCGCCGTCGACAGTGTGTCGTTTACGGTGATGCCAGGGACGGTGACCGGTTTCCTGGGACCGAACGGCGCCGGCAAGTCGACCACGATGAGGATGATCGTCGGGCTCGATCACCCCACCTCCGGTGACGTCACCGTGAATGGCAAGCCGTACTCCTCGCATCCGGCGCCCCTCCACGAGGTCGGGGTCCTGCTGGACGCCAAGGCGGTGCACCCCGGCCGCAGCGCCTACCAGCACCTGCGGGCGATGGCCGCGACGCACGGCATTGCGACCAGACGGGTCCGCGAGGTCATCGACATGACCGGGTTGGACCGGGTTGCCGACAAGCGGGTCGGCAGTTTCTCGCTCGGCATGGGCCAGCGGCTCGGCGTCGCCGCAGCGTTGCTCGGAGACCCCCACACCCTGATCCTGGACGAGCCCGTCAACGGTCTGGACCCGGAGGGGGTGAAGTGGGTCCGGACCATGGTCCGACACCTGGCCGACGGAGGACGCACCGTCTTCATCTCCTCGCACCTGATGAGCGAGATGGCCCAGACCGCTGACCACCTGCTCGTCATCGGCCGAGGCCGGATCATCACCGCCGGACCCATCGATGAGGTCATCGCGACCACGACCCGCGACGCTGTCCAGGTGGTGACCCCCCGGCCCGAGGAGCTCGCCGAGCTGGTCACCTCCCGGGGTGCCACGCTCACCCGAGGCGCTGGGGACGAGCTCGAGATCGCAGGCATGACCAGTGCACAGATTGGCGACCTCGCAGCCGAGCACGACCTTCCCCTGCATCAGCTGACCCCGCTGAGCGCCTCCTTGGAGGACGCCTATCTCGCCTTGACCCGAGACGAAGTGGAATACCGGTCCGAGGCGATGACACAGGGAGCGACCCGATGACCACATACACCGCCGACCACCCCGCCAGCAGCCGGCAGGTGGAGGTACGACCGGTCACCTTCGGCCGAGTCCTGCACTCCGAATGGATCAAGCTGTGGAGCCTGCGCTCCACGTACTGGACGATGCTCGCCACCCTCGCGGCGATGGTCCTGATCGCGGTCATGCTGGGCGTGGCCTCGATGGCGGACGAACAGCTCGACGGCCGGATGGCCATCGGCATGGGATACAGCTTCGCCCAGGTCGTCGTCGGCGTCCTCGGGGTCCTGACGATCACCGGCGAGTACACCACCGGCATGATCCGCTCCACGCTGGCCGCGGTACCGAACCGCATGCCCGCCCTCGCCGCCAAGGCCGTGCTCGTCGCCGGGCTCGGGTTCGTGCTGGGGGTGGTCGGGGTGGCGTTGTCGTACGTGGCGAGCTACCCGCTTCTCGGTGCGGACGGCGCAGCGAGCCTTTCCGACCCGCAGGTGCAGCGGATCTTCTGGGGCAGCGGGCTGTATCTCGCCGGTGTTGGACTGCTCGGTCTCGGCCTCGGGGCACTGGTCCGGCACACCGCTGGCGCGGTTGCGCTGATCCTCGGTGTGCTGCTGCTGCTCTCCACCGTGTGGCAGCTGCTGATGATGACCTCGGGCTGGTTCACCAAGGCCTACCCCTACCTACCCTCCACGGCCGGAGAACGGATCGCGACGCCGGAGGTGACCACCGCCATCACCGATGCCCCCCAGGTGCTCGCACCGTGGGTCGGCTTCGGCGTGTTCATGGGCTACGTCGCCGTCATCCTCGTGGCCGCGGGGGTCCTGCTGAAGAGGCGGGACGCCTAGGGGCGCGCGACGGACCGATCCCGATGACGACACCAAACACGCCGAAGAGGTTGCGGGCGCGCGCCGCCAGCCCGCGACAGGCCTCCAGCGCACGTCCTGAACTCGTCTCTCGCGGGGGCGGTGCGGCGGGGCCGTCACCGCCTCGGAGACCGGCACGCCCGGTCCGGTGGCCCATCTCGACTCCGCGACGTGCGCCGACGGGCCGCAGTTCTCTCGGCGGACGCAGCAGTGCGCCATCGCCCCACCGGCTAGCGGGCCCTGATGGTCGCCGCCGGGCCGTAGGGCAACCCCAGGAGGACAGGAAGATGGATGTTCCCGGCTATGTCAGGTGGCCGTTCGCGGTGCTCCTCGTCGTCCACGGGGCGGTCCATGCCCTGGGCTTCGTCTGGGCGTTCGACGCGGCGGAGATCGCGGGGCTCGGCGGACCCAGCCTGGTCATCGTGGACCTCGAGAGCGGACACCCGGCGATTCTCGCCTTTGGGGTGTTGTGGCTGGTCGCAATGGTGGCGTTCATGATCGCCGGTGTCGGGGTCGCCCTCGGCACGTCGTGGTCGATTCCCCTTGCTGGTGTTGCTGCTGGGATTTCGCTTGTTCCAACTGTCGTGTGGTGGAGCGACGCGTGGGTCGGAGCGTTGCTCAGCGGCATCATCCTGGTTGCGACGGTGGTGATGCGTCCGCGGCGCGCAACGCCTCGGTTGTCGGGGAAGCGCGACCTAGCCAAGTTGAACCACATTCGTAGCGTGGAACGACGGTCATGAAGCCAGCGACGCTCGACCCGGCGGCAGCGTGGAAAGCTCTGTCGATGTCGACCCCGCCTGCTGGCGTGTTCGATCCCGATGACCTCGTCGACCTTCCGCTGCCGGCGCGGCGTCTGCTCGCCAACGCCCTCTCGCCGGGTGTCGAGTTGACGCCCACCGTCATCCTGCAGATGGAGGGCGAGATCCGGTTGAAGAGGTGGGTGCCGTTCCGGGCCCGGCAGGTTCTCCGAGCCGGATCCGGGTTCGCCTGGCGGGCCACCGCAGGGCGGACGCCAGTCGTCTTCACGGGAGGGGACACCTATTGGCTGGGGCGCGGGTCACTGGACTTCCGGTTGTGGGGACTGATTCCGGTCGTCCGTGCCGCAGGTCGCGACATCGACCGGAGCGCCGCGGGTCGCCTGGCCGCCGAAACGGTCGCCTGGGCACCGCAGGCCCTTACCCCGCAGATGGGCGCCGTCTGGACCGGCCTGGATGAGTCTCGAGCGGTCGTGACCCTCCCGGCAGGTGAGGAGACCACCGACGTCACCGTCACCGTGGACACCCAAGGTCGTCTCGTGGATCTGTCGACGCGACGGTGGGGTGACCCGGTCCCCGGTGAATTCGGCCTGGTCCCGTTCGGCGGCGGCGTCACCGAACTCACCGATTTCGGAGGCATCCGCATCGCGACGGCCGGTCGGGTCGGCTGGTGGTGGGGCACCGACCGTCAACCCGAAGGGGAGTTCTTCCACTACCGGATCCGGGTCGCTCGATTCCCCTCGGCCAGCGACCCGTCATAGCCACAGAAAGGCGCATGCACATGACGAACCAGAGTCCACCAGCAACCAGTGTCACTACCGTCGAGGCCCCCGACCTGGTGCCGCAGTGTCCCTACTGTGACACCCTCCTCACCTCTGTCCGCGCTCGGCAGATGAGCTCGACCGGAAAGCCCGTCTCACGGTTCGGCAAGCGCTACATCTACGCGTGCCCCTCGTGCAACAGGACCCTCGGTATCTCCCACCGCAAGGGCTTCTGGATGGGGTGACCAGCCAATGACAACCACGGACACCACAGGGACACGCCCCCGGATCGACCGGCAGGTGGGGGTCTTCTTCACGCTCACCTTCGCGCTGAGCTGGCTGGCATGGGGACCACTCGTGCTTCTGCACGTATCCGAGCCCATCCGCGTGGTGGTTCTGGTCGCTGGGTCGTTCGGTCCCACCGCAGCAGCCCTGATCCTTTCCATGAAGCGCTCCGGATGGGTCGGGACACGCAACGACATCGCGACACGAGCACGCTGGCGCCTGCCCTGGCGGATGTGGATCGTGGCCGTTGGCGGCCCGGCCGCGATCATCGTCTTGGCGATTGCGCTTTCGACTCTGGCCGGCCGCCCAGTTGTCGAATGGCAGGACCCGAACCGCCTCTACCTCATCGTCCCGGTGTTCGCGTACGTCACAGTCTTTGGGGGTCCGCTCGGCGAGGAGGCCGGCTGGCGCGGCTACGCGCTGCCGCGACTACAACATGCCCACCACCCGACGACGGCCGCGCTGGTTGTCGGGTTGGCCTGGGGGCTATGGCATGCGCCCCTGTTCGCCATCGACGGAACGGTGCAACGATCCGTCCCCGCCGCAGCTTTCGGAATCCAGATCGTCACCACATCAGTGGTTTACACCTGGCTGTGGAACCGAACGGAGAGCCTCCCGCTGGTCATCGCCTTTCACGCCGCATTCAACACCAGTGTCGGTCTCCTCCCCATCCTGCCCGACACCGCAGGTTCCCCAACGCCGCTCTGGATCGCGCTCGTCCTCGCAGTTGGGATCGCTGCAACCCTGATCGGGGTGACGGGCGGCCGCCTGGGCATGCCGGCATCTCCACCAAACGCCCCGCGGTTTGCAGGACCCGCCGCGGGTGACCGACGCACCTCAGTACGTGGGCTGCCCCGTTCCCGGTACGGAGGACGGCTGCGATGACACGCGGTGCAGGCGGTGGGGGTCCTCATTGGGGGGCGGATGTTGCCTTGCGGCGAAGTCGGTTCTTCGTCGGAGTGCCGGCCCTCGGCTATCTGATCTACGTGGCGGTGTTGTCCGCTGGCTACTACTACAACCTGACCTTCGTCCAGCTCGGCCTGATCGACCTGGGCACTCGGCTGGTGGGGATGCCGCAGGGCCAGGTATCGGTGGCGATGGCTGCCCTTGCCTTGTTGGCATTCGTCGTGGCCTTGGTGACTGGCCGGGTCATGGACACGCGAGGGTGGAGCTCTGACCTCCGGGTGAAGTTCCGGATCCTGTTCGTCGTGGTCGCCACCCAAACTGTCCTGACGATGGTTGCCCCCCAGGTGGCGACACCTCGACAGTTCGGCCTCTGGGTCATGGTTTCCGCTGTTGGAATCGGTGCCGGCATTCCGGTCACGTTCAGTCTCATGATCGACTTCATCCCGATTCGTCATCGCGGCTACGTCGCTGCCCTGGTCACCGGCCTTGCCTTCTCTGCGGCGGCGTTGTACCCGATGGAGTGGAAGATCGACGAGTTCGCACCGCTGATGACCGTGGTGATGGTTCCGGCGGCCGCGGCGCTGGGTGTGATCTCGTTCCGGCGGTTCGCCTTCGTCGATGAGCTGGCCCGCCAGCATGAGCGTTTCGGAATCGGCCGGTTCTGCCGACCGACGCCCATCGCGACGGCCAGCCTTGCGTTCTGGATGTTGGTGATCGTCATGTTCGCTGTCTTCTTCATCGACAGCCTCGGGTTTCTTCGCATCATCGACACGCCTGCCTACATCTCCACCTCATGGCAGTCACCGTCGATTGGGCCTCGGCTCTTCATTGCTGTCACCCACGTGGTCGGAGCAGCGATGGCAGGTGTGCTCTACACCAGCTTTGGACGACGGTGGCTGCTGGTGTGGGTGTTCGGCCTCTTTGCCTTCACCCACCTCCTGTACACCTTCCACCTGGGCACCGCCCCTGCAGGCATGGATCCACCGCTGGTTCTGCCACTCTTCTACGTTCTCGCCGTCAGCTTCTACACCACCCTGAACTTCGCGCTCTGGCCCGACCTGTCCACGCCATCCACGATCGGCACCAACACCGCACTGGGCGTCGGGATCGCCGGTTGGCTGGCGTCGTTCCTCAGCACCTCACTTGCCCTCTATTCGATCAGCAGCGGGTTGTCGCTCCTGGAGCATCTCCGGTACGTCAACGCGCTCGCGCTGCTGCTGGCCGTCGCCTACCCGCTGGTCCTCTACGTCCGCCGGATGCGAACTCTCGCCACCAACCCGGAGTCGACATGAACCTGGCCCTCATCCCGCTTCTGATCGCTGCGCTGCTCATGGCATCGACCGACCCCGACATCGAGACCGTCGAGCTGGTCCTCACCGGAACGCACCAGGTCGCCGAGCACCGCGGGGCGCTGGTCGTCGCAGACGCCAAGGTCACCATCCCCTCCGGCGAGGAGGTACCTGGACCCATCTACGTGGTCGGCGGCGAGCTGGTGGTGGCCGGCCGCATCAGCACCGACGTGATTCACCTCGCGGGCACCGTGACAGTCGAGCCAGGAGCCGAGATCGCCGGTGAGCTACAGCACATAGGCGGATCGCAACATGTGTCCGCCAACTCGCAGATCGGTCAACGGAGCAGTCTCGGCGACAACCCGGCGGCAGGGAATCCCCTCGTCCGGATCGCGTCGCTCGTGTTCCTCACTCTCACCCTGGCTGGGGTCGGTCGCAGCCTCACCAGAAGACGGATCTCAGCGCTGCACAACGTGGCCGGGGCGATCAGTAGTCATCCGATCATCACCCTCACCGTCGGAACCCTCCTCACCCTGACGTTTCTCTCGGTCTTCGTGTTCATGGCCTTCACCTTCATCCTCCTGCCCGTCGCGATCGTCGGACTGCTCGCAGGCGCCGTGACCGTCGCATACGGGTTCATCGCCTGGGGCGACCTCATCGGGCGCCGGCTTCCCGTCCACCGGCAAGACCTGTCGACGGCAATCGGAGTGGTCCTCGCAGTGACGGCTCTCCAACTCCTCGCTTTCCTGCCCCTCATCGGCGACCTGATCGCGCTGGCCGTTCTCCTGACCGGAGTAGGCGCCGTCGCCGTCACCTACTTTGGCGTCGCCAACTTCACACCAGAGCTCATGCCTGACGAGAGCTGAGTCGATCTGAGTGGGCTCGTCTCGTGCCACGGACCACCCTCGGGCAGTGCTGTAGCCCTAAGGAGCCAGCGCGCCTCAGCCCTCTCGTCCTCGGATTCATGCCTGCCGTTGTTGCGGTCATCACAGACCCCACACCAGCTCTTGACGATTCCCATCGTTGAGAAAGGATGGTTGCTGGCAGCACTGTGTCGCACTGAACGGAGTGGACGCCATGACGACCGACCTGACGCGGGATGGCGAGCGGCGGCGCTACGCATGGGCAGGGGGACTCATCGGGATCCTGGCTGGCGTCGGCGCGACCGTGGGGGTCCTGGTGGCCGGCGGTGAGGGCATCGCGCTCGGCGCAGTCTTCGGCGCGGCCGCGGGGGTACTGGCCTCAGCCCTGCTCAACATGCGCCCCGGACAGCGCTGAATTCCAACTCGAGGTGACCGGCCACTACGCGCTGGTGGCCGGCGCCGACCGTGTCCCATTCCGCATCAAAGACGAACGCGGCGAATCCGCGGGTCCACGCATCGAGCACCACGCCGTCGCCCACCAACCGCACTGGGCCCTGACCAGCCTCGCCGCGTTTCAAAGGTGCGGCATACCGCCGCCAAACGCGCGGGCTGGTGCCCGGGTCAGTCTTCACCGACGGGGCTGCCGTTGCTGTGGCACGGGGGGTGGGCGCCCGACTCGCCCCGATGACGAACCATGGCAAGGCGAGGACATCGGTGTTCTCACTGGTACCACTGGCCAGCAGACCGCGGTGAGTGCTTCTCAACGCCGCTTGCCGGTGCGCCGCGCAGCGGATGCACCCAGCCAGCAGAATGCGCGTATGAGCACTCAGACGCGCCTGGAGCGTTGGGAACGACAGTCCGAGTGGCCGCTGATGGCTGCTGCCTTGGTCTTCTTGGTCGCCTACGCGTGGCCAATCCTGAATCCGGGCCTGGACGGCGATATGGCTGAGACGTTGGCGCTGATCACCTGGACTGCCTGGGCGCTGTTCGTCGTGGACTACGTGGTGCGCTTGACCCTCGCGACCCATCGCGGACGGTTCTTCGTCCACAACATCTTCGACCTTCTTGTGGTTGCCTTGCCACTCTTGCGCCCGCTGCGGCTGTTGCGCCTCCTGACGCTGCTGCATGTCCTGAACCAGCACGTTGCCGGGTCGCTGCGCGGCAAGGTTGTCACCTATGTGGTGGGGGCGACCGGACTGGTGTTGTTCGTCGCCAGTTTGGCCATTCTCGAAGCCGAGCGGGGGACGCCCGGCGCCAACATCGAGACCTTCGGTGACGCGTTGTGGTGGTCAGCCTCGACGGTGACCACCGTCGGCTACGGCGACCAGTTCCCGGTGACCGCCGCCGGGCGACTGGTCGCCATCGCCCTCATGCTGTGCGGCATCGCGCTCATCGGCGTCGTCACGGCCACGTTCGCGTCGTGGCTGCTCGACAAGGTCAAGGAGGTCGAGGAGAGCACCCAGGCCGCTACCCGGCGCGACATTCAGGAACTGACTCGTGAAGTGGCCGAGCTGCGAGGAGCGCTCTCTGTCAGACAGGCTCCCCCAGCTGGTTAGCGGGCCAGGATGTGCACGAGGGCGGTGACGCAGGTCGGCCTCGCGCCCACTTCGCCCATCACCATCAGGCTGCGAAGGGATCGTCACAGTCACGTCGCCGCGCAGCGACCATGATGTTGGCGGCTTGTGCGTGAGGACCGACATCGTGTGCGAGGTGCGCCCGCCTGGACCAGCGGCTAACGACCGATGTTCTCCGCATGAGTTCGCATCGGTCGGCGGATGTTCAGCACGACCCGCTGGGTTGACCCCAACGCTGGTCGGCAGGGTGACGCCGCGCGCTCGGTGGGACACTGACGGTTCATGAGGAGAGGTGGCGGCGTCGATGAGCGGGTCGGTGTGGCACCGCGAGCCTGAATGGGTCCACCATGCCCTGTGGTGGCACGTGTACCCGTTGGGGTTCGTGGGTGCGGAGCCACGCGCCGACCTGTCCGGGGAGGTGGTGCAGCACCGGCTCGGTGCGATCGAGGGGTGGCTGGACCACGTGGTGGAGCTGGGTGCCTCGGGCCTGTTGTTGGGGCCGGTCTTCGCTTCTGAGACCCACGGCTACGACACTGTCGACCACTTTCGGATCGACCCCCGCCTGGGCGACGAGGCGGACCTGGAAGCGCTGGTCGGGGCCGCAGCCCGGCGGGGGATCCGGGTGATGCTGGACGGGGTGTTCAACCACGTGGCCAGGTCTCACGGCGCGTTCGCGGCTGTGCTGGCCGAAGGCCCGTCGGCTCCGAGCGCTTCCTGGTTCCACCTGCACTGGCCGGGAGGTGCGGACGCGTGGACGCCCGGCGAGGAGCCCGACTATGAGGACTTCGAGGGCCACCACCATCTGGTGGCGCTCAACCACGCAGAACCGGCCGTGGTGGACCACGTGGCCGAGGTGATGATCCACTGGCTGGACCGCGGCATCGCTGGTTGGCGCCTGGACGCCGCCTACGCGGTGAGCGAAGGCTTCTGGGCGGAGGTCGCCGACCGGGTTCGGGCGCGCCACCCTGACGCGTACCTCATGGGTGAGGTGATCCACGGCGACTACCCCGGACTCGTCGAGGCGAGCCACCTGGACTCGCTCACCCAGTACGAGCTGTGGAAGGCGATCTGGTCAGCGGGGGGTGTCAAGTCTTCTGTGTAAGCGATGTTGGTCATGGGTGGGTTTAGAGGTGGGCGTTGATGCGCTCGGGGTAGATCAGGGCGAGCTCGGCGAGGGCGGCTTTCCAGCCGTTGACCGTGGCGCCTTCGACGAGGCGGCCTGAGGCCTTGCGGGACTGGCCCTTGGGGGTGCCGGCTTCCTTGGCGCGTTCTCGGGCGCGTTTGTCCTCGATGGTGCGGATCGCCAACCAGAGCAGCTTGATCGCGGCGGCGTCGTTGGGGAAGTGGCCGCGGTTCTTGATGATCTTGCGGAGCTGGTAGTTCAGCGACTCGATCGAGTTCGTGGTGTAGATGACCTTGCGCAGCGCGGGACCGAACGCCAGGAACGGGGTGAACCGCTCCCAGGCGCTCTCCCATGTCGCGACCGCCGTGGGGTACTTCTTGCCGAGTTTGGAGTCGGCGAAGGTGGCCAGCGCGATCAGCGCGGCGTCCTCGTCCGGTGCGGTGTAGATCGGTCGGAGCATCGCTGCGACGGCCTTGCGGTCGGTGTAGGACACGAACCGCATCGAGGCCCGGATCAGGTGCACCACGCAGGTTTGGACGACCGCGCGCTCCCAGGTGGCGGCGATGGCCTCGGGGAACCCGGTGAGGCCGTCGCAGCACACGATGAGGACGTCCTTGACGCCGCGGTTGGCCAGCTGGGAGCACACCGACGCCCAGAACTTCGCCCCTTCGGTGGCTTGGATCCAGATCCCCAGAACGGTTTTCACGCCGTCGGTGTCGACCCCGACCGCGATGTGCGCGGCCCGGTTCGCCACGTGCGCGCCGTCGCGGACCTTCACCACGAGGGCGTCGAGGTAGACCACCGGGTAGAACGCCTCCAGCGGGCGAGACTGCCACTCGGCGACCTCACCGGCCACCGCCTCGGTGACGTTGGAGATCGTCTCGTGGCTCAGCTCCGTCCCGAGCGTCGAGGCGAGGTGGTGCTGGATGTCACGCACCGTCATCCCCCCGGCGTAGAGGCTGATGATCATGTCTTCCAACCCGCCCAGGCGGCGGACGCCCTTGGGGACCAGCGCCGAGGCGAAGCTGGAGTTGCGGTCCCGAGGCTGGTCCAAGCTCAGGTCCCCGACCTCGGTCCCGACCGTCTTGGGGGTGGTGCCGTTTCGGGAGTTGCCGGTGCCGTCCCCGGCACGATCTCCTCGCTGGTAGCCCAGGTGCGAAGTCAGCTCGGCGTCCATGCCCCGCTCGAGCACCGACTTGATCATCTCCGGTAGAAACCCTCCCTCACCAGTCAGCGCCACACCACGCTCATCAGCGCGAGCGAGCAGCTCATCGACAAGGTCATCGGAGAACAGCTCACGCCGCAGCCGGCGAGCCTCCGGATCGACCTTCTTGCCCTTGTCTTCCTTGGTCACAGTCACAGTGAACTCCTTCAACATCAGACCCACCGCTTACACAGACCATCTGACACGCTCGGTCAGCGCTCAACGACCGAAACTTCCACGAGCTCGCACACGCGCTGGGCCGTCACGACGCGCTGCTCGAGGTGTTCGTGCCGTTCACGTTCGTGGGCAACCACGACGTGACCCGGATCGCCTCCCGCCTGCACGACCCGCGGCACCTCGAGCACGCGGTGGTGGTGCTGACCACCGTTGCCGGCACGCCCGCGGTCTACTCCGGGGACGAGTACGCCTTCCGCGGGATCAAGGAGGACCGCGAAGGCGGCGACGACGCCGTGCGCCCACCGTTCCCGCCCAGCCCCGGCGACCTTCCCCCGGAGGGCCTGCCGACCTTCCACCACCACCAGGCCATGCTCGGCCTACGCCGTCGCCACCCGTGGCTACACACGGCCCGCACGGAGGTGCTTCACGTCTCAAACGAGCAGATCGGCTACGCCAGCACCGACGGCACCCACCGCCTGCTGGTCGCCCTCTCCACGGCGCAGACCCCGGCTGCTCTTCCGGTCCCCGGCGCCGTCAGTGCGATCGCCGGCCACGGCGAGGTCACCTCACCGGGTACCGCCGCGGCGACCGTTCACCTACCAGCGCACGGCTGGGCCGTGCTCACCGGCTGAACCTCACCAGGAACCGAGCCCGAGGGCGCGCCGATGCCCTCGGCCTGTCAGGTCCACCACGAGATGGGTCGATTTCCGCCGCCACCGAGATGGCTCTCCACCAATTGGCGGGGACCGCTGATCCTCCGGCCCCAGAGCGGGAAGCCGATCGACGGGGGCGACGTGTACCGGATGGTCGCCCTGGTGGCCGAGGCGGCCGGCATCCCGCGGCACATCAGCCCGCACTCGCTGCGGCACATCAGCCCGCACTCGCTGCGGCACGCGGCGATCACCAACGCCCTCGACGCCGGCGTCCCACTGCGCGACGCGCAGATCCTCGCCCGCCACGCCGACCCCCGCACCACCGAGCACTACGACCGAGCCCGCGGCAACCTCGACCGACACGCGGTGCACTTCCTGACCGCGTACGTTGCCGGCGTCTAAACGCTGGCACTGTCTCGGACAGTCGTGTAGTACATCGTACGACGCTGACGTACGCTCAGGGAGTGGGCGAGGAGATCCCAGTGGGACCCCGGGGCCATCGAGTACATCCGCTCCCGCGGCGAGCGCTACCCCGCCGCGGAAGGCATCGAACCGGAATGGACCCAGGAGGCCATGGCAGATGCCGACCTCCTCGCCCTCGAGCCGGACCCGAAGTCGCGGATGGGAGCCTCACGGTCCATCGGCCGCTCCAGATCCGCCGGGCGGGTGATCGTCGTGATCGCCTACCCGCGACCTCGACGGTGACCTACACGGCATCAACGCCTGGCCCGCCACCGGGGCGACCTCAAGCTCTACCAGCAAGGAGACGACGATGGCCAACACGATTGACCCGGCACTGGCCGAGAAACTCCGCCGCGAGACCGAACACTACAAGGGCGCCCCCTACCCGGCAGGCACCACCGGACGCCGGCCCAACCGGCACAAGGTGTACTCGGTCCGGCTCAGCGCAGAAGAAGAAGCCGAGGTCCAACGCGTCGCCGCTGCCAAGCACCTCCCCGCCTCAACACTCGTCCGCTCTTGGATCCTCGAGCGCCTCGACCGCGAACGCTCCGCTTGACATGGCCCTTTCCGCCGCCTATCCGTACAAAGCGTCAGCCGTGTCCGGGGCGGTCCGGGCGGAATGCCACCATGGGCAAGGACGCCATGAGGTCCACCGGATCGGAGAACTCCCCCTTCTCGGCCGCGCCCATGGCGACGAACACCGGGAGGGCCATGCGGGCCTCGAGGCGATGGTTGCGACAGAATTCCTCGGCAACCGTGCGTGCCTCCTCAGGTTCGAGGAACCGCTGGTGTGGCACGAACTCCGCCCGTCCGGCCCGAACCCGTTGCGACGGTGTGGCCTGGATGTTGCGGTACCAGTCCGCCTTGGCCCCGAAGGCCGAGGCAACGATCATCTCCTGGGTATCGGGGTGATAGCAGGCGACCTCGAGGACCGATTGCCGCTCGATGCCCGACTTCCGACCCACGTGCGAGAGCGCCAGGAACCGCCGACCCATCAGCCACCCCAAGCGATGGCTGTAGAACCACCGCGGCGCGTCGAAGAATGCCTTCAACATCGGCGAGGGACGACTGCGTCCAGACGGTGCCATGTTTGGACGCTACCCCGCAATCGCTGCCCCGAGTCCGTGGACGCACTGCTCCGGAACGCAGCACATGAGGCCGGCACCGGCGTGACGGCGTTCGAGCCGGTCCTTCTTGGGCAACGTCAACGAGCGATGTACCCCCGTCGACCCGAACCCCCCGGTCCGCCCAATACAGGGCCACGTTCTTGGTCAGCGTCCGAACTGCCCCTTGGCCGCGTGGTACGCCGGAGACGTCCCGAACCGCGTCAACGTGCGTGTCAGCGCTGCAAGTTGACCCTCGCTTCACCGGCATTCACGGAGCACGGTGGGACTGTCTCGGCTATGCGAGCGCACGGCTGAGTGCGTCGATGCGCATGGCTCGGATCCGTTGGGAGAGTGCTGCGTCGGGAGCGAACACTTCACTCGCGTGGTAGGCGCCGGGGTTGACGTGGAACTCACAAGGCACACCGGCTTTCATCAACCGCTGCGCGAACGCGATGTCCTCGTCGCGGAAGAGGTCGGCCGTGCCCACGTCGATGAAGGTCGGGGGTAGCCCCGCAAGGTCTTCGGCCAGCGCCGGGGCGGCATACTGATCGGCTTCCTTACCCCCGAGGTACCAGCTCCAGGCTTCGATGTTGGCGTCCCGGTCCCAGATGCCGACACTGGTGATCTGGTGGGACGAGGCGGTGGTGTTGGTGTTGTCGATCATGGGGTAGATCGGCATCATGAAACGGAGGTCAGGCCCGCCCCGGTCCCGGGCAAGCAGGGCCGTCGCGATGGCCAGGCCACCCCCGGCGCTGCCACCGTAGATCGCGAGCCGGGCGGGGTCGATGCCGAGGTCCGCGGCGTTCTGGGCGGTCCAGACCAAGCCGGCGTAGCAGTCCTCAAGGGGAGCCGGGTGAGGGTGCTCCGGCGCGAGCCGATACTCCACGGAGACGACCACGGCGCCCACTTCGTCGCAGAGCATCGCGGCTGTTGCGTCCTCCCCATCGACGGTACCGAGCACCATGCCCCCGCCGTGAATGTAGTAGATCCCCGGCATGGTGGCCGTTGCGTTGAGCGGACGATAGATGCGCACCGAGACGTCCGGCTCGCCCGCCGCTCCGGCCACGGTGCGGTCTTCCTTCGCCACGTTCGGGTTCTCTGGAACCTCCATCATGGCCAGCATCTGCTCCACGGTGGCACGGCGAGCGACGATGTCGGCGATCGCGTTGAAACCGCCGGGAAGTGCCTCAAGGAGCTGGTCGAGGGGGGCCTTGGACTCGGGGTCGAGCTGAACTGGGTCGGACATCGGTGACCTTCCAGGTGTGGGGACTCGTCGGACAGGGCCGGCACCGTCGTGGCGGGACCTGCGGACCGTTCCCGAACGAGGTGGGTCTGGTGATCATGTCGCGTTCGCGGTGGCGACGGGAAGGGGCTGTCATCGCGCCGTAGAAGACGCGAGGCCAAGGGATGCGGCGCACGACTCCACGGATACCGACGATTCGACTGGTGGTTGCGTCCACACCTCATCCAGCCGGTGAAGACGAAATCGATGAGTGTCGTGCTGATCACGGCAATGCGGCATCCGGCACGCTGATCTGCGGAGCGAAGCCCCCGACCCCGACAAGCTGACCGAGTCCGCCGCCAGGCGGGCGCACCTCGATGAGAGCGACCTGGGCCTCACCAGCGTTGACCCCACGCGCCAAGCCGGCCCTCCACGAGTCGATGCAGTCGGTGCTGTTCGCGCCTACACCGACAGCGTGCTGAGGGTCTTGGTCACCCGTTCGCCGTCGTTGTCGAGGAACACGATCTCGCCGAACCCGATGTCCGACCAGCCGTCGGTGTCGTCGGTGAGGGGCTCGGAGGCGAAGACGGCGCCTGTCGCGTCGTCCTCATCGCACGTCTCGAAGTCGTAGGTCGTCTCGTCCTTCTCGAGGTTGCGACCCATCAAGACGTACATGGGCTCCAGAAGCATGGAGACGGAGAAGTCGTCGGTGCCCGGGCCGGACTCGCGCAGCTCCTTCCAGTCGCCGGTCGGGTTCGTCTCGCCGTGCAGTCCGAGACCGGCGTTGACCCCGATGATGCGGTTCGGGGACACCAACGCCATCTTCAGCTTGGTCAGGCCCGGGAGGTCAAGATCCTTCATCGCTCCGGCGGTCAGCCGGACCAGCTCCTCGACCGCACGCTGGACGTCCTCATTGCTGTCTCCCTCGAGCAGGGAGAGCAGCAGCACGTAGAGGAACTCCGTGTCCGTCGTGCCGCGCATCTGCTCCAGGTAGGTGTCGGCGCAGTGCTGCAGCAGCTCCCGCTGCAGGAGCTGCCAGTTCGGCAGGTAACCGTTCTGGGCGACGATCCAGGGGGTGTCGGCGAACGAGAAGGGGTGGCAGTTCTCATCGGCCAGGACGCCCTTCGCGTCGTAGGCGGCTGCCCGGACGTGGGCGAGCATCGTGCTGGCGCGCAGGCTCGGGACGATGCGCTCGAGGTTGTCGTCGTAGAAGGCGGCCATGGGCCGCCGGTAGATGAACGGGTCCTCGGGCTTGAGGAGGTGCTCGCTCCACGCGCCGAACCCCCACCCTGCCAGTTGGAGCTCCGGATGCCGTTCAGGGTCGAGGGCCTGGTTGGCCAGGCTGTTCGTGGGCGTGAGGAGCAGGTTCTCCAGCGGGGTCTCCGGCCCGACGAACGCGAGCACTCGGCACATGGGGTTCCTCCACTGACGGGGCCGCTCGGAGATGAGCGTCGACAGCCTATGACCCGGGCACTGTTCTCGGCGCAGCCCCAGCGCCGACACCACCGCGCACGGGCGTCACTCCGATGCGCATCGTCGTGACCCTGCGGCTGGTCAGTCCGTTTCGGCTGGCTCTCATGAGGTCGGCCTGAGCAACAGGTGGTTGGCTGCCAGATCGTCGGGGTCCAGCGTCGACGTCAGAAGCGTGCAACGTCCAGGGCGGGTACGTCTACCCCGCCCAGAAGCCGCGGCCACCGAAGAGATCGCGGTAGGACGAGCCGAACTCCGATCCCGGCGAACGAGACCCGAGGTAGGACCCGACGACAGCCGCGCCGAGGTCGCCGAGCTCCGGGGCCACGACCTTGCCTCCGGCGCGCCGGGCCATCGAGTCGATGAAGCGGGCCAGGCCCGGATCCTCCCCGAGCCGGAAGAAGGTCGTCTGGGCGCCGAGCCGGGCGGCCGCGTCGAGCTCGCGGACGGCGAGGGCGATCGTGCGCGGGTGGGGTGGGTAGTCGAAGAACACCTGCCCGCCGGGCTCGAGGTGCGAGGTCGGCTCCCCGTCGGTCACGACGAGCAGCACCGGCTGCTCGTGAGGGTGCCGGCGGAAGTGGCGGTTGGCGAGCAGCAGGGCGTGGTGGAGGTTGGTGCCCTTCTCCCACCGGGCATCCCGAGCGGTCAGTTCGTCGATCTCGATGACCTCGGCGTGCCGACCGAAGCCGATGAGCTCGAGGTGGTCGCCACGGAACCGGCTCGAGATCAACTGGTGCAGGGCCAGGGCAGTGCGCTTCATCGGCACCCATCGGCCGTCCATCGCCATCGAGAAGGAGGTGTCGACGAGCAGCGCCACCGCGGCCGTCGTGCGAGCCTCGGTCTCGGTGACCTCGACGTCGCGGATGTCCAGCCGGATGCCGGCACGCGGGTCGGTGCCCTCCCCGGCCGAGCGGGTGATCGCGTTGGTCAACGAGCGGGTGACGTCCCAGGGCTCGGTGTCACCGAACTCCCAGGCACGGGTCGCCCCGCTCGCCTCACCGGCGGCCCCCGCGCGCTGGGCGTCCCGCTGTCCCTGCCGGGCCGACAGCCGGCCGGCGACGTCTCGCAGCAGGGACCTGCCCAGCTCGCGCATGGCGCGCGGTGAGAGGCGGAGGGTGCCGTCGGAGGTCCGGGTGAGGTAGCCGCTCTCGCGCAGCGCCTTCTCGAGGGCGGCGAGGCTCCGCGCGTCGACCGCGGCTTTGTCACCCAGCTGCCTGGTGAGGGCCTCGAGGTCGACGTCGTCCATCCGGGCGCCGGGATAGGACTGGCTGAGCTGCTCGGACAGGGCGTCGAGCTGGGCGAGGTCCTGGAGCACGCCGGTGCCGTCACCGAGACCGAGGCCGTCGTCGCCGCTGAACTGCTCCGACCCGCCCCAGTCCTCCCCGGGGCGCAGGGCCTGGAGGGTCGAGTCGAGCCGGGAGAGCTGGTCCATCAGGCCCGGCGAGCCGAAGGCCTGCTGCGACAGCTCGGCGAGCTCGGCCCGCTGCTCGGGCGTCATCGACGCCATCATCCGCTGGGCCGCCGCCGCACGGGAGGCGAGCGCGTCGATGAGCTCCTCGACGCTCTCCGGCTGCTCCGGGAAGAAGTCGCCGTGGGTGTCCATGAACTCGCGGAACTGCTCCTCGGTGTCCTCTCCGCGCGCGTGCGCGGCGAGGAGGTCGTTGAGGTCGCTGACCATCTGCTCGACGCGTGCGCGGTCCTCGTCCGTGGCGTTCTCCAGGGCCTGCTTCATGCCGGCGAAGCGCTGGTCGAGCACCTCGCGGCCCAGCAGGTCCTTGATCTGCTCGAACCTCTCGCGTGCCTCGCTGCTGCGCCACTGGTAGTCGCTCAGCTCGGTCACCGCGGCAGCCGTGGACGCGGGCAGGCCCTCCATCCGCAGCTCGTCGAACCGGGCGTCGTCGTCGAGGTCGCGCGCCAGCTGCTTGCGCTCGGCGAGCACGGCCTCGCGCAGGAGCCGCGTGATGTCGTCGAGAGTGCCGCCGATGGAGTGCTCGCGCAGCAGCTCACGGCGTCGCTCGGCGACCTGGAACGCGAGGTCGTCCAGCCCGGTGCGTCCGTCGGTTCCCTGGCGCAGCAGCTCGCGCATGGCGCGCTCGGGGGAGGAGCCGGCCATGACCTCCTCGCCGATGGCGTCGAGGGCCTCGCGCAGGTCGACGGGCGGTGCCAGCGGGTCCGGCCCCCCGGCATACCGTCCGTAGTCGGCCCGGCGTCCCGGGCTCACGGGCGCCTCATCCGTAGACCGTCTCTCCGTCGGCGCTGTCCTTGGAGATCCTGCGGGCGAGGTAGAGGCCCTCGAGCGCGAGCTCGATGGCGCTGGCCATCTCGCCCTCGGTGCTCGCTCCGAGGCGCTGGCAGATCCCGTCGTACACGGCGGACTCCCCGAGCACCGGCAGCCCGGCCAGGAAGTCTCGTGCGCTGACCTGGTCGCCGGTGGTCACCATGGCGCCGTCCTCGATTGCCTCGACGAGCAGCCCGAGGTCCAGACCCCCGAGGTGCTCGCGCACGGTCTCGGCCGTCGCGGTGCGCAGGAGGTGCCCGAGCACCTCGCGCTCACGGCCCTCCTCGCCGCTCTCGAACTCGACCTTTCCGCGGAGCACGTCGATCGCGGCGTCGAGGTCGACGACTCGGGCGACCCCCTGCTGCTCGCCCTGGGTCGTCGCCCGGTGCAGCGCCGCTGCAGCCACGGTCTCGGTGCCGGCGATCGCGAAACGTGCCGAGACCCCGGACCGCTGGTCGACGGCGGATGACGCCCGCAGGCCACGGGTGAAGCGCGCCACGATCTCGAGGAGTGCGTCCGGCACGGTCGCGACGAGCTGGGACTCCTGGCGGATGACGGCCACCTCGTCGAGCAGCTCTCGGGGGTAGTGCGTGCGGATCTCCGCCCCGAAGCGGTCCTTGAGCGGGGTGATGATCCGGCCTCGGTTGGTGTAGTCCTCGGGGTTGGCGCTCGCGACCACGAGCACGTCGAGAGGGAGGCGCAGCACATAGCCGCGGATCTGGATGTCTCGCTCCTCCATGACGTTGAGCATCGCCACCTGGATCCGCTCTGCCAGGTCGGGCAGCTCGTTGATCGCGACGATCCCGCGGTGGCTGCGGGGGATGAGGCCGAAGTGGATGGTCTCGGGGTCGCCCAACCGGCGCCCCTCGGCGACCCGCATCGGGTCGACGTCGCCGATCAGGTCGCCAACGCTGGTGTCTGGGGTGGCAAGCTTCTCGGCATACCGCTCCTCGCGGTGGCGCCACGTCACGGGGAGCGCGTCACCGAGCTCGGCGGCCCGCCGGCGTGACTCGACGGTGATGGGCTCGAGGGGGTCCTCGCCGAGCTCGGACCCGTCGATGATCGGGCTCCACTCGTCGAGCAGCCCGACGAGGCTGCGCAGCAACCGTGTCTTGCCCTGCCCGCGCTCGCCCAGCAGCACGATGTCGTGGCCGGCGAGGAGCGCCCGCTCGAGCTGCGGAAGGACGCTCGAGGCGAAGCCGTGCAGGCCCGGCCACGGGTCGCGCCCCGCGGAGAGGGCGGCGAGGAGGTTGTCGCGGATCTCGACCCGCACCGACCGTGGTCGGTGCCCGGACGCGCGCAGCTCGCCGAGGGTCGAGGCGGTGGGTGGTGCCGACGTCGTGGCACCGGGGGAGTGGCTCATCGCCTCACGCTACGTCAGCATGGGGTCTCGGCGGCAGTGGTGATCTCCGCGTCGAACCCTGACCCTCCCGGATGCCGGCCCTCACGAAGCTCTGCTAGCAGATGGTGGTCACGGAACCACAGGTTCCTGCATGTGGTCCGAGCACGAAACTCTGCTAGGCGGTGTTACGAAAGTGCTTTGAGCCAGCGTCCGATGTTGGCGACGCTGACGGTGGCGTTGAAGCGGACGCCGAGCTTGTCGTAGCGGGTCGCGACGCCGCGGTGGTGTTTGAGGGCGCCGAAGGCGCATTCGATGGCGTGGCGGTCGCGGTAGCTGGTGGGGTCGAACGCCGGTGGTCGGCCACCGGTGGGGCCGCGGGCTTTGCGGTGGGCGGCTTGGTCAGCTTTGACGGGGATGGTCGCTTTGATGCCGTGCGCGGCAAGCCAGGCCCGGTTCGCCTTGGAGGAGTAGGCCCGGTCGGCCAGAACCCGTCTCGGCCTGGTCCGTGGCCGACCCGGGCCCGGACGGGGGACCCGGATCTGGTCCAGGACCGCGATCATGTGGTTCGGGTCCCCGGCCTGGCCGGGGGTGGTCAGGAACGAGAGCACCTGCCGGTTCTGGTCGCAGGCGGCGTGGATCTTGGTGCCCCACCCCCCGCGGGAGACCCCGAGGGCGTGGTGATCGGGCTCTCCCACAACACGATCCACGCTGTCCTTGCGAGCCCCGGCGGCGTGGACGTGGGCTCGGGCAATGGTGGAGTCGACCGAGACCTGCCAGTCGACCTTCCCGGCGGCATCGGCCACCTGGACCAGCGCGGACTCGATCCGTGCCCACACTCCGCACACCTGCCAGCAGCAGAACAGGGCGTACACCCGCCACCACGGCCCGTACCGATCCGGGACGTCACGCCACGGGCACCCGGTGCGGGTCCGGTGCCGGACCCCGTCCAGCAGGGCCCGCAACGGCCATCGCCGTGGGCGTCCTCGACGCGAGGGTGGCGGCAGCAGCGGCTCCAGCAGGGCCCACTGGGCGTTGGTCACGTCATGGCGAGTGGCGGCGTCTATCGTGGGCATCGAGGCCTCCCGGAGTGCGGAGATGCGTTGACACCACCTGCGTTACTCCGGGAGCCTCACCCCACCATCACGACACGCCGATAAACCCCACCAGCCACTTTCGTAACACCGCCTAGCAGATGGTGGTCACGGAACCACAGGTTCCTGCATGTGGTCCGAGCACGAAACTCTGCTAGCAGAGGGTAGTGAAGGGGGCGGGTCGGATCAGCGGCGGTTCGTGAACTGGAGCGCGACGTCGAGGTCCTGCTCACGTAGCAGCGCCTGCACGGCCTGGAGGTCGTCGCGCGACTTGCTCGTGACCCGGAGCTCGTCGCCCTGGATCTGGCTCTTGACCGACTTCGGCCCCTCGTCGCGGATGATCTTGGCGATCTTCTTGGCGTTCTCCGAGGAGATGCCCTCCTTGAGCGCGCAGTCGAGCTTGTACTCCTTGCCGGACAGTCGCGGACCGGCCTCAGGCACGTCGAGGTGCTTGAGCGACACACCCCGCTTGATCAACCAGGTCTGGACGACGTCGAGGGCGGCCTTGCACCGCTCCTCGCTGTTGGCCTCGATCTTCACGACCTCCCCGGCCAGCTCGACCGAGGCCCCCACGCCCTTGAAGTCGTAGCGGTTGGCGATCTCCTTCGCGGCCGTGTTCACCGCGTTGGCGACCTCCTGCTTGTCGTACTTGCTGACGATGTCGAAACTGCTGTCCGCCACGGGTCCTCCTGGTCGATTGGGTGTGCCGGTTTCGGCTTGCTATCCTTCCATGCGCACCTGGCGGGTTGCCCGAGCGGCCAATGGGAGTGGACTGTAAATCCATCGCGAAAGCTTCGAAGGTTCGAATCCTTCACCCGCCACCAGCACGAAAAGCCCCTCGACCCGCGGAGACGCGCGGTCGCGGGGCTCTTCTCATGGGGCCCGGGCCAGTTGCGTGGCGGTCGACCGGTCGGCTGTCGGCAGGGCTCATCCGCACCCCGCCTCGGCCGCCCGGCGCGGACTCAACCGAGGGAGGCCTCGGCGGGTAGGGCCTCGGGCCTGTCGCTGGGCCGGTGCAGCCGGTGGCACACCGAGGCGTCGGCGTAGACGTAGGTCGTGCTCAAAGAGACCAGCGGCAGGAGCAAGGCGTAGGCGATGCCGGCCACCGCGTTGCTCACGGCGAACGGGGCGTTCGTCACGATGATGATGAGGGCGCCGAGCGCCGGGCCGATGGCGGAGGCCGTCGCGGTGGCGATGACCACGAGCAGCACGACCTTGGCCCACCGTGGGCGCACCAGGCTGGCGCTGCGGCGCAAGGCGGCACGGCCGGACAGCCCTTCGACCTGGATGACCGGGATCCACAGCACCCACAGCACGTAGAGGGCCACGGCCAGCGGGATGAGGACGACAGTGAGGAGGGCCAGGCTGACCGACACGCCAACGACCAGACCCGTCAGCAGCAGGGGCCGCCACCGCGCGAGGGCGCGGCGATAGGCCCGCCACACGCCGGGCTCGCGGCCCTCGTCGAGGTCGACCACGGAGAGCACCACGGCGGACTCCCCGAGGACGGCAGCCACCGGCGCGAGGATCGCGACGAACGCTGATCCGCCGATGGTCCAGAGGAGGCCGGTCGTGTCGCCGCCCGCTGAGACCACCGACTCCTCCGCGGAGGCCAGCCACAGCTGCGCCAGACCGGGAAGGATCGTCGCGATCGCGACCGGCACCCCGATGCCGGTGAAGAGGCGCACGTGACCGGCATACATCTGCCAGGTGGACGCGACGACCTGCCCGACGGACCTGCGCCGGGCCAGCCGCAACGGCGCCGAGCCCCGCCAGGTGGTGCGGCTCACCAGCCACGCGATGAGCGCGACGGCCAGGGTCAGCAGGGCGGCCGCCGGAAGCGGGTTCTGCATCGCCAACCGGAGGAGGTCCGAGCCGCCGGAGACGCCCTGGCAGAAGAACGTCGTGGCCTGGGTGCCGAACAGCCCGCTGGCCGGCACCGCGTAGCTGAGGGGGCGGCCCTCCTCCTCGGACCACGTGAACGGAGCAGTCCACTGGTCCTTGGTGTTGGGGCCGGTCGGGCCGTTGTAGAAGCTGGTCTCGCGCTGGCCCCAGCGGCCCTCGTAGTCGATCCACGGATAGGTCTCTGCTGCGACCCCGTCGTCCTGGGGGAGCAGGGCCACCCTGGGACGCACGTCGACCGTCGATGCCCGGGTGTCGTCGCAGCCGAAGCCTTGCTGGCCGGAGCGCCCGAGGAAGAGGGCGGCGTCGTAGTAGTTGGCATGGGAGCCCGAGGCGGCATGCACGACCGGATGGCTGTCGTCGACCACCTCCAGCTTGAGGTCGCTCCACTGCCCCACTTCGACCCCCTCGTGCTGGCTGTAGCCGACTAGCGTGGGCTGCCGCCCCAGTGCCTCCGCCGGATCGGAGGAGTCGAACTCGAGCTGGATCATCTCCCAGTCGGACTCGTGCTTGTTGTTGAAGTCGTTGAATGGGTAGTACAGCCAGTACTGGAGCGCGAGGCCCGAGTGGCCCTCCTCCGTGAGCACCCGCGCATACACGGTGGGGTCGCTCCCCGCAGTGACCGTGCGCGCCCACTGTTCGTAGTCGCACCCGGGGCTGAGTGGGTTGCCGGGGAAGTCGAGGTGATAGCCGGGCAGGCCCCGACCGAGGTCCTGGCCGCTCGGCGCGATCTTCACGAGGTCGTCGGTGAGCCACGGCCCGCGAAGGGCCACGGTGTCGTTGTCGAGGATCGTGTCGACGTCGGTCGGCAGGAAGGGCTCGCCGGGGCCGCATTTCTCGTCCTGCTCCACCAGTCGCACCACCGGGGCATAGCGGTCGGCGAGGTTCTGCTCGTCCACGATGTCCGCAACGGCCGTGCTGGGGAGCACCACTGCCGCGACCAAGGCGATGGCGGCGGCCGCCGTCAGGCGT
>CAVSRM010000007.1:0-45626 GCA_963730365.1 uncultured Actinomycetota bacterium | reverse complement strand
AGGTCAGAGGCTGTTTCGGTTGGTGGGCGATACTGGGATCGAACCAGTGACCTCTTCCGTGTCAGGGAAGCGCGCTACCGCTGCGCCAATCGCCCCCTTAGGGGTACTGCTCGAGGTGGAGACGGGATTTGAACCCGTGTACGCGGCTTTGCAGGCCGCTGCCTCGCCTCTCGGCCACTCCACCGTGGGGGCGGCTACACCCTCCGAGCGGATGACCGGGTTCGAACCGGCGACCTCAACCTTGGCAAGGTTGCGCTCTACCAACTGAGCTACATCCGCAAACCCCGCTCGGTTTCCCTCGCGGCATGCTCGGAGACAGTATCCGATGCTCGCAGCGATTTCCAAACCGGAAGGACCTCCTGGAGCGATGCGGCACCGGGCGCACTCTGGGCGGGCCGGGAGCCGGTCACCGGTCGGCGTGCGGGCGCGAGCCCACCTGCTCGGCGTTGTCGCTTCCGTGGCCGTTCGAGCCGCCCGAGATCGGGGTGAGCGGCGCCCGGGCCGCCTCCCTGAGCGAGCTGAGGTCCAGCTCGTCGGGCGCCGGACCGTAGCCCTCGAACGGGTCGTCCCACTGGTCGGCGGCCGGCGCGCGAAGCGACCCCCGGCGCCAGGCCTCGCGGGTCCAGTCGACGAGCCGCTCGTGCAGCGTCCGCTCGTCGGGCACCGGCCAGATCTCACGGACGGCGGCGTTGAGCGCGGCCCCGATGAGCACGGCGATGGCGAGGGCGTAGAGCCAGATGAGCAGCACGATGGGGGCCGAGAGCGGCCCGTAGATCGAGGTGCCGCCCAGGGATGCCGCGATCGTGCCGCGCACGACGAACGACGCGATCGCCCAGATGACCAAGGTGAGCACCGCGCCCGGCGCGTCACGCAGCCACGGCGAACGACGGGGCGTCGACACGTGGTAGAGGCTGGTGAGGCCGCCGACGGTGAGCAGGGTGACGAGCGGCCAGTAGAAGAGGATGAGCCACCCCCACGACTCCGGCAGGATCTGGCCGAGCAACGTGGGGCCGAGCAGGATCAGCGGCACCGTCACGATGCCCATGAGGATGCCCAGCACGTAGAGGGAGAAGGACAACGCCCGCGTGCGGACGATCCCGCGCACCCCCGACTGCCCGTACATGATCGAGATCGTGTCGACGAAGACGTTCAACGCCCGAGAGCCCGACCAGAGCGAGAGCAGGAAGCCGACCGACAGCAGGTCGATGCGTCCGCCGGCGAACACGTCGTCGATCGTCGGCCCGAGGGTGGAGTTGATGACGTCCTCGTTCAGGGTGCTCGCCGCATACTGCATCACTGCGTCGCGCACGTCGTTGACGGTCTCCTGGCCGAGCATGTTGCCGAGGTAGCCGAGCCCCCCGAAGAGCCCCAGCACAAGCGGCGGGAGCGAGAGCAGCAGGAAGAACCCCGCCTCCGAGGCGAGGCCGGTGACCCGGTACCTCAAGCAGATCCGGATCGTGACGACGACGAGGCGGGCGAGCGTGAGGAGCCACGGCACGCGAGCCAGCGCACCGCGGAGGCGCCGCTTCGCGTCGGTCATGGGCTCCACCGTATCCGCCGTACCCTGCTGGGGTGCGCACCCACGACGTCACGAACCAACCACCTCCGCTCAGCGGTCACGACGTGCTGGGCTGCGACTCGGCGCTCGCAGAGGCCGTCGAGCGGTGGGTTCGCCCCCACGACCCCGTTGGAGGGGCCGCCCTGACCGACCTCGGTGTGCTCGCCGGAACCGAGGAGGCCAGCCGGTGGGCCGACCAGGCGGACCGGTGCACCCCGGTGCTGCGCACCCACTCCCCGCGGGGGGAGCGGGTGGACGAGGTCGACTACCACCCGGCCTACCACCGGCTGCTCGAGGTCGCCGTGGGGAACGGGCTGACGGCCGAGCCGTGGACCAGACCTCCTGGCAGCGGCGCACACGCCCGCCGCGCCGCCGGCTTCCTCCTCTGGTCGCAGGTGGAGGCCGGTCACCTCTGCCCGGTGTCCATGACGTATGCCGCGGTGCCAGCCCTGTCGGCCGAGCCCGAGGTCGCGCGCCGCTGGGTTCCGGGCCTGGCGTCGCGCAGCTACGAGCCCGGTCTGCGGCGGTCAGCGGAGAAGTCGGGCCTGACGGTCGGAATGGGCATGACGGAGAAGCAGGGTGGCTCGGACGTGCGGGCCAACACCACCCGGGCCACCACGGCGCCGGGCGGCCCCCTCGCCGGTGACACCTACCGGCTCACCGGGCACAAGTGGTTCTGCTCGGCCCCGATGAGCGACGCGTTCCTCGTTCTGGCCCAGACGCCTGCCGGGCTGGGGTGCTTCCTCGTGCCGCGCGTGCTGGAGGACGGCACCCGCAACGAGATCCGGATCCAGCGCCTGAAGGACAAGCTGGGCAACCGCGCGAACGCCTCCTCCGAGATCGAGCTCGAGGACACCTGGGCGGTCCGCGTCGGCGAGGAAGGGCGCGGCGTTCGCACGATCATCGACATGGTCTCCTCCACCCGGCTCGACTGCGTCGTGGGGTCCTCGGCCACGATGCGCGCCGCCGTCACCCGGGCCGTCCACCATGCTCGCCACCGGGGCGCGTTCGGCGCGCTCCTCGTCGACCAGCCGCTGATGCGCAACGTGCTCGCGGACCTCGCGCTGGAGAGCGAGGCAGCGACCCTGCTCGCCATGCGGCTGGCCCACGCCGTCGACGCGGGTGAGAGCGACCTGTCGCGACTGGGCGTCGCGCTCGGCAAGTTCTGGGTGTGCAAGCGGACCGCACCCATGGTCGCCGAGGCGCTGGAGTGCCTGGGGGGCAACGGCTACGTGGAGGAGAACGGCCTGGCCCGGCTCTATCGCGAGGCACCCCTGAACTCGATCTGGGAGGGCTCGGGCAACGTCAACGCCCTCGACGTGCTTCGCGCGCTGACCCGTGAGCCGTCCACGCTCGCTGCCCTCGGCAAGGAGCTCGCGCTCGCGCGCGGGCACGGCGCCACCCTCGACGACGCGATCGACGACGTCGAGCGGGCAGGGGCCCGGGCGGCGTCGCCTGACGCCCCCTGGGCCGCACGACGGACGGTCGAGCGACTCGCCGTGACACTCCAGGCGGCCCTGCTCGTGCAGCACTCCCCCGGCCCCGTCGCGGACGCCTTCATCGCGAGTCGGCTGCGTGGCGAGCACGGCGCGACCTTCGGCACCCTCGGCGAGTCCGTCGGCCGCGCGACGGTGGACCTCGTGCTCGATCGCGCCCTGCCGACCTGACCGACCCTCAGGGGGTCGCGTCGAGCCGCACCCGCTCCGCCTCGACGTCGAAGTCGGCCTCCGGCCACTGCGGGTCGATCTCCTCGAGGTGCTCGAGCAGCAGGTTGGTCACCGCGAGACGGGCGTACCACTTGTGGTCCGCGGGCACGACGTGCCAGGGCGCGACGGCGGTCGAGCACTTCTCCAGTGCCGCCTGGTAGGCCTCCATGTAGTCCGCCCAGTGGGCCCGCTCGTCGACATCGCCGGGGTTGTACTTCCAGTACTTGTCGGGGCGCGCGAGCCGTTCGGCGAGCCGTCCCTTCTGCTCGTCACTCGACACGTGCATCATCACCTTGACGACGGTCGTTCCGGAGTCGACCAGCTTCTCCTCGAAGGCGTTGATCTGGGAGTAGCGGCGCGCCCAGGTGGACCGTGCGACGAGGTCGTGCACGCGCACGATGAGCACGTCCTCGTAGTGCGACCGGTCGAACACCCCGATCATCCCGGCCCCGGGCAGGGCGCGACGGATGCGCCAGAGGAACGGGTGCTCCAGCTCCTCGGCTGTCGGGGCCTTGAATGCCGTGATGTCCACCCCTTGCGGGTCGACGGCGCCCACGACGTGGCGCATGATGCCGCCCTTGCCCGAGGTGTCCATGCCCTGGATGACGAGCAGCAGGGAGCGCTCTCCTCCACCCCGGGACTCGGCGAACAGCCGCTCCTGCAGGTCGCCGAGACGAGCCTGGAGGCCGCCCATCACCTTCTCGGCCTCCTTCTTGTCGCCGTCGAAGCCCGGCGTCGACCCGGGGTCGACATCGCCCAGGTCGAACCCCGCGTCGACCCGCAGGAGCTCGGACCAGCTCCTCACCTCAACCGCGTCGTCGGCCCGCGCCTCGGCGGCCGCTGCCTTGGCCTCCTGGGCCTTGCGGGCCGCCTTCTCGGCCTTCTTCTCCTTCTTCGCCTTCTTCGCCTTCTTGCTCTTGCCCATCCCGGCATCCTTCCAGAGGCCGCTGCCAGACTGGGCGTCATGCGCGTGCTCATCGACTCCCGTCGCCCCGGCAGACCCGACACGCAGGTGTCCGCGGCCGAGCTCGAGGCCCTCTACCGCTTCCCCGACCGGCCCTGGTTGCGCTCCAACTTCGTGACCAGCCTCGACGGGGCGATCGTCGGGGGCGACGGTCGCAGCGGGTCGATCAACACTCCCCCCGACAACCGGGTGTTCGCTCTCCAGCGAGACCTCTGCGACGCGGTCCTCGTCGGGTCGGGCACGGTCCGCGCCGAGGGCTACCAGCGGCTCACGCCGACCCGGCACCGTCCCGACCCGGCGGCACTGGTCGTCGTCAGCGGTTCCGGGCGGGTCCCCGAGGGCCTGCGCAGGCCCACCGAGGGTCGCGGAAGCGGGCTGCTCGTGACGTGCGAGGCCGCGGGGTCGCGAAGGCTGGACCGGGCCCGCTCGGTGCTCGGGGCGGATGCCGTGCTCGTCGCGGGGGGCGAGCACGTCGACCTCGCAGGGGCCGTGCGCACCCTGGCGGGGCGCGGGCTGCGCCACCTGCTCTGCGAAGGCGGCCCGACGCTCCTCACCGCCGCCCTGGCTGCGGGCATCGTCGACGAGATGGCTCTCTCCAGCGCGCCCGTGGTGGTCGGCGGAGCCGGCTCACGGATCACGGCGGGAGCTCCCCTCGGCGAGCCGACCGGCATCCAGCTGACCCCCCGCCTGCTCCTTGAGGAGGCGGGGACCTTGCTCGGTCTGTGGCGCGTGCGCCCGGTCACTTCACCGTGAGGGTCTGAGGAACGCTGATCGTGCCCTCGACGACCGTGCTGGTCGCCTGGGGCGCCAGCACGTAGGTGCCGGAACGGGCGCTGGAGGCGTCGTAGGTGACCGACATGCTGCCCCCGGGCTGGCTGGGCGAGGTGTTGACGGTCCAGTCGGAGGACGACACCCCGACGTAGGTCGCACCACTCGTGCCGTCCCGGTTCTCGGCTCCCTGGCTGAGGCCATCGGACGACGGTGCCCCCGTGGCGCCGTGAGCGATCGTGACGCCCTCGGTGGCGGGGCTGGCGCCCGGCGTGATGGACGTGACGGTCGGAGGCAACGCCGGCGTCCGGGTGCCCGTCCAGGAGAAGCCGTGGGCCGAGCCCTCGGCCGGAGAGCGGACCGAGCTGATGTCGACCCGCTTGCCGGCCTCCAGGTTGAGAGCCACGTCGGCGGGCACGGCGCTGGCGTTCGTGACCGTCACCGTGCAGTGGCTGTCCTCGTTGCGAGCGAGGTCGATCCGCCGGAGTGGCCCGCGACCTCCGCAGCCCGCACGACCGGGACACCGGTGACACCCTGGGTCAGGGTCGAACCCACCTTGGTGAACGTCGTGCCTTCGTCGGCGGTGAGGGTGAGCGTGGACTGGAAGTTCGGGTCGGAGGTCGAGGCGACCACCGTGGTGACCCAGGGCCCGCCGTGGGCTGCCGTGCCGTCTGTGGGCCCGGAGTTGCCGGCCGCTGCGTTGACGCTGATGCCGGCGGCGGTCGCGTCGAGGAACGCCAGCTCCACGGGGTCGGTATAGGGGTTGTTGCCGCCGCTGATCGAGAAGTTGATGACGTCGACGCCGTCCTCGATCGCCTGCTCCACCGCGTTGATCGAGTCGGAGCCGAAGCAACCGTCCTCGAGGCACACCCGGTAGGCGATGACGGACGCGCCCCGCGATGCCGCTCACCGGCCCTCGGTCGTCCCCGAACATCGGGGCGTGCTCGACGGGACTGCCCGCCGCCGTGGTCGTCGTGTGCGTACCGTGACCCTCGGAGTCACGCGCCGAGCACCCGCTGGCGTCGCAGTACTCCCCGGGCTGCGCCCCGACGACCGCGGTGTAGGTGTCGAGGAAGGCGTAGGCGCCGACGAGCTAGTCGTTGCACGCGAAGTCGGGACCCTTGGCGGCGCTTCCGCCGAACCCACAGGCGAACGGGGCGCCGGGGGGTGTGGCGATGCCCGGGTCGACGAACGACGGGTGCTCGGGCCAGACCCCGGAGTCGATGACGCCGACGATCACGCCCTCACCGGCGGTGGCCGAGCCACCGAGTGACGGCCACAGCGCCGTCGCTCCGACGAACTGCGGGGTCGCGTCGGTCTGCAGCTGTTCGAGGGTGTCGAGCTTGACGATGACGTTCACCGGCTTGGTATCCGTGCGGGCGAGCAGCACGGGGTCGCTCTCGGCGATCGTGCCGCTGCTCGACTACGGGACGTCGATCTGCGAGACCAGGTCGGTGATCGGTGTCGCCGTGAACCCCGACGGGTCAGGGCTCGGTGGCTCGGCGGACGCGGACCCGACCGCCGGGACGAAGGCCGAGCCCCTGAGGGCGGTGACCCGGAGCGAGGAGGCGAAACGGGACACGATGCCCTCCGAGCGAACGCCCGGACCCGCCGGGGTGCCGATGGCGGCGAACAGCCGCTGGTGCGCGAACATACGCCGCGTCGGCGTACGTCCGACAAGAGCCACGTGGTGCAGGCCCGGGTGCCGGTCGGTCAGCGCGCAGCGAACGCAGCGACCAGGCGCTCCCAGCGCGCCGGGTCGACGTTCCACTCCTTGCAGTGGCGCGCCACGTGCCACTCCTCGAACGTGACGAGGTCAGGACGCGCCCGCGCCAGCTCCCGAGACGGAGCGACGGGCACGAACTCGTCATCAGCCGAGTGGATGAGGAGGATCTCGTGGTGGAGCTCGTCGGCCCGACCCACCCAGTCCGTGAGGGCGAGGTCGACGGACTCGTGGACGCCGAGGAGCCGGTGCCCCCACCGCTGGCGCATCATCGAGCGGGCGAGCGAACCGATGTGGCGGGGCAGCCGGTGCTCCCGCGCATGGTGGGAGAGCACGTCGCCCCAGTCGATGACCGGCGCGTCGAGGACGACGCCCGAGACGAGGGTCGAGGTAGGCGACCGGTCGAGCAGCTGGAGGATGATCGCTCCGCCCATCGACCACCCGAGAAGGAGCACCTCGGTCGCCCCTCGCTCGACCGCGTACTCGATGGCGGCCTCGATGTCGCGCCACTCCGAGAGGCCGAGGGCGTAGCGACGGTCCGCGCCCCCAGGGACGCCCTCGTCGTTGCGGTAGGACGGCGCCAGGCAGGTCCACCCGGTAGCCAGGAGGGGCGGCATGGCTCGGACGGTCTCCTCGAGCTGGGCCCCGCGGCCATGGACGAGCACGGCCCAGCGCTCCCCTGCCCCACCGGGTGGCGGCACGACCCAGGCCGGCATCGGGCCCAGCTCACCCGCATAGCTCACGTGCTCCGTGGGGGTACCCATGCTGAGGTCCGGGGCGGCGCCGTGAAAGTACTGGTTCCACCGGGCGCTGCCGGGGCCGAGCTCGCCGCTGTCGACGCCCAGGAGCTCTCGCTCGACGAGCCCGGCGGCGGCATCCACCCCGAGGACCTTCCCGAGGCGTGCGTGCCCGGTGCCACCCTCGAGCCACAGCCCGTAGCGGCCGGGGACCACGGTCTCCGCGGTGGCCTCGAGGGTCACGCTCGAGGGCGTGACGGCACGCACCACGACGTCGTCCGGGCGCAGCGGGTCGGGGGTGAGCACCCGGCGGGCGAAGTAGGCCGCCGCTGCCAGCGAGCCGGCCCCGGACGCAACCGCCGTGGTGGCGCCCACGGCAACACCGGCCGTGGCGGCCCGGCGGGCAGCGGAGGGACGCGGAGGCTCGGTCACCCACGCCCCTCGGACAGGACTGCGGACAGGTCGTAGGAGACCGGCTCGTCGAGCTGGTCGTAGGTGCAGGCGTCGGGATCCTTGTCGGGGCGCCAGCGCACGAACTGCGCGGTGTGCCGGAACCGGACGCCTTCCATGTGGTCGTAGCGCACCTCGACGACGCGCTCGGGCCGGAGGGGGGTGAACGAGAGGTCCTTGCCCGCTGCCCACCGGCTCTGGGCCGCGGCCTGTGGTGTGCGGGTGCCCTCGGCCTGGGCGGCCCAGCTCCACGGGTGGTCATCGAACGAGGTCACGAGCGGCTGGAGCTCGTCGAAGAGCTCCCTGCGCCGTGCCATGGGGAACGCACCGATCACCCCGACGGAGCGCAGCTCTCCGTCGGGCCCGTGGATGCCCAGCAGCAGCGACCCCACGAGGTCATCGCCCGACTTGTGGGTGCGGTAGCCGGCGACGACGCAGTCGGCGGTGCGCTCGTGCTTGACCTTGGCCATCGTGCGCTTGTCGGGCTCGTAGGTGCCGTCGAGCTCCTTGGCAACGAGCCCGTCGAGCCCGGCACCCTCGAAGGCCGAGAACCACGCGGCGGCCACGTCGCGGTCCGTCGTGGCCGGGGTGAGGTGAACCGGCGCCTGCGCGCCGGACAGAGCCCGCTCGAGATGGGCGCGACGCTCTCGGAAGGGACGGCCCGTGAGGTCCTCGTCGCCGAGGGCGAGGAGGTCGAAGGCGACGAACCGGGCGGGGGTCTCCTCGGAGAGCTTCTTCACCCGGCTGGCCGCCGGGTGGATGCGCTGGCTCAACAGGTCGAAGTCGAGCCGATCCCCACCCGGGGTCACGACGATGATCTCGCCGTCGACCACGCAGCGCTCGGGCAGGTTGGCCAGCACCGCCTCGACGAGCTCCGGGAAGTAGCGCGTCATCGGTTTCGCGTTGCGGCTGCCGATCTCGACGCGGTCGCCCGAGCGGAAGATGATCGACCGGAACCCGTCCCACTTGGGCTCGAAGCTCACGTCCCTTCCGTCGAGGGCGGCGATCCCCTTGACGGCCTTGGCGAGCATGGGGAGCACGGGTGGGACGACGGGCATGCCCCACGCGGCACGGTCGCCGGTGTCGCGCTCGGCCTTGGGCCGCAGGTAGTCCTCGTCGGCCTTGTCGCCGCGCCGCTTGCTCGGCTGCACCCTGGGGGGCTCGCCGGGCATCTTCGGGTAGTCCGGAGGGAAGTTGAGCTCGCCCAGGCCGCGTTCGGAGACGTCGCGGTTCCACAGCTCCAGGGCGGCCGACACGTCACCGACCGCGCCGTCGATCTCTGCCCACGCGTCACCGCGGTCCTCGAGGACGTCGGGGACGGTGAGGATGGTGAAGTCCCCCGGGGCCACCGTGCCGAGCTCCTCCCAGCTGACCGGCATCGACACCGGCGCCCCCGGCAGCGGTCGCGGGCTGTAGGCCGAGGCGATGGTGCGGTCGCGGCAGGCCTGGTTGAAGTCGACGAAGACCCGCTCCCCTCGTTCCTCCTTCCACCACGACGTCGTCACGAGGTCGGGCAGACGTCGCTCGAGCTCGCGGGCGATGCCGATGACCCCGTGCCTGACGTCGAGGAACTCGTGGGTCGGCGCGATGCGGGCGAAGACGTGGACACCGCGGTTGCCGCTCGTCTTGGCCCAGCCGGTGAGGCCCACGTCGGTCAGCACCTCACGAAGTGCGTAGGCAGCTTCGACCGCGTCGGTGAAGCCTCGGCCGGGCTGCGGGTCGAGGTCGATGCGCAGCTCGTCAGGGTTGTCGTTGTCGGCGGTGCGGACCGGCCACGGGTGGAAGGTCACCGCGTTCATCTGCACCGCCCAGACCGCCGTGGCGATCTCGTCGACGACGAGCTGGCTGTGGCGTCGCCCGCTCGGGTAGCGGCACATGACGGTGCGCACCCACTGGGGCATGCCCTTCGGCGGGTTCTTCTGGTAGAACTCCTCGCCCTCGATGCCCTCGGGAAAGCGTTGCAGTGTGACCGGCCGGTCGCTGATCGCGTGGACCAGTGGGTCACCGACGGCCATGACGTAGGCGGCGAGGTCGCCCTTGGTGATTCCGACGTCGGGCCACATCACCCGGTCGGGGCTGCTGAGGCGCACCTGCCGTGGGCCCTGGGGGCCATCGACCTCGAGCACCTGCGCGTCCGCCATGGTGCGAGGGTATCGAGGCGGTGCGACGGTGCGGTTCTCACGAGGGTGTTTCGTGCTCTCCGGACGGGAACCATCCGGGGCCTCGCGCTGTTGGTGTGGGCATGACGATGAAGCCGACCGACCGTGAGTACGCCGTCGACCGCACCGATGACCAGTGGCGCGCGAGCCTCTCGCCCGAGGAGTTCCAGGTGCTGCGCAAGGCGGGCACCGAGCGACCCTTCGTGGGCGAGTACACCGACACCACGACGGCCGGCGTCTACGCCTGCCGGGCCTGCGGCGCCGAGCTGTTCACCTCCGAGACGAAGTTTGAGAGCCACTGCGGGTGGCCCTCGTTCTACTCCCCTCTCGCGGGCGACTCGGTGGAGTACGTCGAGGACCGTTCGCTGTTCGGCCCCCCGCGCATCGAGGTGCGGTGCGCCACCTGCGGCAGCCACCTGGGGCACGTCTTCGAGGGCGAGGGCTACGACACCCCGACGGACCAGCGCTACTGCATCAACTCGATCTCCATGACCCTCCGCCCCGCGGACGACTCCCCCACGACGACCCCCTGACCCAGCTTTTCCGCCCCATGCGGGTCACGTGGGGTTCGCAAGGGTCGCATTCCCCGGTGAACCCCCCGCTTCCCTTGCGCAGGGGGCCGGCCCGGCACCATCCACAGGCCGGATGCCGTGAGAGTCCCGTCCACAGGTCGACGATGGCACCGCCGATCCTTGGCGCGAGAAGCGAGCCTCTGTCGATGGACAGCGCCCTCGACCCCACCCTCGCCGCCCACGCGCGAACGCAACACGGCATGCTCACCACCGCGCAGGCTCATACCCTCGGGACGAGCTCCCTCGTGCTCGTCCGGCTCGTCCGCGACGGAGTCCTCCTCCACCCGTGTCGGGGCCTGTACGCCGTGACCGATCAGGTCGACCAGGGCGCCGAGGCGTGGCACCGCCACCTGAGCGCCGGCGCCCACCTCCTCTACGACGACGCCTCACTGACCAGCGCGAGCGCAGCCCTTGCCCATGGCCTGCCCGTCTGGGGCGTGGACCTGGCCCGACCCGACCTGCATCGCCCCGTCGACCGCTCGGTCGGGGTCAAGGCCTTCAGGGTCCGACCCCGGCCCAGGACCCTCGGCCGGCCGGAACCTGTCCTGGTCGACCTCGGGCGCACCGACGAGATGGCGACCGCGGTGGTCCAGCTCGCGCTCGACCACGGGCCTGTGGCCGGGACGGTGAGCGCAGACGACGCCCTGCGCCGGGGCCTGGTGTCCCTCGGCCAACTCGAGACAGCGGCGGGTCTGGTCGCCACCTGGCCCGGCTCGTGCCGCGTCCGCTCCATGCTCGCGTTCGTCGACGGTCGATCGGAGTCGGTCGGCGAGACCCGGTGCCGCATCGAGCTCGTGAGCCACGGCATCCGGGTGCAGCCCCAGGCGGTGATCCGAGAGCGTGACGGGTCGGTGGTCGCGCGGGTCGACTTCCTCGTGGAGGGCCAAGCGGTCGTCGTCGAGTTCGACGGCAAGGTGAAGTACGCCGCCGGTGAGCCACAGGTGCTGTGGGACGAGAAGCGCCGGGAGGACCGGCTCCGGGCCCTGGGCTACGCCGTGGTCCGCATCACCTGGGCGGACCTCGAGCGACCGGGCGCCGCCGTGGCAAAGGTGCGACGCGCGCTGACCGTGCCTGCCTGACCCGCCGAGCACCGCTGAGTGCGCTAGGGAAGCACGAGGTGCACGCGGGAAGGGAAACCTTGTGAACCTCGCGCTTCCTCCATGGGGCGGAAAAGCTTGGGCGGGGGGTCAGCGCTGGCGGGTGACGATGTCGCGGATCGCGACGCGGGGCCCGGTGTAGAAGGGCACCTCCTCGCGCACGTGCATCCGCGCCCGGGAGGCGCGAAGGTCGCGCATGAGGTCGACGATGCGGTGCAGCTCGTCGGCCTCGAAGGCGAGGATCCACTCGTAGTCGTTCAGCGCGAACGAGGCGATGGTGTTGGCGCGCACATCGGGGTAGTCGCGGGCCATCTTCCCGTGCTCCACCAGCATGTCGCGTCGCTCGGCGTCCTCGAGCAGGTACCAGTCGTAGGACCGCACGAACGGGTAGACGCAGATGTAGTCGCGGGCCTCCTCCCCCGACATGAAGGCCGGGATGTGGCTCTTGTTGAACTCGGCCGGCCGGTGCAGCGCCGCCACGGACCACACGGGGTCGAGGTGATGGCCGTAGGCCGTGCGCAGCAGGGCATGGTAGGCCTCCTGGAGTGCCTCGACCGTCGGAGCGTGCCACCACACCATGACGTCGGCGTCGGCCCGTAGGCCGGCGACGTCGTAGGTTCCGCGCACGACGACGTCGCGCTCGGCGAGGTCGTCGAACAGGGCCTGGACCTGGGCGGCCATCGCGTCGCGGTCCTCCTCGCCGAGCGGTTCCGCGAGCGCGAACACCGACCACATGGCGTAGCGGATGGTGTCGTTGACCTCGCGGATCCGGGCGGCGCCGGGCTTCGCGGGGGTACGGGGGGCGGTGTCGCTCATGGGCGGGGCTCTTTCGACAGGGGGTGGGTGGTGGTCTGAGTACTGGGGAGGCGGGTAGCGGGAGTGAGGGTGGTGTCGTGCTCGGCGCCGGAGCCGGCGGACGGGTGACGTCGCGAGCCGGCATCCGCCGGCATCGCGAGGAAGGCGATGGTGGCCCGAGCGGCCCGCACGGCCGAGGAGATGACGGCCGGGATGCCGACGCCGTCGTAGGTCGCCCCGGCCACCTCGAGCCCGGCCACCCCGTCGATGGCGGCGCGGACGGCCGCGACCCGAGCGACGTGCCCGACGGCATACTGCGGCAGCCCCCCACCCCAGCGCTGCACGTGGCTGTCGACGACGGGTGGCAGGGCGCGCCCGACGGCCGCGGAGATCTCCGCCACGGACACCTCGACGAGATCGGCGTCGTCGCGTTGGAGCACCCGTTCCTCCCGGGCGCGCCCGATCGACGCGCGGAGGTGCACCACCTCCTCCGAGAGGCTCCCGGTCCACGCCCACTTGTTTCCGCTGAAGGTGCTCGCCTTGATCGTGCGTCCCTCGACCGGCGGCACGAGGAAGCCCGAGCCGGGTAGGTCCGGCAGTCCGCGGCGGGTCACCGCGAGCGTCACGACAGCGGTGGACGCGGTCTCGACCTCGCCCAACAACCGGGCCGCCTCCGGTGCGTGCGGACCGAGCAGCCGCGCCGCGGGCGCCGGCGGGACACAGAGGAGCACGGCATCCGCGCGGAGTGACTCCGGTGCCGCAGCCGAGCCGAGCACGAGGCGCCACTGCTCCCCCACACGCTCCAGCCCTCGCACCGCCACTCCGGTGCGCACCGTCGCACCGCGGCGGCGGATCTCGTCGGCTAGGAACCCCGGCAGCCGACCCACACCACCGACGATCCCCGCGAAGGGAGTCCGCGGGCGGTCCCCACCCGGGGTGGTGGGCGGCACCTCCGGACGGAGCAGCGTCTCGGCCCGGGTCGCGCGGTTCCACAGGGTCGGCATCGTGGCCTGCAGCGACAGCCGCGAAGCGTGCCCGGCATACACCCCGCCCAGCAGCGGCTCGACCAGGCGGTCCACGACCGCGGGACCGAGACGGGCCCCGACGTAGTCCCCGACGGAGACGTCCTGCGCCACGCGCCCCCCGGGCCAGTCCCGCTCGTCGCGCAGCCGGGCGACCTCACCATCGTCGAGGACCCCGAGGGCAGATGCCGGGTCGGTGGGCACGCCCATGAGGGTGGCTCTCGGCAGGGGCCGGAGGGCTCCGCGGCTCCACACCGACGCGGAGGTGGTCGAAGGCGTCGTGAGCTCCTCGCCCATCCCCAGTCGACCCACGAGGTCCGTGGCCTCGGGCCGCACCGAGAGCATCGCCTCGGCGCCGACGTCGACCGGGTGGCCGGCGACGGGCTCCCGGCGCAGCTTTCCCCCGAGCCGGTCGCTGCCCTCGAGGAGGGTCAGGCGCACTCCGGGCCAGCGGTCCAGCACCTCGAGCGCCGCGCTCAGACCGGCGATCCCACCCCCGACCACGGCGACGTGGGGCCGGGGAGAGGCGGCCGGGGCGGACATGGAGCCAGCGTCTCACGAGGCGCACGGGTCCCTCCCGCCACCCCGGGCCGGGCGCGTGACCGGACCGGGGCCCACCCCGTGACCCGATCGAGACCCGTGGTCCGGAACCGTCGCGCCACGCTGGCCCTCAGAGCGGGAGCAGGCACCGACGACGAAGGAGTCACCATGCGCAGTCAGGCCACCCCCGACCTCTCGACACGTCACTCCCGCCGTCATCAACGCCCGCGGCTGCTCGTGGCCGCCCTCCTCGCCGGCGTCCTGGCTGTCGCCGCGGTCTCGAGCTGCTCGGCCGCCGACGACAGCGCCGACGCCGGAGCGGCGAGCGACCTCTCGCAGTCGGATGCGCGAGCGCCCGAGGCGGTCGACGGCGGGGACGTCGCGCAGGCCCCCGCGGACGAGTCGGAGCAGGCCCCCTCGGATGCCGTGGTCACCCTCGCCGATCGCAAGCTCAGCCGCAGGGCCGACATCTCGCTCACGGTGGACGACGTCCCGATGTCCGCGGCGATGGTTCGGGGTGTCGCCGCCACCCAGCAGGGCGTGGTCGTGGCCGAGGAGGTGTCCACGCAGCCGGACACTCCCGAGGGTGACGGAATCGCCTACGGCATGATCACCATCTCGGTGCCCGCCGACCGGCTCGACGCCGCGCTCGACGACGTGGCCAAGATCGGTGAGGTCGCCTCCCGCAGCACGTCGACCGACGACGTCACCGCGCAGTACGTCGACACCGAGTCGAGGGTGGCGTCGATGAAGGCCAGCGTGGATCGGGTCCGGGCCCTGATGACGCAGGCCGAGAAGCTCACCGACATCGTGGCCCTCGAAGCGGAACTCTCCCGGCGCCAGGCGGACCTCGAGGCCTACGAGACCCAGCTCGCCGCCCTCCAGGACTCCGTCGCGCTCGCTCCCATCACGGTGCACCTCGCCACGAGCGAGGACGCGCTGCCCGCGGACGACGACACCGGCTTCCTCGCGGGGCTCGCCGCGGGCTGGTCGGCGTTCACGGGCTCGGTCACGATGCTGCTCACGGTGCTCGGGGCGCTGCTGCCCTTCGCAGTGGCCCTGTCCCTGGTGCTCGTTCCGCTCGCGCTGTGGCTGCGCCGGCGCACCCCTCGCGCCGCGGCACCGGCGCCCGCGCTGCAGTCCCCGCCCAGCGCCTGACCCACACGGGTCGGACGAACCACGAGGTCAGCGGTCGGCCGTGCCCGGCTGCTCGCGGACCCACACGACCTCGCCGTCGACGATTCGATCCGAGGGGGCGAGCCCGAGGGCGGCGGCGACCGCCTGGGACGCGCGGTGGTCGGGGTGCACGTGCGCGATGACCCGGGTGGCGCCCCCGGCGAGCACCTGCGCGAGCACGGCGGTCGCGGACTCCCGGGCGATCCCCCGTCCCTGCCAGGGCACGGCCGTGACCCAGGCGAGCTCGGCCTCGCGCTCGTGGGTGAGCACGGTGGCCTGGACGTAGCCGACGGCCGGACCGTCGTCCCCGAGGCGCACGACCCAGGTGTGCCACTCCTCGCCGGTGTCGCCCGACCCCGCGACCTGCCGGGCGTAGCGGCCCTCGAGGTCCGCCCTCGACGGGGGCGCGCCGCCGGTGAACAGGTAGAGGTCGGGGTCGGCGAGCGCGGCGACCATCTCGCCGGCGTGGTGGACCTCGAGCGGCTCCAGCCGCAGTCGGGGCGTCCGCAACGGCGGAGTGCTCGTCACCGTGCGGAGGCCTCGTGGACCAGCTCGACGACGCGGGTGAGGACGTCGGGGTCGGTGGCCGGGAGCACCCCGTGACCGAGGTTGAAGACGTGGCCGGGTGCGGCCCGCCCCTCCTCCACGATCCGGCGCACCCGGGGCTCGATGGCCTCCCAGGGCGCGAACAGCAGCGCCGGGTCGAGGTTGCCCTGCACGGCATACCGGCCGTCCAGGCGGGCCAGGGCATCGGTGAGGGAGACGCGGTAGTCCACCCCGACGACGTCCGCGCCGGCCTCCCCCATGAGCGGCAGGAGCTCGCCGGTCCCCACGCCGAAGTGGATCCGCGGCACGTCGAGGTCAGCGACGGCCCCCAGTGCCGCCGCCGAGTGGCTCTGGACGAATGCCCTGTAGTCCTCCCTGGCGAGCACCCCGGCCCACGAGTCGAAGAGCTGCACCACCGACGCGCCGGCCTCGGCCTGCACCCGCAGGAACGCGCCGGAGATCTGCGCCAGCTGCGCGCAGAGGTCGTGCCACAGCGCCGGGTCCCCGTGCATCAGGGCCTTGGTGTGCTCGTGGTTGCGCGAGGGGCCGCCCTCGACGAGGTACGACGCGAGGGTGAAGGGGGCACCGGCGAAGCCGATGAGGGGAGTCGACCCGAGCTCCGCGGTGAGGAGGCGCACGGCCTCGGTGATGTCCGGGACGTCCTCGGGGTGGAGGTCGCGGAGCCGGTCGAGGTCGCCCCGGGTGCGGATCGGACGCTCGATCACCGGCCCGACGCCGGGCACGATGTCGAGGTCGACCCCCACCGCCTGGAGCGGCACGACGATGTCGGAGAAGAAGATGGCGGCGTCGACGCCGTGGCGACGCACCGGCTGCAGGGTGATCTCGGTGACCAGGTCGGGGCGCCGACACGACTCGAGCATGCCGACTCCCTCACGCACCCGGCGGTACTCCGGCAGCGAGCGCCCCGCCTGCCGCATGAACCAGACGGGGGTGTGCGACACCTCGCGCCGGCGTGCGGCGCGCACGAGCACGGAGTCCGAGGGGTCGTGGAGGAGGTCAGGGATGGTCACGAGGGGACATTCTCCCACCCGAGGGGTGGCCAGCCCTGCGCGAGGGTCACAGCGCGATGACCGCTGCGCCACCGATGGCGAGGACCACCCCGACCTGCTGGACGCGGCGCAGCCTCTCGTGCAGCAGGGTCCTCGCCAGGACGATGGTGACGACCGGGTACAGCGAGGCGAGCACCGCCGTGGTGCTGACCTGGCCGCGTGAGGACGCGATCGAGAACAGGGCGTTGGCCACCAGGTCGCCGCACCCGATGAGGAAGAGTCCGGGCACCTCCCGGGCCGTGACCTGCCCGAGGCTCCTCGTGACCAGCGCGACCGCCACGAGGATCGTGACGGAGGTCATCCGCATCCCCCACAGCGTCATGAGGGTCGACTCCCGCGCACCCCGGTCGAGGCAGAAGAGCGCCAGGCCGAAGCCGAGAGCGGCGCACCCCGCCAGCACCACGGGCCGGGGCGACACCTCACCACTGAGCTCTGGGCCCGAGGCCAGGGTGACGCCCACGATCGCGACGAGCATCCCGACCCATGCCCAGGGTGAGGGCTCGTCGCCGGTGGCCACCCCGAGGGCGACCGGCACCACCACACCGAGCGCGGCGATCGGCGCGACGACGCCCATGGTCCCGGAGGCGAGGGCCGAGTAGAAGCAGATCAGCCCGGTCATGCCCGCCAGACCGGCGGCGACCGCCCATGGCGGCCACCCGGACCAGGTCACCGAGTCCCACCGGAGCAGCACGACGACGGAGATCGCTGCCAGCGCGAGGGCCTGGGTCCAGCCCACGACGGCGACGGCAGGGTGCCGGCGGGACGCGACCCCTGCGAAGAAGTCGGAGGTGCCCCAGGCGGCCGACGAGGCCAGGGCGAGCAGGCTCAGCACCGGATCAGCCTAGGCCGCCGGCACGCACTGGCGGTCTGCCCCACGGCGTGGCCTCACGACGCGAGGCGGCACCCCGGCATACATTGCTCTCGTGTCCAGCCGCACCGTGACCGGGCGGGAGTCGCCGGAGTTCACCCGGGCTCTCGAGGACCTGCACCGCGCCCGGATGCGGCCCGAGATCAGGCTCACCGAGGTCCCGGCCCCGCAGCGGATCGCCCCGAACGCCGTCGCCCTCACCGCCGACGTCGTCAACCCCCAGGACCCCGACGACGACCTCGCCTCCGGGCGGTTCGTGCTGCTCCACGACCCCTCCGAACCCGAGCCGTGGGGCGGGCCGTGGCGCGCAGTGACGTTCGCGCGCGCCGAGCTCGAGCCGGAGCTCGCCACCGACCCCCTCCTGGGCGAGGTCGGGTGGAGCTGGTTGACCGATGCGCTCGCCCACCGCGGCGTCTCGTTCACCGCCGAGGCCGGTACCGTCACCCGCGTCGTCTCCCAGAGTTTCGCCGGCCTCTCCGACCGGCCACCGAGCGTCGAGATGGAGGTGCGGGCGTCGTGGACGCCCGTGGGATCCGATGTCGGGAGCCACCTGCTCGCGTGGTCGGACCTGCTCTGCACCATCGCGGGGCTGCCACCACTTCCCGAGGGCGTCGTTGCCCTCCCCGGCCCCCGCCGCTGAATGTGCAAGGACACCTCGACCCCCGCTCCCGAGAGTGAGCCCGTCACGACGGTGCCGCTCGACGAACCCGCCGACGGGGTGCCGCACGTCGTGGAGTCGGAGCGGGAGCTGTCCAGGGCGGCCGCCGCCGTCGCCGGTGGCTCGGGCCCGGTGGCCATCGACGCGGAGCGGGCCTCCGGCTACCGCTACGGGCAGCGTGCGTACCTCGTGCAGGTGCGTCGCGAGGGCTCGGGCACCTGGCTCATCGACCCCATCGCCTGCCCCGACCTCAGCCCGCTCAATGACGCGATCGGCCCGGCCGAGTGGCTCCTGCACGCGGCGACCCAGGACCTCGCCTGTCTCGCTGAGGTGGGACTGCAGCCCCGCCAGCTCTTCGACACCGAGCTCGCCGGGCGCATCCTCGGGCTGCCGCGGGTGGGCCTGGCCGCCGTGGTCGAGCGCTACCTCGGGCTGACCCTGGCCAAGGAGCACTCGGCCGTCGACTGGTCGACCAGGCCCCTGCCCGAGCCCTGGTTGCGCTACGCCGCCCTCGACGTCGAGGTGCTCGGCGAGCTGCGCAACCTCATGGGGGTCGACCTCGCGGCGCAGGGCAAGTCGGAGTGGGCACGCCAGGAGTTCACGGCACTGCTCTCCTGGGCCCCCACGGAGCGGACGGACCCGTGGCGCCGGACCTCCGGGATGAACGCCCTGCGCTCGCGCCGGTCCGTGGCCGTGGTGCGCGAACTCTGGTACGCCCGAGACAGCATCGCCCGCGAGCGGGACACCTCCATCGGCCGGGTGCTGCCGGACGCCTCCCTCGTCGAGATCGCCCGGGTCGCTCCGACGTCCACCGACGACCTGCCCCGGGGCCATCGCGCCATCGGGCGCTACGGACGGCAGTGGGTCGAGGCAGTGCGCCGTGCCATGGCCCTCGCCGAGGACGACCTGCCCCCGAGGACCCTGCCCTCCGACGGTCCTCCCCCGCCCAGGGTCTGGGCCGACAAGGACCCGGTGGCGGCCGAGCGGCTCACCGCGACCCGGGCCGCCCTCACGGCCTTCGCGGAGGAGCACACCATCCCAGTGGAGAACGTGTGCTCCCCCGACCCGCTGCGCCGCGTCATCTGGCAGCCGCCGGAGCAGCCCGACGTGGAGTCGTTCGGGCGGGCGTTGCGCGACCTCGGGGTGCGGGCCTGGCAGGCCGAGATCGTCGCGCCCCTCCTGGAGCAGGCCTTCACCGAGCACCCCGACGCCTGAGCAGCGACGCCGCCCGCGTGACGGCTCTCACCCCTGCCGCCGTCGACCACTAAGCGTCCGCTTAGTACGGTAGTCCGCAGGGCCCGGAGCGACCGGGCCGTGCCAGACCTCAGGAGGCCCCGTGCCGCGCGCGCTCCAGGATGTCGTCTTCGTCGACGGCGTCCGCACCCCCTTCGGCAAGGCGGGCGAGAAGGGCATGTATGCCCAGACCCGCGCCGACGACCTCGTCATCAAGTGCATCCGGGAGCTGATCCGGCGACACCCCGAGCTCCCCAAGGAGCGTGTCGAGGAGGTCGCCCTGGCCGCCACCACCCAGATCGGCGATCAGGGGCTGACCCTGGGTCGCCTCGCGGCGCTGCTGTCCGGACTCCCCACCTCCACCCCCGGCTACTCGATCGACCGGATGTGCGCTGGCGCCATGACCGCCGTGACGAACGTCGCGTCCTCGATCGGCTTCGGTGCCATCGACATCGCCATCGCCGGCGGGGTCGAGCACATGGGCCGGCACCCGATGGGTGAGGGCATCGACGCCAACCCGCGGATCATCTCGGAGCGGATCGTCGACGAGTCGGCACTCGTCATGGGCAAGACCGCCGAGAACCTCCACGACCGCTTCCCGCAGCTCACCAAGGAGCGGTGCGACGCGTACGCCGTGGCGAGCCAGCAGAAGCTGGCCGCCGCCTACGAGGCCGGAGTGGTCCAGCCGGGCCTCGTGCCGGTGGCCACCCGGCACGCCGAGAAGGGCTGGGGCCTGGCCACCGCCGACGAGCCGCCCCGTCCCGGCACGACGATGGAGGAGCTCGCGGGCCTCAAGACGCCGTTCCGGCCGCACGGCAACGTGACGGCGGGCAACGCCGCCGGACTCAACGACGGGGCCACCGCCTGCATCCTCGCCTCGGAGGCCGCTGCTGCCGAGCTCGGGATGCCGGCGCGCATGCGACTGGTGTCGTACGCCTTCGTCGGGGTCGAGCCGGAGGTCATGGGCATCGGCCCGGTCCCCGCCACCGAGAAGGCCCTGCGCCACGCCGGCCTGACGATCGACGACATCGGGCTGTTCGAGCTCAACGAGGCCTTCGCCGTGCAGGTCATCGCCTTCCTCGACCACTTCGGCATCGCCGACGACGACGAGCGGGTCAACCCCTGGGGCGGCGCCATCGCGGTCGGCCACCCCCTCGCCTCCTCCGGGGTGCGCCTGATGACCCAGCTGGCGGTCCACTTCGAGAACCACCCCGAGGTCCGCTACGGCGTGACCGCCATGTGCATCGGCATCGGCATGGGCGGCAGCGTCATCTGGGAGAACCCCCACCACGCCGACTACGGCAAGGAGTCCTGAGCCATGACGACGACCCCTGCACCCGCGACCCCGCAGCTCCCCACCGAGGTGGTGACGCACACGCCCGTGCGCGACATCGCCCTCCCTGGCGGCGCCGGCACGATGGCGCTCATCACCCTCGACAACGGGCTCGACCACACCCGCCCCAACACCTTCGGCCCGGAGGGCATCGCCGGCCTCCGTTCCGCCGTTGACACCCTCCAGACCCGCGCCGCAGCGGGTGAGATCCAGGCCGTGGGCATCACCGGCAAGCCGTTCATCTTCGCCGTCGGCGCCGACCTGTCCGGAGTCCCGTACGTCACCGAGCGCGAGCAGGCAACGGGCATCGCCCGCTCCGGGCACGCGGCGTTCGCCGCCATCATGGACCTGCCGGTGCCGACCTTCGCCTTCGTCAACGGAGCCGCGATGGGCGGCGGGGTCGAGATCGCCCTCGCCTGCGACCACCGCACGATCTCCGCCGGGGTGCCGGCATTCGCGCTGCCTGAGGCCTTCCTCGGCCTCGTGCCGGGCTGGGGCGGCTGCTACCTGCTCCCCAACCTCGTCGGGGTACAGAACGGCCTGAAGGTCATCATCGACAACCCGCTGTCGCAGAACCGGATGCTCAAGGCCAAGGAGGTCATGGCGCTCGGCATCGCCGACGCCCTGCTCGAGCCCGCCGACTTCCTCGAGGACTCCCTTCGCTGGGCCGCCGGGGTCCTCTCCGGTGCGGTCACGGTGCGGCGACCCGAGGTCGACCGCGACGAGCAGGCGTGGGAGGCCGCCTGCGACGCCGCCCGCAAGGGCGTGCTCGCCAAGACCGGCGGCCGCTCCCCCGGGCCGCTGCGCGCCGTCGAGCTCGTCCGGGCGGCCCGCACCGCCGACCGTGAGAGCGCCTTCGCCGCTGAGGATGAAGCGCTCGGCGACCTCATCATGAGCGACGAGCTGCGGGCCGGCCTCTATGCCTTCGACCTGGTGCAGAAGCGCGCCAAGCGACCCGCCGGCGCACCCGACAAGGCGCTCGCCCGCCCGGTCACCAAGGTCGGCATCGTCGGCGCCGGGCTCATGGCGAGCCAGCTCGCGCTGCTCTTCGCGCGCAAGCTCGGCGTGCCCGTGGTCCTGACCGACCTCGACGAGGAGCGCGTGGCCAAGGGCGTGGCGTGGGTCCACGGCGAGGTCGACGGTCTTCTCGCCAAGCGCCGGGTCTCGCCCGACAAGGCTTCCTTCCTCAAGGGCCTCGTGAGCGGCTCCACGACCAAGGACGGCTTCGCCGACGCGGACTTCGTCATCGAGGCGGTCTTCGAGGAGATGGCGGTCAAGCAGCAGGTCTTCGCCGAGGTGGAGGCCGTCGTATCCTCCGAGTGCGTGCTCGCGACCAACACCTCGTCGTTGTCGATCACCGAGATGGCCGGCGGCCTGGCCCACCCCGAGCGGGTCGTCGGCTTCCACTTCTTCAACCCGGTCGCCGTCATGCCCCTCCTGGAGATCATTCCGGGGGAGCACACCGACGACGCGGCGCTCGCGACGGCCTTCGCCACGGGACGCACCCTCGGCAAGACGACGATCCGGGTGAAGGACTCGCCGTCGTTCGTCGTCAACCGGCTGCTCGGCCGGTTCATGGGCGAGTTCTCTCGGATCGTCGACGAGGGCACCCCGGTCCCGGTCGCGGACCGCGCCGTGGCGGGCATCGCCCCGATGCCGCCGTTCGTGCTCATGGGGCTCGTCGGCCCGGCCATCGCCCTGCACAACAGCGAGACGCTGCACCGTGCGTTCGGCGACCGCTTCCACGTCTCGCCCAGCCTGCGCCGCCTCGTGGAGGCCGGGAAGCGGGGCTACTACCTCATGGAGGACGGCCGTCCGGTGCCCGACCCCGAGGTCGTCGCCATGGCCGAGAAGCCCGAGAACCCGGTGGAGCTCTCTGCGGAGCAGGCCAAGGAGCGCATCCTGGGCGTTCTCGCCGAGGAGGTCGGCCTGATGCTCTCGGAGGGTGTCGTGCAGGCCCCGATGGACATCGACCTCGCGATGATCACCGGGGCCGGCTTCCAGTTCTGGAACGGCGGGCTCTGCCCCCTGCTGGACCGCGAGGGCCACTCCGAGCGGGTGCTCGGCCGCCGCCTGTTGCCGCACGGGGTCGCGAGCGTCGCGGCGTGACAACGGGGGTGGCGACGGGAACGACCATCCCCGTCACCACCCCCCGCACCGTTCATCGGCGGGATGAGGTCAGGGCGCGACCAGGTCCGCGCACTGTCCGTTGGCGTTGCGGCCGACGACGTTGACGCTGCCGGGGACGAAGCCGCCGGACACTCCCGGGGTCAGCCCCATGCAGGTGAGGTTTCGCCCGACCGTGTTGCGCACGATGTAGACGCCGGGAGCATTTTCGTGCTCGTCGTCCACCGCGATGTTGGTCAGGGTCACGTTCCTGCCGACCTCGTTGAACATCACCCCGATCCACTCGAGGCTCTGACCGTGGACCGTGACGTTGCGGTCGACGATGTTGTTCTTCACCGTCCAGAAGCTCGGGATGGCGAAGGGGTTCGGGTCACCGCCGCCGGACAGGGTGACGTTCCCGTGCACCGTGATCCCGTTCAGCGCCACGAGGGCGGCGTCGGTGATGGTGATGTTGCCGTTGACCGTGATGTCGGAGGCGCCCTCCGTCGGCTCGTTGTTGGCGTCGACGCACGGATGCGCCGAGTTCCCGGTGAGCGACGGCGGTTGACACCCGAGCCCGACGAGCGAGTCGGCGGCCCCGGTGACGTTGTGCCCGACGGTGATGGTCGACGGCACGCTCTGCGCGTCGAAGAAGGCACCAGCGGCGACGCTGATGTTGCCGACCACGTTGACCACGGCATCCTCGGCGACCGAGCAGGGCGCCGGTCCCGTGACGGTGATGCTCGCATAGGTCCCCGACGGGATCGCACCGCCGGCGCACGTGTACGCCGTGGCCTTCGACATGCCGGACCCGGCGGCGATCGCCGATCCACCGGAGAGCGCGAGCGCCCCCGCAACTGCGAGAGTGCCCAGCACCCTGATGTGTCCTGCCATTCTCATGGCCTCCACCCTTCTCTCGCGACCCCCGATGGGCCGAACCAACCCGGTCTACACCCATCCGTCGAGTGCGGTCCATGGCCCACCTGGGGGGTATTCCTCGTCCCTGTCGCACGCCACCGACGCGCGTCGGGCATCGCCCTCACCCGATGCCCACCCCAGCCATCCAACTCTTGGATATCTCACATGTGATATATCCTGTCCGGGTGACGACGACCACCGACACCTACCTCACCCGTATCGGCACCCTCATCAGGGATGCCCGCCGGCACCAGGGCCTCACCCAGAGCGAGCTGGCCGACCTGCTCGACACGAGCCAGAGCGCCGTCGCCCGGATCGAGCAGGGCAAGCAGAACCTCTCGCTCGAGATGCTCGCCCGAGTCGGCGAGAAGCTCGACAGCGAGTTCGTCTCCCTCGGCCACAGCGGACCGCAGCACCTGCGGATCGTCGGGGGCAAGAAGCTCTCCGGCTCGATCCCGGTCAAGACGAGCAAGAACGCCGCCGTCGCGCTGCTCTGCGCGAGCCTGCTCAACAAGGGCCGCACCACCTTGCGCAGCCTGGCCCGCATCGAGGAGGTCAACCGGATCATCGAGGTCCTCACCTCGATCGGCGTCCAGGTGCGCTGGCTGCCGGACAGCAACGACCTCGAGATCGTCCCCCCGGCCAAGCTCGACCTCGCGGGCATCGACATCGAGGCCGCCCGCCGCACCCGCACGGTCATCATGTTCCTCGGCCCGCTGCTCCACGAGATGGATGCCTTCCAGCTGCCGTACGCCGGCGGGTGCGACCTCGGCACCCGCACGGTCGAGCCGCACCTGTCCGCCCTGAAGGCGTTCGGCCTCGACGTGGCGGCGACCCACGGCTTCTACGAGGCGCGGGTCGACTCCAGCCGCGAGCCCACCCGCGCCATCGTGCTCACCGAGCGCGGCGACACCGTCACCGAGAACGTCCTCCTCGCGGCTGCCCGCCACCCGGGCACGACCATCATCCGCAATGCCTCGCCCAACTACATGGTCCAGGACCTCTGCTTCTTCCTGCAGGCGCTCGGGGCGACCATCGAGGGCATCGGCAGCACCACGCTGACGATCACCGGCGTCAAGGACATCGACGTCGACATCGAGTACTCCCCCTCCGAGGACCCGATCGAGGCGATGAGCCTCATCGCCGCGGCGGTCGTGACCGAGTCGACCATCACCATCGAGCGGGTGCCGATCGAGTTCCTCGAGATCGAGCTGGCCACCCTGGAGGAGATGGGACTGCGCTTCGACCTCACCGAGGAGTACCGCGCCAAGAACGGGCACACCCGACTGCTCGACCTGACGATCCACCCGAGCCCGCTCAAGGCACCGGTCGACAAGATCGCGCCGATGCCCTTCCCCGGGCTGAACATCGACAACCTGCCGTTCTTCGCCCTCATCGCTGCCTGCGCCGAGGGCACGACGATGATCCACGACTGGGTCTACGAGAACCGCGCCATCTACCTCACCGAGCTCACCAAGATCGGCGGGCAGGTGCAGCTGCTCGACCCGCACCGGGTCATGATCACGGGTCCGACCCCGAAGTGGCGCGCCGCAGAGGTCATGTGCCCACCGGCGCTGCGACCCGGCGTGGTCATCCTGCTCGCCATGCTCGCGGCGCCCGGCACCTCGGTGCTGCGCAACGTCTACGTCATCAACCGCGGCTACGAGGACCTCGCCGAGCGGCTCAACGCCCTCGGTGCCACCATCGAGACCTTCCGCGACATCTGAGGCGCCGCCACCGGGCGCGGCGGACCGTCCGCTACTCCCGGCGCGCCACCCAGAGTTCCTCGGCCGGCCACCGGCTGGCCCACTGCGGGGAGACGATCTCGTAGAACGGGTGGTCGACCCGGTCGGCCGGCGCGAAGATCTCGTGGAGCGCCTCGACGACGAACCCCGAGCGTCGCAGCAGGCGGACCCAGTCGCCGTGCGACGGGTGGTACTCCACGCCGCCACCCTCCCACTGCACCCGGTAGGCCTGCGCATGGCCGCGCAGCAGCCGTTCCCCGGCGACCCCCTCCTCGGGCGGCACGCACAACGCGGAGAGGTGGCTGTTGGTGAGGAACACCAGCCGTCCCCCGGGTCGCAACAGCCGGCCCGCCTCGGGCAGCCACCGCTCGGGGTCGCACCAGGCCGCGGCGCCGTGCTCGCTGACGACGAGATCGACGCAGCGGTCCGCGAGCGGCAGGTGCTCGGCATCGCACTGCACCAGGGGGAAGACCGGCCCGACCCGGCGCTGGAGCCCACGAGCCGTGGCCAGCTGTTCCCCGGAGAGGTCGACGGCCACCGGGTTGGCGCCCGCCCTGGCCAGCCACGCCGAGACGTAGGCCGTGCCGCTGGCGATCTCCAGGACATCCACGCCGCGCAGGTCCCCGAGCACGCCCAGCTCGCGCTCCGGCACCGCGAACAGGCCCCACACGGCGTCCGGCCGGGACCACAGGGCCTCCGCGGCGTCGTCGGTGTAGCGCGCGTTGATCACTGCCCACAGCGCCCGGTTGAGCGCCACCTCGTCGGCGCGGGAGTCGGTCACGCGCCTCATGGTAGGCGCGGGGCCGCACCCGCCGGGCAGCTCCCCTCCCGGGCCCCAGTCAGGTCAGCCGGGCGAGAAGGCGACTGGCGACGGCATCCGGTGTCAGACCGATCCTGTCGAGCACCTGGCCTCGCGAGCCGTGGTCGAGGAACTCGGTGGGGATGCCGAAGGTGTCGACCGGGAGGTCGAGCTGTGCTTCACGCACCGCCAGGGTGACGTGCGACCCGATGCCGCCGGCCACGACGTTGTCCTCGAGGACGGCGACCCGCCCCGCACCACGTGCGAGGTCGACGAGGTCCGGGCTCACCGGCAGTGCCCAGACCGGATCGACCACGCGCACCCGGTGGCCTTGGGCGGTCAGCTTCTCTGCTGCCGTCAGCGCGGTGGCCGCCATCGAGCCGATGCCGACGAGGAGGACGTCGACCGCGTCCTCGTCCGGCTCGGCGAGCACGTCGACCACGCCGGCGGAGCGCACCGCCGTGATGGGGTCGGCCACGCTCCCCTTGGGGAAGCGCACGACCGAGGGGGCACCGGCGATGTCGACGGCCGCGCGGACGGCTCGCGAGACCTGGTGACCGTCACGGGGCGCGGCGAGGTGCAGCCCTGGGACGACACCGCTGATCGTCATGTCCCACATCCCGTGGTGCGAGGCGCCGTCCGGCCCGGTGACGCCCGACCGGTCCAGGACGACGGTCACGCCGGCGCCGTGCAGCGCACAGTCCATGAGCAGCTGGTCGAAGGCCCGGTTGAGGAAGGTGGCGTAGACGGCGACGACCGGGTGCAGGCCGGCGAACGACAGGCCCGCTGCCATGGTGAGGGCGTGCTGCTCGGCGATGCCGACGTCGAAGGTTCGCTCGGGGAAGCGCTCGGCGAAGCTCTTCAGGCCGACCGGGATCATCATGGCCGCGGTGATCGCGACGACGTCGTCGCGCTCCTGCCCGATCTCGACCATGGTGTCGCTGAACTCGTCGGTCCAGCTGCGGCCGGCGATCTCCAGCGGCAGGCCCGTCTCGGGGTTGATGACGCCGACGGCGTGGAACTGGTCGGCCTCGTCGGTGATCGCGGGGTCGTAGCCCCGACCCTTCTGGGTGAGGACGTGCACGAGCACGGGGCCACCGAAGGCACGCGCCTTGCGCAGCGCCCCCTCGATCGCCTGCTCGTCGTGCCCGTCGACCGGGCCGACGTACTTCAGGCCGAGGTCCTCGAAGAGGCCCTGCGGGGCGACGATGTCCTTGATCCCCTTCTTCACCCCGTGGAGCGTCTCGTACATGGCTCCCCCGATGACCGGCGTCCGGGACAGTGCCCCCTTGCCCCAGTCCAGGACCCGCTCGTAGTCCCGCGTGGTGCGAAGCGTGGAGAGGTGGTCGGCGAGCCCGCCGCGCGTGGGGGCGTAGGAGCGCTCGTTGTCGTTGACGACGATGACGAGCGGGAGGTCGGGCTCCGCCGCGATGTTGTTGAGCGCCTCCCAGGCCATCCCGCCCGTGAGGGCCCCGTCCCCGATCACCGCCACGGTGTGCCGGTCGCGTTCTCCACGCACGACCCGTCCGGCCGCGATTCCGTGGGCCCACGACAGCGAGGTGGACGCGTGGGAGTTCTCGACGACGTCGTGCTCGGACTCGGCGCGACTGGGGTAGCCGGAGAGCCCGCCCTGGGTGCGCAGCCCGGTGAAGTCACGCCGGCCGGTGAGGAGCTTGTGGACGTAGGACTGGTGGCCGGTGTCGAACACCACCGTGTCATTGGGGCTGTCGAAGACGCGGTGGATCGCGATCGTCAGCTCGACGACACCGAGGTTGGGGCCCAGGTGCCCACCGGTGCGCGAGACCTGCTCGACGAGGAAGGAGCGGATCTCCTCGGCCAGGTCGGGCAGTTGCTCCGCGGGCAGTGCGGCGAGGTCACGGGGACCCCCGATGCTCTCGAGCAGACTCACCGCTGCCCACCTCCTGTCGTCACGGCACACGAAACCCCATGAGTCTAGGCGCTGGCCCCGCAGAGCCCGCACCTCGCGACGGTGCCCTGCACCACTCCCCCACGGGACCGCCGCGGTCGGGCGCGGCACGAGCTCGGCCGAGGGGGTGTCGACGGCCACAGTTCGCCGATGCCACTGGTGCTCCCGCGAGGACCGCCTGGACGGTATGGAGTGACCGCTCGGGTGGCTGAGTGGCTCACTCCACACCGTCTAGGCTGGTGGTGTCGCAGCGAGGGAGTCAGCCCGTGGAGCCGGTCATCCTCTGCCAGAGCCTGGAGAAGGCGTACGGCCGCCGTCAGGCGCTCGCCGGTCTCGACCTCGAGGTCCGGCCGGGCGAGGTCTTCGGCTTCCTCGGCGTCAACGGTGCGGGCAAGACGACGACGATCCGGATCATCCTCGATCTCATCCGCCCCACCCGCGGCTCGGTGCGTGTCCTCGGGCTCGACCCGCGCCGGCAGGGGGTCGAGCTCCGGCGCCGGCTCGGCTACCTCGAGGGGGACTTCGCCGTCGACGGACGACAGAGCGGCCACGAGCTGCTCACCTACCTCGGGCACCTGCGCGGTGGGGTCGCACCGGCACGGATCAGCGGCCTCGCCGAGCGGCTGCGCCTCGACCTCACCCGGCCGATCGGCTCGCTCTCGAAGGGCAACCGGCAGAAGGTCGGGCTGGTCCAGGCCTTCATGCACGACCCCGAGCTGCTCGTCCTCGACGAGCCGACGGCGGGCCTCGACCCGTTCCTCCAGCAGGAGTTCACGGCGATGGCCCGGGAGGTGGTCGCGCAGGGTCGGACCGTCTTCATGTCCTCGCACGTCATGAGCGAGGTGCAGAAGACCTCCGACCGGGTGGGCATCATCAGCGACGGTCGGCTCGCGAGCGTCGACAGCGTCGAGCACCTGCGCGCCGGCGCGACCCGGCGGGTGGAGGTCGTCCTCGCCGAGCCCGTGCCCGCGGCGGTGTTCGTCGCGGTCCCCGGCGTCACCGAGGTCCACGTGGACGGCCCGGTGCTGCACTGCCGTCTCGACGGTCCCGCCGACGCCCTCGTCAAGGCCCTTGCCGCGCACGAGGTGCTCAGCCTCACCAGCGAGGAGCCCGACCTCGAGGAGATCTTCTTCGACCGGTACGCGAGTGGGCGGGAGGCGGAAGCGCCGTGACCCGCACCGTCTACGCCAAGTGGCTGTGCGACAGCCGCCGCTCCCTGCTGGGGTGGACCGTGGCGATCGTCGTCGTCGGCTGCGGGTATGCCGCGTTCTGGCCGACCTTCGAGGACCCCGAGATCTCCGCCCTGCTCGACAGCTATCCCAGCGCCCTCCTCGAGGCCATCAACTACACGAACATCACGACCCCTGCGGGCTACCTCGGGGCCACCGTCTACGGCCTCGTCGTCGCCGTGCTCATGGCGGTCTTCGCGATCGGCGCGGGCGCGCGTCTCATCGCCGGCGAGGAGGAGGCCGGCACGCTCGACCTCACCCTGTCGCACCCGGTGAGCCGTCCCTCGCTCGCGCTGCAGCGGGTCGCCGCCCTGGTGACCGCCGTCCTCGGTGTCGTCGTCGTCTTCTGGCTCGCGATGTTGGCCCTCTCCGGTCCGGCGAGGTTCTCCTCCGTCGGCGCCTGGCACCTCGCCGCGATGCACGTCCACCTCGCGGCGTTCGCGCTGCTCTTCGGGTGCCTCGCCTTCGCCGTCGGTGCCGCGACCGGCCGTCGATCGTGGGCTGTCGGGGCCGGCGCGGCCGCCGCCGTCGTCGCGTACGCGGCGAGCGGCATCCTGCCTCAGGTCGATGGGCTGGAGTGGACACGCGACTGGTCGGCGTTCACCTGGCTCGTCGGCTCGGCCCCGCTGGAGAACGGCATCGACCCGGCCCACCTCGGCATCCTCGTCGGGCTCAGTGCGCTCCTCGTCGCCGCGGGGACGCTCGTCTTCCGGCGCCGCGACGTCGCCGTGTAGCACCGCCTGACCGGGTCGGACCCGAGCACCTCCCGGGCCCTCGGGCCCGATCGGGTCAGAGGGCGGTCAGGAGGTGTGGTGCACCTCCTGCAGCCGGTACACCGGAGTGTCGAGTCCCTCGTAGCGGGCCTTGAGCTGCAGGGCCAGGAACTGGGAGTAGGGGCGAGACTGGTGCAGGTTGCCGCCATGCATCCACAGGTTGGTCACCTGGGTCGGCTTCCACATGTTGCGCTGCTCGCCCTCCCACGGGCCGGGGTCCTTGGTGGTGTCCGAGCCGAGGCCCCAGCACTTGCCGAGCCGGGCGGCGGTCTCCTGGTCGATGAGGTCGGCGACCCAGCCGTTCATCGAGTTGTCGCCGGTGGCGAAGACGACCAGGTCGGCCGGAAGCTCGGTGCCGTCGGCCAGCACCACGGAGTCCTCGGTGAGGTGGTCGACCTGCCCGTGCACGAGCTTCACGTCGCCGCTCGCGACGAGATCGGCAGAGCCGACGTCGGTGGAGTGGCCGGAGCCTCGTCGCAGATACTTCATGAAGAGGCCGGAGCCGTCGTCACCCCAGTCGAGCCAGAACCCGGCCCTCTCGAGGCGGTCGTAGAAGTCCTTGTCGACCTCGGCCATCTTCTCGTAGGCGGGGATCTGGAACTCGTGGAGGATCCGGTAGGGAAGCGACGCGAAGATCAGGTCGGCCTTCTCGGTGCTCACGCCGGCAGCCAGCGCCCGCTCCGAGTACGGTCGCCGAAGCCGTACTCCATGAGGCTGTCGCTCTTGACGATGTGGGTCGAGCTGCGCTGCATCATCGTGATGTCGACGTCGTTCTCCCACAGCGCGCCGCAGATGTCGAAGGCGCTGTTGTTGCTCCCGATGACGACCGCGCGCTTCCCTCGGTAGACATCGGGTCCGGGGCGCCGCGAGGAGTGGTGGACGTCTCCGCGGAAGACGTCGAGCCCGGGCACGTCCGGCATCCGCGGCTTGCCGCTCATGCCGGTCGCGAAGACGATCTGGGTGGGACGCAGGGTCACGGGCCGGCCCTCGCGCTCGACCTCGACGGTCCACTCCCCCGCCTCGGGTCGTGCAGGCAGAGCGACGTGTAGCGGCCCCGCCACTGGTCACCCGGCCGGGGATGCTTGTCGATGACCAGGGCGGGCACGTCCAGCTGTCGCAACCGAGCTCCCAGAGCGATGCCCCCTGCCCGCCACCGATGACGAGCACGTACGGCTGGGTCGTCGAGCCCAGGCTCTCGGACTCCTCGTGGCGACGCTCCTTCCAGGTCGAGCGACCCTTGTCGGCCCCGTGCTCGGCCCCGCGCGGCCGCCGGTCCCATCGCGGCTCTTCGAAGCCCTTGAGCTCGTCGAGCGTGGTGAGGAAGGTCCACGCGCGGTCGGCACCGTCCTCCTCCTTCAGGCGCAGCAGGCCGGTTCCGCGCCCCACGGCGGTCTCGTAGGTGAACCAAGCGGTCACGACCCCGCCGTGTCCCCATCGACCGCGCACCCGGCCAGCACATCCCACCCGGCCCGAGCAGGGAAGGGTTGCACGACGTTGCAGCGTGGGCGCGCACGGCCGGCCGGGGCTACCCTGACGAGAACGTCACCCGGGCACCCGGGGGTGAAGGAATCGACGATGAGGCCGCACGCGGGCAACGCCGTGGCCCTCGGCACCCACCTGGGCCAGCACGCCTGTGCCCTCCAGCGGGTTCACGACGCCGTGATGGGCGGCGCCGAGCCACCGGCCCGCCCCCGCCCCCTCGTCTCGCGCTCGTGGTCGCGGGTGCTCTCGTTCGGCCTGGACCCCACCCGTGCCAACGCCCGCGACCCACTGCCCGTGGAAGAGGTCGAGCGCCGGCGGCGCGCTTGGGGCGGCCGGAGTGCTGCCACGGGCGGACTCCCTCGGGTTCACCGAGGGCGCGACGTGGAGCGAGCAGCAGGTCGGCACCAACGCGATCGGCACCGCCCTGGCCGAGCAGTCTCCGGTACAGCTCTTCCCGGCCGAGCACTTCGAGGAAGGCCAGCACCCCTGGTACTGCACGGCCTCACCGGTGCACGACCCCCGCACCGGTGCCCTGCTCGGCATCGTCGACGTCAGCGGTCCGGCGCTCACCCTGCACCCCGCTCTCGTGGCACTGGTCGACACCGCGACCCAAGCTCGCCGAGGCGCGGCTGTGGCGCCACCACGAGCAGGCCCTCCGCCGCCTTCGCCGCTCGGCCGAGCACGTCCTCGCCACGACCACCGGCCCGCTGCTGCTCGTCGACGACGACGGATGGGTCGCCCACCATGCCGGGGTCCTCGTGCATGACCGCATCGCGGCACCGCGCGCCGACCACCCGCTCGCCGTCCCGGGTCTGGGCCTGTGCGTGCCGGAGCGAATCGGCGAGGGCTGGCTGGTGCGTCCCGGCGGGCGCGCCGTGCGCGTCACCGCCCGGCTCCGCACGGTGGACGGCCGCGCGGTGCTCGAGGTGTCGGGTTCCCCGGACGCCGGTGGGGGGGTGGCGCGCGTCGCTCACCCCGAGGCGCGCCACCATCCTGCGCCTGCTTGCCGGTGCCGGCCCCGACGGGATGTCCGCAGGGCGGCTCAGCCGAGCCCTGTTCGGCGACGACGAGCACCGGGTGAGCGTGCGTGCCGAGGTCAGTCGGCTGCGTCGGGTGGTGGGCGCGGTCGTCGGCACGGCCCCCTATCGGGTGGCGGACGGAATCCAGCTGGTGTGTGACGAGTGAGGCGTGAGGACCCGGCCGGGATCGCCTAGAGCTTCGGCACGAAGTCGAGGCCGCGCAGTGCGTCCAGCAGCAGGCCCGCCGCGCGACGTGCGCTGAGCAGCCGGACCCCCTCGCACTCGAGGTCGGCGAGCACCTGGGCCACTCCCTCGGGCCCGATGTCGTCGACGAGCTCGACCCGCACCTCGCGGTAGGCCGAGCGCATCACCTCGAGCTGGGCATCGAGGTGGCGGACGGCCAGCCAGCCGAGCGCCACCGGATGCCGTCGCCACCCCGCATACAGGCGGTAGTCGGCCGGGCAGTGGTCGAGCAACCACGCGGTCGCCCGGTGGTCCCAGCCCCGCTCCCCCGGTGGTGGGACTCCCGGAGGCCACCCAGCGGGGCCACCACCGGTGGACGAGCCACCGGACGCCGAGCGGTGGCGGGCCGGCGAGCCCGGGGTCGCGGCACGCACGGGTGGCTGACCCGGAGCCGCGGCATCGAACATACGTTCGATGATACGCGCGACGACCACATCGTGGACCACTCACCTTGAGGTAATAATACGTTATAGATTGCATCACGTTCACTAATCTCAAACACGGTGGGGCCATTGACCATGCACACGACCGACGCCGGGACCGGCCGGGCGCTGCGGCCCCCGCGCACCGGCCGCCCGAACGGCCAGTGGGCCGTCGACGGGCCCGAGCCGCTCAACGCCAACGAGGCCTGGAAGCAGCGCGACGGCGGGCTGAACGTCCGCGAGCGTATCGAGCAGGTGTACGCGCGGGAGGGCTTCTCCTCGATCCCCCCCGAGGACCTCAGCGGACGCTTCCGCTGGTGGGGCCTCTACACGCAGCGACGCCCCGGCATCGACGGCGGACGCACCGCCCAGCTCGATGACACCGAGCTGTCCGACGAGTACTTCATGCTCCGGGTGCGGCTCGACGGCGGGGCTCTGACCCTGCAGCAGCTGCGTGTCCTGGCCGGCATCTCCCACGACTTCGCCCGCGGCACGGCGGACATCAGTGACCGTCAGAACATCCAGTACCACTGGATCCGCGTGGAGGACGTCCCGGAGATCTGGCGCCGGCTCGAGGCCGTCGGCCTCCAGACGACCGAGGCGTGTGGGGACACCCCCCGCGTCATCCTCGGCAGCCCCCTCGCGGGCATCGCCGCCGACGAGATCCTCGACCCGACTCCGGTCATCCACGAGATCACCGACCGCTTCGTCGGCGACCCCGGGCTCGCCAACCTCCCGCGCAAGTTCAAGTCGGCGATCACGGGGCACCCCAGCCTCGACGTCGTCCACGAGATCAACGACATCTCGCTCGTCGGGGTCGTCCACCCCGAGCTCGGGCCCGGCTACGACCTGTGGGTCGGAGGCGGGCTCTCGACCGCGCCGCGCCTGGCCGAACGGCTCGGCGTCTTCGTCGCCCCCGAGCGCGCCGCCGACGTCTGGCTCGGCGTCATCTCGATCTTCCGTGACTACGGCTACCGGCGGATGCGGACCAAGGCCCGCCTGAAGTTCCTCATGGCCGAGTGGGGTCCGCAGAGGTTCCGCGAGGTCCTCGAGACGGAGTACCTCGGCCGGGCCCTGCCCGACGGGCCCGCACCCGCGCGCGCCATCGGAGCCGGCGACCACGTCGGCGTGCACGACCAGAAGGACGGCCTGCGCTACGTCGGCGCCGCCCCGGTCGTCGGCCGGGTGAGCGGCGACGTGCTCACCGGGCTCGCTGACCTCATGACCGCCGCGGGCAGCGACCGAGTGCGCCTCACCCCGCACCAGAAGCTCGTCGTCCTCGACGTCCCCGCGGATGCCGTCGACACCCTCGTCGACGGGCTCGAGCGGATCGGGCTGTCGGTGCGACCGAGCCCGTTCCGCCGGCACACGATGGCGTGCACCGGCATCGAGTACTGCAAGCTCGCGATCGTCGAGACCAAGGCGACGGCGGCCAGCACCATCGCCACGCTCGAGCAGCGGCTCGCCGACGTCACGGAACTGACCGACACGCCCGTCACGCTCAACGTCAACGGCTGCCCCAACTCGTGTGCCCGCATCCAGGTCGCCGACATCGGGCTCAAGGGCATGGTCGTCACCGTCGACGACGAGCAACAGCCCGGCTTCCAGGTGCACCTCGGGGGTGGCCTCGCGTCCGCGGACCGCGACGAGGCGGGTCTGGGCCGCACCGTGCGCGGTCTGAAGGTCACCGCCGCCGACCTGCCCGACCTCGTCGAGCGCCTCGTGCGCCGATGGATCGACCAGCGCCAGGTGGGCGAGACGTTCTCGCACTGGGCGCACCGCGTCGACGAGGAGGAGTTGCGATGACGGGTCCGACGACGTCCACCGGCACCGGCATCCGACGCACCACCGACGAGCTGCGGGCGCTGGCCGACCGGGGCGCCCGTGACGTCGGCCCGCACGCCACCGCCGACGACGTGGCCGCCTGGGCGGCGCGCACCTTCCCCGGCACGCTGGCCGTCGCGTGCAGCATGGCGGATGCCGTGCTCCCCCAGGTCGTCGCCGCACACGCACCCGGCGTCGACGTGCTCTTCCTCGACACGGGCTACCACTTCGCGCAGACCCGCGACACCCGTGACCGCGTGGCCCACGAGCTCGACGTCACCGTCGTCGACGTCCGGCCCGGGGTGACCGTCGCCGAGCAGGACGCCCAGTACGGCCCGCGCCTGTACGAGCGCGACCCGGCCGCGTGCTGCCGGATGCGCAAGGTCGACCCGCTCACGGCGGCGCTGGGCGGCTACGAGGCCTGGGTGACCGGCATCCGGCGTGACGAGGGCCCGACCCGCGCCGACACCCCGCTCGTGACCTTCGACGAGCAGTTCGGGCTGGTGAAGCTCAACCCCCTGGCCGCCTGGACCTTCGACGAGGTCGTCGAGTATGCGACCGACCACCGCGTGCCGGTGAACCTCCTGCTCTCCGACGGGTACCCCTCGATCGGTTGTGAGCCGTGCACCCAGCGCGTCGGCGCCGGCCAGGACCCCCGCGCCGGGCGCTGGGCCGGGTTCGCCAAGACCGAGTGCGGACTGCACCCATGACCACCACCGACACCCTGACCGAGGCGATCCCCGTGACGACCGACGTGACCACCGACCCACGCACCGCGGTGCCCCACGACCTGCCGGTGCTGAGCCAGCTCGACGTGCTCGAGAGCGAGGCGATGCTCGTCATCCGCGAGATCACCGCCGAGCTCGAACGCCCGGTCCTGCTGTTCAGCGGCGGGAAGGACTCGGTCGTCATGCTGCATCTCGCGGCCAAGGCGTTCTGGCCGGCGCCGGTGCCCTTTCCCGTGCTGCACGTCGACACCGGGCACAACTTCCCCGAGGTGCTCGCCTTTCGTGACGCCACGGTCGACCGCCTCGGGCTCCGGCTCGAGGTCGCCCGCGTCCAGGACTGGGTCGACGACGGGCGGCTCCGCGAGCGCCCCGACGGCACCCGGAACCAGCTGCAGACCAGGCCGCTGCTGGAGGCGATCTCCCACCACCGGTTCGACGGGGTCTTCGGCGGTGGTCGCCGCGACGAGGAGAAGGCCCGCGCCAAGGAGCGGGTCGTCAGCCTGCGCGACGACTTCGGCCAGTGGGACCCCAAGAACCAGCGGCCCGAGCTGTGGAACATCTTCAACCCGCGGCACCGCCCCGGCGAGCACGTGCGCGTCTTCCCGCTGTCGAACTGGACCGAGCTCGACGTCTGGCGCTACGTCGAGCGGGAGGGCATCGAGCTCCCGGCGCTCTACTACGCCCACGACCGTGAGGTCGTCGAGCGCGACGGCATGCTCCTCGCGGTCGGGCCCTGGTCACCGCCCCGCGCCGATGAGGCCGTGTCGACCCGGCGGGTCCGCTACCGGACCGTGGGCGACATGTCCTGCACCGGCGCCGTGGACAGCCGGGCTTCAACCGTCGCGGACGTCGTGGCGGAGGTCGCCGCCTCGACCCTCACCGAGCGTGGGGCCACCCGGGCCGACGACCGCGTCTCGGAGGCCGCCATGGAGGACCGGAAGAAGGAGGGGTACTTCTGATGAGCACCCTCCTGCGCCTCGCCACTGCGGGGTCCGTCGACGACGGGAAGTCCACCCTCGTGGGCCGCCTGCTGCACGACTCCAAGTCCGTCCTCGTGGACCAGCTCGACGCCGTCGAGCGGGTCTCGCGCGGCCGCGGCCTGGACACCGCAGACCTCGCCCTGCTCACCGACGGGCTGCGCGCCGAGCGCGAGCAGGGGATCACGATCGACGTCGCCTACCGCTACTTCGCCACGGCGCGGCGGTCCTTCGTGCTCGCCGACTGCCCGGGGCACGTGCAGTACACCCGCAACACGGTGACCGGCTCCTCGACCGCCGACGCCCTGGTCCTGCTCGTCGACGCCCGCCGCGGCGTGCTGGAACAGACCCGGCGCCACCTGGCCGTGGCCGCCCTCATGCGGGTGCCGCACGTCGTCATCGCCGTCAACAAGATCGACCTCGTGGACCACAGTGAGGAGGTCTTCCGCTCGGTCGCAGACGCCGTGCAGGCCATCGCGACCGAGCTGGGGGTGGCCGACGCGCGTGCCGTGCCGGTCTCGGCCCTCAGGGGGGACAACGTCGTCGACCGGTCGGCGCGGACCCCCTGGTACGACGGACCCCCCCTGCTCGAGCTCCTCGAGGAGCTCCCGGTCGCTGCCGCACCTGCCCACGAGCCGTTCCGGATGCCGGTGCAGCTCGTCATCCGGCCCCAGGGCGCGGCCCGAGACGCGGAGCACGTGGAGTACCGCGGGTATGCCGGGCAGCTCGCCTCGGGCACGGTCCGCCTCGGTGACGAGGTCGTCGTGCTGCCCTCCGGCCTCCGGACCACGGTTGCGGGCATCGACCTCGGGGAGCGGTCGCTGCAGGTGGCGGTCGCCCCCCAGTCCGTGACCCTCCGGCTCGCCGACGACGTCGACGTCAGTCGCGGCGACCTCGTCTGCAGCGCCGCGGCCCCGGTCGTTCTGCGGCAGGACGTGCAGGCCCTCGTCTGCTGGCTCGGAGACGAGCCGTTGCGCCCCGGGGCTAGGCTCCTCGTCAAGCACGGATCCCGCACGGTGCTGGCGGTGGCGCGGTCCGTCGACGGTGCCCTGGACCTGGACACCCTGCGGCTGAAGCGCGCGGAGGAGCTGGCGCTCAACGACATCGGTCGGGTCAGCCTGCGCTTCGCCTCCGCGCTGCCGGTGGAGGACTACTCCCTCTCGCGCAGTGGCGGGGCCTTCCTCCTCATCGACCCCGACGACGGGCGCACCCTCGCGGCCTGCATGGGTGACGCACCCGCCCCCGGGGAGCACCGACCGTGAGCCTGCCGCTGGTCCTCGACCTCGGTGGCCGCCGGGTCGTGGCGGTCGGTGGCGGCCCGGTCACGGCACGGCGGGTCACGGCCTTCGTCGAGGAGGGCGCCCACGTCGAGGTGGTCTCCCCCTGGCTGTGCGAGGAGCTGTCGGCCCTCGTCACCGCCGGCACGGTGGCGTGGAACGAGCGCGACTACCTCGGGCCCGCGGACCTCGCCGGCGCCTGGCTCGTGCACACCGCCACCGGCGACCGGCTCGTCGACTCCCGGGTGCGAGCCGACTCCGAGTCGGCGCGCACCTGGTGCGTCGATGCGACCGACGCCGCCCGGAGCGCGGCAACCGTGCCCGCTCGCACCCGGGTCGAGACCCCCGACGGGACGGTCACGGTGACCGTCCATGCCGGCGGCGATCCCGGTCTTGCGCGCGACGCCAGCCGGGCGGTGGGAGCCGCGATCTCGGGCGGTTCGGTCGACCTGCGCCGCCGACGCGCGCGCACCGGCGCCGGGTGGGTGGCTCTCGTGGGCGGCGGGCCCGGGGTCGGACGGGCTGCTCACCGCCCGCGGCAGGGAGCTGCTCTCGGCGGCCGACGTGGTGGTCGTGGACCGGCTCGCGCCGCGCGGGGTGCTCGAGCGACTGCCCGCCTCGGTGCGGGTCGTCGACGTGGGCAAGACCCCGGGCCACCACACCGTGCCCCAGGACGGGATCAACGACCTGCTCGTCGAGGAGGCCCTCGCAGGTCGGGCGGTCGTTCGCCTCAAGGGTGGCGACCCCTACGTCCTGGGCCGCGGCGGCGAGGAGCGGATGGCGTGCGAGGCGCACGGGATCCCGGTGGAGGTGGTTCCCGGCGTGACGAGCGCCGTGTCCGTTCCCGCGGCGGCCGGCATCCCGGTCACTCATCGCGGCGTGGCGCGGGGCTTCACCGTGGTGACCGGCCACGAGGGGCTGCCCGGGGTGCCGCCGGGGGGCGACCACACCGTGGTGCTGCTCATGGGGGTCGGGCGGCTGCGCGCGTCAGCGCAGTCCCTCGTCGCGGGCGGGCGGCATCCCGACTGCCCGGTGGCGGTCATCGAGCGGGGCTTCCTGCCCGACCAGCGGGTCACCTTCGGCACTCTCGCCGACATCGCCGACCGCGCAGCCGCGGTAGGGGCCCAGAACCCCGCGGTGATCGTCGTGGGGGACGTCGTGCGACTCAGCCCGGACCACCCCCACCCCCACCCCCACCCCCAGTCGAGTGAACAGAACACGCCGTCTGCGCGTGGGCGCGGACGGCGTGTTCTGTTCACTCGACGGGTTCGGCGGGGCCCGCTCAGCCGACGAGCGAGCGCAGCACGTACTGCAGGATGCCGCCGTTGCGGTAGTAGTCCGCCTCACCGGGGGTGTCGATGCGCAGCACGGCGTCGAAGGAGCTCTGCGAGCCGTCCTCCGCGGTGACCTCGACCGTCAGGGTGTTGGGCACGTCGCCGTCGTTCATGGCCTCGACGCCCACCACCGAGAAGGTCTCGGTGCCGTCCAGACCCAGCGACTCGGCATCCTTGCCCTCGGGGAACTGCAGCGGCAGGACGCCCATCCCGATGAGGTTGGAGCGGTGGATGCGCTCGTAGGACTCCGCGATGACCGCCTTGACACCCAGCAGCGCCGTGCCCTTGGCCGCCCAGTCGCGCGAGGACCCCGAGCCGTACTCCTTGCCCGCGAGGATGACGAGCGGGATGTCGGCCTCCTGGTAGGCCGCCGACGCGTCGAAGATCGTGCTCTCGGCGCCACCGTCGAGGAAGTTGCGGGTGAAGCCCCCCTCGACGCCGTCGAGGAGGAGGTTCTTGAGGCGGATGTTGGCGAAGGTGCCACGGATCATCACCTCGTGGTTGCCGCGACGCGAGCCGTAGGAGTTGAAGTCCTTGCGCTCCACCCCGTGGTCGGCGAGGTAGCGGCCCGCGGGGCTGTCAGCCTTGATCGACCCGGCCGGGCTGATGTGGTCGGTGGTCACGGAATCACCGAGCAGGGCCAGCACGCGGGCGCCGCTGATGTCCGTGACCGGGTCCGGCTCGGCGCCCATCCCGTCGAAGTACGGGGGCTTGCGCACGTAGGTCGAGTCGGCGTCCCAGTCGAAGGTGTCACCCTCGGGGGTGGGCAACGACTGCCAGCGCTCGTCACCCGCGAAGACGTCGGCGTAGTCCTCGGTGAACATCGCGGTGTTGATGCTCGTCGCGATGGTGCGCTCGACATCCGCCGGGTTCGGCCAGATGTCGGTGAGGAAGACGTCGTTGCCGTCGCCGTCCTGGCCCAGCGGCTCGGTCGCGAAGTCGAAGTCCATCGTGCCCGCCAGGGCGTAGGCGATGACCAGCGGCGGCGACGCGAGGTAGTTCATCTTCACGTCGGGGTTGATCCGGCCCTCGAAGTTGCGGTTGCCCGAGAGCACCGAGACCACGGCGAGGTCGTTGTCGTTCACCGCCTGGGTGACCTCCTCGACGATCGGGCCAGAGTTGCCGATGCAGGTCGTGCAGCCGTAGCCCACGAGGTGGAAGCCCAGCTTCTCCAGGTAGGGCCACATGCCCGCCTTCTCGTAGTAGCCGGTCACGACCTTCGACCCGGGAGCCATCGACGTCTTCACCCACGGCGGTACGGACAGGCCCCGCTCCACGGCGTTCTTGGCGAGCATGGCCGCGGCCATCATCACCGAGGGGTTCGAGGTGTTGGTGCACGAGGTGATCGAGGCGATGGCGACGTGACCGTGGTCGATCATCACTTCCTGGCCGTCGATGGACACGGTGGCAGGGTTGCTCGCCCGGTCCCCGTTGTCGCGGGCGGCGGAGTGGCTCGGCCGCCCCGCGGTCTCGGAGGACTCGAGCGCATCGTGGCTCGGGGAGTCGGAGGCCGGGAAGGTGTCGGCCAGCTCGGCGTCGACGCTGCTCTTCTCGATGGCCCCGCCGTCGACGACGTAGTTCATCAGGTCGCCCCGGAACTGACGCTTGGCTCCGGTCAGCTCGATGCGGTCCTGCGGGCGCTTCGGCCCGGCGATGGAGGGCACCACGGTCGACAGGTCGAGCTCGAGGTACTCCGAGTAGCGGGCCTCGGGCTGGTCGGGGCCGGCCTGCAGCCACATCCCCTGTTCCTTGGCGTAGGCCTCCACAAGGGCGACGGACTCCTTCGAGCGGCCGGTGAGGCGCAGGTACTCCAGGGTGACGTCGTCGATCGGGAAGATCGCGCAGGTGGAGCCGAACTCGGGGCTCATGTTGCCGATGGTGGCGCGGTTGGCCAGCGGCACCATCGAGACGCCCTCGCCGTAGAACTCGACGAACTTGCCGACCACCCCGTGCTCGCGGAGCATCTCGGTGATGGTGAGCACGACGTCGGTCGCGGTCGCACCGTCGGGGATCGCGCCGGACAGCTTGAAGCCGACGACCCTCGGGATGAGCATCGACACGGGCTGCCCCAGCATCGCGGCCTCGGCCTCGATGCCGCCGACGCCCCAGCCGAGCACGCCGAGGCCGTTGACCATGGTCGTGTGGCTGTCGGTGCCGACGCAGGTGTCGGGGTAGGCGACGCCGTCGCGCACCATGACGGTGCGCGCCAGGTGCTCGATGTTGACCTGGTGCACGATGCCGGTGCCCGGCGGCACCACCTTGAAGTCGTCGAACGCCGTCTGCCCCCAGCGCAGGAACTTGTAGCGCTCCTCGTTGCGCTCGTACTCGATGGCGACGTTGCGCTCGAAGGCGTCGGACCGACCGAAGACGTCGATGATCACCGAGTGGTCGATGACGAGCTCGGCGGGGGCGAGCGGGTTGATCTTCGTCGCGTCACCACCCAGCTCCGCGACGGCCTCACGCATCGTGGCGAGGTCGACGATGCAGGGGACCCCCGTGAAGTCCTGCATGACCACCCGCGCGGGCGTGAACTGGATCTCGGTGTCGGGCTGCGCGTCGGCGTCCCACCCGGCCACCGCGCGGATGTGGTCGGCCGTGATGTTCGCGCCGTCCTCGGTCCGCAGCAGATTCTCCAGGAGCACCTTGTGGGTGTACGGCAGGGTCTCGCTGCCTTCGACGGAGGAGATCCGGTACATCTCGTAGGAGCTCTCACCCACCTCGAGCGTTCCCTGGGCGTCAAAGCTGTTCGTGCTGGCCACCGTGGCTCCCTTCAGGTTGCGCGTCATCGCGCCGGTTCCCGTGATTTATCTTGATATCAAGATATCTAACCACACGCCTTCCGCGTCCGTCGAGCCTATGCCGTGCCGCGCCGCCCCGCGAGGCTCGAACCCCAGCGAACCAACACGTCTGCCCACATGACCCGATGACCACCACCGGAACGTGAGGCGACGCAGGCACGCCCCCAGGTCGGATCCTTGAACGTCAACGCGCTCATCGCGGCACGCGTCACCCCAGGTCAGAGCCAGTCTTCCATCGATCGGGTCGGTTCCAGGGGCGGACGATCGATAGCCGCCAGCGCCCACTCCAGCGCCTCGCGGGCTCCGGCACGGCGAACCGGCTGAGTCACAGGATGTCGCGCCCAGGGGTGAGGCGGAAGGCTAGGACGACGACGATGGTGGCGTAGACCGCGAGGAGCAACCCGGACGCGGCCACGGGGAGCAGTTGTCCTTCGGGGTCGACCGAGGGCCCCAGTTGCATCACCACGTATGCCGCCGCGACCGGCAGCCAGCGACCGACCGACATGTGCGCCGGGATGATCATGTGTTCCACGGCCAGCATCCACACCAGCGCGGCGACGACGAAGACGACCTGGTTGCGGACCAGCGCTCCGATCAGGACGCCGACGACGGCATACACCAGCATCACGACCGTGCAGCCAGCGATCGTCTGCCACAGCCGCACCCCGACGACCATCTCACCGCCCCGGGAGCTGATCAGCGCGACGGCGACCGGAACCGCCACCACCAGCGTCACGACGGTGGTCAGCACACTCGCGACCGCCAACGCGACGCTCTTCGCGACCAGGACGCGATTGCGCCGCGGCTCGATCAGGTACGTCGACGTCACCGTGCCGTAGCGGAACTCCTGAGTGACCGCGACGCCGCCCAGCAATGCGATGAAGACCATGGGAACCACGAAGCCGGTCCCGACCGCGAGCGCCAGGAGGTCCGGGGCGTAGATGGACGGCGTCGGGTCACCCGGGCCACGCTTGGGTATCTCGGACGAGACGGCCACGGGCACGAAGATCATGGCGACCAGCAGCACGCCCGCGTGTGCCCGGGTGCACAGCTTGAGCAGTTCGGCGGAGATGAGCGCGGTCATGGGGCGGCCCTCCTGGAACGATTCGGATCGTCGAGATCTGCGAAGCGTCCATCCGATCGCGATGAGGATGATGACCTGTGCGGCCTTCGGCCAAGCCCGGGGAAGGTCGAAGCCCACCAGCCGCCGAATCCCAGACCGTTGACCATCGCGCCTGCACCAGCGATGCGCAGGCACCGGCCGGACCCGGTGTTCATCCTGATGACCCCGTGGGCGCCGTCATGGAACCCCCCTGTCGGGCCGAATCGGGTTGTCGGCCGGCGTCGGCGTCCTGGATGAGCCGGAAGAAGGCCCGTTCCAGGTCCGCGGTCCCGGCCAGACCGTGCAGCACGATGCCGTTTGCCGCGGCGACCTCCCCGACCTCCTCAGGTGTCGCATCGACCTCCAGCCCCTCGTCGCCGGGCCGGTGAGTGTGGCCCGCTGCGTCCAGCGCGGCCGCGAGCCGACGGACCTGCGGAGTTCGCACCCGGGACCTGGCGCCTACCTCGGCACGAAGCTCGGTCAGGGTCGAGGACCTCAGCAGCCGCCCGCGCGTCATCACGAGCACATGGTCGGCGGTCTGCTCCACCTCCCCCAGCGCATGGCTGGACAACAGCACCGTCCGCCCCTCGTCGGCGAGACGACGCAGGAAGCCCCTCAGCCACCGCACTCCCGGCGGGTCCAGACCGTTCGTCGGCTCGTCGAGGACGACCACGGACGGATCGCCCAGCATCGCGGCGGCCAGGCCGAGACGCTGACGCGTCCCCAGGGAGAACTCCCCCACCCGCCTGCGTGCGTCCGCAGCCAGTCCGGTCTCCTCCAGCACACGCTCCGGTGCCTCCTGCGGCAGACGCGCGGCGATCGTCATCATCCGCAGCTGGGCGAGCGCCGTGCGGCCGGGGTGCCAACCGGACGCCTCGAGCAGAGTCCCCACCGTGCGCACGGGGTCGGGCAGCTCGTCGTACCGCTGCCCGTCGAACGTGGCCGTCCCGCTGCCCGGCGCCACCAGCCCGAGCAGCATCCTCAGGGTGGTGCTCTTGCCCGCCCCGTTCGGTCCGAGCAATGCCGTCACCTGGCCGGGCAGGGCCGCGGCGCTCATGTCGTCGACCGCGACGAGGTCGCCGAAGGCCTTGGTGAGGCCGTTGAGCTCGACGGCAGGCGCTGTCATCTGTCGGCTCCGATGACGGCGAAGCGACCCATCAGCAGGGCCGCCGCCAGGACCCCGACCCAGATCCAGAACGCGGTGAACGGGATGAATGCGTAGCCCTCGCTCCAGGCGGCGCGTGCGAGTACCGAGCCGATGCCAGCGATGAGGGCCCACCAGCCGAGCCACTGCGGGAGGTCGCGGTTGCCGATCACGATGAGGCCGGTGCAGACGCCGACGGCGCCGGCGGCGACCCAGCTGTTCGCGAAGGACAGGTTGCCGAGGTTGTAGGCATAGCGGGCGACCTGGGGGTCGATGTCGCCGGACCGGTAGACCGCTGCGTCCCACGAGGCGATCTGTCCCGACACGACGCTCACTACGCCGGCACCGGCGAGGAAGACCGAGCGCCAGGGAAGCTCGCGCTCGTAGCGCCGCAGCAACAGGGCGAGGCCGAGGGTGAACCACAGCATCGCGATCAGCCCCACTGCGGTGAGGAAGGAGCTGACTGCTCCGAACGCGTCGTCGAGCGACCGGAAGAACGCGACGGTCTCGTCGGCGTTGCTGTCCACGGCGGCGCTCTGGTAGTCGTTGGCGAACGACGTCCCCAGGACGACAACGAGGGTCACCAGCCCGGCCGCGCCGGTGATCCGGCCAGAGATTCCTGCGTTGATGGGTGGCTGCGACGGTTTGGTTGGAGTCGGTGTGCTGCGTCATGGTGATCCTCTCCCTGCGGTGGGTACGACGTCGACGCCAGGCATGACGCCGGCGCCCGTCATCGGTGGGCGGCCCACACTCGGTGTACGAGGCAGCACCACATTCCGGCTTGGTGCCAGCGCGATTGCCAGC
>CAVSRM010000006.1:0-108689 GCA_963730365.1 uncultured Actinomycetota bacterium | reverse complement strand
TCGCCTTCGCCTACTTCACCAACGGCAGCGAGACCGACTGCGCGGCCAAGCCGGCGGGCACCACCATCCGCAACAAGGACTACGCCGACACGATGAAGGCCCTGGCCAAGGAGGGAGCGGATGCCGTCTACACCGGTCCCATCGCCGAAGCGCTGGTCGATGCCGTGAACAGCGACCTCAACATCCCGGGCGACATGACGCTGGACGACCTCGCGGCCTACGACGTCGTCGAACGCGCACCGGTCTGCATCGACTACCGGGGCCACGAGGTGTGCGGCATGGGTCCGCCGTCCTCCGGTGCCCTCGCCGTGGGCCAGATGCTCGGCATCCTCGAGAACTTCGACCTCGGCGACGACCCCCTCGGCGTCGAGGCGGTCCACCTGTTCGCCGAGGCCGGTCGCCTCGCCTTCGCCGACCGCAACCTCTACGTCGGCGACCCGGACTTCGTCACCGTGCCCACCGAGGGGATGCTCGACAAGGACTACCTCGCCTCGCGCGCGGCGCTCATCACCGACACCGACATGGGCACGGCCGCCCCGGGCACCCCTCCCGGTGACTTCGACCCGACAGGTCCCCAGCTCACCGACACCGAGAACGGCACCAGCCACCTCTCGATCATCGACCGCTGGGGCAACGCGTTGTCGGTGACGACCACGGTCGAGAGCTCCTTCGGCAACGGGGTGATGGTGCCCGGAGCGGGCTTCCTGCTCAACAACGAGCTCACCGACTTCTCCTTCGCGGCCGTCGGAGGAGACGGCCAGCCGATCGCGAACCGGGTCGAGCCCGGCAAGCGCCCGCGCAGCTCGATGTCACCCACGATCGTCTTCGACGCCGCGGGAGACGTCGAGTACGTCACCGGATCCCCCGGAGGATCGCGGATCATCGCCTACACGGCCCAGTCCATCGTCAACCTCATCGACTTCGGCCTCGACCCCCAGGAGGCGGCCAACGTCCCGCACTACATGAACCGCAACGGGAGCACGGACCTCGAACCGCCCACGGCCGGTGTCACGACCGACTACGACGTGCAGGCACTGCGCGCCGCCCTGCTCGAGCGGGGCCACCCCGTCAACATCGTCGAGCAGAGCAGCGGGCTGTCGATCATCGCGGTCACAGACGACGGCTTCGTCGGTGGGGCCGACCCCCGCCGGGACGGCACCGTCGGGGGCCGTTGACGGAACCCGGTCCGCGCCCCGTCACCCTCGTCCCTGGTCGAGGTGCTCGAGCAGACGTTGCCCACGTCTGCTGAGCGACGGGGCGCGGCCATCCGCTCCTGCCGTGCCCGAAACGAGCCAGCGGTATCCGACGCCTCGGTCGACCAGGTCCTCGGCGTAGGCTCGCGCGGCCGTGGCCGCGGTGTCGGCCCCCGCCACCGGCTCGACGGTCAACCGCGCGACCTCCCGATCCCTCACCGCCTCGTGCGCCTCGGCGGCCCTGATGGCCCTCAGCGGGCTCAGGAGCGGGAGGGCCACGGTGAGGGCGATGCCCAGGAGCGCCGCCGATGCGACGAGGGCGTGCTGCCACAACGGCGCGCCGTCATCGGGCAGCGTGCGAGACGCGGTCACCCCCGCGATGACGAAGTAGCCGGCCCCGTAGAGCACCGCCCACCCCGCCTCCGCCCCTGCCGGGTGGGTCAGCGGGGCATACTCCCACCGTTCCCCGCTCCCCTGCTCTCCGGCGGCGTCGTCGGACACCCGGCGGAGCACTCGCAGCAGGGTACCGAAGTGCGCGGCCGCCCACGCCCCGAACAGGGTGCAGGCCGCCGCGATGGCGGTCGCGACCCACACGTGGTCCCTGATCCAGCGCGTGGCGACCGCGGGGTCGTCGCGCACCAGCGCCCACGCGATGAGGACGGGGACGGCGACGACCAGCAGGCGAACGAGCACCGCCGCAGCGCCGGCGAGCAGACCCCTCACTCTGCGGCCGGCGTTGCGCAGACCGCGCTGACGCTCGCTGAGTCCGTCGCCCGAGACCTTGGGCAGGCGCTGCCGGTCGGCGAGCCGGTCGAGGGCGTTCCACACGCTTCCCGTGGTGGCCGGCAGTGAGCCGAGCAGCATGAGTCCGAGGGCGAGGGCGAGGACGGCGAGGAGGGTCACCGCACCGCGCTGGGCGGATGCCGCCCCCTGGCTCGCATCGACGAACGCGTAGGCCAGCAGTGGGATGACAGGTGTCAGCAGGACCAGTCCGTGCAGCAGGGTTCGGGTGCGGACGGTGCCGTAGGTCAGCGCCACGAGGACCGCGCTGATCCCGACCATCGCGGCCGGACCCGACCACGCCTCGGGCAGCACGCCGAACAAGGACAGCGAGACCAGGACGGCTCCGATCGCGAGACCCACCAGGGTCAACCCCCTGGCGATCGCCGCACTCGAGGTGAGACCGACGATGACCCAGTGGCCGACGAGCATCGCCCCGCGGATCAGTCGGGTGACGGGGCGCAGCGCTCCCAGCCCACCCGCCGGGGAGTCGAGGACGGTGGCGCTCACGGCTGCCGCCGTCGAGGCGCTGCGGATCATCAGGTCGCTCGAGCTCTCGTCGCCCAGCGGCTCGCGGCCCACCCCCGCCCGGTCGAATGCCGTGAGCAGTGACGACCGCTCGGGGCCAGGCAGGACGACACCGTCACGCGCCGAGCTCTCCACCTTCGTGAGCAGCGGGGCCTCCGCGGAGAGGAACAGCTCCCCGCGCGACCTCGGGTTGGCCCCGTCGGTGTGGTCCTCGCGGATGGCGGCCGTGAGGGCGGGCACCTCCTCGGTCACCGTCTCCAGCTGCACCGCCCAGGCGAACAGATGCGCGAGGGAGGGCATCATCGGGGAGAGCTGCTCGGTCGGGACCCGCAGGGTGAAGGCGCCGGTGAGCTCCGCCACGGCGCCCTCGCGCAGGGCGACCACCCGCGCATCGTCGAGCAGGCCGCTGTCGCCGAGCAGGTGTTCGGCCAGGTCGTCCACCGTCGCGCGGGCCAGCTCCCGCGGGTCGCTCCCCGGCGTGACGTAGCCGGACAGGTAGGCCGTGCGCCGAACCCGTGCGGGGTGCAGGACCGTGCGGGCCAGCACGGTTGCGGCATCCAGCCGCCCCCACGTCCAGTCGTTGACCCGCCATGACCGCTTGAGGAAGCCACCGAAGCGCTTCACGGACCAGCCGCCGAGCTTGTCGTCGCCGGTGCGGCTGTAGCGTGCGAAGGCGTTGTCGGTCTGGGCGGAGAGCTGCACGACCTCGATGGGGATGGTCGACCCGGTGGTCGACTCGTCACCGATCGTTGCGCTGGCCACCTCGAGCTGGAGCAGCGTGGTGAGCAGCGCCTGCTCGCTCACGGCCGAGGCAGCGGGGGCGAGCGCGTTGCGCCAGCGATGCAGCCCGCGGGCGTCGCCCAGCGTGGGGACCTCGCCCTGGCCGCGCCGAGGGACCGGGTGCGCGTCGCAGTAGCGGCGAAGGACCGGGAGCGCGTCCCGCAGCACCTCGACGACGCTCTCGACGTGGTCGCGGACGGCGCGCCCGGCGCTGCCCGCCGGCTGCTCGAGCAGCCGGTCGGTGAGGGCCTGCCTCACCTGCTGCTCCCACGCGTCGGCCGCGTCCTTGTCGTGTCCCACCATGAACCGGCGTTCGTTCTCGGAGCGGGCCACCTGGTCGATGGCCGTGGCGACGTCGTCGCTCGACACCCCTGTCATCAAGCGCTCGTAGGAGGCGAGTCGTAGCGTCCAGTAGGAGTGGTCCGGCCGCAGAGTGGCCAGGGTCTCGTCGTGCTCCCAGGGGTCATCGGTGAGCCGTCGGCTGAGGTGGATCAGCCGGGCCTGTTCGGTGAGCTTCTCCCGAGCCTGCCGAGCGATCTCCCAGTCGTCGCCGGCGGGAAGGACCCAGACCAGCTCCCGCAGCAGCTCGTTTGCTCCTTCGGCCACGGCGACCGCGCCGCTGACCCCCCACGCCCATGCGTCGGCGGCGTCGGGCCGTTGCAGCGTCGGTAGCTCGTCGGGCACGTAGGGGATCGCCGCCCCGGTCCTCGCGGCCCAGTCGTGCTGTGCCCGCTCGGCGGCCCGTCTGATGCGCTCGTAGTCCCACGCGTCGTTCTCGTCCGGGAAGGACTCCGGCGGGCGACGGCGCACCTGTTGGAGCGCGAGGTCCCGGGCCGCGTGCCACAACCGCATCCGCCGGTAGTGCGGGAACAGCGGCGTGGCGAGGGACTCGAGGTCGGCGCCGTCGGTGAGCTCGGCGAGGATGTCCCCCCGTGTGCCCCGTCGACCGGCGGCGCGCAGGTTGTGCGCCTCGAGCTCGTCGACGAAGGTGCGCCCGCCCGATGCCGAGAGGGCTCCGAGCACACCGGTCAGCGACTGGACGAGGCTCGGGGGGTCGGCCAGGGTGTCGGCGGGGTCGGGCCCCGGTTCGGGGGCATGCGGAAAGACGAGGAGCATGATCCGGCGCACCGGGCCCTCTGCCGGCATCTGCTCGATGGCCTCGACGGCGACACGGGTGGGTGTGTTGGCGAGCACTCCCCCGTCGACGACGTACCGGGACCGGTCGCGGGCGGGGAAGGTGTCGCCCCACTCCTGCACGAGGCCCGCCATGTCGGGGCGCAGCTCCGAGGTCTGGGCGGTCACGGCGGGCAGCGGCGCGTCGGGGTCCGCCGACACGGGCACGAAGGACGGTTCGAAGGCGACCGGGAAGCTCGAGGAGCTGCGCGCCGCGAGCGCGAGCTGCGCCGCGGTGCCGCGGATCCGGCCGAGCCCGAAAGGGTCGTCCTCCGGCCGGGCGTCGACGGGTCGGCGCCACCGGAACCGGGCCCCGTGCACCGACTGCGGCAGGCGCTGTCCCAGCGCGTCGACGGTGACCTCCTGGTTGCCACGCAGCACCGTGGTCATCACGGTGAGGTCGATCGGGGCGTCCTTCGGCGGGGTCGGTGAGGTGGGGACGGCCAACCGGGTCAGGGCGGCGTTCAGCTGCGGGAGGAAGTGGTCGTCACCCTTGAGCAGCGAGCTGGGGGAACCGCGGAAGGGCTGACGGAGCAGCGCCTCGATGCGCCCCTGCTCGACCCACACGTCGCGCAGGGAGGCCAGGTCGGCCAGGCGGTTGGCCTGGGCCAGTGCCAGGGCGGCCCCGTTGACGCCGCCGGCCGATGTGCCCGAGACGACGTCGACGCGAGCGGTGCACCCGGTGAGCGCGAGCATCGTGGCGTAGGGGCCCGTGCCGGTGGCGGCCGCCTTGACCAGGTGGTCGACCTCGAGGGCGACACCCCCCATCCAGACCGCGAGGGAGACGCCCCCGTTCATCACGACGCCGAACCGGACCTCCTCGGTGGGAACCCCGGTCAGGTCGTGGCCTCGTAGCCCTCTCGCAGCACGGTGCTCAGCCATGGCTCACTCCTCGCGCGGGTGGTGAGGTCAATGCTTCACCTCGCGCAGGGTCGCCGACAACCACCGAACGGGTGTGTTCGGCCCGCAGGGGGTCGACGCGCGCTCAGAACCCCAGTCGCCGGAGCTGCTTGGGGTCGCGCTGCCAGTCCTTGGCGACCTTGACGTGCAGGTCGAGGTGCACTCGCTGGCCGAGGATCGCCTCGATGCCACGACGCGCGTTCGTGCCGACCTCGCGCAGCCTGGAGCCGCCGCGCCCGATGACGATGGCCTTCTGGGAGTCCCGTTCCACGAAGACGTTGACCCGGACGTCGAGCAACGGTCGCTCTGCGCTGCGTCCCTCCCGCGGCAGGATCTCCTCGACCACGACGGCCAGGCTGTGCGGCAGCTCGTCGCGCACTCCCTCGAGCGCCGCCTCCCGGACGAGCTCGGCGATCATGACGGCCTCGGGCTCGTCGGTGAGGACACCGTCCGGGTAGAGCGGACCCGGGGAGGTCGGCAGCCGCTCGGACAGCAGCTCCGCGACGTCGGAGACCTGGTCGCCGCGGGTCGCCGAGCACGGCACGATCGCCGACCAGTCACCGAGCTGGTCGATCGCGATGAGGTGCTCCGCGAGTCGCTGCCGGTCGACGGTGTCGGACTTCGTTGCGATGGCGACGACCGGGGTGCGATGCCCCCTGCCCAGCTCGGCCAGCTCCCTGGCGATGAACTGGTCGCCGGGTCCGATGCGCTGGTTCGAGGGCAGGCAGAAGCCGATGACGTCGACCTCGAGCAGGGTCTCGCGGACCAGGTCGTTGAGCCGCTCCCCGAGCAGCGTCCGCGGCTTGTGCAGCCCGGGGGTGTCGACGAGGATCAGCTGGCTGCGCTCGGTCGTCACGATCCCACGGATCGTGTGCCGGGTCGTCTGCGGCTTGCTCGAGGTGATCGCGACCTTGGTGCCGACCAGGGCGTTCGTGAGCGTCGACTTCCCGGCGTTCGGTCGCCCGATCAGGCAGGCGAACCCTGCGAGGTACGGGGGGTCCTGCTCGCTCATCCGGCGCGCTCCTCCAGGTCGGTGGACTCGGCGGCTGGTGCCACGCGCTCCACGACCACCGTCGCGATGCGGTGTCGTCGCCCGGACATCCGCTCGGCGGTCAGGCGCAACCCTGCCACCTCACAGGTCGACCCGAGGATGGGGACCCGTCCGGTGACCTTGCCCATCAGCCCCGCGACCGTGTCGACCTCGTCCTCCTCGAGGTCGACGTCGAAGAGCTCGGCGAGGTCGTCGACGTGCAGCGTGGCCAGCACCCGGAGCCGCCCGTCCCCGAGGTCCTCGACCTCCTGGGACTCCCTGTCGTACTCGTCGGTGATCTCGCCGACGATCTCCTCGAGGATGTCCTCGATGGTGACCAGCCCCGCCGTGCCGCCGTACTCGTCGACGACGACCGCGAAGTGCGTCTGGTCTCGCTGCATCTCCCGGAGCAGGTCGTCGACGGGCTTGCTCTCGGGCACGAAGGGCATCGGGCGCATCAGCTCGGTGATGGTGAGCGCTCCCGCTTCCGGGTCGGCGTTGAGTCGACGGATGACGTCCTTGAGGTAGAGCAGGCCGATGATGTCGTCGACGTCCTCGCCGATGACGGGGATGCGTGAGAACCCCGAGCGCAGGAACAGGCTCATCGCCTGGCGGCAGGACCGGTCGTCGTCGATGGCCACCATGTCGGTGCGCGGCACCATAACCTCCCGCGCGACGGTGTCGCCGAGCTCGAAGACGCTGTGCAGCATCTCGCGCTCGTCGGCCTCGATCAGGGCGGAGTCACGGGCCATGTCGACGAGGTCGCGCAGCTCGCTCTCGCTCTCGAAGGGGCCGTCGCGGAACCCCTTGCCGGGCGTCACGGCATTGGTGAGGGCGATGAGCATGCGCGAGAACGGTCCGAGGATCCGGCGGAGCCACAACGTGGTCGGAGCCGCTGCGAGCGCGACGCGGGTGCTGTGCTGGGCCCCCAGGGTGCCGGGGGAGACCCCCACGATCGCGAACGAGATGAGCGCCATGATGCCGATGGCGATGAGGAAGGGCTGCCAGGTGCCGTCCACCCTGTCGACCACGGCGAGGGTCACCATGACGGCGACCGTCGACTCCGCGATCACCCGCAGGAAGGACAGGACGGAGAGGTAGGCCGCCGTGTCCCCGACGACCCGGACGAGGGCCTTGGCGCCCGGCCGTCCCTCGTCGAGCAGCTCGGCCGCCCGGGCCCGGGACATCCGGGTGAAGGCCGCCTCGGCGATGGAGATGAGGAAGGCGAGAAGGGTGGCGAGCACGGCCGCCGCGACGAGTCGCGTCATCCCGCTGCCCGGCCCTCAGGCACTCGGACGGCCACGGACGGCGAGGAAGGTCAGCAGCAGCTGGCGCTGGAGCTCGAACATCTCCTTCTCCTCCGCCGGCTCGGCGTGGTCGAACCCGAGCAGGTGCAGAATGCCGTGCGTCGTGAGCAGGAGGAGCTCCTCCTCCGTCGCGTGGCCGGCCTCGCGGGCCTGCTTCTGTGCGACCGAGGGGCACAGGACGATGTCTCCGAGGACACCCTCGTCGGGGTCCTCGCCGGCCCGCCCGGGTCGCAGCTCGTCCATGGGGAAGCTCATGACGTCCGTCGGACCGGGCAGGTCCATCCACTGCACGTGCAGGGTCTCCATGGCGGCCTCGTCGACGAGGCGGAGGCAGAGGTCGGCGCGCGGGTGCACCTTCATCTGGTCCATGACATAGCGGGCACAGGCCACGAGCTCCAGCTCGTCGAGAGCGAACTCGGTCTCGTTGAGGACGTCGATGCTCACGAGCGCGGACTCCGCGGCTGCTTGTCGTCCCAGCGACCGTAGGCGTCGACGATGGCTCCCACGAGCCGGTGGCGCACGACGTCGGAGGCGCTCAGCTCGGCGAAGTGGATGTCGTCCAGGTCGGTGAGGATGTCGCGCACGACGCGCAACCCGCTGAGGTTGCTCCCGGGCAGGTCCACCTGGGTCACGTCCCCCGTGACGACCATCTTCGAGCCGAAGCCGAGCCGGGTGAGGAACATCTTCATCTGTTCCGGCGTGGTGTTCTGGGCCTCGTCGAGGATGATGAAGGCGTCGTTGAGCGAGCGGCCGCGCATGTAGGCGAGTGGGGCGACCTCGATCGTGCCGCTGGCCATGAGGCGCGGGATCGACTCGGGATCGACCATGTCGTGCAGAGCGTCGTAGAGCGGCCGCAGGTAGGGGTCGATCTTGTCGTTGAGGGTGCCGGGCAGGAACCCGAGCCGCTCCCCCGCCTCCACCGCGGGGCGGGTGAGGATGATCCGGTTGACCTGCTTGGCCTGCAGGGCGGCGACTGCCTTCGCCATCGCGAGATAGGTCTTGCCGGTGCCCGCGGGACCGATCCCGAAGACGATGGTGTGGGTCTCGATCGCGTCGACGTACCGCTTCTGGCCCAGAGTCTTGGGACGGATCGTGCGCCCGCGGTTGGAGACGATGTTCATCGTGAGCACGTCAGCGGGCCGCTCGACCGTCTGCGCCCGGAGCATCTGGATCGACCGCTCGACGGCGTCGGTGTTCAAGGGTTGGCCTGCGTCGATCACGTCGAGCAGCTCGTCGATGAGGCGCTCGACGAGCGCCACCTCGGCGCTGGCGCCGGCGATGTGGAACTCGTTTCCGCGCACGTGGATCTGTGTCTTGGGGAACTGCCGCTCCACGGTGCGCAGCAGCTCGTCGCGCGCACCCAGGAGGGTGACCATGTCGATCTCGGCCGGAATCGTGACCGTGTGCAGGGGGACGTGGGGGTGGTTGGGCTCGGGGCCCGCCTCGGCGGACCCCGGTCTGGCGGTGTGGGCATCTGTCATCGTGGGTCCATTCTACGAGGCTCAGCCCGGTGGCCAGGTCAGCTCTCGTCCGCCGATGACGTGCACGTGGGCGTGCAACACGCTCTGCTGGGCGGCCTCGCCCGTGTTGGCGACCAGGCGGTAGCCCGGCAGCCCCGCGTCGTCCGCGACCCGTGCCGCCAGGGCGACGGCATCCGCGAGCTCCTCGGCGGAGGCCGCGGCAAGACCGGCGAGGTCCGGGACGTGCCTCCGCGGGATCACCAGCACGTGCGTGGGTGCCTGCGGCTGGAGGTCCCGGAACGCCAGGGAGTGGCCCGACTCGGCGACGACGTCGGCGGGGATCTCGCCTGCGATGATCCGGCAGAAGATGCAGTCCTCGTCCATTGGCTCGCTCATGGGACGAACCTATCCCGCACGCGTGGGGAACGGACCCTCCCGCGGGGTGCGATGGTCGCACCCGTGGTGTTCGCTGGGCAGGACGGATGACGACCCGAGAACGGACAGCCCACCATGACCTCAGGTGCCGAGACCACAGCTCCCACCACGACGACAGCGTGGACGGTCACGATCGACGCGGCCCGGCCATCGGTCGTCGCGGCATTCTGGCGCACGGCCCTGGGCTACGTCGACGCCCCACCGCCGACCGGCTTCGACACCTGGCGGGACTGGTTCGTGGCCTGCGAGGTGCCCGAGGACGAGTGGGACGACGGAGCTGCCCTCGTCGACCCCGCCGGCCACGGCCCCCGCATCTCGGTGCTCAAGGTCCCCGAGCCCAAGCGAGCCAAGAACCGCGTGCACCTCGACCTCCAGGTGAGCGGTGGGCGCGCCGCGCCCGCCGAGGCCCGTCGCCGTGCCATCGAGGCCACCGTCGAGCGCCTCGTCGCAGCGGGAGCCACCGTGCTCGGCGAGCACCTGATCGGTGCCGACCTCGACCACGTCGTGATGGCCGACCCCGAGGGCAACGAGCTCTGCGTGGTGTGACGACCCGCTCAGCGCCACCGAGAGCTGGCGCTGAGCACGGCCAGGGCCGCCGGGCCCGCACTCGAGGACCGCAGCACCGAGTCGCCCAGACGCACGGCCACGGCCCCGGCGCCCTCGAGGGCGGCCAGCTCGTCCGGGCTCACACCGCCCTCGGGACCGACGACGAGCAGGACGTCGCCGGCATCCGGCAACACCGCCGTCGCCAGGGGGCTGGTGGCGTCCTCATGGAGCACGTATGTCGCGGCGGCACCATGCGCCCGTCGGGCCAGGTCTGCGGTGGTCGCCGTGGCGCCGAGGACGGGGCGACGCGTGCGGCGGGACTGCTTCGTGGCGGCGACGAGCACGGCGTCCCACTTCCGTCTCGCCTTCGCACCGCGCTCCCCCCGCCACTGCACGATGCTCCGCGCGGCCTGCCAGGGGACCACCTCGTCGACACCGCACTCGGTCGCGGCCTCGATGGCCTGCTCGTCGCGGTCTCCCTTGGCGAGTGCCTGGACGAGGACGAACCGAGGGCTCGGCGGTGGGTCGTGGCGCACCCCGACGAGCCGCAGGTCGAGGCTCCCGGGCCCCAGCGCGACGACCTCACCCTCGGCACTCACTCCGTCGCCGTCGGACACGAGGAGGTGCTCGCCGACCCTGGTGCGCCGCACGGTGACGGCGTGCCTGCCCTCGGCGCCGTCGAGCACCACGACGTCGCCCACCACCCGACCGTCGAGCAGGGCGGGCTCGACGAGGTGCAGGGGCAGCGTCATGGCGACCGGCCCGCTCAGCGTGCCTTGAAGGCGTCGCGGAGCTTGCCGAACAGGGAGCCCTCCGTCGGGCTGCTGAGCCTGCCCTCGGGCCGCTCCTCGCCGCGGACCTTGGCGAGCTGGCGGAGCAGCTCCTCCTGCTCGGGGTCGAGCTTCGTCGGGGTGTGCACCATGGTGTGCACGATGACGTCGCCGCGGCCCTGACCGCGCAGGTGGGTGACCCCCAGACCGCGCAGCGTGATGGTGTCGCCGGACTGGGCCCCACGGCGCAGCTCGAGGTCGCGAACCCCGTCGAAGGTCTCCATCTCCAGGCTCGCCCCCAGCGCCGCGGCAGTCATCGGCACCTCGACGGACGCGTGCAGGTCGTCGCCGCGCCGCTGGAACACGGCGTGCTGCTTCACCGCGACCTCGACGTAGAGGTCACCGGCCGGACCGGCACCGTGCCCGACCTCCCCCTCGCCGGCGAGCTGGATCCGGGTGCCCGTGTCGACCCCCGCGGGGACCTTGAGGGTCAGCGTGCGACGGGTGCGCACGCGACCGTCGCCGGAGCACTCGTAGCAGGGGTCGGTGATGATCTGGCCGAAGCCCTGGCAGGTCATGCACGGGCGCGTGGTCATCACCTGTCCGAGGAAGCTGCGCTGCACCTGCTGGATCTCGCCGCGCCCCTCGCAGACGTCACAGGTGCGCACCGAGGTCCCCGGCTGCATCCCGGCGCCGCGACACGTGGAGCAGGCCACGGCCGTGTCGACGACGAGGTCCTTCTGGGCCCCGAACACCGCGTCCGCCAGGTCGATGTCGAGACGGACGAGCGCGTCCTGGCCGCGGGTCTGCCGGGACCGGGGACCGCGCCCTGCCGCGCCCTGACCGCCGAAGAACGCGTCCATGATGTCGCTGAACGAGAAGCCCTGACCGAAGCCCGCGGCACCTGCGCCGTAGGGGTCCGAGCCCATGTCGTAGGCCTTCTTCTTATCGGTGTCCGACAGCACGTCATAGGCCTGGGACACCTTCTTGAACTGCTCCTCGGCCTCGGGCCCGGGGTTGACGTCCGGGTGCAGCCGGCGGGCCGCGCGACGATAGGCCTTCTTGATGTCCTCGGGGCTCGCGTCGCGGTCCACTCCGAGGTCGGCGTAGTAGTCGTTCACTGGTGAGGGGTCCTTCTGGGGGAAAGCGGTCGGGGGGCTTGGTGCTGGTGGTCAGTCGGCGAGGATCCGCGAGACGTAGGTCGCGACGGCCCGTACGGAGGCCATCGCCGTGGGGTAGTCCATCCGGGTCGGGCCGACGACGCCCAGCCCGGCGACGACGTCAGTGCCCGCGCCGTAACCCGTCGTGACCATCGACGTCGAGTGCAGGCCGGCATACGGGTTCTCGTGCCCGATCCGGACGGCGACGGTGCCGCCCTCCTCCGCGACGGTGCCGAGCAGCTTGAGCAGGACGACGTGTTCCTCGAGCGCCTCGAGGACCGGGCCGATGCTCGAGAGGTCACCGCCTGATCGGGCGAGGTTGGCGGTGCCCGCGAGCACCACTCGCTCCTCGCGCTCCTCGACGAGTGAGTCCTGCAGGGCAGCGGCGACGGTGCGCACCATGTCTCGCAGTCCCGGCTCGAGCTGCGCAGGAACCGCGGCCAGCTCGGAGGACGCGTCGGCCAGGGTGCGACCGGTCGTGGCCCGGTTGAGCTCTGACCGGAGGGTGCCCAGCGCGTGCTCGCCGTCGTCGGTGAGCAGGTCGACGCCCACGTCGATGACGCGCTGCTCGACCCGTCCGGTCGTGGTGATGAGGACGACGAGCAGGCGGCCCGCACCGATGGGGACCAGCTCGACGTGCCGCACGGCCGATCGCGCCAGCGAGGGGTACTGCACCACGGCGACCTGGCGGGTCAGCGAGGCGAGGAGGCGCACGGTGCGGTCGACGACGTCGTCGAGGTCGACGGCGCCCTCGAGGAACTGACCGATCGCCCGCTGCTCGGCCGAGCTCATCGGCTTCACGGTGGAGAGCCGGTCGACGAAGAGGCGGTAGCCGGCGTCGGTCGGGACGCGCCCGGCACTCGTGTGCGGCGCCGCGATGAGACCGTCCTCCTCGAGCGCAGCCATGTCGTTGCGGACGGTGGCGGCGGAGACGCCCAGCTGGTGCCGCTCGAGCAGGGCCTTCGAGCCGACCGGCTCGGACGTCTGGACGTAGTCCTGGACGATGGCGCGCAGCACGCGGAGTCGGCGGTCCTCGGTCATCGTCGGTCACCTCCGGGACGAGTGGCGTGGCAGTGGGCAGCGCGGGGCGCCGCCCTTGGCACTCTCACGATCGGAGTGCCAATTCTACGTGGTTCGTGGCGCCTGCGCGAAAGCCGGGACCAGCGCGGCTAGCCTCGGCGCCGTGGTGGACAGGTACGGAGGCGACGTGCTCGGCGGCGACTGGCGCAAACCGGCGCGCGGGCGCTCCGTCGACCTCCCGGCTGAGCCGGGCACCGTCGTCGAGGACGTCGAGACCGGCTGGGTGGGTGCCGTCGTCCGCGTCGAGAAGGCCGGCGGCCTGCACGTGGTCCACCTGGAGGACCGGCGCGGGCGCACCCGGGGATTCCGATTGGGCCCGGGCTTCCTCGTCGACGGCTCCCCCGTCACGTTGACCCGTCCCCGAGAAGCCGCCGATGCGCGACTGGCCGCCGCGCGACGCACGCAGGACCGGACCGCGAGCGGGTCCCGCGCAGTGCCCGGGCAGCGCGCGAGGGTCGCCCGCGGCTCGCGGATCTTCGTCGAGGGCAAGCACGACGCCGAGCTCGTGGAGAAGGTCTGGGGGGCGGACCTCCGGGTCGAGGGCGTCGTCGTCGAGATGCTCGACGGCGTCGACGACCTCGCCGCCGTGGTCCGCGAGGTGGCGCCGACCTCGGGGCGACGGATGGGGGTGCTCGTCGACCACCTCGTTCCCGGCACCAAGGAGTGGCGGGTCGTGGAGGAGGCCAGGGCGGTGCGGCGCCACGCCGCGCACCTGCTTGTCGTCGGCCACCCGTACGTCGATGTCTGGCAGTCCGTGAAGCCGCAGCGCCTCGGGATGGAGCAGTGGCCGGTCATCCCCCGTGGGACCTCCTGGAAGGTCGGAATCGCCGCTCACCTCGGCTGGCCGCACGAGACCCAGGCGGACCTCGCCCGCGCCTGGCGACGGGTGCTCGGGTCGGTCGACTCGTGGACCGATCTCGAACCGGAGCTGCTCGGTCGCGTCGAGGAACTCATCGACTTCGTCACGGCCCCGGCCTGAGCGTGGACCGCGCCGCCGCGACGCCGCGATCGGTCCACAACCGCAGGTCGTGCTCGTCGACCACCACCGAGGGGTCGACCGACACCCAGCCACGGCTCACCCGCCCGCCCATGACCATCGGCTCGACGCCCTCCCGCTCCACGAGCCGCTCCTGCTCGTCCGGCCCCACCCGAACGAGCAGACCACGGTGGCTGACCGAGCACGCGAGCGCCCCGTCGACCATGAACCCCGTGCCCCCGAACATCCGCTTCTCCACCGCGCCAGGAAGCAGCGCCCGCACCCGATCCAGCAGTTCCATCCGCCCAGTGTGACCCCCACCACTGACAGGAGGTCGGGGTCACCCCTGAACCGACCCTGATCCTTCCCCGCCGCACCCCGGAACCGGGGCGCACGCGGGCGCGTCGGGTGTTTGATGGAGTCAGGACCACGACAACGAGGAGCACCAGATGAGCGAGCAGACCCCGCGCCCCGACGACACGGCGAGCGACCCCACAGCACCCTTCGACGAGCACCCCGAGCTGGCGCCACCCACATCGGAGCAGCCGCCCGCCCCGGAGCAGCAGGACACCCCGGAGCGGCCGGGCCCTCACGAGACACCGGTCACCGAGCAGACGCCGCCCCCGCCGCCCCCGCCGCCTGCCCAGCAGCCGGCCCCGGCGCAGGAGCAGGCGCAGGGCGCCCCATACGGCCAGCCGGTCCCCTATGCCCCGTCCGCTCCGGTGCCGATGAGCCCGAACGACGAGCGCACCACCGGAATGGCGGCCCACGCGGTCGCCCTGGTGGCCACCATCATCAGCGCAGGGTTGCTGAGCTTCGTCGCGGCGCTCGTCATGTACATCGTCTTCAAGGACCGCGGACCGTTCGTGCGCCACCACACCGCGAACTCCCTCAACGTGCAGATCATCGTCGGCATCGTGTTCCTGGTGTCGATCCCGCTGATGTTCGTGCTCATCGGGTTCCTCACCTTCGCCGCCGCCTGGCTCTTCGCGGTGATCGTGCACCTCATCGGGGCCATCAAGGCCAACAACGGTGAGTGGTACGCCCCGCCGCTGACGCCCCAGTTCGTCAAGTAGGCAGGCTCGGACTCACACCCCGAGCAGCCGGCGGACCACGGTGTCCGCGAGCAGTCGGCCCCGGAGTGTGAGCACCACTCGTCGGTCGCGCACAGCGGCGCGACCGTCGACCAACCCCTCGGCCACGAGTCCGGCCACGGACTCGTGGCCGACGGCGTCCAGGCGCGAGACGGCCAGCCCCTCCCGCAGACGCACCCCGAGCAGCACCTCCTCGTCGTGTCGCTGCTCCCGGGTGAGGGTCTCCCGCCCCGCTGCCGGCGACTCACCGACGGCCAGCCGGGCGGCATACGACCTCGGGTGCTTCACGTTCCACCAGCGCACACCACCGACGTGGCTGTGCGCACCGGGACCGACTCCCCACCAGGGGTCACCCCGCCAGTAGCCCTCGTTGTGCCGGCACCGCCCAGACCCGTTCCGCGACCAGTTGGACACCTCGTACCACCCGAACCCGGCAGCCGAGAGCACCTCGTCGGCCAGCTCGTACTTGTCGGCCTCGTCGTCGCCGTCGGGCATCAGCACCTCTCCGCGGCCAACCCGACGGGCGAGCGCGGTGCCCTCCTCGACGACCAACGCGTAGGCCGAGACATGGTCCGGCTCGAGTGCGATCGCGGCGTCCAGGCTCTCCCGCCAGTCCGACAGGGACTCTCCGGGTGTCCCGTAGATCAGGTCGACGCTCGTGGCGAGCCCCGCCGCCCGCGCGCCGGCCATGGCGGCAGAGACCCGCGACGGGTCGTGGGTGCGGTCGAGGGTGCGCAGCACGTGCGGCACGACGGACTGCATGCCGATCGACACCCGGGTGAAGCCCCCGCGGGCGAGGGCCTCGAGGTCTGCCGCGGACACCGAGTCGGGGTTGGCCTCGGTCGTCACCTCCGCGCCCGCGGCCAGCCCGAACCGCTCCCGGATGCCGTCCAGGCACCGCACCAGGTCGGATGCCGGCAGGAGGGTCGGTGTGCCGCCACCGACGAACACGGTCTCGACGGCAGGGGCCTCGGGGCCCAGGACGCGTCGCGCCAGGTCGAGCTCGGCCAAGGCCCCGTCGACGAAGGTGTCGGTCGAGGCACCCGGGCCGAGCTCGGTCAGGGTGTAGGTGTTGAAGTCGCAGTACCCGCACCGGACGGCGCAGTAGGGCACGTGCACGTAGATGCCCAGCCGGGCGCCCGCCAGGGTGGCGAGGGCGTCGTCGGGCAGCCGGCCGGTCGGGGGTGCGGCGTCGCCGTCGGGTAGTCGGGGCACCGGGTCATCCTGTCACCAGCCGCGACCTAGGATGACGGGGTGACGGACCGCTGGATCGAGCTCGACGGCCTGGTCAACATGCGTGACCTCGGCGGGTTGCCCACGCGCGACGGCGGGCACGTCACCGCCCGACGGCTGATCCGTTCGGACAACCTCCAGGACCTCTCCGACTCCGACGTGACGCGGCTCGTCGACGACCTGGGGGTGAGCGACATCATCGACCTGCGCACCGAGACCGAGCTGCACGTGGAGGGCCCTGGTCCGCTCCGCCGGGTGGAGTCCTTGCGTCACCACCACCACTCCCTCATCCAGGAGCGACAGCCGACCGAGGACCTCGAGCGGGTCGGCGAGCGCGCCCTGGCCATGCCGTGGCAGAAGGACGACCCCGTCCGCGACAGCGCGTTCTGGGCCAAGCACTACCTCGGCTACCTCTCACGCCGGCCGGACTCGGTCGCCGCCGCGCTCGAGGTGGTCGCTCGTGCCCACGGCGCGGCCGTGGTGCACTGCGCGGCGGGCAAGGACCGCACCGGCACGGTCGTGGCCCTGGCCCTCGACGTCGCCGGCGTGCCGACCGAGGAGATCATCGCCGACTACGTGCTCACCGCCGAGCGGATCGAGGCGATCATCGGCAGGCTCCGGCCCAGGCCGGCCTACGGCGAGGCGTTGGCGAAGCAGTCCCTCTCCGACCAGGTGCCGCGCGCGGAGTCGATCGAGGCGATCCTCACGGCGGTCGCCGACGGCTTCGGTGGTGCACCCGGGTGGCTGCGTGAGCAGGGGTGGAGCCAGGACGACGTGGAGCGCCTGCGCGCCCGGCTCACCGGGCCGGCTTCTCGCTGACGTGGATGGTGATGACGCCCTCGACGACCACCACGCCGTCGGTTCGCACGGCCTTGACCCGCACGCCGACGTCGCCGACGCCTGCCCAGTCCGCCGGGTCGGTCTCGGCGACGCAGAGCAGGTCGGTCGTCGACTTCGCGAGGTAGGCCACCTGCATCCCCTTCGGGATCCAGCGCCGGTCCTTCGGGGTCGTCGCCTCGGCCAGCAGCCCCATCGCGGCCTCGAGGCCGTTGCACACCGCGATCGCGTGCAGGGTGCCGATGTGGTTCTGCACGGCACGACGCTTGCGGATGGTCAGCTCGGCGCGGTGGGGGCGGACCTCGCGCACCTGGGGCCGGACGGTGCGGAAGTAGGGCGCCTTGTTCGCGAAGAGCACCGAGAAGGCACGCTTGCCCAGAGGCTTGGCGGACATCGACCGGTAGAGCGCATAGGTGTCGGGCATCGCGTCGAGGTTACCGATGGGTATGCCGGGGGCGGGCTAGCGTGTGTCGATGGCCACCCACCCCTTGCCCGGGCAGCCCGGGTTCGTCGCGCCCGCTGCGGAGGACCGGCCCCGCGTCGAGCGCCGCGCGGTGCGGGTGCTCGTGGTCGACCACGACGACCGGATGCTGCTCTTCCTGGACTCCGACCTCGGGCTGGACCCCGTGGCGCACTGGTGGGTCACGCCCGGTGGCGGCGTCGACCCGGGCGAGAGCGACCTCGAGGCCGGCGTGCGCGAGCTGTGGGAGGAGACCGGCCTCGTCGTCGAGGCCGGTGACCTCGTCGGCCCCCTGCTGACCCGCACCGTCGTGCACGGGTACAGCGACAAGGTCGTCGACCAGGTCGAGGTGTTCTACGTCGTGCGGGTGCCGGCCTTCGAGGTCGACACCGCGGCGCACACCGAGGAGGAGCGGCTGACCGTCGCCGACATCCGCTGGTGGCCGCTTGCCGACCTCGCCGGCACGACCGATGACGTGTGGCCGCGCGACGTGCTCGCCGTGCTCGAGCTCGCGTCGAGCCCCGAGAGGTGGCGAGACGGGCCGGTGCAGGCGCCGTCCGTGGAGGAGTCGAGCGTCCCCGCCTCGCGAGAGGTTGGTCCGATGGATGCCAAGACGACGGCGTGGCAGTACCTGCGGAGCCTGCGCGAGGTGGTGCTCTGGAAGGTCGAGGGACTGTCCGAGCGTGACCAGCGCCTGCCGCTGACCCCCACCGGAACGAACCCCCTGGGGGTCGTGAAGCACCTCGCAGGCGTGGAGGCCGAGTACTTCGGGGCGTGCGTGGGCCGGCCGTGGCCCGAGCCGATGGCGTTCTGGTCCGACGACGCCGAGCCCAACGCCGACATGTGGGCGACGGCCGAGGAGTCGCCCGAGCAGATCCTCGACCTCTACCGGCGGGTCACGGCCTTCGCCGACGAGACGATCGAGCCGCTGGCACCCGACGCACCGGCGTCCGTGCCGTGGTGGCCCACCCCCGAGACCACCCTGCACACCCTGCTGGTGCACATGGCGGTCGAGACGGCTCGGCACGCCGGGCACCTCGACATCCTGCGCGAGCAGATCGACGGGGCGCGCGGTCTGTTCCACGGCCGGGGCAACCTGCCCGACGTCGACGCGGCGTGGTGGGAGGACTACGTGGCGAGGCTGCGCACCATCGCCGACCGCAGCGGCTGAGCCCCTACTTCTTCGTGGCCTGGGCGCCCGCGCCGTCGGAGGTCAGCGCGGCGATGAAGGCCTCGGGCGGCACCTCGACCGAGCCGATGTTCTTCATCCGCTTCTTCCCCGCCTTCTGCTTCTCGAGCAGCTTGCGCTTGCGGGAGATGTCACCGCCGTAGCACTTGGCGAGCACGTCCTTGCGGATCGCGCGGATGTTCTCCCGGGCGATCACCCGGGCACCCACGGCGGCCTGGATCGGCACCTCGAACTGCTGGCGCGGGATGAGCTCCTTGAGCTTTCCGGCCATCATCAGGCCGTAGCCGTAGGCCTTGTCCCGGTGGACGACCGCGGAGAACGCGTCGACCGTCTCGCCCTGGAGGAGGATGTCGACCTTGACGAGGTCGGCGACCTGGTCGCCGTCGGGCTCGTAGTCCAACGACGCGTAGCCACGGGTGCGCGATTTCAGCTGGTCGAAGAAGTCGAAGACGACCTCGGCGAGGGGCAGGACGTAGCGCAGCTCGACCCGCTCCGCGGAGAGGTAGTCCATGCTGATCAGGGTGCCGCGCTTGCCCTGGCAGAGCTCCATGATCGCCCCGATGAACTCACTGGGGGCGAGGATCGTCGAGCGCACCTTCGGCTCGCGCACCTCGGCGACCTTTCCACCGGGGAACTCGCTCGGGTTGGTCACGACGATGACCTTGCCGTCGTCCATCGTCACCTCGTAGACGACGTTGGGCTGGGTGGAGATGAGCTCGAGACCGAACTCCCGCTCGAGGCGCTCGCGCACGATCTCGAGGTGCAGCAGCCCGAGGAAGCCGCAGCGGAAGCCGAAGCCGAGGGCCACCGACGTCTCGGGCTCGTAGATCAGCGCCGCGTCGTTGAGCTTGAGCTTGTCGAGGGCGTCGCGCAGGTCGGGGTAGTCGGAGCCGTCGAGCGGGAAGAGCCCCGAGAACACCATCGGCTTGGGGTCCCGGTAGCCGCCGAGCGCCTCGGAGGCCGGCTTCCCGGCATTGGTCACGGTGTCGCCGACCCGGGACTGGCGGACGTCCTTGACCCCGGTGATGAGGTAGCCCACCTCGCCCACCCCAAGCCCCTTGCCGGGCACCGGCTCCGGGCTGATCACACCGATCTCGAGGAGCTCGTGCGTCGCCCTGGTCGACATCATGACGATCTTCTCGCGCGGGTTGAGGTTGCCGTCGATGACCCGCACGTAGGTGACGACTCCGCGGTAGGTGTCGTAGACCGAGTCGAAGATCATCGCGCGCGCCGGGGCGTCGGCGTCGCCGGACGGCGAGGGGATCTGGCGCACGATGTCGTCGAGCAGGGGCTCGACCCCGACCCCGGTCTTGCCCGACACCCGGAAGCAGTCCTCGGGCTCGCAGCCGATCAGCCCCGCGAGCTCTTCGGCGTACTTGTCGGGCTGCGCGGCCGGCAGGTCGATCTTGTTGAGCACCGGGATGATCGTGAGGTCGTTCTCCATGGCGAGGTACAGGTTCGCCAGCGTCTGGGCCTCGATGCCCTGGGCCGCGTCGACGAGCAGGACGGCACCCTCGCAGGCGGCCAGGCTGCGGCTGACCTCGTAGGTGAAGTCGACGTGGCCAGGGGTGTCGATCATGTTGAGCACGTGCTGCTGGCCGCCGACGTCCCACGGCATCCGCACGGCCTGGCTCTTGATGGTGATGCCGCGCTCGCGCTCGATGTCCATCCGGTCGAGGTACTGGGCGCGCATCGCCCGGTCGTCGACGACGCCGGTGATCTGGAGCATCCGGTCGGCGAGGGTCGACTTGCCGTGGTCGATGTGGGCGATGATGCAGAAGTTGCGGATCGCCGCCTGCGGCGTGGCGTGCGGCTGCAGCACGGTGCGGGCGCGGGGAGACACGGGTGGGAGGTTCCTTGCGTCGAGGTCGTCAGGGCACTGTCCCCCAGTCTCCCACGGTTCCGGGATGCCGTTTCCGCACCCCGCCCGGTCGCGTCGGTCAGGGGGAGGTGGGATAGAAGCGCCCGCGGCCGACCACCGTCACCCGCACCGGCCCGCGCTCGGGGAACCCGCCCGGGGTGCGCACGCGCACCTCCACCGGCGCCCCGGCACCCGATCCCCCGACCCGCACGCGAACGAGGGCGTCGTGGCCGAAGTACTCCCCCCCGACGACCTCGCCCGGCGTCCCCCGGCCGGTGTCGACCGGCAGCAGCACGAGCTGCTCGGGACGAAGCATCACGACACCGTCGCGGCTGTGGGCGGTGGCGGTGCCGGGGTGGGGGGCCACGACGTCAACACTCCCCAGCACGGTGGTGGCGACCCCGCTCGTCACCCGCCCCGGCAGCTCGACCACCCGCCCGACGAAGCGAGCGATGCTCAGCGCCGAGGGTTCCTGGTAGACCGCATGGGGGGTGCCGTGCATCTGGACCCGGCCGTCGTCGAGCACGGCGACCGAGTCGGCCACCGAGAGCGCCTCGTCCTGGTCATGCGTGACGATCAGGGCGGTCGCCTGCGAGCGCTCGAGGGCGTGACGCACCTGGCTGCGGACCGACTCGCGAAGGCTGGCGTCGAGGGCCGAGAACGGCTCGTCGAGGAGCACGAGCGCTGGGTCCGGCGCCAGGGCACGGGCCAGGGCGACACGCTGCTGCTGCCCGCCGGAGAGCTCGTCGGGGTGGCGGTCCTCGAACCCGTCGAGACCCACGAGCCCCAGCACCTCGGCGACCCGAGGAGAGCCCCGCCGTGCCCCCCGGGGCAGACCGAACGCCACGTTGTCGGCCACGCTCAGGTGCGGGAACAGCGCCCCCTCCTGGGGCACGAGTGCCACGCCGCGCTGCTCGGGTGGGACCGACCGCCCGTCGCCGACGACGACGCGCTCGCCGATGCGGATCCCACCTCGTCGCGGGTGAACGAAGCCGGCGATGGCCCTCAGCAGCGTCGTCTTGCCACACCCGGACGGGCCGAGCACCGCCGTGACCGAGCCGCGAGGCACCTCGAGGTCGACGCCGTCGAGCACGACACGCTCCCCCAGCGCCACCTCGAGCCCGGAGACCGACAACATGGTCATCGTGGGGTTCCCCCGTCGTCGGCGGTGGCTCGGACGAGCCAGATGGTCGGCAGCACGGCAGTGGCCACGAGCGCCAGGCCGTAGGGAGCCGCCGCACCGTAGGCTCCCACGCCGGTCTCGGTCCACAGGCTGGTGGCCAGGGTGTCGACCCCGGTGGGCCGCAGCAGCAGGGTGGCGGGCAGCTCCTTCATGCAGGTGAGCAGCACCAGCGCCGTACCGGCCGCGATGCCCGGCGCCGCCAGCGGCAGGGTCACCCGTCGGAGCACCCCGCCCGGCGTGGCCCCCAGGGAGCGGGCCACCTCCTCCCCGGACACCGGGCTCTGCACCACCGAGCTGCGCACCGAGCCGACCGCCACCGGCAGGAAGAGGACGACATAGGCCAGGACGAGCAGCGGCACCTCCTGGTAGGCCCACGGCACCAGCCGCACCCCGAGGAAGACCAGGGCGAGCGCGACCACGATCCCGGGGAGGGCGTGACCGGCATACGTCGCCTGCTCCACGAACGTGGTGAAGCGGCCTCGGTGCCGCGCGGCGAGCACGCCGACCGGAGTGGCGCCCAGCATGCAGGCGAGCGCCCCGAGCGCGGACAGCCAGAGAGTGGCCACGATGCCCTGGCCCAGCCGCGCGCCGTCGATGCCACCCGACAACCCGGTGACGAACCACCAGAGCAGGGAGACGACGGGGAAGACCAGGGCCAGGGCGATGACGGAGTAGCCCATGACGAGGGAGGGCAGCCGCATCCGGTCCAGTCGCAGCGGCTCGGCCAGGCGGGAGACACCACCACCCACCCGGGTCACGTCCCGGCGGCGCACGCGTGCCTCGCCCACGCTGATGGCGACCGTGAGCAGCACGAGCAGCAGCGCGAGCACGGCCGCAGTCGTCCGGTCGAAGCTGGAACGGTAGGAGGTGTAGATCACGCGGGTGAAGGCGTCGTAGCGAAGGATCGACACCGCCCCGAAGTCGCTGAGGGTGTAGAGCGCCACGAGCAGCGCACCGGCGGCGGCGGCGGGGCGGATCTGGCGCAGGGTCACCTGGCGTACGGCCTGTGCGGGCGAGCGACCCAGGCTGCGGGCGACCTCCTCGACCGCGGGGTCCGCGCGTCGGAAGGCAGCCAGCACCGGCAGGTAGACGTAGGGATAGCAGCAGAGCGTGAGCACGAGCACCGCCCCCGTCAGGCCGGCGATGCGCGGGACGGTGGAGATCCACGCGAAGGCGGCGACGTAGCTCGGCACCGCGAGCGGCAGCGGTGCGAGCACGGCGAGCACGCGGCGCCCCGGTACGTCGGTGCGGCTGACCAGCAGCGCGAGACCGATGCCGATGACGAGGCTGAGGAACGTGACCAGCAGGACCAGGAGCAGGCTGCGCCCCACGAGCGGCAGCGTGCGCTCTCGCACGAGGATCTCGAGGATCCGGGCCGGGCCGGCCTCCGCGGCGCGGAGGGCGAGGTAGCCGATCGGGAGCAGGGCCGCCATCGTCGCCAGCAGCGCGGGAGCCGTGAGGAACATCGGGGCCCGCGAGCGGTCGGGGCGCCCGCCCGAGCGCGAGGCGACGCGGCCCGGCGGGTCGCCGGGCCGTGTCACGCTCGTCAGGGTGCTCAGGTCAGACCGACCTGGTCCAGGAGCGCGAGGGTCTGCTCCAGGGAGTCCAGCGAGTTGAGGTCGACGCTCGACCGCTCGAGGTCGGCCAGGGGGACCAGGTCATGCGTGGTCGAGGACACCCCGTCGACGACGGGGTACTCGGCCGTCTCGTCGGCGAAGTACTGCTGGCCCTCGGGTGAGAGGAGGAAGTCGATGGCCTTGACCGCGCCCTCCTGCTGACCCGATCCGGCGAGGACGCCGACCCCGGCGACGTTGATCAGCGCGCCCGGGTCGTCCGAGCCGAGGAAGCGGATCTGCGCGTTCACGGCATCCGCGCCCTTCTCGGCCACGCGCTCGTACCAGTAGTAGTGGTTGATCAGACCAAGGGCCACCTGACCGGAGTCGACCGCGTCGAGCACGAGGGTGTTGCCGTCGTAGACGACGGGCTCGTTGGCCGCGAAGTCCTCGAGCCACTGCCGGGCGCCGTCCTCACCCTTGTCCACCCGCAGTGCCGTGACGAACGACTGGAACGAGGCGTTGGTCGGGGCGAACCCGATCGTGCCCGTGTAGGCGGGGTCGAGCACCTCGTCGATGCTCGTCATCTCGGCCACCTCGGGGGCCTGCTCGGGGTCGTAGGCGACGACCCGCGCCCGGGCGGAGGTGGCCACCCAGGTGCCCCGGGGGTCGGCGAAGCCGTCGATCACCTGGCCAGTGGTGCTCGCCGGCAGGGCCTCCAGCCGCCCCGCCCCGGCCAGCGCGCCGAGCGCACCGGCGTCCTGGGAGAAGAACAGGTCGGCCTCGGTGGCCTCGCCCTCCTCGAGCAGCTGGGCGGCCAGCTCGCTGGAACCGCCGTAGCGGACCTGTACGTCGAGCCCGGTGGTCTCCTCGAGCTTCTCGAGCACCGGGCCCACGAGGTTCTCGTTGCGCCCGGAGTAGATCACCAACGAGCCGTCGGACTGTGGTTCGTCGTCGTCGCCCTCGGTGCCACAGGCGGCACTGGTGAGGGCGAGCAGGGCTACCGCGCTGAGGGACAGCGCACGGCGCAGGGGCATCGGGGGCTCCTCTGGGGATGACGGTCTGGCGCCGGCCACATTATTAGGTGAGCCTTACCTAATACAAGGTGCCGACGGCCACCGACCCTAGGGTGGGTCCCATGAGCACCTCATCTCGTTCGCCGGGCCTGTCGGGACGGCTCGCGAGCGCGTTCCGCCGCCTCGTGGCACCGCGCCGGTCCGCCGGCTCCACGGTCACTCCGGCACCCGGCCGGCCGGACTACCCCGGCGACTTCGACGGCCCCCTGCACCCGACGTACGCACCCCAGCCGGACGGGCAGCCGGACCCGGGCGAGATCGTCTGGACGTGGGTGCCCTACGAGGAGGACCACAGCCAGGGCAAGGACCGGCCGGTGCTGCTCGTCGGTCATGACGGGCCGTGGCTGCTCGCCCTCCAGCTCACGAGCAAGGACCACGACGGCCGGCCCCCTCGCCCGGGCGGGCCGCAGTGGGTCGACATCGGTGCCGGGCCGTGGGACCGCCAGCGACGACCGAGCGAGGTGCGGGTCGACCGGGTGATCCGGGTCTCCCCCGACGCCGTGCGGCGCGAGGGAGCGGTCCTCGTGCGGGAGCGGTTCGACCTCGTCGCGGCCGCCGTGCGGGACGCCAAGGGATGAGGGCCGCCCTGCGAGCCGGGATGAGGGCCGCCGCGCGAGACGCCCAGGGATGAGGAAGGGCCCCCACCGCTCGGTGGGGGCCCTTCCTCGGGTCGACGCTCCGGTCAGAGAGCGGCGGCCTGCTTGGCCATCGCGGACTTCTTGTTCGCGGCCTGGTTGCTGTGGATGACGCCCTTGCTCACAGCCTTGTCGAGCTTGGTGGAGGCGACCTTGAGGGCCTCCTGCGCCTGCGCTGCGTCGCCGGAGTCGGCGGCCTCGCGGAACTTGCGGATCGCCGTGCGGACCTCGGACTTGACGGCCTTGTTGCGCTCGGTCGCCGTGCGGTTGGTCTTGATCCGCTTGAGCTGGGACTTGATGTTCGCCACTGTTGGGTGCTTTCTCTGGGGTCGGTATGCCGTTAGAGGGCGGCAGTCGCGCGTCGGGACCGGGCGTGGGGACACCCGTGGTTGACACGCGCTGGGTGGTGCTCTCGTGCGCGCACGACCTCAAGCGCGCACGCAAGGGGCAAAGTTACCAGCGTGGGAGCCGCGCCACCAAAACGACGCTGGACGCCGGTTGCCGGCTCAGTCGCGGTTTCGAGCGTGCTGCGCCGTGATCGTCAGCACCACGTGCTCGACCGCGTAGACGGGGTCCCGTCCCCCGCCCTTGACCTCGACGTCGGCGCTGGCCAGGGCCTGGATCGAGACGGCCAGCGCCTCGGCCGTCCAGCCGCCGAGGGCGCGGCGCGCCTTGTCGACCTGCCAGGGCGCCATCCCCAGCTCACGGGCCAGGTCCGTGGACCGCCCTCGCCCGGCGGAGCCGACCTTGATGAGCTGGCGCACCTGCTGGGCCAGCACGGCCACGATGGGCACGGGGTCGACGCCCACCGCCAGGGCGTGCCGCAGCAGGCGCAGTGCCTCGCCGGTGTCGCCGGCCATCGTCGCGTCGGCGACCCGGAAGCCTGTGGCTTCGACCTTCCCGCCGTGGTAGGTGAGCACCACCTGCTCGTCGATGACGCCCGTGGTGTCGCTGATCAGCTGCTGGCAGGCGGCGGACAGCTCCCGGACGTCCTTCCCGACCGCCTCGACCAGGGCGTGGACCGCCTCGCCGGTCGCCTTGCGGCGGGCCTGCCGGAACTCGTGCGCGGCGAACTCCGCCTTGTCACGGTCGGTCTTGATCGCCGGGGCGTCGACGACGCGGGCACCGGCTCCCTTGAGCGTGTCGAGGACCTTCTTGCCGCGCGCCCCCGACTTGTGCAGGACGACGATCGTGAGGTCGGGTTCCGGGGCGAGGGCCAGGACCGCGAGCAGGTCGGTCTGGAGGTGGTCGGGCGCCTCGTCGAGGTCGTGCACGACGATGCACTTGGCGCCGCCGAACAGCGACGGGCTCGCGTGCAGGGGGAGCTCGCCCGGCTCGTAGGCCGCGGCGTACAGCCTGATGGTCTCCAGGTCGTGGTGGGTGACCGTGAGCTCCTCGAGGGTGTGTGCGAGGGCCCGCTCGGCGAGGACCTGCTCCGGGCCGGCGATGAGGACGTAGGGGGGTACTCGGTGGTGCACCTCGACCGTGTCGCTCACGGTGACCACTCTGCCACGGTGCGCCGACGCCACCTCGTCCCACCGACTCGGCGGGCCCGGCCCGCTCGGCGGCTCGCACGCCGCCGCAGCGGCAGGAGCGACTACGAGGTGGCGAGTGGCAACGGACGAACCGCGAGCGTCACGAGTGCGACCGACGCCCAGATGAGGGCGCCGAAGAAGTACACGACCGGCAGGCCGACGACCAGCGGGCCGAGCCCGGTGACGACGAGGACGAGACCCACGACGATGCCCAGCCACCGCGGGAGGATGCGGCGACCCGTCATGATCAGCACGCCGAACCCCACGAAGGCCACGCTGACCCCGACGTAGCCCGCCGCGGCCAGGACGTCGATCCCGGCGGGTGGGTCGACGACCGCCTCCGCCGTGGTCAGCGGGAGCACGATCCTCTCGAGGGCTGCGGCCAGGCCCCCGACGAGACCCACCCACCCCAGGATCGTTGCTGCTCGCGCTCGCCGCCCCGTCGTCGTGTTCGCCATGGCACGGCCCCACGCGGCCAGTCCCGCACCGAGCACCGCGAAGCCGACGCCCATGGGGATGAACGACATCCGGATCGCGCCGAGGTCGGCGCCGGCGATCTCGAGCTGCGCGGGGTGGTCACCCCAGGCGCCCATGTAGTCCTCGACGACGGGTCGGGACACCCCGGCCATGAAGGCGACCCCGGCGAGGAGCAGGACCCCCGCCGCGACGCGAAGGCGCCACGGGGTGGTCTCGGTGGTGGACCGTGTCGTCGTCATGGTGGTCATGGGCACCCCTCTGGTCGGATCCGTCACCCCCCTTGTCGCGGCGCACGCAGCGTCCGGTTCCCCGGGCGGGAACCATTCGGGCCGGGTCGCGCGACAATGGCTCATGGGGAGCTCGACGGAGTCCGGTGGCGGTCAGCCCACTGACCGCGACCTCCTGGCCGCGGTGGCCGACGCCGATCCGAACGCCCTCCGGGAGCTGTACGACCGGCACGCGCCGTGGCTGGCGGCCCGGCTGCGCGGTCGGTGCTCGGACCCCGCCCTGGTGGAGGACGCCCTGCAGGAGACGTTCGTCGCCGTCTGGAGGGGTGCGAAGGGGTTCACCGGAAGAGGAGACGTGCCCGCGTGGATGTGGGGCATCGGCATCCGGCAGCTGATCAGCCAGCTGCGCCGCCGTCACGTCCGGGTCGAGATCCCGGTCCCGGAGCTGCCGCGCAGGTCCACCCAGGCCACCGGCAGCGTGGAGGACCTCGTGCTCCAGGGCCTCGAGCACGGTCGGCTCGGTCCGGCCCTGGAGTCGCTGTCCCCCGAGCACCGCGCCGTCATCCGGGCGACCGTGCTCGACGGTCTCACCACGAGAGAGGCCGCTCGCCTGCTCGGTGTCCGGGAGGGCACCGTGAAGTCCAGGGCCCACCGGGCCCGTGCGGAGCTGCGCGCGGCCCTGACCAGCACAGGAGGTGGCTGGTGAGCAGTGACGAGAGATGGCACGTGCCCGCACCCACGATGGACGCCTGGGTCGAAGGGCGGACGAGCGCCGTCGTGGCCGACACGATCGAGCAGCACATCATGGCGTGTGCGCACTGCCGGTCAGCCGCCGCGGACGTCACGCGCGACCTGGGGGCCGTCGACCTCGAGGCGGTCTGGGCCGGCGTCACGGACCGGATCGAACCCCAGTCCCCGTCAGGCGTCGTGCGGCTGCTGCGCCGGGTGGGGGTTCCCGAGCCCGACGCGGTGGTGGCGGGGATGACACCCGCGTTCACCGCCGCCTGGGTCGCGGCGCTCACCGCGGTGCTCGGCGCCACGCTGGTGGCCTCCTTCGTGTCGCCGGACCGCGCTCTGGCCACCTACCTCCTGCTCGCGCCGCTCGTGCCGCTGGGCGGGGTGGCGCTGTCGTACGGGGAGGGAGTCGACCCCGCCTACGAGCTCACCCTCAGCACCCCCTATCCGCAGTTCCGGTTGCTGCTCCTGCGAACCGCTGTCGTCCTCGTGGCCTGCGCGCCCCTGACGATCCTCGTGGGGCTGGCCCTGCAGCCCTGGTGGGTCGCCCTCGCGTGGCTGGCTCCGGGCCTCGCCTTCGTGCTCGCCACCCTGGCTGCCTCGACCTGGTGGCCCGTGCGGTATGCGGCGGGGGGCACCGGCACGCTCTGGGTCGCGGTGACCGCGTCGGCGTTCGTCGTGGACGACGAGCTGGTGGTGGTGGGCCCGGTGGCGATGGGGGCCTACGCGGGCGTGGTCGCGGCCGCGGGCTGGGTCCTGGCCACCCGTGGCCAGGCCCTCTCCCGGATGGTGGTGGGACCGTGGTGACGGGGGCCGGAGGTGCCGAGCTCGTCGGCGTCACCCAGCGCTTCGGCTCCACCGCTGCCCTGGACGGCGTGACGCTGCGGATCGAGCCCGGCATCACCGGAATCCTCGGCCCCAACGGTGCCGGGAAGACGACGATGCTGCGCATCCTCTCGACGATCCAGGAGCAGACCACGGGATCGGTTCGGGTGCTCGGCACCGACACCTCGGAGGACGCCGCGCGGACCGAGATCCGTCGTCGGCTCGGCTACCTCCCGCAGGAGCTGGGCTTCCCCCGCGGCTTCACGGCGTTCGGCTTCGTCGAGTACATGGCGGTGCTCAAGGAGTGGACCGATCCCGCGTCGCGGCGCGAGGAGGTGAGGAGGGTGCTGGACCTCGTCGACCTGTCGTCGGTCTCGACCAAGCGGGTGCACCGGCTCTCCGGGGGCATGCGGCGCCGGCTCGGTCTCGCGCAGGCCCTTCTCGGCCGGCCAGAGCTCCTCCTGCTGGACGAGCCCACCACGGGCCTCGACCCGGAGCAGCGGGCTGCCTTCCGCGCCCTGCTGGTCGGGCTGGCCCCCGGGACGACCGTGATCCTGTCGACCCACCAGACCGAGGACGTGTCCGCCGTCTGTGACCGGCTGCTCGTGATGGATGCCGGCCGGGTCGGGTTCACGGGGTCGGTCAGGGACTTCGTCGAACACGCCCGGGGCCACGTGTGGGTCGACGACCGGCCCGATGACTCGGCGCTGGCGCGCTGGCGCACCGCCACCGGGCGGTTCCGGCACGTGGGTGATCCGCCCCCGGGGGCAGAGCTCATCGATCCGGGGGTCGAGGACGCCTACCTGCTGCTGCGCGGCATCCCGCAAGGAGCGCTCGGATGACCCAGACGACGTCGGCCGGGACCGTCCCGCCATCGGCTGCGGCGGGCGTGCTGAGGGGGCTCGCCCGGATCCAGGCGCGACGGTACCTGCGGCACCCCGTCTACCTCGTGCCGGTCGCCCTCCTGCTCCTCGGCGCCGCCAGGCACCTGCTGACCGGCCAGTTCGACGCCGGCTGGGACCAGACGCTGAACTGGGCCCTGTGGTTGGGCATCCCCGGGGTGGTCGTCGGCTATCGGCTGGCCGTCACCGAGGACCGGGCCCTGTCCCTGCTGCGGAGCACGCCGACCGACCAGCGCACCAGGACGCTGGCCCTGTACCTCGCGTGCCTCGTCCCCGTCGCCACTTGTCTGGTGCTCATGGTGGTGTACGGGCTCGTGGACCTCGTCCACCCGTCACCCGCCGGTTACGTCGTGCCCGTGCCGCCGGCTCAGATCGGCTGGCTCGACTACGTGTTCGCCGTCGCGGAGGCGCCAGTCGCCTGCTTCGGCGGCCCGGTGCTCGGGGTCACCATCGGCCGATGGGTGCACTTCCCCGGAGCCGGTGTTCTGGCGGCAGTGGTGCTCCTCATGGTCGAGCTCGTCGCCCTCGGCTTCGGTGAGGTGGTGCCGGGCATCGGCGAGGCGTGGGCGTCACGGGTGGTCGTCACCCTCCAGCCCTACGTCTACTGGGGTGCCACCGACGAGAGCCGGACGTTCACGGCCCTGCGGCCCGGGTCCCCGGCGGGCCACCTCCTGTACTCCATGGCCTTGTGCGGCCTGGCCATGACCGCAGGGCTGCTGCGTGGGGCAGGCCGCAGGGAGACGGCGCGGTTGCAGAAGGTGGGCGTGGCACTACTCGCTGTGGCGGGCACATCCTTCCTCTGGGCGCTGCTCGGGTGAACCCCCGACCGCGAGCCCACGGCATCCGCCAGCGGCCTTGCCTCCCGACTTATTGCCCTCCAGCGACGTCACAGCAGCGCAAATCGGGGTCGGAGCGTCGCTGGAGGGCAATAAGTCGGGTCAGCCGAACGTCAGCGTCGGGCCGTTGCCGGCCTCGAGGCCGAGCCCGGACAGCCTCGCCGACACGACCTCGGCGGCGAGCTCCATCGACTCGCTGAGCTCGTCGAGGCTGAGCCCCAGCTCGACGCCGTCGCGCAGCTCCTCGTCCTCCTGCTGGGTCCAGGCGTGCCCACGCGTGACGGCGGTGCGTGAGGAGTCCGGTGGCGGTGGCGCCTCGGCCACCGGCCGCTCGGCCGGGGCCGGGGATGCCGCGTCAGCACCGGTGGCGGTCGCGCCCCGCGGGGTCGCCAGCGCTCCGGTCAGCCCCCGCATCGCGGGCTCGGCCACGTCGAGGGCCGGCCCGGCGGTCTCGTCGAGCCGCCTGAGGGCACCGAGCACCATGTCGCGATCGGCAGTGGGCCAGAAGGGCGGTAGCGACCGCTGGAGGAACCCGGCATACCGGGCCGTCATCATCCGGTTGTCCAGGAAGGCGACGACCCCACGGTCGTCCGACCGGCGGATGAGGCGGCCGGCCCCTTGGGCGAGCCGGAGCGCGGCGTGGGTCGCCGACACGGCCATGAAGCCGTTGCCGCCCATCCGCGCGATCGCCTGGGAGCGGGCGGACGCGAGCGGGTCGTCGGGGCGCGGGAACGGGATGCGGTCGATGATGACGAGCTGGCACGAGGGGCCCGGCACGTCGACCCCCTGCCAGAGGGAGAGGGTGCCGAAGAGGCAGACGCGGGGCTCGCGCGCGAACTGCCGCACCAGGGTGCTGATCTGGTCCTCGCCCTGGCACAGGAACGAGATGCCGCCGTCGGTCACCCTCTCGCGCATCGCCTCGGTCGCCTCCTTCGCGGCCCGCATCGACGAGAACAGGCCCAGCGTGCGTCCGCCGGCGGCCCGGACCAACGCCTCGATCTCATCCAGGGTCTCGGTGGCCAGCCCGTCCCGGCCCGGGGCCGGCAGGTGCCTCGCGACGTAGGCGATGCCCTGGCCGGGGTAGTCGAAGGGGCTGCCGACATCCAGCCCACGCCACCTCGGCGCGCCCTCCCCCCTCAGGCCGATCGTGCCGGCGACCGCGTCGAAGCTCCCGCCCAGCTCGAGGGTGGCGGAGGTCAGCACCACCGTGCGGTCCTGGAACACCTTGTCGCGCACCAGCATCGCCACGCTCATCGGTGCCACCCGCAGCACCGGCCCACGTCGGGGGTCCTTGCTCACCCAGGTGACGTCGAGCTCGCGCTCCTCCAGGATCCGCGACGCGTTCTCGAACACCTCCTCGACCGCTGCCCGGGCCATCTGCCGTCCGCCGTCGGGCTCCTCCCCCTGCGCCGGCTTCAGCTCGGTCTGCACCGCCCGGGCGGTGTCGCGCACCCGTCCGAGCGCCATGGCGACCGCGTCGGGGATGCCGTTCAACCGACCCTCCGGCACCGGCTCGAGCACCGACTCCAGCAGGTCGGCGGCGTCGTCGAGGGTCTCCGACGCGTCGGCCTGCCGCCCGGCCCGCTTGGCCGCGGCCCGCACCATCCCCGGGGTCACCTCGTCGGTGATGGTCGAGGTGACCCGGTCGACGAGCTCATGGCCCTCGTCGACGACGAGGACGTCGTGCTCCGGAAGCATCTGCCGACCCTCGAAGGCGTCGATGGCCATGAAGGCGTGGTTGGTGACGATCACGTCGACGTCCCGGGCGGCGTCGCGCGACCGCTCCACGAAGCACTCTGTCGCCATCGGACACCTCCCACCCAGGCACTCCTGCGCGCTCACCGACACCTGGCGCCAGGCACGCTCACTGACCCCCGGCACGAGTTCGTCGCGATCGCCGGACTCGGTCTGCTCCGCCCACTCGCGCAGCCGCACCACCTCCTGGCCGAGCCGCGATGCCTGCTGGTCGACCGTGCCCACCGACATCAGGGTGTCCGCGTCGTCATCGGGAAAACCGCCGACGAGCTTGTGCGCGCACAGGTAGTTGCGCCGCCCCTTCACCAGGGCGTAGGTCGGTCGGCGCCCGACGAGCGGGGCGAGCGACTCGGCGAGCCGGGGCATGTCTCGGTCGACGATCTGGGACTGCAGGGCCAGGGTCGCCGTGGCGACGACCGACGGCGTGCCGGTGTCGATGGCGTGCCGCACGGCGGGCACGAGGTAGGCGAGCGACTTTCCGGTGCCGGTGCCGGCCTGCACCAGCAGGTGGTCCCCCGAGTCGATGGCCGCCGCGACGGCCCTCGCCATCTCGACCTGGCCCGGACGCTCGGTTCCGCCCACCCCGCCCACTGCGGCGTGCAGGAGGTCGTCGAGGGAAGGCACCCGAGCAGCGTATGCCGTCGGCCCGCCGGGTCGTGCAGGTCCGCCACAGGTCTGTCGGGTCACGAACGACCACCTCCCGGGGGCTCGCAGTGCAACGATGAGCGGGTGAGCATCGACGTCGACTCCGAGACCCCGTTCCCCAGTGACATCGAGATCGCCGAGGCGGCGCGGATCGAGCCGGTGCTTGAACTGGCCCGTGACCGGCTCGGCATCCCGAGCGAGGCGCTGGTCCCCTACGGCCACGACAAGGCGAAGATCACGCTGCGGCACATCGCGTCGCTCGCCGACCGACCCGACGGGGTCCTCGTGCTCGTCACAGCGATGTCCCCCACGCCTGCCGGCGAAGGGAAGACGTCGACCTCGGTGGGGCTCGCGGACGGCCTGCAGCGCCTCGGCGTCAAGAGCATGGTGGCCCTGCGCGAGCCATCGATGGGTCCGGTGTTCGGCGTCAAGGGTGGAGCTGCGGGAGGGGGCTACGCCCAGGTGGTGCCGATGACGGACATCAACCTGGCCTTCACCGGCGACTTCGCCGCGATCGCCGCCGCCAACAACCTGCTCGCCGCGCTGGTGGACAACCACGTCCACCACGGCAACCAGCTGGGAATCGACCCCCGGACCATCACCTGGAAGCGGGTCGTCGACCTCAACGACCGGGCCCTGCGCGACATCGTCGTCGGCCTGGGGGGCGTGACGAACGGATTCCCGCGAGAGGACGGCTTCGACATCGTCGTCGCCTCGGAGGTGATGGCGATCCTCTGCCTCGCGGAGTCGATCCCCGACCTGAAGACCCGCCTCGGCGACATCGTCGTCGCGCACGACCGTGACAAGAACCCCGTCACCGCGAGAGACCTTCGCGCGGAGGGTGCGATGACGGTGCTCCTGCGGGACGCCCTCGCCCCCAACCTCGTGCAGACCCTCGAGCACACTCCCGCGCTGGTCCACGGGGGTCCGTTCGCCAACATCGCCCACGGCTGCAACTCGCTCATCGCGACCCGCACGGCCTTGAAGGTGGCCGACTACGTCGTCACCGAGGCGGGCTTCGGGTCGGACCTGGGAGCCGAGAAGTTCCTCGACATCAAGTGCCGCGTGTCCGGTCTGCGCCCGGCCGTCGTCGTCGTCGTCGCCACGGTGCGCGCGCTGAAGTTCCACGGAGGCATCGCGGCCGCCGACCTGGGCAGCGAGGACGTCGCGGCGGTCCGGGCGGGGCTTCCGAACCTGCGCCGGCACCTCAAGACGATCCGCGACGTGTTCGGGCTGCCCGCAGTCGTCGCGGTCAACCGCTTCCCCAGCGACACCGACGCAGAGGTGCAGGCCGTGATCGACCACGTGGCCGCCGACGGCTTCGCCGCCCACGAGGCCACCCATGTCGCCCGGGGTGGCGGCGGTGCCGAGGACCTCGCGCGTGGCGTCATGGCGGCAGCCGAGGCGAACCTCGCGAGTGGGTCGGAGCTGCGCTTCGCCTACGCCGACGACCTCACCCTCATCGAGAAGGCGGAGGCCGTGGCGACCCGGGTCTACGGGGCGTCGGGCGTGGTCCTCGAAGCCCGCGCGGCACGACGGCTCGCCCAGATCGAGGCGGAGGGCCACGGCCGGCTCCCGGTGTGCATGGCCAAGACCCAGATGTCGTTCTCGACCGACCCGACGCGGCGCGGCGCCCCGTCGGACCACGTCGTCACGATCCGCGAGGTGCGCCTCGCGGCCGGCGCCGGCTTCGTCGTCATGGTGACGGGCGATGTGATGACCATGCCCGGCCTGCCTCGGGTCCCGGCCACCGAACACATCGACGTGGACGACGAGGGACGCATCGTCGGCCTGAGCTGAGCTCAGGCGCGGCCGTCGGCGACCATCGGCCGACCATCGAGGCGGCGGGCCATGACCACGCTGTCCCGGTCGTCGCCGGGAGAGACCCTGACGACGCCGGGCACCCTGCCCACCTCGACGTACCCGCACCCCTCGTAGAAGCGCGTGGTGCCCAGGCCGCTCCGGACGTCGAGCACGGCGACCTCGACGGCCTGCTCGCGTGCCACGCGGTGCATCGCCGCCATGAGAAGCCTGCCCAGGTTGCGTCCACGGCGCCGGGGGTCGGTCATGACACGGTAGGCCGTGCGCGTGTGGGAAAGGAGCGGGTTGGGGCCGGCCGCCCAGAACCCCATCGCCAGGACGTCACCCGCCGGAGCGCGCAACAGCACGGCGGTGGTGCTCCCCTGCGCCATCGCCTCCTCGTGCGAGGCGAGCGCGGCATCGACATCGGCCCGAGGGGCGTCCGGGAGGAACCCGACAGCACCACCGGAGTCGTTGACGGCACACCAGAGGTCGAGCATCGCGTCCCGGGTGGCGTCGTCGAGCCGGGTGGGGCTCTCCACCCGCGGCACGACGAGCACGTCCGACTGCCCGCCGCTGTGCTCCAGACCCGCCGCGCGTGCGACCCGCAGCGAGCGCGCGTCGTCACCCGGCACCTGAGCCAGGACGGGGAGGGAGGGCAACCACTCGACGGCGTGCACGGTCCAGGCCCGCGCCGCCTCGGTGCCCAGTCCCCTGCCCCGGACCCGATCGTCGAGGCGGCAGGCGAGGGTGATCGTGCCGGTCTCGGCCTCGTGGCGCAGGCCCCCGATGCCGATCCCGGACCGGGTGCTCGCTTCTTCGACGACGCCGAAGCCGAAACCGTCGCGCTCCCAGCGCGCCACGCACTCAGGCAGGTCGCCCCAGACCACGGAGTCGCGCCCCGGAGCCTCGCTCAACCCACGCCAGAGGTGGAGGTCGCTGCCGGCCGGGGGCCGCAGGGTCAGACGGTTCGTCGAGATCTCCCGTGGCGCCTTCTGCACCCGGCTGACGCTACCCGCGGGCGGCGTGCCACCGGGTGCTCCGTGCAGCCGGATCTGCCGGACGGGGTGGCCCGCTCGGCGTCAGCGGCCCTCGGGCTCAGCGGTACTCCGGATTGGGGTGGTCGGGTTCACCGAGGTCCCAGTTGGTGGTGACGTTGCCGTGGCCCGGGATGCCGCCCGCGTCCTTGATCCGTCGCGCGGTGTGCAGCATGTTCCAGGCCGCGAAGACGGTGTTCCGGGTCGTCCAGTGGTTCCTGGCACCACGGTTGTCGTCGAGGTAGGAGGGCCCGGGGCCGGCCTCGCCGTTCCAGTACGCGTCGGCCTGCGGGGGGATGGTGAAGCCGATGTGCGAGAGGGCGTAGAGCATCTGCGCGGCGCAGTGCTTCCCGCCGTCCTCGTTGCCGGTGACGATGACCCCGCCGACCTTGCCGTAGTAGGACCACTGGCCCTTCTCGTTGAGCTCACCGGACCAGCCGTAGAGACGCTCGATCGTCAGGCGCGTCTGCGAGGACTGGTCGCCGAGCCAGATCGGGGTGGCGAGCACGACGACGTCAGCAGGCTCGACGTAGGTGCGGTACAGGTCGGGGAACGCGTCACGCTTCCATCCGTGCTCGCGCATGTCGGGCTGCACCCCCGGCGCGATGGCGTGGTCGACGGTGCGCACGACGTCCACCCGGGCACCCACCCCGTCGAACACGCGACGACTCACCGAGACGAGACCGTCCGTGTGGCTGGGCTCGGGGCTGGGTTTGAGGGTTCCGTTGAGGTAGACCACGCGAAGGTCGGTGAAGTCGACCGTGCTGGCCTCGGTCTCGGCATCGATGAAGCGGCGCACGCTGTCCGGGAGCATCCCCCGAGACTAGTGACGGGGGGCGCTGCCGTCAGGCGCCGTATGCCGCGAGGTCTCCGGCGAGGTCCGGTGTCACCTTGGCGCTGATCCGGGTGCCGTCACCGAGGTGCTGGCTGTGCAGGATCTCGCCGGACTCGTGGATGCGGCTGACCAGGTCTCCGCGGTCGTAGGGCAGGAGCACCTCGACCGTGACGTCCGGCTGCGGGAGCTCCTCGGCGATCAGCGAGACGAGCTCGTCCAGGCCGAGTCCGGTGCGCGCCGAGACGACGATGGAGTGCCGCTCGTTGCGGCGCAGCCTGTCGATCACCTCGGGGTCGGCGAGGTCGGCCTTGTTGATGACGACGACCTCCTTGACGTCGGTGGCGTCGACGTCGGCGAGCACGGAGCGCACCGCGGAGATCTGGCCCTCGGGGTCGGGGTGGGACCCGTCGACCACGTGCAGGAGCAGGTCGGACTGGGACACCTCCTCGAGGGTCGAGCGGAAGGCCTCGACGAGCTGGTGCGGCAGCTGGCGCACGAAGCCCACCGTGTCGACGAGGGTGTACAGGCGGCCATCGGGCGTCTCGGCCCGTCGGACGGTGGGGTCGAGCGTGGCGAACAGCTGGTTCTCGACGAGGACGCCTGCCCCGGTGAGCCGGTTGAGGATCGAGGACTTGCCCGCATTCGTGTAGCCCGCGATCGCAACGCTGGGAACCGCATTCGCCCGGCGGCTGCCCCGCTTGGTGTCGCGAACGGTCTTCATCTCCGTGATCTGGCGGCGGAGCTTCGCGATCCGGGTGTTGATCCGGCGGCGGTCGAGCTCGATCTTGGTCTCACCGGGGCCGCGGGAGCCCATGCCCTGACCGCCCGCCGCCTGCCCACCGGCCTGGCGAGACATCGACTCGCCCCAGCCGCGCAGGCGGGGCAGCAGGTACTGCAGCTGCGCCAGCTCGACCTGGGCCTTGCCCTCCCGGCTCTTCGCGTGCTGGGCGAAGATGTCGAGGATCAGCGCCGTGCGGTCGATCACCTTGACCTTCACGACGTCCTCCAGCGCACGGCGCTGGCTGGGTGCCAGCTCGCTGTCGCACACGACGGTGTCCGCGCCCTCGGCGATGACGATGTCGCGCAGCTCGGCGGCCTTGCCCTTCCCCAGGTAGGTCGCGGGGTCGGGGTTGGCGCGACGCTGGACGACCCCCGCGAGCACCTCGGAACCGGCGGTCTCGGCGAGGGCCGACAGCTCCTTGAGGGAGTTCTCGGCATCCTCGAGGGTCCCCTCGCACCAGACCGAGGCGAGGACGACCCGCTCCAGGCGCAGCTGCCGGTACTCGACCTCGGTGACGTCCTCGAGCTCGGTGGAGAGCCCGGAGACGCGCCGCAGCGCCGCCCGCTCCTCGCGGTCGAACTGCTCGCCGTCGAAGGCGGAGTCGTCCAGGACGAACCCGGACTCGTCGAGGTCGGGGTGGTCGGCGAGCGCCTCGGCCCGCCCGGACAGGATGTCTCGTCGTGCAGTCATGTTCTCCCTAGGGTCTCATCGTTGAACGCGGCCGAGCGACCGCTTTCTTCCGGGCGACCGCTACCGTGGCCCTGCGATGGACGAGCCCGACCACTACTTCAGCGCCGCACCGGCGAGCGCCGACGCGCGCCGCCGGGTGCACGTGCGGCTCGCCGGGCGCCCCGTGGAGGTCGAGGTGGCCTCGGGCATCTTCTCCCCCGGGGGCATCGACAAGGGCACGGCAGTGCTCCTCGAGGAGGCACCGGCGCCACCGGCATCCGGCACCTTCCTGGACCTCGGCTGCGGCTGGGGCCCCATCGCCCTCACCCTGGGCCTGTCCGCGCCGGGGGCGAGCGTGTATGCCGTGGACGTCAACGAGCGCGCGCTCGACCTCACCGCGCGCAACGCCGCCTCGCTGGGCCTGGAGGGGGTCCGCGCGAGCCGACCCGACGGCGTCCCCCCCGAGGTGCGGTTCGACCTGATCTGGTCCAACCCACCGATCCGGGTCGGCAAGGCGGTGCTGCACGACCTCCTACGCACCTGGCTGCCCCGGCTCACCCCCGCAGGGTCCGCCTACCTCGTCGTCCAGAAGAACCTCGGCTCGGACTCGCTCCAACGATGGGTGGGGTCCGAGCTCGGGATGCCGTGCGCCCGGTTGGCGTCGAGCAAGGGCTTCCGGGTCCTCGAGGTGCGCACGGGCTGACGCCCGCGGAGCCTGCGAGGATCGCGACGTGACCCCACACCTCGGCGTCGTCCTCGTCCCCAGCCTCCCGCCGGAGGCGCTGCGTCCCCTCGCCGCGGCGGCCGACCGGCACCTCGACGAGCTCTGGGTGTGGGAGGACTGCTTCAAGGAGTCCTCCATCGCGGCGGCCGGGGTCGCCCTGGCCTGGACCGATCGGGTGCGGGTGGGCATCGGCCTGGCCCCGGTGCCACTGCGCAACGTCGCCCTCCTGGCCATGGAGCTCGCGACCCTGCACCGGGTCTTCCCCGGTCGCCTGCTCCCGGGCATCGGGCACGGCGTGCAGGACTGGATGGCCCAGGTCGGCGCGCGGGCCGGCTCCCCGCTGACCCTGCTGCGCGAGTACGCCGAGGCACTGCGCCTGCTGCTCGACGGCCACGAGGTCACCGTCTCGGGCCGCTACGTCAGCCTGGACCGGGTGCGCCTGGACTGGCCACCGCAGCCCGGCACCCCCCTGCTGGTCGGCGGCGCCGGGCCCCGCAGCCTCGAGCTCGCCGGCCGGCTGGGCGACGGCATCCTCATCGGGTCGGTCGTGTCGGACGCCGAGCTCGCCGACTCCGTGGCGACGGCCCGCGCCGGGTGGGTCGAGGGCCGCGGGGCGCTCGGTGACCCGCTCCCTGTCGTCTGCCACCTGGTGACGGCGACCGGAACCGGTGCCGAGCAGCGCCTCGCGGACGAGCTGCGCCGGTGGGGCCGCACCGACGGCGCCCCCGGGCGTGGCGTCGCCGGTGACGCATCGGCCGTCGCGGATGCCGTGCGCCGCCTCGCCGGCATCGGCGCGACGAGCGTCGTGTTCCAGCCGACCGAGGACGAGCCCGACCTCGAGGGGTTCGTCGAGTTCGTCGGCCGGGACGTCAGGGTCGAGCTGGCACGAACCGGCGGATGACGCGGCTCAGGCCGGCAGGGAGCTGAGGTCGACGACCCCGTCGGCGACGAGAACCGCCGGTCCAGCGAGCTCGACGGCACGGTCGGGGAGCAACCGGACGCGGAGGCGGCCACCGGGGACGTCGACGATCCACGAGGCGCCGGTGTCGTGGGAGCCGGCCCAGAAGCTGGTCGCGATGGCGGCGGCGCACGCTCCCGACCCGCAGGACCGGGTCTCCCCGACGCCCCTCTCGTGCACGCGCATGGTGATGTGTCCGGGACCCAGCGGTCGGACCAGCTCGACGTTGGTCCCGTTCTCGGGCACCGGGTTGACGATCGGCTGGCGCGTGAGGTCCAGGGCGTCGAGCTCGACGTCCTCGGGGAGGGCCAGCACCGTGTGAGGGTTCCCGAGGTCGATGCTGATCGCGGAGTAGGGGTCGCCGTCGTCGAGGTGGACCAGGGCGTCGAAACCGTCCCGTTCCGCGGTCTCGGGGTCGCGCAGGCGCCAGGGTCCGAGATCGACGGCGAAGCCGTCGCCGTCGACCCGCACCACCTTCGTGCCGGCACGGGTGGCGATGGCGAACTCGTCGGCCGTCTCCAGCCCCTCACGTCGGAGGAAGGCGGCGAAGACGCGTGTGCCGTTGCCACACATCTCGGACAGGGACCCGTCGGCGTTGCGGTAGTCCATGAACCACGCCGCGGCACCGGCCTGATCGCGCACGGCCGGGTCGTCGGCAGCCTCGGTGGGCACGACCAGGATGACGCCGTCGCCACCGATGCCGGCCCTGCGGTCGGCGAGGGCGCGGGCCCGCTCGGCACTCAGGCCGATCGTGCCGGAGAGGTCGGGCACGAGGACGAAGTCGTTCTCGGTGCCGTGACCCTTGGTGAACGCGAGTCCGTCTGCCATGGCGACATCCTCTCAGCCCACGGGTGCTCCGGTGCCCACCGCCCGGCGGGGTGCCTGCTCAGACCCTGGCCGCCGGCCGGACGTGCTCGAGCACCAGCTCGACGAGCCTTTCGGTTCGGGGGTCGAACCACGTGACTGCGGGGGTCCGCCCCGAACCACGACTCCTGCCGCCGCACGAGCCGTCGGGTGCGGGTGGCCGTGTCGGTCACCGCCTGCTCGAGGGTCGCCCCACCGTCGATGACCGCGAGCGCCTGCGCGTACCCCAGGGCGCGTCGTGCGGTCGGACCCTGCCGGAGACCCCGCTCGACGAGCGCGCGGGTCTCCTCGACGAGCCCCTCGGCGAACATCCGACGGGTTCGACCTTCGATTCGCTCGTCGAGGGCGTCACGCGGGAGCCGCAGTCCCACGAGCACCGAGGGGCGGAGGAACTCACGGCGCGGCATCGTCGCGGAGAACGGGCGTCCGGTGATCGCGATGACCTCCAGCGCCCGCACGATCCGACGGGTGTTGTTGGGCTCGATGGCCGCCGCGGCGGCCGGGTCGACGCGTTCCAGCTCGGCGCGAAGGACTGCCGTGCCCTCGGCGTCCGCCCGGGCCTGCAGGTCCTCCCGCACCGCCGGGTCGGTCGGGGGGATCTCGAGCCGGTCGAGGGCGGCCCGCACGTAGAGCCCGGAGCCACCGGCGACGACCGCGACCGAGCCCCGGCCCGTGATCGCGTCGATGTCGGCTCGCGCTGCGCGTTGGTACGCGGCGACGCTGGCCTCCTCGGTGACGTCGAGGACGTCGATCTGGTGGTGCGGAACGCCACCGCGTTCGCTGACCGGGACCTTGGCGGTCCCGATGTCCATCCCCCGGTAGAGCTGCGAGGCGTCCGCCCCCACGACCTCTCCCCCGAGGCGCCGGGCCAGGTCGATGGCCAGGGCCGACTTGCCCGTGGCCGTCGCGCCGACCACGCCGACGACGCAGGGGTCAGTCGACACGCTCCCCCTCGGGCGTCTCGTCGTCGTGGCCGAACGGGTCGCGGTCGACACCCGGCTCCCACGAGAGTCCCGGCACGCCCCACCCGTGGCCCTTGACGGCCTTGCGGGCCTTGCGCGCCCACCGACCCGAGAGCCGGTCGACGTACAGGAACCCGTTGAGGTGGTCGTACTCGTGCTGGAGCATCCTCGCGAACCAGCCCGTCGCCTCGTAGCGCAGGTCGTTGCCCTCGAGGTCCTGTCCGGTGAGCACGGCGGTCTCGCCGCGACGTAGCGGGTAGGACTCCCCCGGCACCGACAGGCACCCCTCGACCTCTTCGTCCGGGTCGGGGTCACCCACCACGGGCTTGCTCGCCGTCACGAACGGGTTGATGACGACGCCGCGCGCGGGGATGCGGTCCTCGTTGCCCAGCTGCCACGTGAAGATGCGCAGTCCGACCCCGATCTGGGGTGCTGCGAGACCGACGCCGCGAGCGGCATCCATCGTCTCGAACATGTCGGCGACGAGCTCGCGGATGTCGTCGTCGATGACCTCGACGGGCTGGGCGCGGTGGTGGAGAACGGGATCCCCGGTGATGACGACGGGACGGATGGCCATGGCACCGATTCTTCCAGAGCCGCGCAGGGGCTCCGGACCGGGTCACCCGCCGTGACCGATCCTAGGATTGGGCGATGAACCCCGCCATCGTCCTGGTCGCGCCCGAGCACGGGGTCGGCCTCGCGGACGAGTTCCACCGCTACGACCGCGACTACGACGTGCATCTCACGCGGTCGGCGGCCGAGGCGGAGGACCTCACGCAGCGGCTGGTCGACGACGGCCGACAGGTCGCGATGCTCGTCGCGGAGTCCGAGCTGCCCGACGGCCACGTCCTGCAGGCGTTCGCACGGCTGCGCGCCGTGGTCCCCAGCGCGCGACGGCTCGTCGCGGCGCACCGTTCCCGCTTCCTCGTCGACGCGGACGCGCTGCGCGGCGGGCTCGCGGGCGGCAAGTTCGACGCCTACCTGCTCATGCCGCAGGGTCCGCGCGACGAGGAGTTCCACACCGCCGTGTGCGAGCTGCTCTCCGACTGGGGCTCGACCGTCGCGTCGCCCGAGGTGGAGACGGTCCGGATCGTGACCCCCACCGCCGACGCCCTCACCCACGGCATCCGCGACTTCCTCGACCGGATGGGGATGCCCAACCGCACCCATGCCCCAGACAGTGCCGAAGGGCGTGAGCTGGTCGAGGCGGCCGGCCCCGAGCCGGTGTTCCCGTTGCTCCGGGCGATGGACGGCGAGGTCTTCAGCCCACGGAGCGTGCGTGACGTGGCGATCCGGGTGTACGGCAGCCCGACCGACGTCGACGTCTCCGCGGTCGTCGACGTCGCGGTCGTCGGGGCCGGACCCGCCGGCCTGGCGTCCGCCGTGTACGCCTCGTCCGAGGGTCTTCGGACGGTGGTGCTCGAGGCCGAGGCCGTCGGAGGGCAGGCCGGCACCTCGTCGATGATCCGCAACTACCTCGGCTTCCCGCGGGGCGTCTCCGGCATGCGCCTCGCGCAGCGGGCCCGCGGGCAGGCCATCCGCTTCGGCACGCGCTTCCTCACCGGGTGGACGGTCACCGCCCTGGAACCGGCAGCCCGGGGGGAGCCGCACGTCCTTCGCACCGACGGCGGCGGGGACATCCGAGCCAGGTCGGTCGTGGTCGCGACAGGGGTGTCCTACCGCAAGCTCCGCGTGCCCGGGGTGGAGGCGCTGGTCGGCTCCGGCGTGTTCTACGGCAGTGCGATGACGGCGGCACGGGAGATGGAGGCTGCAGACGTCGTCGTCGTGGGCGGGGGCAACTCCGCCGGGCAGGCAGCGATCCATCTGGCACGGTTCGCCCGCTCGGTGACGATCATGGTCCGCCGCGACGGGCTCGAGTCGACGATGTCGCGCTATCTCATCGCCGAGATCTCCCACAACCCGCGGATCACCGTGCTGCCGCGCGCGGAGGTCGTCGACGCGGGCGGGGACGGGCGCCTGATGTGGATCACCCTGCGAGACACCGGGTCGGGGTCGACGGACGATCGGGCCTGCCAGGGCCTCTTCCTCCTGCTGGGCGCGGAGCCCCACTGCGAGTGGCTCCCGGCAGAGGTCGCACGTGACGGCCGGGGCTTCGTCCTCACCGGTCGCGACGTGCCGACGGATCTGTGGGTGGGCGACCTGCCACCGGCCAGCCTCGAGACGACCGTGCCGGGCGTCTTCGCCGCCGGGGACATCCGCTCGGCATCGATGAAACGGGTTGCGGCGGCCAGCGGTGAGGGCGCCTCCGTCGTGCCGCTCGTCCACGCGTGGCTGGAGACTAGTTCCTGATCGACCCGGAGTGACGCTCTCCCGCCCTCGGGAGAGTGCTGCAGGTATCCTGGAAGGGCCCCACAGTTTCCCAGAGAGAGGAGGTCGCATGAGTCTCTTCGACAGCGCCAAGAAGAAGGTCAGTGACCTGTCCAAGGACCACCCGGACAAGGTCGAGGAGTACAGCGACCAGGCCATCGAGCACGGCGGAGACGCCGTCGACAAGGCCACCGGTGGGAAGTACGCGGACCACGTCGACACGGCCCAGACCAAGGCCGACGAGTCCGTCGGCGAGGCCTGACCTCTTCTCCGACGCACCCGAGGCCCCCGACCGTTCGGTCGGGGGTCTCGGCTGTCCGGCCACGGTTCGAGAGCGGGCGTGAACGCCCACGGTGGCGGCCTATCGCCTCCTGCCCCTGCGGTCGACCCTCGTTGCTCGAAGGGACCACCGTGCCGCACGACACGACCGGGCTGCCGAAGCTCGACCGGGAGTCGTTCGACGCCACCCCGCTCTGGGAGGCGGCCAGGAGCCGCGGTCCCGAGTCCGGCGCTCGTCCGCGGTCGTGGCAGCTCGCGGTCACCGTCGTCGTGCTGCTGGGGCTCGGAGCCCTCGGCGTGGTCCTCGCCCTCGTCCTGTGGGCGACCGGCCCTCTGCGTCGCTCAGGACGAGCAGGCCGCCCCGCTGACGGCAGGTGTCGTGGGCCGGCCCAGCCCGGGCATCCCCAATGACACCGCCGGCTTGCCCGGCACGGGTGCGCCCTGGAGCGCCTCCCAGGCCGCGCCACCGGAGGTGCGGCGCACGGCATACGCGCCGCCCCGCAGGCCACTGTCGGCGACCAGGTGGTGCGGTGCCCCATAGGTGACGGCAGTCGTGACCACGTCACCGGGGCGAGGTCGCTCGCCGCCGTCCGGCACGCCGAAGTGAACCAGCCGGTTGTCGCGGGCCCGGCCCGACATCCTCGAGGTCTCGCCGTCCTTGCGACCCTCCCCGGGGGCGACGAGCACCTCGACCTCGCGGCCCTCGATGCGCCGGTTCTCGGCCCAGGACACCTGCTCCTGGAGCGCGATGAGCCGCTCGAAGCGCTCCTGGACCACGGCCTTGGGGAGCTGGTCGTCCATCGTGGCGGCCGGAGTGCCCGGACGGATGGAGTACTGGAAGGTGAACGCGCTGGAGAATCGCGACTCCTCGACGACCCGCAGGGTCTGTGCGAAGTCCTCCTCGGTCTCGCCCGGAAACCCCACGATGATGTCGGTGGTGATCGCCGCATCGGGGATCGCGTGGCGGACCTTGTCGATGATGCCGAGGAACTTCTCGCTGCGATAGGAGCGTCGCATCGCCTTGAGCACCCGGTCCGACCCGGACTGCAGCGGCATGTGCAGGCTGGGCATGACGTTCGGGGTCTGGGCCATGGCCTCGATGACGTCGTCGGTGAAGGCCGCCGGGTGCGGGCTCGTGAAGCGCACCCGCTCGAGCCCCTCGATCTCGCCGCACGAGCGCAGCAGCTTGCCGAAGGCCAACCGGTCGCCGAACTCCACGCCGTAGGTGTTGACGTTCTGCCCGAGGAGGGTCACCTCGATGACACCCTGGGCGACCAGCGCCTCGATCTCGGCGAGGACGTCTCCGGGGCGACGGTCCTGCTCCTTGCCTCGCAGGCTGGGCACGATGCAGAACGTGCAGGTGTTGTTGCAGCCCACCGAGATCGAGACCCAGCCGGCGAAGGCCGAGTCGCGCCGGGTCGGCAGGGTGGAGGGGAAGGTCTCGAGGGACTCGAGGATCTCGACCTCGGCACGCTTGTTGTGCCGGGCGCGGTCGAGCAGGGCGGGCAGGCTCCCGATGTTGTGCGTCCCGAAGACGACGTCGACCCACGGCGCGCGGTCCACGATGGTCGCCCGGTCCTTCTGGGCCATGCACCCACCGACCGCGATCTGCAGGTCGGGGTTGGCGGTCTTGGCGGGCCGGAGCTGCCCGAGGTTGCCGTACAGCTTGTTGTCGGCGTTCTCGCGCACCGCGCAGGTGTTGAACACGACGACGTCGGCCACGTCGCTGCGAACCTCGGACGGGAGGCTGGCGAGGTCGACGTAGCCGGCCGTCTCGAGGAGCCCGGCAAGTCGCTCGGAGTCGTGGACGTTCATCTGGCACCCGTGGGTGCGGATGTCGTAGGTGCGTGGAGCGGTGTTCGGTGCAGTCATGGCGGGACAAGGGTATGCCGGGAGCCGCCGTCCCCGGCAATCCCGCCCGCCGTGCCCCACCCCCGCACGTGCGGCGAAGGCGAGGGCGTATAGTTGCAGACTTCCGCAAGTACGCAAGGAGATGTCGTGCCCGTCCCGCTCTACCAGGCCAAGGCCGAGTTCTTCCGCACCCTCGGGCACCCGGTCCGGATCCGGGTGCTGGAGCTGCTGGCCGAGGGCGACCGGCCGGTGCACGAGCTCCTCGCGGCCATCGACGTCGAGGCGCCCAACCTCTCCCAACAGCTCGCCGTGCTGCGGCTCGCCGGTCTGGTCACCCAGCGGCGCCTGGGCGGGGAGGTCATCTACTCGCTGGCCCTTCCCGCAGTGCGCGACCTGCTGGCCAGCGCCCGCCAGATCCTGCGCGCCAAGGTCGCCGACCAGGGTGAGCTCGTCGACGACATCACCCCCCGGTGACCTCCCCACCGGCGAGCACGGTGCCCACGGGCGGTCCGGCCCGTGACGCTGCGCGGCACCTCCGCACCCGGCTCGATGCCGTACGCCCGCGACGCCGCGACCTCGCCGCGATGCTCCGCACGCCACGCCGGGACGTGGTGGCCGGAGTCACCGTCGGTGTCGTTGCCCTCCCCTTGGCCCTGGCGTTCGGTATCGCCTCCGGGCTGGGCGCCACCGCCGGACTGGTGACCGCGGTCGTCGCCGGGACCGTCGCAGCGGTGTTCGGTGGGAGCCACGTGCAGGTGTCCGGGCCCACCGGAGCCATGACCGTCGTCCTCGTGCCGATCGTCGCAGCCCATGGCGCTGACGGTGTGCTCGTCGTCGGCCTCATGGCCGGGGTGCTGCTGGTGGCCATGGGCCTGGCCGGCGCCGGCCGGTACGTGCGCCTCATCCCTCTGCCCGTCATCGAAGGGTTCACGCTCGGGATCGCGGCACTCATCGCGCTCCAGCAGGTGCCGGCGGCGCTGGGGCTCAGCGCGAGCCACGAGCACGTCGTGGCCTCCGCGGCAGCCGCGGTCGGCGAGTGGTTCGCGGACCCCCTGCTCGCCCCCGTCGCCATCAGCCTGGGGGTTGGTGCGGCGATCCTCGTGCTCACCCGCCTGAGGCCGGCTGCGCCGGTGGCTCTCCTCGCCGTCATCGTGGCCACCGCCACGGTGAGCCTGGCCAACCTCCCCGTGAGCACGATCGGTGCCCTGCCCGAACGGCTGTTCACTCCTGGTCTCCCGTCGGTGACGTGGAGCGACCTCCGCGTGCTCGCAGTGCCCGCGGTCGCGGTCGCCGCGCTGGCGGCGCTGGAGAGCCTGCTGTCCGCGACCGTCGCCGACGCCATGAGCGTGTCGACCCGCCACGACCCCGACCGCGAGCTGTTCGGGCAGGGCCTGGCCAACCTCGCGGCGCCGCTGCTCGGCGGCATCCCCGCCACCGCGGCCATTGCGAGGACCGCGGTCAACGTCAGGTCCGGCGCCCGCTCCCGTCTCGCTGCCGTCGTGCACTCCCTGGTCCTGCTCGTGGTCGTGCTGGCACTCGCCGGCGTCGTGTCGATGATCCCGCTGGCCGCACTCGCCGGGGTGCTCATCGCGACGGCGGTGCGGATGGTGGAGGTGTCGAGCCTGCGGGCGCTGATGAGGGCGTCGCGCAGCGACGCATTCGTGCTGGGACTGACCTTCCTCGCCACCGTCGTGCTGGATCTCGCGACCGCTGTCGTCCTCGGCATCGTCGCCGCCGGCGGCCTCGCACTCCGCCAGCTTGCCCGCACGACGGTGCTGCACGAGGAGGACCTTCGTGGCCATGCCGACGAGTCGGGCGCCTTGCCGGAGTCCGCCGATCACGATGCCGAGGAGGTGAACCTGCTCCACGAGCACGTCGTGGCCTACCGGCTCGAGGGCCCACTGTTCTTCGGCGGGGCCCACACCGCCCTGCTGGGACTCACCGAGGTGAGCGACGTGCGCGTCGTCATCCTGCGGATGGCGCACGTCACCACCCTCGACGCCACCGGCGCCGCGGTGCTGGCCGACACGATTCGCTCACTCCGCTCGCGCGGCGTCACCGTGCTGCTCTCCGGTGTGCCGGAACGGTTCGTGGGACGGCTCATCGCGACCGGGATCCACCAGGACCTCGTCGCGCTCCATCACGTCTTCGACACCACTCCCGAGGCCATCACCCACGCCCGGCGCCACGTCGCCCGCGACGCGCACCACGCCACGGGCGTCACGCCAGGCGCGTGATCGAGACACTCACCTCGAGGGCGGCCGTGGCCGTGCCGGAGTAGAGCCCCTTGAACGGCGGCACGTCGTCGTAGTCACGGCCGCGGGCGACGATGATGTGGTCGGCCCCCACCGCGCTCCCGTTCGTCGGGTCCAGCGCGACCCAGCCGTCGTCCCAGTACTCGATCCACGCGTGGCTCTCCCCCACGCTGGTCTCCCCCACGTCGCTGTCCCGCTTGGGCACGAGGTAGCCCGAGACGTACCGCGCCGGCAGGCCGAGGGTGCGAAGCGCGCCGATGGCGATGTGGGCGAAGTCCTGGCACACCCCACCGCGCTCGGCCCAGGCCTCCTCCGCCCGGCTGTGCACACCGGTGATGCCGGTGTCATAGCGCATCTGCGAGCGGACGATGGCGCAGATCTCGTCGGCGGCGTCCTTGGGTCTGGGGAGGTCGCGGATGCCGTCGACCAGCTCGGCCATCGCCTCTCCCGGGCGGGTGCGCGGCGAGAGCATGAGCCACTCATAGCTGCGGTCCTGGAGGTCCCGGTCGTGCAGCGCGTCCCAGTCGAGCACCCCCTCGGGGTGCGCCCCCTCGGTGTGCTCGGCCTCGGCCTCGGAACGCTCGACCGTGGAGGTCGCCTCGATGTCGAGGCGGTCGTGCGGCGAGAGGCTCTCCATCGCCATGACGTGGGTGCCCCAGTGGTCGCGGTAGACGTGGCTCCAGGTGAGCGGCTTGATCCGGATCCGGTTCTCCAGCGTCGTCTGACCGGCCTCGTTGAGCGGGGTCATCCGCAGCTCGTTGTGGGCGGCACGCACGGGTGCGCTGTAGCTGAACGAGGTCGAGTGCACGATGCGGTAGCGGCGCACGGTCATACCCCCTTGGTCCAGGTCGGAGGCGGCCCGGCCTGGAAGTATCGAGTGGCGATGGCTTGGGATGCCGTGGTGACGGCTGACTGCACCCGCAGCATCTGGGCGGGCAGGTCGGCGATGACGTCGGAGGTCGCGCGGTACTCCAGGGAGGTGCGGATCCTGCCGAGCTGGCGGCGCGCCTCGTCGGCGACACCGATCCGTTCCTCCTTCGGTGAGAGTGCCGCCAGTCGCCGTTCGGCCTCGGTGAGCGCGAAGATCACCGAGCGGGGATACTCCCGGTCCAGCACGAGGAACGCCGCGGCGCGCTCATCGCTGAACAGGCCCCGCTGGCTGCGCATGAAGGCCTGTTGGGCCCCGCAGCTGGCCAACACCACCGGCCAGGGTGCGCCGCCACGCGGGAGGCCACCGGTGGCCACCAGCCGAGCGGTCATATCGGCACGTTCGAGGCTGCGGCCCAGCACGAGGAAGTCCCAGGCCTCGTCGTGGGACATCGTGGAGTCGGCGACCCCCGCCACGAGGGCCGCCCGCTCACGCACCCAGGAGAGGTGGCTCTCGGTCACGGTGTCGCGCCCGAAGCGGTTCCAGCGGTGCCACGTCATGTTGATGTCCTCGAAGAGCTCCGTCGGGAGCGTCTCCCGGGCCCGACGGGCGTTCTCCCGGGCCGCGAACCAGGCGCCGGTGATCGAGCTGGGGTTGGCGCGCTCGAAGACCAGCGCCCTCCCCACGTCACGGAAGCCGACCTCGCCGTCCAGCGGCATCCCCATGATCACGGACATGACGGTCCGCGAGATCTCGGCCTCGTCGGCGCCGGGTTCCTCGAGCAGCTGAAGGCGCAGCACGTCGACGATGCGGGCGGTCCCGTCAGCGCGTTCGGTGTACCGGCCGATCCAGAACAGGGACTCGGCGATGCGGCTCAGCACGACGCCTCCCCACGCCGGGGGCGGCTCTGTTGTTGCTGCTCCTGCTGGTCGCGCATGCTGTCCTCGTAGGACGCGGTGGGCGCGCTCATGACCACGACCTCGCGGTCGTCCGACGGGTCGGTCGCCGCACGCACGCTCGCTCGGCGGTCGGACAACACCCAGGTGTCCTTGGACCCGCCCCCCTGGCTCGAGTTCACGACCAGCTCGCCCTCGGGGAGGGCGACCCGGGTCAGCCCACCCGGCAGGACCCGCACCTGCTCACCGTCGTTGACGGCGAAGGGCCTCAGGTCGACGTGGCGAGGAGCGAGCCCCCCGTCGATGAAGGTGGGCACGGTCGAGAGCTGGACGACCGGCTGGGCGATCCAGCCCCGAGGGTCATCGAGCAGCGCGGTGCGAAGGCGGTCGAGCGTCTCCCCGTCCGCCTTCGGGCCCACGACGAGCCCCTTGCCCCCCGATCCGTCGACCGGCTTGACGACCATCTCGTCGAGGTGGGACAGCACGTGGTCGAGCGCGTCGGCCTCGTCGCACCGGAACGTGTCGACGTTGGGCAGCACCGGGTCCTCGTCGAGGTAGAACCGGATGAGGGCGGGGAGGTAGGAGTAGATGAGCTTGTCATCGGCGACGCCGTTGCCGACGGCGTTGGCGACGGTCACCCTGCCCGTGCGCATCGCGGAGACCAGACCGGCGACGCCGAGGACGGAGTCGCCGTGGAAGTGCACGGGGTCGATGAAGTCGTCGTCGACGCGGCGGTAGATGACGTCGACGGGCTTGTCGCCGGTGGTCGTCCGCATCCTGACCTGGCCCCCCACGCAGACCAGGTCGCGACCCTCGACGAGCTCGACCCCCATCATCCGGGCCAGCAGCGCGTGCTCGAAGTACGCGGAGTTGAAGACTCCCGGGGTGAGCACGACCACGGTCGGGTCACTGGCGCCGTCCGGCGCCGCAGCACGAAGAGCGGAGAGCAGCATCCGGGGGTAGTCGTTCACCGGTCGGATCCGCATGGTCGCGAACGCCTCGGGGAACACGTTGGCCATCGCGCGACGGTTGGCGATGACGTAGCTGACGCCCGACGGGACGCGGACGTTGTCCTCCAGCACCCGGAAGGTGCCGTCGACGTCACGGATCAGGTCGACGCCGGAGACGTGGACCCGGACCCCGCCGGCCGGCCGGATGCCCATGACGGCCCGGTGGTAGTGCTTCGAGCTGGCGATGAGGCGCCAGGGGATGATCCCCTCGTGAACCGCCCTGGGTATCTCTCCCTCGCGTGAGTAGATGTCGTCGAGGAAGGCCTCCAGGGCGGTGACCCGCTGGACCACGCCGGACTCGATGATCTGCCACTCGTGGGCCGAGAGCACCCGGGGCACCGCATCGAGCGGAAACGGGCGCTCCTCCCCGGCGTAGTCGAAGGTCACCCCCTGGTCGAGGTAGGACCTGGCGAGGATGTCCGCGCGCTCACGCAGCGACGTGCCCGTCATGGCATTGAGGGTGTGGAACACCGCCTTGTACGGCGTGCGCGGCGTGGCGTCCTCGGAGATCATCTCGTCCCAGGCCTGGCCGAGCCGGTATCCCTCGAACAGGCTGCCCGGTGACTCCGGTGTCGTCGGCTCACTCATCGTTCGAACCTAGATGCTTCAGGTGAACCTGTCATCACCACGGCGTGTCCCCGGTGTTTCGGGGGACTCCGGGTGCGTCGGCACCGGCCCGGGTGCCCTGCCCCCCGGGCCCCCCGCGCCGCAGGGCACCGCGAAGAAGTCGTGGGACTCACCGAGACCGGAGGCGACCGCGGCAGGCCCTCGCCGACCCGGCCCGACCCCCGGGGCCGACGGCATCCGTCGGGACGCTGCATGACAGGCTTGACCCAGAACCCGCACCGCGAGAGGACACCACCGTGCGCACCCTGCTCAACATCATCTGGCTCGTCTTCGGCGGCATCTGGCTGGCTCTGGGCTACGTGCTGGCCGGCGTGGTCTTCTGCATCCTCATCATCACGATCCCCCTCGGAGTCGCGTCCTTCCGGATGGCGAACTACGCGCTGTGGCCCTTCGGCCGCGCCGTCATCCCCAAGGAGGGCGCCGGGGTCGGATCAGTGCTGCTGAACGTCGTGTGGATCATCTTCGCGGGATGGTGGCTCGCACTCGCTCATGTCATCACGGCGGTGGCCCAGGCGCTGACGATCATCGGCATCCCGCTCGCCATCGCCAACCTCAAGATGATCCCGATCTCCCTGGTGCCGTACGGCAAGCGGATCGTGCCGAGTGAGGCGATCCCCGCGATCGACCGACCGCTCCACTCGATCTGACGCCCTCGGCTCGGCACAGGGCGAGAGCTCAGTCGCGCTGGTGCTCCGGCGCGTCACGGACCGCATCACGCACGACCCGCATGGCGACCTCCGAGCCGTAGCCCTTGCGGGCGAGCATTCCCGCCAGGCGCCGCGTCTGGACCACCGGGTCGAGCCCTGACATCGACCGCAGCCGCTTCGCGACGAGCTCCCGGGCGCGGTCCTCCTCGGCGGCCGGGTCGACCGCGTCGAGGGCTGCCTCGGCGGTCTCGTCGTCGACGCCCTTGCGGCGCAGCTCCTGGGCCAGCGCTCGTCGGGCCAGGCCGCGGCCGGCCTGCTGAGACCTCACGAGCATTCCGGCGTAGGCCGTGTCGTCGACGAGACCGACCTCCTCCATCCGGTCCAGGACGGCCGCCGCCACCTCGTCCGGGCAGTTCTTCCGGCGCAGCGCGGTCTCGAGCTGGGCACGGCTCTTCGGTGCGCTGGTGAGCTGGCGGAGCACGATCTGGCGGGCCCAGTCGTGGGCGTCCGGCTCGTTCCCTCGGGTGCGCGGGTCACCCTCCGGGTCGGGAGGAGTCGCCGACGACCCCGCCGCCCAGCTGGGCGGCGGGGTCGTGGAGTCCGCGAACGGCATACCGGAGGAGGGGTCGATCAGAAGTCGACCGGGACCTCGGGGACGGCCGGAGCGTCGAGCCGCGGGCCGATGCCGAGCTTCTCCTTGATCTTCTTCTCGATCTCGTCGGCGAGGTCCGGGTTGTCCTTGAGGAACGTGCGGGCGTTCTCCTTGCCCTGCCCGAGCTGGTCGCCGTCGTAGGTGTACCAGGCGCCGGCCTTGCGCACGAAGCCCTGGTCGACCCCCATGTCGATGAGGCCGCCCTCGCGAGAGATGCCCTGACCGTAGAGGATGTCGAACTCGGCCTGCTTGAACGGCGGGGAGACCTTGTTCTTGACGACCTTGCACCGGGTGCGGTTGCCGACCGGGTCGGTGCCGTCCTTGAGGGTCTCGATGCGGCGCACGTCGAGGCGCACCGAGGCGTAGAACTTCAGCGCCTTGCCACCCGTCGTCGTCTCGGGTGAGCCGAACATCACGCCGATCTTCTCGCGCAGCTGGTTGATGAAGATCGCCGTCGTGCCCGTCGTGTTGAGCGCGCCGGTGATCTTTCGCAGCGCCTGCGACATGAGCCGGGCCTGGAGGCCGACGTGGCTGTCGCCCATCTCGCCCTCGATCTCCGCGCGCGGCACCAGGGCGGCTACCGAGTCGATGACGATGATGTCGAGGGCGCCGGACCGGATGAGCATGTCGGCGATCTCGAGCGCCTGCTCCCCCGTGTCGGGCTGGGAGACGAGCAACGCGTCGGTGTCGACGCCGAGTGCCTTGGCGTACTCGGGGTCGAGCGCGTGCTCCGCGTCGATGAACGCCGCGATGCCGCCTGCCTTCTGCGCGTTGGCCACGGCGTGCAGGGCGACGGTCGTCTTGCCCGAGCTCTCCGGGCCGTAGATCTCGACGACCCGGCCACGCGGTAGTCCGCCGATGCCGAGGGCCACGTCGAGGGCGATCGAGCCGGTCGGGATGACCTCGATGGGGGGCCGCACGTCGTCGCCGAGGCGCATGACGGCACCCTTGCCGTGCTGCTTCTCGATCTGGGCCATCACCGAGGAGAGGGCCTTGTCCTTCTCCCCGCCGTTGGCCGCGGCCACCGGGTTGGGCATCACGCTTCCGCGAGCACTACCAGCCATGTCACACCTGTTCTTCCTCTTCGTGCAGCGAGCGCGCCCACCGGCGACCAACCCGCGCGGTCGGACTTCTCGCGTGGTCTGGTCAGACGCTAGGCGGCGGCACCGACAGCTGTCACGGGCCGCCGTCGAGCCTGTGGACGGGTGCTGCCGGGAGCGCCACCTGTGGACGACCATAGCCGAACACGTGTTCGACGCCGGGAATCAACCACCGACACGCCGCACCCAGCAGGGATCTCACCTGAGCAGCAGGGTGTCGATGCGTCGGGCCACGCCCACGACCCCGAGCACGCCGAGGACGGACAGGTACGCCACGTGCCAGAGCAGGCCCCACCCCACCTCGCCGAGCATGAGCCCGCGCTCGAGCGCGACACCGTGGTAGAGCGGTGTCGCGCGCACCAGCCACTGGAGGACCTCGGGGTAGGTCGACAGCGGGAAGAAGGTCGCCGAGAAGAGGAACATCGGCTGGATCGCGAGGGTGATGAAGTCGAAGTGCTGCCAGCTGCTCATGTAGGTGGTCGCGAACATGCCGACCGCCCCGAAGGCGAGGCCGATGAGCACGGCGGCCGGCAGGGCGAGCACCGCCCACCAGGAGGCGACGAGCCCCCCGGCCAGGGCAACGAGGAGGAACAGCGCGGAGTACAGCGCCCCTCGCAGGAGGGCCCACCCGATCTCCCCCACGGCGATGTCGCGCGGACCGAGGGGTGTGGCGAGCATCGCGTCGTAGAGCTTGGCGTACCGCAGCTTGAAGAAGACGTTGAAGGTGCTGTCGGCAATGGCACCGTTCATCGCGGACGTGGCGAGCAGGGCCGGTGCGACGAATACCGCGTAGGGCACGGTGTTGCCGTCGTCGGTGGTCACGTCCCCCACCAGGGCCCCGATCCCCACCCCGATCGAGAACAGGTAGAACACCGGCTCGAGGAAGCCACTGAGGAGCAGCACCCACTGCCGCCGGAAGGCCGTGGCGTTGCGGCCCACGACGAACCGGGCCCGCCCCACTCCCGCCGGCAGGGGGAGCGCCCGGGTCACCCGGCCCGCGACGTCGAGTGCGGTCACGAGGTCAGCCTCGCCGAGAACGTCCTCCGGGCGAGCACCCAGCCGACGAGCAGGTATGCCGTGAGCACGGCCACGTGCCCGAGGCTCGCAGCGTCAGGGGTGAGCCCCAGGGTCGCCGTGCGGCAGAGCGCGACACCGTGCCACAGGGGGGTGACCCAGGCGAGCGGTTCCATCCACCCGGGCAGCTGGTCGATCGGGAAGAACGTGCCGGAGAAGAGCATGAGGGGGGTGATGAGGAAGCGGAACAGGATGCCGAACGCGCTGTCCGTCTCGATGTGTGCCGAGAACGCGAACAGCGGCGCCGCGAACGCCAGCCCGGTGAGCACCCCGACGGGGATGGCGGCCAGCGCCCACCACGACACGAGGGCGCCGAAGAGGGCGCTCACACCCACGAAGATCGTCGTGGCGACGAGGAGGTGCAGACCGACGACCGCGAGGTGCCCGCCGAGCACCTCGACCACCCGCAACGGGGTGGCGAGCATCGCGGCATACATCTGGTTCCACCTGATGTAGGCCATGACGGCGTACGTCGACTCGTTGAAGGCCAGGAACATCGCCTGCATGGCGATGATCCCCGGCACGACGAACTGGAGGTAGGAGACGCCGTCGACGCCGCCGGAGCTCTCGTCGACGAGCGAGCCGAGCCCCAGACCCATCGCGAGGAGGAAGAACAGCGGGGAGAGGAAGCGGCCGATGATCGACCCCTTCCACGTGCGGCGGTAGACGAGCAGGTGGTGCCCGATGACCGCCCCCAGCCGCTCGGTGCCGGACATCGGGCGCCGTGGGCCGGTGCCCAGGCGCCCGCTGCCGGTCGCCTCGGAGGTGGCTCTCGTGGATGCCGACATCAGTCGACCAGGGTGCGGCCGGTGAGGTGGAGGAAGACGTCCTCGAGCGTGGAGCGCCGCACGAGGGAGGACAGCGGCTGCACCCCGCGGGCATGGACCTCGGCGAGCGCGGAGTCCCCGTCGTGCGCATAGACCAGCAGCCGGTCGGGGAGGACCTCGAGGCGCTGGCCCACGCCCTCGACGGCATCGAGGTGCTGCTCCTGCTCGTCGGGGCCGAAGCGCAGCTCGAGGACCTCCCGGGTCGCATGCTCGGTGATGAGCGCCCGAGGGCTGCCCTCGGCGACGATCCGACCGTGGTCCATGACGACGAGCCGGTCGCAGAGCTGCTCGGCCTCGTCCATGTAGTGCGTCGTGACGATGAGTGTCACGCCCTCGCGCTTGAGTCGGAACAGGCGGTCCCAGAGCACGTGCCGCGCCTGCGGGTCCAGGCCGGTGGTCGGCTCGTCGAGCAGGAGCACCTCGGGGTCGTTCATCAGCGACCGGGCGATGGTGAGGCGCCGCTTCATCCCGCCGGAGAGCGGCTCCACCCGGTCGTGGCGCCGCTCGGTGAGCTGGGCGAAGGCGAGGAGCTCGTCGGCGCGCGAGCGCACCTCGGCCCGGCTCATCCCGAAGAACCGGCCGTAGACCCAGAGGTTCTCCTCGACCGACAGGTCCTCGTCGAGGATGTCCTTCTGGGGGCAGACGCCGAGCCGGGCCCGGATGGCCGGGCCCTGGGTGGCGGGATCCATCCCGAGGATCTCCAGCTCGCCGCCGGTGATCGGGGAGACACAGCCGATCATCCGCATCGTCGATGACTTGCCGGCCCCGTTGGGCCCCAGGAAGCCGAAGGCCTCACCCCGCCGGACGCCGACGTCGATCCCGTCGACCGCGGTGAAGCCGCCGAAGGTCTTGGTCAGGCCCCGGGCACGCACCAGCACGTCGTCGTCCACCGCGGGGACGCTAGTGGACGGCACCGACGGTCCCCACTCCTGCTGAGCTCGCCGTCCAGGCTCCGGTCACTCCCCCGGCTCCGGTCATCCCCGCGGCGGCTTGTCGAGGCCGTGTCGGTGCTCCTCGGGCACGTCCAGGGCCTCGCACAGGGCGAGCCACACCTCGCGGGGAGCGATCCCGGCATCCAGCGCCTCGACGGCCGTCCGGTCGCCGAGCTCGGCGACCACGTGGGACCTCGCGAGCGAGTCGGCATAGGCGCCACCGAACTCGTCGGCCATGAGGGCCCAGAACCGGGAGTGACGCATGCCCGGATCGTATGCCGTGGCCGCTCCCCCGCGGCCACCGGCATACTGACCGCCATGCGCCTGATCACCGCCGACGGGGTCCCTCTCTCGCTCGCCCGCGTCCACGAGCCCACCGAGCCCCCCGTGCGGGTCGGGCTCGTCCAGCACGCCTGGGACGAGGACCCGGCCCGGCTGCGCGCGACGCTGCTCGACGGCATCCGCACGGCCGCGGATGCCGGGGCGCGCGTCGTGTTCCTCCCCGAGCTCACCCTGTCGCGGTACCCGGCCGACAGCCTGCCCGAGGGCCGGCCCGACGCGACCGCCGAGCCGCTCCACGACGGACCGACCGTCACCTTCGCTCGCGAAGCGGCAGCCTCCACGGGCGCCGTCGTCCACGCGTCGCTCTTCGAGCGCGCGGCGCCCCCGGAGGGTGGCGACGACGGGCTGGGCTTCAATACCGCCGTGCTCGTCGCCCCGGACGGTGAGCTGCTCGCGCGCACCCGCAAGACCCACATCCCCGTGACGGCCGGCTACCACGAGGACCGGTACTTCCGCCCGGGTCCCCCGCAGGACGCCTACCCCGTCGTTGCCCTCGGCGACCCCCGGGTGCGCCTGGGCCTGCCGACGTGCTGGGACGAGTGGTTCCCGGAGGTCGCGCGCGCCTACGCGATCGGCGGAGCCCAGGTGCTCTGCTACCCCACGGCCATCGGCTCCGAACCCGACCACCCGGACTTCGACACCCAGCCGCAGTGGCAGCACACGATCGTCGGGCACGCGATCACCAACGGCCTCTTCGTCGCCGTCCCCAACCGTTTCGGCACCGAGGGGCTCATCACGTTCTACGGCAGCTCGTTCATCGCCGACCCGTACGGCCGGGTGCTCGTGCAGGCGCCCCGCGACGAGGCCGCCGTGCTCGTCGCCGACCTCGACCTGGCCCAGGGCCGCGACTGGCTCGCGCTGTTCCCCTTCCTCGCGAACCGGCGGCCCGACACCTACGACGCACTCGTCGAGCCCACCCGGCCCGAGCACCGTCGCGGGGCCTGACGTGAAGGGCGCCGAGACGTGGCGGATGCCGCCCGAGTGGGCGCCGCACGAGCGCACCTGGATGGCGTGGCCGTCATCGGGCTACACCCTCGGCGAAGACGAGGCGCAGGCCGACGAGGCCCGCGCCACCTGGGCCGACGTGGCCCTGGCGGTGTCGCGGTTCGAGCCGGTCACCATCGTGGTCGACCCGTCCGCCGTCGACGTCGCGCGTCGCTGGGTCGGTGAGGGGCGCCACGGGCAGCACCGCATCGACCTGCTCGAGGCGCCCCTCGACGACGCGTGGATGCGTGACGTCGGCCCGACCTTCGTCGTCGGCGACGACGGAGCGCTGGGCGCCGTCGACTGGGTCTTCAACGGATGGGGTGCCCAGCAGTGGGCGACGTGGGCCAAGGACTGCCGGATCGGTGAGTTCGTCGCCGGGCGGGCGGGGGCGAGGCGGGTCGACAGCCCTTTGGTCAACGAGGGCGGCGGCATCCACGTCGACGGCCTCGGCACCGTGCTGCTCACCGAGACCGTGCAGCTCGACCCCGGCCGCAACCCTGGAGTCGCCCGGGCCGACGTGGAGGCCGAGCTGACCCGCACGATCGGGGCGACGACGTTCATCTGGCTCCCGCGCGGCCTCACCCGCGACTACGACGACTTCGGCACGCGCGGGCACGTCGACATCGTCGCCACGTTCGCTGCGCCCGGAGTCGTCCTGCTGCACTGGCAGGGCGATCCCGCGCACCCGGACCACGAGGTGTCGCTCGAGCTCGAGGGGCTCCTCTCGTCGGCCCGGGACGCCCGCGGCCGACCGCTCGAGGTCGTTCGCGTCCCGGCCCCCACGACCCTCGAGGACGAGGGTGGCCCGGTCGACTGGTCCTACATCAACCACCTCGTCGTCAACGACGGCGTCGTCGCCTGCACGTACGACGACCCCCAGGACGAGGCCTCCCTCGCCGTGCTGGCCGAGGCCTACCCGGGTCGCCGGGTCGTGGGTGTCGATGCGCGCCCACTCTTCGCCCGGGGCGGCGGCATCCACTGCATCACCCAGCAGCAACCGCGCGCGTGACCGGCTCGGGCACCCGAGGATGGCGAGCCGTGGCCTTCCTGGGGTGCGCGGGTCTCAGCCCTGGTCGGCGGTCGCGGCCTCGGCGAGCTGCTCGGCGCCGCGGGCGAGCACCTCCCCGAGGTCGGAGCCGCGCAGCCGATCGGCGTACCCCGCGAGCAGCACCGCCGATGCGGCCCGGGCGGCCGCGAGCACCCAGGGCTCGGGGAACGGCCCCTCCTCGGGCCCGGGACCCGGGGGCGGACTGGGGAAGCGTCGCCACGGCGGCGTGCCGCAGAAGTCATCGACGCACGCGGCGAGCCAGTCGACCGGCTCGCCCCGGAGCTGCGCCTCGATGGCCATCTCGACCGTGCGGCCCATCATCCGCGCCGTGCCGGCGAGGAAGCGCTGGGTGGGGTCGTGCGGAGGAAGCGGCTGAGGGTTCAGCGCTCGGTCCTCCGCGGCGAGCAGGCCCCACGGCTGGGGCCACACCTCGTAGACCTCGGCGTGCGAGCGCGCGAGGAGGGACAGCAGGCTGACGATGGGCATGGTGGGCTCCTTCCGGGGTGGGGACCTACTGGCGGATCAGGGTGTCCACGCGGGTGGCGACGATGGAGATGGCGCCCATGTGGTTGTGGCCGGGGATGCTCGAGCAGCGCAGGGCGACGACGTCCTGCGACGCGAGCGTGGGTGAGGCGACGATCGACAGCGTGTTCCCGAGCTGGTTGTCGCCCACGACCCAGCCGCCGCCGACACGCGTCGACCCCTGCCAGAGGCCGCAGGTCACCGAGACCTCGTCACCGGTGTCGTCACCCTGCGCCTGCGCGCTGACATCCACCACGTAGCTGCCCGCCGGCAGCGTGAGCGACCCAACAGTGTTGAAGAAGCTGTTCGGGGCCTCGGCCCGGCTCACGTACGTCGCGTAGGCAGTACTCGTGCCCGAGGGCCCGGCCGGACCCGCTGGACCGGTAGGTCCCGCAGGACCTGCTGGTCCGGAAGGCCCCCGCTCCCCCGCCGGTCCGGTCGCCCCGGTCGGGCCAGCGGGGCCGGCCGGCCCCGGGTCCCCCTGGGGCCCTTGCTCGTTCCACGTCACGGCGCCCTCCTTCTTGCCGCACCCCTTCGGTGTCCCGGTGTCGGGGTCGACGAGGCGCAGCTGCCCCGACTGCTCGTCGTAGCAGGCGTGGAGCGTGCCGTCCGAGCTCGGTGCCGCTGCCGCGACCCCCGCCGCGGCCAGGACCGTCGCAGCCGCCGCTCCGATGGTGGTGACGATGCTTCTCATGTGGGCTCCTCGGGTCGGGGCCGGCGACGATCCGCCGCGCCGAATCCACGGTAGGGAGCCCATCGCCCCCGCCGAATCGGGTGCTTCCCTACGTTTGCAGCGTTCCGGCCCCAAGGAGTGCACCGAGCTCGGCCCGCGAGTGGATGCCGAGCTTGCGATACACCCTGGCGAGGTTCGCCTCGACCGTCTTGGTGCTGAGGAAGAGCTCGCCGGCCACCTCGCGGTTCGTCCGCCCGCTCGCGGCGAGCTCGGCGACCCGGCGCTCGGTCACCGTGAGCCCGGCGGAGGCACGTCGGATGCCGGTGCGCTGCAGCTCGGACCGGCAGGTCTCTGCGAGCCGGTGTGCCCCGATGTCCTCGAAGAGCCGCAGCGCTGCCGTGAGGCTGTCCCTGGCCCCCGAGCGCTGCCGGGCCCGCCGCCGCACCCGGCCGAGCACGAGGTGGGTCCGTGCGAGCTCGAACGGCATCCCTGCCCCCTCAAACCGACTGAGCGCATCGGTGAGGAGGGGCTCGGCAGCGTCGAGGTCCCCGCGGGATGCCGCTGCCTCGCCGAGTGACCGACGGCCGACGGCGGAGGCCCAGGCCCGGCCCAGCCGGTCCCCGGTGGCGACGAGGTCGCGAGCGAGGTCCTCGACCCGGCCGGTCTGACCCAGGACCACCAGCGACGTCAGAGCGTCGGGGAGGAAGAACCACGGGACCGGTTCGCCCAGGCCCCCGGCCTCCAGAACCTCGACGATGGGGCGGCAGGACTGCCAGGCCGCCTCGTGGTGGCCGTGGGAGACCTCGACCAGCGCGATCGCCGCGGCGACCCACAACTGCGGCAGCTGGAAGCCCACGGCGGCGGCCTCGGTGGCCGCCCGCCGGGCCCCGTCGAGGGTCTTGTCGCGGTCGCCGCGATGGGCGTCGAGGTACGCCTGCTGCGCCAGGAGCCAGGCACGGTGCGACCGGCTCCCCGTGATGTCGGCGACGTAGCGGCCCTCCCGGGCGAGCCGGTCGGCCTCGTCCAGCCGCCCTGTGCGGGTCTCCAGCCAGCTGAGCCACACCAGGGTGAAGGCCAGGTCGCTCTCGTCGCCGCGTGCGCGGGCGTTCGCGCAGACGGTCTCCAGACCGCGTCGGGCGACGTCGTGGCGCCCCACGTAGAGGTCCACGAGCGCCGCGACGAGCCGTGGGCTACGGGGCCCGGCGACCACCGCGTCCGGGTCCTCCGCGGCGACCGCGGCTCGCAGCGCGTCCTCGTCGACGCCACGCCCGCAGAGGAGGTCCATCATCACGACGAGCGCCCTGGCCTCGGCGAGGACCTCGTCGTCACCGGCGAGAGCTGCCTGCTCCAGGGCCTCGTCGGCACAGGCCGACCCGCGCCGGAAGTCCCCCAGACTGGCCTCGACGAAGCCCAGCCCCAGCAGGCTCGACGCCGCGAGGGCGTGGGTCGTCGCGCATCCCAGGGCGGCGCGGAAGTGGGCGCCGGCCGCCACCAGGTGCTCGTCGTTGTCCGCGACCTCCCCGAGGAGGAGGTGGGCTCGGCACCTCATGGAGTCCGAGCACTCCGCCGCGACGAGCCGCTCCAGCAGGCGGCGCCCCCGAGCCCGGTCTCCGGCGTGCACGTGGTGCTCGGCCGCGGCGAGCAGTCGCTCGCGCTTGCGGTCCGCGTCCTCGCCCGGCGTCAGGCGGGCGGCGTGCTCCCAGAGCTGGGCCGCGCCGTCCCAGGCCCCGCGCGAGCGTGCCCGGTCTGCGACGGCATCCAGCTCGGCGGCGACCCGCCGGCTCGGCCGCACCCTCGAGAGCGCCAGGTGCCGGGCCCGTTCCTCGGGGTCGCCGACGGTGTCAGCGAGATGGGCATGGACCCGCCGCCGCTCCGCGCGTCCTGCGATCTCGTAGAGCGCAGCAACGTGGAGCGGGTGGGTGAAGGTGACGAACCCGCCGTCGTCGATTCGTACGATCCCCCGATCCTCCGCCGGGGCGAGCGCGCTCTCGTCCAGGTGCCGCACGTGGGGGCGGGCCATCGCTGCCGCCGCGAGCAACGCCTCCCGGGTCGAACCAGGGAGGGCGGCCACCCGACGGCGGATGAGGGCGCGCACGTCCTCGGGCACCGCGAGGGTGCCGACGTCCTCGCCGCCGTTCCCCCGGAGGCGAGCCAGCTCGATGGCGTGGAGGGGGTTGCCGCCACTGTCACGGTGGATGCGGGCGAGCACCGGGCTCGGCAGGGGACGTCCCAGGTGGGCGACGAGCAGGCCATGGAGCGCCTGCCGGTCCAGAGGTCCGATGCTGAGCACGGGGACGTCGGCCGCCAGGCCCACCGACTCGAGCGCGGGCCCGGCGGCGGACGCCGACCCTCGCACCGACACGAGGGTGACCACCGGGACGTCCCGCGCCCGCCGCAGCGCGTAGCGGAGCACCTGGGCCGTGGGCGCGTCGACGCGGTCGACGTCGTCCACCGCCAGGAGCACCGGACCGTCCCGGGCGAGGGTCTCGAGCACTGACCGGACGGCGAGGAGCAGCACCCTCGGGTCGACACCACCGTCGGGGGCGGGCGTGCGCATGAGCAGAGTCTCGACGGCCCGGCGCTGCGGCACGACCAGGGCGGCGACGGCCGCGGTCGGGACGGCCTCGAGCAGGTCCGACAGCCCGAGCAGCGCCGCGTCCGCTGGCAGCGCCCCTGCCTCGCAGGCGAGCACGGCGACCCCGCGGTCCCGCGCCCGACGCACCGCGTCGTGCCACACCGCCGACTTCCCGATGCCCGCCGGGCCGTCGAGCAGCAGCGCGCGCGCATCCCCAGAAGGGTCCTCGAGCATCGCGGCGATGCGCGCCAGCTCCTCGCCCCGGCCGAACGTCTCCACGGGCACCGACCTCCGCGCCCCGGGGGCTGCCGAGGCACCAGCCCAGCGTCGCACCAGCCGGGCACCGGGCACCAGACCCGAACGTGCCATCTTCCGCGGTGGGCGGAGCCGCCGCCGAGCGTCACGCTGTCACTGGCGGGTGAGAGGCTGGCACCCACATGACCGGCGACGTCCTCGACCGCTTCTCGCCAGCCACCGCTGCGTGGTTCCGCGGGAGCTTCAGCGCGCCCACGGCGGCCCAGGAGGGTGCGTGGGAGGCGATCAGCAGTGGCCACCACGCCCTCGTCGTCGCCCCCACGGGGTCGGGCAAGACGCTCTCGGCCTTCCTCTGGGCGCTCGACCGCCTGGCGAAGGAGCCTGTCCCGCAGGAGCGCAAGGAGCGCTGTCGCGTGCTCTACGTCTCCCCGATGAAGGCCCTCGCCGTCGACGTCGAGCGCAACCTGCGCAGCCCGCTCGTCGGCATCCGGCACGCCGCCGCCCGGCTCGGCCTTCCCGAGCCCGACATCACCGTGGCCGTGCGCTCCGGCGACACCCCCGCCGACGAGCGGCGCGCCTTCGCCCGCGCCCCGAGCGACGTGCTCATCACCACACCCGAGTCGCTCTTCCTCATCCTCACCTCGGCGGCGCGCGAGGCGCTGGCCGGTGTCGAGACCGTCATCCTCGACGAGGTGCACGCCCTGGCGGGCACCAAGCGCGGGGCCCACCTGGCGCTCAGCCTGGAACGCCTCGACGCCCTCCTCCCGCAGCCCGCCCAGCGGATCGGCCTGTCCGCCACCGTGCGTCCCGTCGAAGAGGTCGCCCGCTACCTCGCCGGAGGCCGGCCGGTCGAGGTCGTCCAGCCCCCGTCCACGAAGGAGTGGGACCTCAAGGTCGTCGTGCCGGTGCCCGACATGGCCGAGCTCGGCCAGCCCACCGGCGACCTGAGCGGCGCGGCCTCGGGGCAGGAGCAACGTGCCTCGATCTGGCCGCACGTCGAGGAGCGCATCGTCGACCTCGTGGCCGATCACACCTCGACCCTCGTCTTCTCCAACAGCCGGCGCCTCGCCGAGCGACTCACGACCCGGCTGAACGAGGTCTGGGAGGAGCGAGTCGAGGCGGCAGACGCGACCGACGGGCCGGATGCCGCGCTCACCGCCGCGCCGCAGACCCGAACCCCCGCCCAGGTCATGGCCCAGGCAGGGGCCTCCCGCGGCTCGCCCGCCGTGCTCGCTCGGGCCCACCACGGCTCGGTGAGCAAGGAGCAACGCGCCACGATCGAGGAGGAGCTCAAGTCCGGCCGCCTGCCCGCGGTCGTCGCGACGAGCAGCCTCGAGCTGGGGATCGACATGGGCGCCGTCGACCTCGTCGTCCAGGTCGAGTCGCCACCATCGGTCGCCTCGGGCCTGCAACGGGTCGGGCGCGCCGGTCACCAGGTCGGTGCGGTGAGCCGGGGGGTGTTGTTCCCCAAGTTCCGCGGCGACCTCGTCCAGACCGCCGTCGTCGTCGAGCGGATGCTGGCCGGTCAGATCGAGGCGCTGCACGTGCCCGCGACCCCCCTCGACGTCCTCGCCCAGCAGGTGGTCGCCATGTGTGCGCTCGACGAGTGGGCCGTCGACGACGTGCTCGCCCTCGCCCGCCGGTCCGCGCCGTACTCCACGCTGACCCGCACCGTGCTCGAGTCGGTGCTCGACATGCTCGCCGGCCGCTACCCCAGCGAGGACTTCGCCGAGCTGCGCGCCCGCATCACCTGGGACCGCCTGTCCGACACCCTCACCGGCCGTCGCGGCGCCCAGCGGCTCGCCGTCACCTCCGGCGGCACGATCCCCGACCGCGGGCTCTACGCGGTCTTCCTCGCCACCGGTGAGGGGCCGGGTCGCCGGGTCGGCGAGCTCGACGAGGAGATGGTCTACGAGTCCCGGGTCGGTGACCTGTTCACCCTCGGCACGAGCACGTGGCGCATCGAGGACATCACCCACGACCGGGTGCTCGTCACGCCGGCGCCGGGCCTGCCCGGGCGGCTGCCGTTCTGGAAGGGCGACTCCCTCGGCCGGCCCGCCGAGCTGGGCCGCGCCGTGGGCGCCTTCGTCCGAGAGGTCGAGGCCCTCAGCCCGGATGCCGCCCGCACCCGCGTCATGGCCGCCGGCCTCGACGACTGGGCCGCCGACAACCTCCTGGGCTACCTGCGCGAGCAGCGCGAGGCCACCGGCCACGTGCCCGACGACCGCACCATCGTCGTGGAACGCTTCCGTGACGAGCTCGGCGACTGGCGGGTCGCCATCCACTCGCCCTTCGGTGCGCAGGTCCACGCTCCGTGGGCCCTGGCGGTGAGTGCTCGGCTGAGGGACCGTTTCGGCGTCGACGTGCAGGCCATGCACGGCGACGACGGCATCGTCCTGCGGCTGCCGGACATCGAGCTCGACGAGGTCGACGGGATCGGCGAACGGGGGGTCGGGCGCGAGCTCCTCGACCTCGTGACGCTCGACGCCGACGACGTTCGTGCGCTGGTCACCGAGGAGATCGGCGGATCAGCCCTGTTCGCGGCGAGGTTCCGGGAGTGTGCCGCCCGGGCGCTCCTCCTGCCCCGACGTCGTCCCGACCGCCGGCAGCCGCTGTGGCAGCAGCGCCAACGAGCCTCACAGCTCCTCGAGGTCGCCAGCCAGTACCCGACCTTCCCCATCGTCCTCGAGGCGGTGCGCGAGTGCGTCCAGGACGTCTTCGACGTCCCGGGGCTCGTCGACCTCATGCGCGACATCGGCTCGCGACGCGTCACCGTCGTCGACGTCGAGAGCTCCACGCCGTCGCCCTTCGCCAAGTCGCTGCTCTTCGGCTACGTCGCGCAGTTCCTCTACGAGGGCGACTCCCCGCTGGCCGAACGGCGAGCCGCCGCGCTGGCCCTCGATCCCTCCCTGCTCGCCGAGCTGCTCGGCACGGGTGAAGGGCTCGCCCTGCGCGACCTGCTCGATGCCGAACAGATCGCCCGCACGGAGGCCGAGCTGCAGCGGCTCACCCCCGAGCGGGCCGCCCGCGACGCCGACGACGTCCTCGACCTCCTGCGCTCACTCGGCCCGCTCACCGTCGACGGCATTCTCGCGCGCTGCCGCGACGGGGTGACCGGAACCGACGTCGAGACCTGGCTGGGCGAGCTGCACGACACCCGGCAGGTCATCCCGCTGCGCGTCGCGTCCGAGGACCGGTGGGCCGCCATCGAGGACGCCTCGCGGCTGCGCGACGCCCTGGGGGTGTCCCTGCCGCCCGGCGTCCCCCAGACCTTCCTCGAACCGGTCGCCGACCCGCTCGGCGACCTCGTGGCCCGCTACGCCCGCACCCACGTGCCGTTCCACCCTGCGGAGGTGGCGCGCACCTACGGCCTGGGCAGCGCCGTCGCCGCGACCGCCCTGGCCCGGCTCGTGTCGAGCGGCCGGGTCGTCGAGGGCGAGCTGCTCCCCACCGGCGGTGGCGGCACGGAGTACTGCGACGCCGAGGTGCTGCGGATGCTGCGCCGCCGCTCGCTCGCGGCGCTGCGCGCCGAGGTCGAACCGGTCACGCCGGTCGAGCTGTCCCGCTTCGTCCAGGGCTGGCAGGGAGTCGGCGCACGACTGCGGGGTCGCGACGGGCTGGTCCGGGTCGTCGAGCAGCTGAGCGGAAGCGTCCTGCCGGCGAGCGCCGTGGAGTCCCTCGTCCTCCCCGCGCGGGTCGCCGACTACACCCCGTCGCTGCTCGACGAGCTCATGTCCACCGGCGAGGTCCTCTGGTGCGGCCACGGGTCGTTGCCCGGTGACGACGGCTGGATCTCGTTGCACCTCGCCGACTCGGCCCACGTCACCCTGCCGGGCCCGGACCCCGAGCGCGTCCCCGATGACGCGGGCATCGCCGCGCTCGACGCGCTCGCCGGTGGGGGTGCGCACTTCTTCCGCACCCTGTCCGACCACGTGGGCTCCACCGACGACGAGGCCTTCGCCACGACGCTGTGGGACCTCGTCTGGTCCGGACGTGTCACCGGCGACACCTTCGCACCCGTCCGGGGCCTGCTCGCCGGAGGACGCTCCGCCCACCGGCGCGCGAACCCCGGGCCGAGGCGCACCCGGTACGCCGGCCGGCGCGGACCGCTCGGCGGGCTGGGCGCGGCCCCGCCGCGCCCGTCGATGCCCTCTCGCGGCGGGCCACCGCGCGTCACCGGCCGGTGGTCACTGCTCCCCCCGGTCGACCTCGACCCGACCGTTCGCGCCTACGCCACCGCAGAGCTGCTGCTCGACCGGCACGGCATCCTCACCCGCGGCGCCACGGCTGCCGAAGACGTCCCCGGCGGCTTCGCGGCGGTCTACCGGGTGCTCAGTCGCGCCGAGGAGGCCGGGCGGGTCCGGCGCGGCTACTTCGTCGAGGGTCTGGGCGCGTCACAGTTCGGCACGACGGGGGCCGTCGACCGGCTGCGCGGCGGCACCCGCGGTGGCGGCGGCGCGAACCCAGACCGCCGCCGCGACGAGCCCACCGTCGTCGTCCTCGCGGCCAGCGACCCGGCCAACCCCTACGGCGCCGCCCTCCCCTGGCCCGACCGGGCCGTCGACCCCGCCCTCAGCGCGAGCGCCGGGGGCGAGGAGCCCCCCGACAAGCGCCGCCGGCACCAGCCCGGTCGCAAGGCCGGCGCGGTCGTCGTGCTCGTCGACGGCGAGCTCGTGCTCTTCGTCGAGCGCGGGGGCAAGACCCTGCTGACGTCCTCCGACGACCCCGAGCTCCTGCGCTCGGCGGCCACTGCCCTCGCCGATGCCGTGCGCGGTGGCAGCCTGGGGCGGATCACGGTCGAGAAGGCCGACGGCGGCCAGCTCCTGGGCTCGGCGCACCCGGTGGTGGCGGCCCTGGAAGATGCCGGGTTCCACCTCACCCCTCGGGGCCTGAGGATGCGGCGGTGACCGGTGCCGGAGGGTGACACCGTGTGGCGCACGGCCGACCGGCTGCACCGGGCCCTGGTCGGCGCACCGGTGGTCCGTGCGGACCTTCGCTGGCCCTCGGCCCCGGACGTCGACCTCACCGGCTCGCGCACCGTCGAGGTCGCTCGCCCGCGGCAAGCACCTGCTGCACCGTTTCGACACCGGATCGACCCTGCACACCCACCTGCGGATGGAGGGGCAGTGGCGTGTGGAGCACCCGGGGGCGCGCACCGACCGGGCCCTGCGCCGACCCGACCTGCGCGCCGCCGTGCTCACCGACACGTGGAGCGCCCTGGGGCTGCGGCTCGGCATGCTCGACCTCGTGCCGACCGACCACGAGCACCAGCTCGTCGGACACCTCGGCCCGGACGTGCTCGGCCACGACTGGGACCCCGCCCTCGCGCGGGAGCGGATCTCCGGCCTATCGACGGGTTCGTCGGTGACGCGCTGCTCGACCAGCGCGTGCTCGCCGGCGTCGGGACCTTCTGGGCCAGTGAGGTGCTCTTCCTCGAGCGCACACTGCCCTGGACCCCCGCCGGGGACCTCGGCGCCGATGCCGTGCGACGCCTGGTCGATCGCCTGCACCGACTCATGCTGGCGGCGGCGCGCAGCGGCAGCCAGTCGAGCACCGGCATCGCGCGCTCTGGCGAGGAGGCCTACGTGCACGCCCGCTCGGGTCGGCCGTGTCGTCGCTGCGGGGACACCGTGCGCGTGGCCATGTCCGGCGCGCCGCCACGGGAACGCACCCTGTTCTCCTGCCCCACGTGCCAGGGCGGGCTGGCACCCACGGACGACGGACGACGCCAGCGACCGCTGGGGAGCACACCGTCCGGGTCCGGTCCGCGTCCTACCGTCGCCGGCGGTAGCGGCGTGGCCGAGGACGTCTCAGGCCGCGGAGGCGGAGACGGTCTCGCGCGCCGGGGCGACCGGCAGCGACACCGGCGTCGTCAGCGTCTCGACGTGCTCGACCCGGTCGCGCAGCTGGCCGAGCACCTCGGACAGGCTCAGTCCGAGCCCGGCGCAGATGGCGGCCAGCAGCTCCGAGGAGGCCTCCTTGCCACCGCGCTCGATCTCGCTGAGGTAGCCGAGGGAGACCGCAGAGGAGGAGGCCACGTCGCGCAGCGTGCGGCCCTGGGCCTGGCGGATCTCACGCAGCACCTCGCCGAGCTCCTGTCGCATCAGCAGCATGGCTCCTCCTTCCGCTCTCGTGTCCGTCGGACCGTAGCCCGTGGCTCAACGGTACCCCGCGCCGCCGTCGGCGTCTCGGAGGTTCTCCAGGCGGCGGGCCACGAGGGCCAGCGCGGCCGCCACGGTCTTCGCGCGGATCTGCTCCCGGTCGCCGGTCAACGCCATCCGTTCGACGGCGATTCCCCGGGGGGTGGCCACGGCCACGAACACGGTGCCGACCGGCATCCCGTCGGCGGTGTCGGGCCCCGCCACACCTGTCGTCGCCACCCCGACGTGGCACCCCAGCACCCGGCGGGCCCCGTCGGCGAGCTGGGCGGCGACGTCGTGGTCGACCGCGCCGCGGGCCCGCAGGAGCTCGGCGTCGACGCCGAGCACCGAGGCCTTGATCTCGCTGGAGTAGGCCACCACGCCACCTCGCACGACCGCGGATGCCCCGGGAACCTGCGTGAGGGCGGCACACACCAACCCACCGGTGAGGGACTCCGCGGTGCCGATGGTCCACCCTCGCCGCGCGAGGGTGGTGACCAGCTCGGCGGCCGTCACCGGGTGCTCCGGCGCTCCCTGGCGGCCGCACGCTCGGCGGCGCGGGCAGCCCGCTTGGCCTGCGCCCGTTCGCTGGTGCGCCGCAGCCGGAGGGCCTGGACGAGGTAGTCGATCCCCGTGACGACGGTGACGACGACGGCCGCACCCAGGCAGACCCAGGCCACGGCATCCCACACCTGCGGCTGGGGCAGGGTCCACCGGGGCATGAGGAAGAACCCGATACCGAGCGTCTGCAACAGCGTCTTGACCTTCCCGCCGCGCCCCGCCGCCATCACCCCGTGGCGGATCACCCAGAACCGCACCGCGGTGACACCCCACTCACGCAGCAGGACGACGGCGGTGATCCACCACGGCACCTCCCCGATGAGGGAGAGCCCGATGAGCGCCATCGAGACGAGCGCCTTGTCGGCGATGGGGTCGATGACCTTCCCGACGTCGGTCACCAGGCCCCGGCTGCGGGCGAGGTCACCGTCGATGCGGTCGGTGAGCATGGCCACCGCGAACACCCCGAACGCGGCCCACCGGTAGGCCGCGTTGCTCCCGTCATCGACGAGCAGCAGCCACCCGAAGACCGGCACGAGGAGCAGTCGCACGACGGTGAGGTAGTTCGCGATGTTCCACGCACTCGGCGGCGTCACGGGCAGCATCGGTCGCGCCCTGCCGCCGGTCCGCGCCTGCGGAGCCGCCCGGTCAGGTCCCTCGGTCATCCCCGCTCCACGACCAGGTCGACCCCCACGGAGTCGACGACGACACCGTCGACGAAGGCGCCCACCTCCGGCACCGGAGCACCCGCGTCGGGGCGCAGCAGGCACACACCGTCGACGTCGGGGCCCTGGTGCTCGCCCCGACCCACCGCGACACCGTCGTCGTCGTGCTCCTCGACCATGACCCGCACGCGCTCCCCCACCCGTTCGGCGGCACGCTGCGAGGTGAGGTCCTCGATGAGGCCCGTGAGCCTCTCCACGCGCTCGGCGACCACCACGGGGGGCAGCTTCTCACCGAGCGACTCCGCCTCGGTGCCGTCCTCGTCGGAGTACCCGAACACCCCCGCGACGTCGAGGCGCGCGAGCGTGAGGAAGCGCTCGAGCTCCTCCACGTCGGACTCGGTCTCCCCGGGGAAGCCGACGATGACGTTGCTGCGCACACCGGCCAGCGGCTCGAGCGCCCGCACCCGCCCGATGAGCTCGAGGAAGGGCTCGGTGCTGCCGAAGCGGCGCATCCGGCGCAGCACCGGCGCCGAGGCGTGCTGGAACGACAGGTCGTACCACGGCATCACCCCGGGGGTGCCCGCCATCGCCTCCAACAGGCCGGGTCGCACCTCGGCAGGCTGGAGGTAGGACACCCGCACCCGGTCGATGCCATCGATGGAGGTGAGCTCCGGGAGCAGCTTCTCGAGGAGGCCGAGGTCTCCGAGGTCCTTGCCGTAGGAGGTCGAGTTCTCGCTGGCGAGGAAGAGCTCGCGCACCCCCTGGGTGGCCAGCCAGCGGGCCTCGGCGATGACGTCGGTGGGGCGCCGCGACACGAAGGAGCCCCGGAACATCGGGATCGCGCAGAAGGAGCACCGTCGGTCACACCCGCTGGCGATCTTCAGCGGGGCCCAGGGCCGGGCATCGAGCCGTGCCCGCACGAACTGATCACCGTCACCGTGGCCCGGCAGGGCGACGTCATCGGCCGCCGCGGAGCGCTCCACGGGCGAGAGCGGCAGCAGGCGGCGCCGGTCGGAGGGCACGTGCGAGGGAAGCTTCTCCCCGTCGAGCACGGCACGCAGGTGGCTGGACATGTCTCGGTAGGAGTCGAACCCGAGCACCGCGTCGGCATCGGGCAGCTCGTCGGCGAGGGTCTGTCCGTAGCGCTCCGCGAGGCAGCCGACGGCCACGACGGCGCGGGTGCGGCCCGTCGTCTTGAGGTCGGAGGCCTCGAGGAGGGTGTCGATCGAGTCCTTCTTCGCCTGCTCGACGAAGCCACAGGTGTTGACGACCGCCACGTCGGCGTTGGCGGCGTCGTCGACGAGGGTCCATCCCTCGGCCGACAGGCGCCCCGCCAGCTCCTCGGAGTCGACCTCGTTGCGCGTGCAGCCGAGGGTGACCAGCGCGACGCTGCCGCGGGTCGTGGGAGTGGCCATGCCCGTCACTCTAGTTGTGCTCGGCTGCCCCGGGAGACCGCGAGTAGGGTCGAGCGCATGCCGCTGGAGACCCTCGCCCGTGTCCGTGCGCTGCTCGTGGAGCACCCGGTCGTGGACGGGCACAACGACCTGGCCTGGGAGGCCCGGGAACGGGTGGCCTACGACTGGGACCTGTTGGACATCGCCACGCCCGGTCAGCCCACCCACACCGACATCCCCCGGCTTCGCGCCGGCGGTGTCGGGGCGCAGTTCTGGTCGGTCTTCGTGCCCGCCGACCTCCAGGGCGACGCGGCCGTCACGGCCACCCTCGAGCAGGTCGACGCGGTGCACCGGATGACCGAGCGGTATGCCGCAGACCTCGCGCTCGCGACGACGAGGGCCGAGGTCGACCATGCCCTCTCCACGGGTCGGATCGCCTCCCTGCTGGGCGCCGAGGGTGGCCACAGCATCGACTCCTCGATGGGGACGCTGCGGATGCTCTTCGCCCTCGGCGTGCGCTACCTGACGCTCACGCACAACGACAACGTGCCCTGGGCCGACAGCGCCACCGACGAGCCCGTGCTGCACGGCCTGTCGCCGTTCGGCCGCGAGGTGGTGCGGGAGATGAACCGCCTGGGCATGCTCGTCGACCTCTCGCACGTGTCGGCCGACACGATGAGGGACGCCCTGGCCACGACGCAGGCCCCCGTCGTCTTCTCCCACTCCTCGTCGCGGGCGGTGTGCGACCACCCGCGCAACGTGCCCGACGACGTGCTCGAGCGCCTTCCTGCCAATGGCGGGGTCTGCATGGTGACGTTCGTGCCGGCGTTCGTCTCGCCCGCGGTCTTCGAGTGGGAGCTCCACCTGCGCGATGCAGCGGCCGAGGCCGGAGTCGACACCGACGACGACGCGCTCCGCGCCTTCTCCGACGAGCGCGCCCGCGCCCACCCCAGGCCGACCGCGACGATCGACGACGTGGTGGCGCACTGCGAGCACGTCCGCGAGGTGGCCGGCATCGACCACGTCGGCCTCGGTGGCGACTACGACGGTGTCGACGCCCTCCCCCAGGGACTCGAGGACGTCAGCGGCTACCCGAGGCTCCTGGCCGCGCTCGCCGACAGGGGGTGGAGCGACGACGACCTCGCCCGGATCGCGGGAGGGAACGCGCTGCGGGTCCTCGGGCACGCCGAGCAGCGCTCGGTCGAGATCGGCGCGACGCGCGGACCCAGCCTGGCCCGCATCGAGGACCTCGACGGCATCCCGCAGTGAGGTTGCTCAGCTGCGAGGTCGCTCAGGAGCCCTGACGGGCGCGCATCACCGTGAGCGCCACGAGGCGGGAGATGACCATCGCGACGTACAGCACCCCACCCAGCTGCTCGACGGTGACGACCGCCCGCGCCTGGGAGCGGATCGGTCCGATGTCCGAGAGTCCCACGCTCGTGAGGTTGGCGCCCGAGAAGTAGAGCAGCTCGAGGAAGCTGCGTTGGCCGGGCCCGTCGAAGGACGTGAACGACCCCGGCCAGACCTCCTGGATCGCGAGGTAGACGTAGGCGAACGCGAACATCAGCACGGTGAAGCAGGCACCGACGGCGAACAGCTCGTCCTTGGTGACCCACGAGTCCTCGAACATGTAGGCGATGAGCGCGTAGCCGGTGTAGAAGTAGAAGATCGCCAGCGCCGAGTGGGCCAGCACGAGGATGGTGCCGCGGTCCTCGAAGAGGCTCCACACCTCGAAGATCGCGGCGGGCAGCCCGAGGGTGATCGAGAGCCAGGTGAGGGCCGGCGTGCTGCGCACCGTGAAGACCGCGGTGACCACCGCCGTCAGGCTGATCATCGAGATGACGGCGCGTCCCCACCCGGTGCCCTGCAGGAAGGGGAGCAGGAGGATGACCATGATCTGGGTGAACAACAGGATCGCCGACGGCTGCTTGCGCACCGTGGCCTTCCACCGCTCCCACCGGGACGGGGGGTCCCTCAGGTCCTCCCAGAGCATCGTCATGCGGACACTCTAGGAGGGCCTGAGCAACAATGTCGGTATGCCGTCCCCGCTGCTCCTGCCCGTTCTCACCGTCAGCGTGGTCCTGCTCCTCAGTGGCCTGGCCAAGCTGCGCGACCCCGACAGCCTCGAGCGGGCCTTCACCTCACTCGAGGTGCCCAGTGCCCTGAGCGCCCCCCTCGTGCGCCGGCTCGTGCCCTGGGCGGAGATCGCCCTCGGTGTGTCGCTGCTGCTCGCCACGGGCCCTGCGCTGGTGGTGGCCGCCGCCCTCAGCCTGCTGGTCTTCGTCGCCTACCTCGTGCTCGTCGTCCGAGCGGTGCGGCGCCCCGAGCCGGCCGACTGCGGGTGCTTCGGCGCGATCGGCGACTCCCGGGTCTCCGCGGCCACCGTCTGGCGTAACCTCGCGCTCGTCCTCTCCGCCGCGCTGGCCGTGGTCGCCGGGACTCAGGGGGTCGGCCTCCTCGGGGCCCTCGCAGAGGGGTCCGCGCTGGGATGGATCGCCATGGCGGCACTCACCGCTGCGGTCGCCGTGCTCGTCACATGGCGCTCCGGGGACGTCGAGCCCGCCGGGGTCGACTCAGGGCGCGAGCCGATCACCGTCGACGAGGACGGCGAGTACGTCCGACGTCCGGTGCCGCGGGCCCAGGTCCTCACCGATGGAGGACAGCTCGAGCTCGTCGAGCGGGCCGCCTCGAGGAGCGCGCACCTCCTCGTCTTCCTGAACCCGGGGTGTGGAGCGTGCCAGCGCATCGGCCCTGACCTTGAGCAGTGGGGCCGCGAGCTGGACCCTGTCGTGGTTCAGGCCGTCCTCCGGGGCGAACCGCGTCTCGTCGAGTTCTACGAGTACCTCCGCGGGCGTGCCTGGTTCGACCCCCACGGCATGGCAGGCGAGGCCTTCGGTGTCCCCGCGCCGTCGGCGGTGCTCGTCGGCGCCGACGGACTCCTCGCGGGCGGTCCGGTCAGCGGCGAGGACGACATCCGCGAGTTCGTGGCCGAGATCGCCGAACACCTTGCGGGCGCGGGAGCAGTGGTCGACGAGCCCTCGGAGCTGGTCAGCGACGAACTGGTCAGCGACGACCGGTGAGGTCCCAGGCGTCCTCGCCGGCCGTGTCATCGTCGTCCCACTCGGCTGCCGTCTCGTAGGCGTCCAGGTCCGCGGCGACGGCGTCCCCGCCGTAGCCGAGCACCGCGACCTCGGAGGTGTCGTCGGTCGAGGTGTCCGTGACCGGAGCCGAGCGCTCGGACGCGGCCGCGTCGTACACCGCCTCCGTCGGCTCGGGCACCTCGTCGCCCCGCATGAGGGCGAGGGTCGTCGGGAGGTCGTCGGCCTTGACGAGCACGTCACGGGCCTTGGATCCCTCGGACGGCCCCACGACGCCCCGGGACTCCAGGAGGTCCATGAGCCGACCCGCCTTGGCGAACCCCACGCGCAGCTTGCGCTGGAGCATCGAGGTCGACCCGAACTGGGTCGTCACGACGAGCTCGGTGGCCTGCAGGAGCAGGTCGAGGTCATCGCCGATGTCGTCGTCCACCTGCTTCTTCGGCGCGGTGACCGTGACGTCCTCGCGGTACCGGGGCTTGAGCTGCTCGGTGACGTGCGTGACGACCGCGTGGATCTCCGACTCGGTGACCCACGCGCCCTGCACGCGCATCGGCTTGCTCGCGCCCATCGGCAGGAACAGCGCGTCGCCCTGGCCGATGAGCTTCTCCGCTCCCGGCTGGTCGAGCACGACTCGTGAGTCGGACAGGCTCGAGGTCGCGAAGGCCATCCGGGAGGGCACGTTGGCCTTGATCAGCCCGGTGACGACGTCGACGCTGGGTCGCTGGGTCGCGAGCACGAGGTGGATCCCCGCGGCCCGCGCGAGCTGGGTGATCCGGACGATGCACTCCTCGACGTCCCGGGGGGCGACCATCATGAGGTCGGCCAGCTCGTCGACGACCACGAGGAGGTAGGGGTACGGGGCGATGACCCTCTCGGAGCCGGGCAGCGGCGTGACCTTGCCGGCCTTGACCGCCTTGTTGAACTCGTCGATGTGCTTGAAGCCGAACGCGGCCAGGTCGTCGTAGCGGGTGTCCATCTCGCGCACCACCCACTGGAGCGCCTCGGCCGCCTTCTTGGGGTTGGTGATGATCGGGGTGATGAGGTGCGGCACTCCCTCGTAGGCCGTGAGCTCGACCCGCTTGGGGTCGACGAGCACGAGGCGCACCTCGTCCGGCGTCGAGCGCATGAGGATGGAGGTGATGAGCGAGTTGACGAAGCTGCTCTTGCCCGCACCCGTGGCCCCTGCGACGAGGAGGTGCGGCATCTTGGCGAGGTTGGCGATGACGTAGCCACCCTCGACGTCCTTGCCCACGCCCATGACCATCGGGTGGTCGGTGCCCCGTGCGACCTGGCTTCGCAGCACGTCGCCGAGGCTGACCTTCTCGCGGTCGGTGTTGGGGATCTCGATGCCGATGGCGGACTTGCCCGGAATCGGGCTGAGGATCCGGACGTCGGCCGAGGCGACGGCATACGCGATGTTCTTCGAGAGGGCCGTCACCCGCTCGACCTTGATGCCCGGGCCGAGCTCGACCTCGTAGCGGGTGACCGTGGGGCCTCGGGAGAAACCCGTGACCTGCGCGTCGATCTCGAACTGGTCGAGCACCGTGGTGAGGGACTCGACCACCCGGTCGTTCGCCGCGCTGCGCGCCTTGTGCGGGCTCCCCGGCTCGAGCAGGGCGGCGTCGGGAAGGGTGTAGGTGATGTCGCCGGCCAGCGAGAGCTGCTCGACGCGCTGCGGGAGCGGGTTGGTCGGCGGGGCCTCCAGGGGCACCCGCTCCGGGACGGGCCCGCGGGCTGCCGGCCCGCCCGTGGCCGTGGCGTCGCCGCCGGAGGCAGGAGCCGGTGCGGGGGCGGGCCGCTTCTGACCGGGGCGCAGCCGTCGACCGGTGCCGGGGTCGACGACGGCCGCCTGCTCGAAGGGCTCGTCGCCGGGCCGCGGCCCCTCGGGCTCGGCGGCCTTCCGCCGGCGACGTGCCGGTGAGGCCGACGTGGGAGCATCGCTGTCGGTCGGCTCCGGCTGGTGCCCGGTGAGGCGGTCGATGCCCTGGCGCAGCCGCGTGGGCACCTGGTTCAACGGGGTGGCGGTGAGGACGAGCAGGCCGAACAGCCCGAGGAGCAGGAGCAGCGGCACGGTGCCGTAGACCGACACGGCGGCCTCGAGCGGGCTGGAGGCGAGGAACCCGATGATGCCACCGGCCGCGCGCATCCCGTCCGCGCCCTCGGGTGGGGTCGGGATGCCGGCCGAGACGTGGGCGAGGCCGCAGGCCGAGAAGGCCAGGGCGGTGGTGCCGACGGCCATCCGGGAGGTGGCGGCGTCGTCCCCGGGCTTGCGGAGCATCCGGATGCCGAAGGCGAGAAGCACCAGCGGGACGGCGTAGCCGATCTTGCCGAAGGTGCCGGCGACGACGGCGTGCACGACGGTGCCCACCGACCCGGACAGCCCCCACCACTCGCGTGCGGCCACGACGACGGCGAGCGCGATGAGCAGCAGGCCGATCCCGTCGCGGCGGTGCTCCGGCTCGAGGTCGCGGCCGGTGTCGCCGACCTTGCGGGCCATCGCGCCGGTCGCGTGGGCCAGGCCCATCCACGTGGTCTGGACCGCGCGCAGCGGCAGCGGTAGACCTCCGGAACGTGTGCTGCCCTTGCGCGCGCCCGATCGGGCTGCCGGCTTGCGCGTCGCGGGACGAGTGGGCGCCCCACGCTTGCGCGAGGTGGAGGACGTACGAGTCACCATGGTCGCAGGCTACGCGAGAGTCACACCGGACTCACGCGTCACACGCGGCACGGCGGCACCACATTTGCCCCCCACCCCGTCCAGCTTTTCCGCCCCATGAGGCAACCGGGCGCATCGCAAGGGTTCGCAACCCCGGTGAACCTCGGGCTTCCCCTCTCCACCCGGATGCCGGGCCGTCGCCCCGGGCGGTCAGGCCTCGATGACGGTGGGGATGATCATCGGTCGACGCCGGATCGTGCGACCGACCCAGCTCCCCACCGAGCGGCGGATGACCTGCTGGAGCTGGTAGGCGTCGGTGACCCCTCCGGCAACAGCCTCGTCCAGGGTCTGGGTGAGCTGGGGAAGGATGTCGTCGAAGACGACCTCGTCCTCCACGAAGCCGCGGGCCGTGATCTCCGGCCCGGCGATGATCTTCCCGGTGGTCGAGTCGATCACGACGATGACCGAGACGAACCCCTCGTCACGCAGGATCCTGCGGTCCTTGAGCAGGGTCTCGTCGGCGTCACCGACCGAGGACCCGTCGACGTAGACGTAGCCACCGGGCACCGCCCCGGCCACCGCGACCTCCCCGTCGACCAGGTCGACGACGACCCCGTCCTCGACGACGACGACCCGCTCCCGCGACACACCGGTGAGGACGGCGAGCTCGGCGTTGGCGGTGAGGTGTCGCCACTCCCCGTGGACCGGCATGACGTTGCGCGGCTTGACGATGTTGTAGCAGTACATGAGCTCGCCGGCACTGGCGTGGCCCGAGACGTGCACCGTGGCGTTGCCCTGGTGGACGACCGTGGCGCCCAGGCGCATCAGGCCGTTGATCACCCGGTACACGGCGTTCTCGTTGCCGGGGATGAGCGAGGACGCGAGCAGGACGGTGTCACCGGGCCCCACCTCGATCCGGTGGTCCCGGTTCGCCATCCGGGACAGGGCCGCCATCGGCTCGCCCTGGGAGCCCGTGCACACGAGCACCACCTCGTCGTCGGTGAGGTCGTCGAGCTTCTTGATGTCGACGAGGACACCGTCGGGCACGTGGAGGTAGCCCAGGTCGGCCGCGATGCCCATGTTGCGGACCATCGAGCGACCGATCATCGCGACCTTCCGCCCGGACCGTGCTGCGGCGTCGAACACCTGCTGCACCCGGTGCACGTGCGAGGAGAAGCACGCGACGATGATCCGGCGCTCCGACTCCCGGAAGACCCGGTCGATCGCCGGCGCGATCTCCCGCTCGGGTGTCGTGAAGCCGGGGACCTCGGCGTTCGTGGAGTCCGTGAGGAAGAGGTCGACGCCGGCCTCACCCAGCCGGGCGAACGCGCGCAGGTCGGTGATCCGGCCGTCGAGCGGCAGCTGGTCCATCTTGAAGTCGCCGGTGTGCAGCAGGGTGCCCCCGGAGGTGCGCACGCACACGGCCAGCGCGTCGGGGATGGAGTGGTTGACCGCGACGAACTCGCACTCGAACGCCCCCAGTCGCTCGATGCCCCCCTCCCTCACCTCGAGCGTCCGGGGCGTGATGCGGTGTTCCTTGAGCTTGGCCCCGATGAGCGCGAGGGTGAGCCGGGACCCGACCACCGGGATGTCCGGCCTGAGCCGCAGCAGATAGGGGACCGCACCGATGTGGTCCTCGTGACCGTGGGTGAGGACGATCGCCTGGACCGTGTCGAGCCGGTCCTCGATGTACTCGAAGTCCGGGAGGATCAGGTCGATGCCGGGGTGGTGGTCGTCGGGGAAGAGCACCCCGCAGTCGATGACGAGCAGCTGCCCCTCGTGCTCGATCACGGTCATGTTGCGCCCGACCTCGCCGAGGCCACCGAGCGGAACGACGCGCACGCCACCCTCGACGAGCGGGGCGGGGGCCTGCAGCTCGGGGTGCGGGTGGCTCATCGGCCGGCGACGGTCACGAGCGCCGTGCGCAGCTTCTCGAGGTGCTCGGGCGGGGACTCCACGAGGGGGAGGCGGACCGCAGCCGACTCGATGATCCCGAGCTCGACGAGTGCGGCCTTGGCCATGATCGCTCCCTGGCTGGTGTTCATGACGGCCTCGACCACCGGCACGAGCGCCTCGTGGATGGCCCGCGCCTCGGCGAGGTCCCCGCGGTCGACGGCGGCGACCATGGCTGCGTACCGGGCGCCCGCGACGTGGCCGACGACGGAGACGGTGCCCACGGCACCGATGGCGAGCAACGGGAGGGTGAGCGCGTCCTCGCCGCTGAACAGGAGCAGGTCGGTGTCGGCCAGCACCTGCGTGGTCGCCCACAGGTCACCCTTGGCGTCCTTGAACGCGACGATGCGCGGGTGCTCGGCGAGGGTGATGAGGGTCTCCGTGGCGAAGGGGATGCCGGTGCGCGCCGGGATGTCGTAGAGCATCACCGGCAGGTCGGTCGCGTCGGCCACGGCGTTGCAGTGCGCGATGACACCGGCCTGGGTCGGCTTGTTGTAGTAGGGCGAGACGACGAGCAGCGCGTCGGCACCGGCGTCGGCGGCCCGGCCGGCCATCGCGACCGCGTGGGCGGTGTCGTTGGAACCGCACCCGGCGACGACTCGTGCGCGTCCGTCGGACTGCTCGACGACGCGGCGCACCATCTCGATGCTCTCGTCGTCGGTGAGCGTCGAGGACTCACCCGTCGTGCCGTTGACGACGATTCCGTCGTGCTCGGTGTCGATGAGGTGTTCGACCAGGGAGTCGACCCCTGCCTCGTCGATCTCGCCCCCGGCTGACATGGGGGTCACCATGGCGGTGAGGACGCGGCCGAACGGGGTGGTCGTCATGGGCCCAAGGGTAGTCCGTGGCCACCGGTAGGCTCACGGCGTGCGCCAGTACCTCGACCTGCTCGACCACGTCCTCACATCCGGAGTCGAGAAGTCCGACCGCACGGGCACCGGCACCCGCAGTGTGTTCGGCCACCAGATGCGGTTCGACCTCTCCGAGGGGTTCCCCGTGGTGACGACCAAGCGGCTGCACCTGCGCTCGATCATCGGCGAGCTGCTGTGGTTCCTGCGCGGTGACACCAACGTGCGCTGGCTGCAGGAGCGGGGAATCACCATCTGGGACGAGTGGGCCGACGAGCACGGCGAGCTCGGGCCGGTCTACGGCCACCAGTGGCGCTCGTGGCCCACTCCCGACGGGCAGCACATCGACCAGATCTCCAAGGTCATCGCGTCGATCCGCAGCACTCCCGACAGCAGGCGCCACATCGTCTCGGCCTGGAACGTCGCGGAGGTCGACGAGATGGCGCTGCCGCCCTGCCACGCGATGTTCCAGTTCTACGTGCGCCCCGCGCAGGACGGCGGACCGGCACACCTGGACTGCCAGCTCTACCAGCGCTCGGCCGACGTCTTCCTCGGTGTCCCGTTCAACATCGCCTCCTACGCTCTACTGACGATGATGGTCGCCCAGCTCACCGGCCTGCGCGCGGGGCACTTCGTGCACACCCTCGGCGACGCGCACCTGTACTCGAACCACCTGGAGCAGGCCCGGCTCCAGCTCACCCGCGACCCGTTGCCGCTGCCCACCATGACCATCACGCCGAAGAGCCACATCGACGACTTCGACCTCGCCGACTTCGAGCTGGTCGGCTACCAGTCCCATCCCGCGATCAAGGCCCCGATCGCCGTCTGAGGAGCACACGATGACCCGCATCTCCCTCATCGCCGCGGTGGCCTCGAACGGCGTCATCGGGCGCGATGACGCCATGCCCTGGCACCTGCCCGAGGAGCTGGCACACTTCAAGGCGACGACGATGGGGCACGCGCTCGTCGTCGGGCGCCGCACCTTCGAGTCCATCGGGCGTGCGCTGCCGGGTCGTCGGACGATCGTCGTCACCCGGGATCCGTCCTGGCACCACCCGGACGTCGAGAGCGCGCACTCCTTCGCCGAGGCCGTCTCGCTCGCCGGCCCCGCCGACGAGGTGTTCGTCGCCGGCGGTGCCCAGGTGTATGCCGAGGCGATCCCCTTCGCCCACCGGATGATCATCACCGAGGTGGCGGCGACGCCCGAGGGCGACACGTGGTTCCCGACGTGGGACCGGGGCGACTGGCACGAGGTCGCCCGCGACCCGCACGACGGATGGTCCCGAGTGGTCTACGAACGAGCCTGACCCGACGCGGCGGGCACGTCGCCCACGGCGATCGCGGGCTCCACGAGGCTTCCGAGCCACACCCGTCCGCCGTGCTCGCGCACCCCGGTTGCGAGGTGCCATCGCGTCGCGTCGAAATCGAGGTCGTGCACCGTGCGACCGGAGGGGTCGATGGCCATCACGCGGGCGGTGCGCTTGGGCGTCGGCTTGAACCGCTCGGGCAGCCGACGCGCCAGACCGCGCAGTGCGCCCGGGCTCTTCTGCAGGAGCGCCAGGGTGCGGTCGGTCGGGGACGCGATGGTGACCCACACGAGGCCGTCGCTGCCGAGGGCGATGTTGTCGGGGTGGCCGGGCAGCTCCTCGACGAAGACCGACGAGGCCCCCGGCTCACCGTCGGCAGTGAGCGTGACCCGCCGGATGGTGCGGGTTCCGGTCTCCGCGACGAGCACCGCGCTCGCATCCGGCAGGAGGGCCACCCCGTTGGCGAAGGCGAGTCCGTCGAGCACCGTGTCGACGGTGCCGTCGGGCCTGCGGCGCAGGAGGCGGCCCGTGCAGGTGTGCTCGATGAGGTCGTTCTTCCAGTCCTCGATCGACCACTTCCGGCTGCTGTCGGTGAACCAGATCGTGCCGTCAGGCGCGACGGCCGCGTTGTTGCAGAACATCATCCGCCAGCCCTCGACGTCAGTGAGCAGCGTCTCGAGGTCTCCCGACTGGGGGTCGAGGGCGAGGAGGCCGCGGTGCGCGTCGCAGACGAGGACGCGTCCGTCGGGGAGGTTCTCGAGCCCGAGGGGCCGCCCGCCCGTCACCGCGACGGTCGTCGTGCTGCCGGTCTCCGGGTCGTGCACGTGGATGGCGCCGTCTGCCGTGCCGGTCCACACCCGGCCGTCCGGAGCGACGAGCACGTCCTCGGCGCCGGGTCCGGGAATGGGCACGATCGAGAGCGGCTGCGGCATGGCTGACACGGTACCCCCGGCTCAGCCGCCGACGACCGCCTTCACCTGGTCGATCATCGCCTGCTCGCGGTCGCTGACCTGCTGGGCCTTGAAGCCCATGAAGCCACCGTCCTTGGCGGCGTCGGCCGCGGCCTGCGCGGCCACCACGAGCCATGCTCCGAACGCCGACGCCTCCTCCGCGGAGGCCTTCGCCGCGATGATCGCGACGACCCCGCGGAGCTCCTCGAGGACGCCTTCGCCGGGGTTCGGGCCGGCGGGCCTGAACCCCTTGACCGGGTTCTGGTGGGCCTGCGCCATTGCCTGGATCTCCAGGGCGACCTCGCTGAGCAGCTGTTCGCGGCTCGGGGGGTTGGTGGCGCTCCTCATCGTCGCCATCGACTCCTTGGCCATCTCGATGGGACCACCCGGGTCGGCCAGGGAGATCGCCAGTCCGGCCACGAACGGTGCACGGACCACTCGGGTCCACTCGTCCTGGGTGAAGTCGGCCTTGGTCGTCACGGGATCCTGCCTATCGCGTCGGGGGTGGAGTCACCGAGCCTACCGACGCGTGCCCGGGACGCGGCGCGCGCCGGTCGGATCTCAGGACCGGCGCGCGCTCGACGTGCATCGCGGTGACCTCACCCGTGGAACTGGACGTCCAGAGTGATCGGCACGGCGGCGAGCGCGACGCTCACCGGGCACCCGGTCTTCGCGGCCTGTGCGGCCTCCTCGAACTGCTCGGCGGTGATGCCGGGCACCGCTCCGACGACCTTCAGCGCGATACCGGTGATGCCGGTGCCGGGCTCGAAGGTCACGTCGGCCGTGGTGTCGATCGTCGTGGGCGGGGTGCCGGCCTGCGCGAGGCCGTGCGAGAGGGCCATCGAGTAGCAGGTCGAGTGGGCGGCTGCGATCAGCTCCTCCGGGCTCGTCTTGCCGTTGGCGGCCTCGGCGCGGGCGGGCCAGGTGACGTCGTACGTGCCGACCCCGGAGGACTCCAGCGAGACCTGGCCGGCTCCGTCCATGAGGGAACCCTCCCAGTGGGCTGCGGCGGTGCGAGTGGTGGCCATCCAACTTCTCCTTCGACGTGGGGGTGAGACAGGGGTGCAACACGACCACCGTACGGATCCATCCCCTGTCGGGCGGGCAGCTGCAGCGCGCCCGGGCTCGGTAGGGTCGGACAGGTGCCCATCCACCTGCATCAGGCAGACCGTGTCGCCACGATCACCATCGACCGCACCCACCGGCGCAATGCCCTCGACCTCGACTCCCTCGAGGAGGTGCACCGGGCCGCCCTGTCGGCCCTCTCCGACGGCGCGAGGGCCCTGGTCCTGACCGGTGCCGAGGGCCACTTCTGCGCAGGGGCCGACCTCACCGAGCTGGAGGACGTGTCCTTCACCCGACGGTTGTCCACCGTCCTGCAGCACCTCGCGACCGCCCCCGTGACCACGATCGCGGCGATCGACGGATCCTGCATGGGTCTGGGGATGCAGCTCGCAGTCGCGTGCGACGTCCGCGTCGTGGCTCCGGCCGCCAAGTTCGCCGTTCCCGTCGCCCGGCTGGGGCTGATGGTCGACCACTGGACCCTCGACCGGGTGGCCCGCTTCTGGGGGGAGGGCGCCGCTCGGTCCATGGTGCTCACCGGTGCCGTGCTGGATGCCGAGGACGCCTGGCGCCTCGGTTTCGCCCAACAGCTCGGCGGGCTCGAGGACGCCGTCACCCTGGCGGCCAGGGCCGCAGCCCTGGCCCCACTGAGCCAGGAGGGGTCGAAGATCGGGCTGGACGCCCGTCACCACGACACCAACGAGCTCGCTCGGTACGACGCCGCTTTCGCCGGGGCCTGGTCGAGCCAGGACCTGGTCGAGGGTCGTTCGGCATTCGCCGAGCGCCGCACACCGATCTTCAAGGGGCACTGATGGCATCGACTCCGCCGGCCGGCCACGACCACCACCACGACCACGATCACGACCACGACCACCATCCTGACCACGACCACGCTCCGATCTCCCAGCAGCCCGGCCCGGTCGCCGACGCGAGCGTGCGCTCGGCGCGCCCCAACGACTCGCCTGCGGTGGGCATCGTGCAGGCCACGGTGTTCCGCGAGGCGTTCACCGGTCGCCTCCCCGACGACGTGCTCGAACAGCTCCAACCCGAGGGGTTCGCCCGAGCCTGGCGGGCCAGCCTCACGGCGCCACCGGAGGGCGTCCACCGATTGATGGTGGCCTGCGCCGGTGAGCAGGTGGTCGGCATGGCCGCGCTCGGTCCGTCACAGGACCCCGACGCCGGCCCGGCCTGGGGCGAGCTCACGGTGCTGGGCGTGCACCCGCAGGCCCGCCGCGAGGGGCACGGCTCGAGGCTGCTCAACGCGGTCGTCGACGTGCTCCGGGGCGCCGGCGCCGAGGCGGTCACCGCGTGGCTGCCCTCCTACGACGAGGCGACCCGCAGCTTCCTCGCCGCTTCCGGGTTCACCCCCGACGGCGCCTACCGCGACCGCGTCGTCTCACCCGACGGTCAGACCCTCCGCGAGGTGCGCCTCTCCGCCACCCTCCTCGAGGACGACGAGGTCCCGGCGGAGTGACCGACCACGCCCCCGGTGCCGAGCTCGCCCCCGCGCGACGCCGCGAGGTGGTGCGCCAGGCCTGGTCGGTTGGTGTCGCCACGGGCGCCTACGGCGTGAGCTTCGGTGCGCTCGCCGTCGCGGCCGGCCTGGACGTGTGGCAGGCGCAGGTGCTCTCGCTCGCGATGTTCACCGGGGGCTCCCAGTTCGCCTTCGTCGGCATCATCGCCTCGGGCGGCCTCGCCGCGGCGCCGGCGGCGATCGCCACCTCATCGATGCTCGGCATCCGCAACGGGCTGTACGCCCTGCAGACCTCCCAGTTCCTCGGCGTGGACCGGGTGCGCCGGCTCGCGGCCGCGCAGATCACCATCGACGAGTCCACGGCTGTGGCGATCGGCCAGCCCGAGCCGGCGGCGCAGCGACTCGGGTTCTGGCAGACCGGCATCGCCGTCTTCGTCCTGTGGAATCTCTCCACCTTTCTCGGTGCACTGCTGGGCAACGCCTTCGGCGACCCGCGAACGCTCGGGCTCGACGCGGCCGCGGCGGCTGCCTTCGTCGCGCTGCTCTGGCCCCGGCTCAAGAGCAAGGACGCCACGGCCACGGCTGTGCTCGCCATGTTCATCGCACTCATCGCCTCGCCCTTCCTGCCCGCTGGCGTGCCGGTGATCCTCGCGGCAGTCGCCGCACTGGCTGTCGGTGTGCGCCGCCCGGGGCGGCACGAAGGTCCGCTCGAGGGCGGCGACGGTCGCCTCGTCGGCTCGGACCCCACTCCATGAGTCTGTGGATCGCGGTCGTCGTCGCGAGCGTGCTCTCCTTCGCCATCAAGCTCGCGGGCTACCTCGTGCCCGAGAGCCTCATGGCGGGCGAGCGCACCCAGCGGGTCACCACCCTGCTTCCGGTCGCCCTGCTCGCCGCCCTGGTCGTCGTCCAGACCGTCACCGGCGACGCCGGGACACTCGCGCTCGACGCCAGGATCGCGGCTGTCGGCTTCGCCGTCGTGTTGCTCCTGCTCAGGGCGAACTTCCTCGTCGTCGTGCTGGGGGCGGGTGCCCTGGCGGCCCTGCTCCGCGCCGGCGGCTGGGGGTAGGACGCGCTACTGGGCGGGCGCCGCCTGCTCGAGCGCTTCGCGGTAGCGGTCGACGACGATGTCGACGACGCGCGGGTCGGGCGCGAGCGGACCCGTCACGAGGTCGGCCCTCGCTTCGTCGAGGCGCCGCTGGAACAGGCCCGGGGCGAGGAGGTACGAGGCGACGGCGACGGGGGCGCCGCCGGCCGTGGCTCGCGCGGAGGCCACGGCATCCGCCACCCCCGGATCGTGTCCAGCGGCATAGCCGAGGGTGACAGGCCCACCCCACCGTGCGGCAAGGCGCGCCGCAACCTCGGCGCTGTCGGCCTGTGCCCGCGGGTCGCTCGACCCCGCCGGAGCGAGCACGACCCGACACTCCGGTGGGGCGCCTGCCTCGGCCAGCCGCGCGACCACGAGGTCGACGAGGCGATCATCCGGCCCGAGAGCACGGGTCGCCACCACATCGGCGCGGCCGGCGACGGCATCCGCGATGTCGACGTTCACGTGGTACCCGTCGGCCAGCAGGAGTGGCACCACCACGCCGACGACGTCCTGCCCCCACGGGAGGCCGGCCACCACCCCGGCGACCTCGGGTCCGTGCACGTCGACATAGGCCTCCAGCACCGTCACGCCGGGCAGCCGCTCTGCCACCGCGGCGACCACCGTGCGCACCGTCGCGCGACCGGCAGGATCTCGCGTGCCATGGCCGCAGACGACCAGGGTTGCCGGCATCGCGGTCAGACGCCCAGGTAGTGCTCGAGCCCCACGGTGACGCCGGGGTGCTCGGGAACTGCGCGCACGGCGGCGAGCACCCCGGGCATGAACGACACCCGGTCGAAGGAGTCGTGGCGCAGCGTCAACATCTCGCCCTCGCCGCCCAGCAGGACCTCCTGGTGCGCCACGAGGCCCCGCAGCCGCACCGAGTGCACCGGGATGCCGTGCACTCGGGCTCCGCGCGCACCATCGGGGTCGTGGGTGGTCGCATCGGGCACGGGGTCGAGCCCGGCATCGTCCCGAGCCGCCCCGATGAGCTCCGCGGTGCGCGCAGCGGTTCCGGAAGGGGCGTCGACCTTGTCGGGATGGTGCAGCTCGATCACCTCGACCGACTGGAAGAAGGGCGCGGCACGCTCGGCGAAGGCCATCATCAGCACGGCACCGATCGAGAAGTTGGGGGCGATGAGCACCCCCACCCGCGGCTCCTCCCCCAGCTGCGCGCGAAGGTCGTCCACGCGCTCCGCGGACCAGCCCGTGGTGCCGACGACGACGTGCACCCCCGCAGCGATGCAGTGCGCCACGTTGGCGGGGGACGCATCGGGCACCGAGAACTCCACCGCGACGCCGGCCCCGCCCAGGTCACCGAGATCGTCCCCCTGGTCGTAGCGGCCCACCAGCTCCAGGCCCTCAGCGGCCTCGACGGCGTCACACACCGTCGCCCCCATTCGCCCCTCGGCGCCGATGACGGAGACCTTCAACACGCTCATGCTCCCGACTCTACTGAAGCGCGGTGTGCCTGACCTCGTGCGCCCGAGCGTCGGACCAGCCACGACGGTGACTTCGGCGGGTCCCCCAACGGTCGCACTGAGCACCGGTCGCACCGAGCCGCTACGTGGGGCCGTTGCCCGCCGCCCGCTCCCGCCACACCCGGTTCAGGTAGGCGAGGTCATCGGCGATGTCGAGCCGGTAGCGGGCGTACTCGGTGTCGAAGGGGGTCTGCGCGTGGTACGCGCGGATCGACTGGTCGAGCACGACGACGATCTCGCCTGCGGCCCGGCTGAAGAAGTCCCGGTGGTCGACCATCCGGATCGCAGGGTCCCATCGGACCTTTCTGATCGCCTCGGTACGGGCCAGGTAGACCTGCGCGATCTTGTAGCGCACCGGGAGGCCACCGACGATCTCGCCCCATCGGCGAATCGGTTCCCGGTGGCCCGGGAAGAGAGCGTCCGGCCCCGTGTCGCTCGCGCGCCACCGGGGCACCGACACCAGCAGGAAGCCGACGACGTCGATCTCCGGGTTCTCGTCCAGGCGGCGCCGCGCGGCATCGACGTCGGTGGCCGCGGTGAAGACGATGTCGTCGTCGGTGACCAGGACGTACTCGGTGTCCACGGCCTCCAGGGCGGTGTTGCGGCCGATCGCGACCCCCGAGTTGAACGGCATTGCGATCACGTCGACGAGCGGGTCGGTGGGCGTCATCGGCACATGTGAGTCGTCAGCGATCACGATCCGCCCGTCGAACACGCGCCGCGCCGAGCGCACCAGCCGGCGCGCGACCTTCGGGCGCTGGAAGGTCTTCGCGGCCACGGTCACCCGCCGCGCACTCTCGGCTCGCTCCGCGGCCTCGCGGTGTCGTCCCTGGCGGGCCCCCAAGCGGTCCACAGCGCTTGCTCCGGCGAGCTCGACGGCCTCCGCCGCACGGTATGCCGCTCGGAGCGGGGCGCCGCTCGGAGCGAGCATCCGCGCCTTCATCCTCTGGACATCCACATCCATGTCCGCATCACCTCCGTGTCGCACCCCGCAGTATCGCGTCCCGAGACACCCGGAGGCGGGGCGCGTCGAGCGCGGAGGACGAATTGGCAGCACATCGGAGGCGGGAACGGCGCAGTGTGAGCAACCTCTCGCCATTGGGCCCGGAAAGGCTATCGCGCCGGGGTCAGTTCGACTACTATTCGCTCGGGTTGTGTCGACGGGCGACGTCGTGAACTCCGGGGTGCAGGTGCCAGGGCTTGCGAATCCGACCATCCGCACGTCGACCAGGAGGACGCATGCACACCGCTCAATTGGGGCACCACCGAGGGCGGCTGGTGGCGATCCTCGCCACGATGGCCCTCCTCCTCAGCGGAGTGCTCCTGGTGTCGACCCAGGCCCATCGGGCCTCGGCGGCCACGGTCACCCCGGACCTTCCCACGATCAACCTCACCCTTCTCGACGGTGTCAGCCAGTCCCAGCTGGACTCCTCCAAGGACACCGTGCGCAACACGACCATCTCCGTGGAGGACCCGACCGGGCCCGACGTGACCCAGGTCGAGGCCGAGGTCGCCGTGCCCACCGAGGTTCCCGGTGAGGTCAAGCCCCGCGGAAACTACACCTACACGCTGGCCAAGAAGCCCTACCAGATCAAGTTCGACAAGAAGCAGGAACTTCTGGGTATGCCGAAGGCAAAGACCTGGGTGCTGCTGGCCAACCACGCCGACGCCTCACTCATGCGCAACAAGGTTGCCTACGACCTCGCGTCGAACATCGGCCTGGACTACTCCTCCGAGACCAGGTGGGTCGACCTGCGGATCAACGGTGAGTACCGCGGCAACTACCTCGTGTCCGAGAAGGTCCAGACCGGCGACAACCGTGTCGAGCTCGAGCACCCCCAGGGCATCATCGCCGAGCTCGACCACCGCGCAGACGGAACGCAGCCCGGCTACCCCGCGGAGGACTACTGGTTCCACACTGCCACCAGCAACTCGACCTTCGCCCTCAAGGACGCCGCGTCCGACTACCCCGACAAGGTTGACGGACCGCTGACCCCCGACGTCGAGGCGGGCTGGAAGGACATGCAGGCGACGCTCAACAAGCTCGACGCACTCCTCTACGCCGACAACCCCAACTGGACCGAGATCGAGAAGATCATCGACGTCGACTCGTTCGTCAAGCACTACTTCGTCTTCGAGCTCGGCGAGAACCCCGAGATCACCCAGTCCAGCGTCTACTTCTACAAGGACGGGCCCGACAGCAAGCTCTTCGCCGGGCCGATCTGGGACTTCGACAGCGCCTTCGCCCAGTACGACAAGACGGAGCCCTACGGCGCCGACTACCGCTCCGAGTACGTCAAGAACGCCCAGATCCTGCGCGACAAGGGCAACGGGTGGCAGATGGAGCTCTTCCGCAACACCGCCTTCGTCCAGCGGGCCAACGAGATGTGGGACGACGGCATCGCCTACCAGGTGAACAAGGTCCCCTCGAAGATCGACGGCTACCAGGCCCAGGTCACCAAGTCGGCCGCCAACAACTTCGCCGAGTGGAACGTCCTGGGCAGGCCGACCTTGTTCGGCCAGAACCCTCCGCAGGGGCACACCTACAAGTCGACCTACGCCGGCGAGGTGTCCTACCTCAAGTCCTGGATCGTCCAGCGCGAGACGATGCTCCGCAAGCTGTACGGCGACGTGCCGATCGTCCGCTCGCGCGGTCACGTCCAGACCAAGGGCTGGTTGCCCTACGTCAACTCCGGCCAGATCATCGGCACACAGGGTCAGGCGCTGCGCATGGAGGGGATGACCCTCGGACTGGTCGACCAAGGCGTCAGCGGCTCGATCCAGGCCAACTCGCACGTGCAGGGCACCGGGTGGTCGGGCTACAAGACGATCGGCTCGTCGACCCTCATCGGGACGACGGGCAAGGGTCTGCGCATGGAGGCGGTGCAGTTCAAGCTCACCGGCGCCCTGGCGTCGAAGTACGACATCTCCTACCGTGCTCACGTGAGCAAGCAGGGCTGGCTGCCGTGGAAGAGCAACGGCGCCACGGCGGGCACCACGGGCAAGGCCCTGCCGGTCGAGGCGGTGCAGGTCCGTCTTGCACTGAAGACCGCGCCGACGCCGCAGGAGGGCTCGATCGGGCCGAACCCCACCACGACGCCCACCCCGTCGCCGACGGCCAGCCAGACGCCCACCCCGTCGCCGACGGCCAGCCAGACGCCCACCCCGTCACCCACGGCCAGCCAGACGCCCACCCCGTCACCCACGGCCAGCCAGACGCCCACCCCGTCACCCACGGCCAGCCAGACGCCCACCCCGTCACCGACGGTCACCCAGACGCCCACCCCGTCGCCGACGGCCACCCCGGCCGACAACGCGGTGGCTGCCTACAGCGGCCATGTCCAGAGCATCGGCTGGATGCCGACCGTGACGAACGGTGACGTCGCGGGCACGACCGGCAAGGGCCTGCGGATGGAGGCACTCAAGCTCAAGGTGACGAGCGAGCAGTTCTCGGGCGACATCCAGTATCGCGCCCATGTCGAGAAGATCGGCTGGATGCCGTGGACCGACTCGTCCGAGTTCATCGGGACGGTCGGCAAGGGCCTGCGCATCGAGGCCTTCGAGATCAAGCTGACCGGCGAGCAGGCCGCTGAGTACTCGGTGAGGTACCAGGCCCACGTCCAGGGCATCGGCTGGCAGTCGGTGCGGTCCGACGGTCAGACGGCCGGCACCACCGGTCAGGCCAAGCGCGTCGAGGCCGTGAAGGTCACCCTGGTGCCGAAGTCCTGACACCGAGCTGACGCGTGAGTGGGGCCTCCGAGTGATCGGGGGCCCCACTTCTCGTTTGCCTCGCACCGGTGAACGCTCAGGTAGAATTTCACCTCGATGAAGACGACGATGACCCGGCGCCGTGGCGCCGTGCTGGCACTGCCCCTGGTGCTCCTCGCCACCGTGTTCGCGGGCTGCTCCACCGACAGTGGCGCGTCCCCGGCATCCGAGCAGGCAAGCACTGCGCCTGCGTCGCCCACGCAGTCGGCGGAGCCCACCACGCTCGCCTTCATCGCGGACTTCGGTCGGTGCGACGACGCCCAGGCCGAGGTCGCCACGATGGTCCTGGGGTGGGAGGCCGACGCGATCGCGACCGCGGGGGACAACACCTACGTCGAGGAGGGCTGCGAGCCCTTCACCGAGTCCGTCGGTGACTACTACGGCGACTACGTCACCGGCCCCGAGGGTCCCCGGTTCTGGCCGGCCCTGGGAAACCACGACTACGAGAACGCCAATGCGGGGCTGGACGCCTACCGCGACTACTTCTCCTACCTCCCTGACTCGGCCGACCCCGAGCAGCGCTGGTACGACATGAAGGTCGGCGGCATCCACCTGTTCGTGCTCGACAACGACGCTCCCGCGGCTGACCTCGCGGCTCAGCAGGACTGGCTGGAGAGCACCTCGGCCCGCGTCCGCGCCGAGGAGCCGGACGCCTGGAGCATCGCCGTGTTCCACCGCCCCGCGCACACCTCAGGCATCCACCCCGGGTTCGAGCCGATGAGCGAGGCCGCCGGCTGGGACTACACCGGCTGGGGCATCGACGTCGTCGTCGTCGGCCACCAGCACATCTACGAGGACGTGCTCGTCGACGGCCTGCACCACGTGACGGTGGGCGAGGGCGCGAACGGCAGCGAGCGACCCTGCCCCGTCGAGGCCGAGCGGGTCGAGGGCAGCCAAGTCTGCATCGACGGCCCCGGGGCGATGCTCGTCACGTCCACGCCTGCCTCCCTGACGCTGGAGTGGCGGATGCCGGGTGACGGCGCTGACGTCGTCAAGGACACGATCGACCTCACCCGCTGAGCCGGGCCGAGGTCCGCCAGCTGGTGGCCGTCAGCCGACCAGCGCCGGGACGATGACGGCCAGCGCCTCGTCGATCTCCTCGGCGCACGCCCGGGCGGCCTTTCGGCCGCGCCGGTGCGGGTCGCGCACGTCCCAGGTCATCGAGTCGGGCGCGGTCACCTGCCATGCCCCCTGCACGAGCGCCCGGCCCGAGAGCCCTGCGGGAACGCGGTGGAGCGCGTCGACGAGCTGGTGCAGCCCGAACACCCTCTCGGTGGCATCGGGCCAGGAGTCGAGGATCCGCATTCGCTGAGCGAACTCGACCGTGACGACGAGGTCGCTCTGCGCGACGGTCTCTCCGGTGAGCACCCGGCTGACGTGGCCGCTCGGGTCGCCGCCCCGGGCGCTCAGCTGCGACGCCATCTCCGGGTCCATCGGCCGCCCCACCATGCCGGGGATGCCGGCGCTGGCCACGGTGACCGGCTGCCCCTTCACCAGGTCGGCGGTTCGGAGGTGCGCATAGGGCGAACGCGCGATGTTCGCGGTGCACACGAACAGCACCCGCAACGGGGAAGGCGCATCGGTGGGTGCCGTCACCTGTCACAGGGTAGTCCGCGCACACCCAGCCCGAACCGGCGCCCAGCACCAGCATGGGTAGGGTTGACCACAAGATGCTCGCAGTCGTGCTGCGGCCCTCCCCCTGTCCCCGACCTGCGACGATGGCGACCTCACTGATGCCCCTGATGACCGATCTTGTGCTCCATGGTCTGGGCTGTCGTCTGGTGGTGCGCTGCACCGGGGCCGCTGCCGATCAGTTGGCCACGTCGATGACCAGTGCGTGGTCGTGGTGCCTGGACGCGGGCACCACGGATGTCGGACACGGGCGACTTCACGACGCAGGGTCTATCGAGGTGACCCTTGACGACGAGGACGACCTTCCCGTCCGCCTCATGACAGCGACCCAGGAGGTCACCCGAGCCCTGATCACAGCTCAGGCGGGTCGCCTGCTGATGCTTCACGCCGGCGCGGTGAGTCACCCGGACACCGGGGCGACCCTCGTCTACGTCGCCCCCGGCGGTACGGGCAAGACGACCCTGAGCCGCAGTTTGGGCCTGCGGTTTCGCTACCTCACCGACGAGACCGTCGCCATCGACACCGCCGGGCGAGTCCACCCCTACCCCAAGCCCCTGTCGACCAGGCCGCATGACGGCATCGGACCAAAGGTCGAGGTGTCCCCCGCCGCGCTCCGCCTGCGCCGCGCCGGCGCTACACCCCAGGTTGCCCGGGTCGTCCTCCTGGACCGTCAGTCCGTGCTGACGGGAGCTCCGGAGACAGTCGAGCTCGGCTTCATGGACGCGCTCTTCGCACTCGTCGGGCAGACCTCGTCCCTGCCCGCCCTCGAGCGGCCACTGCATCAGCTCGGCGGTCTCATCGACAGTTCGGGGCCGGTGCTGCGGGTCCGGTACGGCGAGGCCGCAGACGTCGAGAACGAACTGTCATCGCTGATCGGCGGGATGCCGTGAAGGTCCAGCAGGCAGAGGCCGACGACGTCCTGGTCCGCGACGGCGAGACCGCGATCCTGCTTTCGGCCACCACGGAGGTGGTCCGGCTCGGCGAACTCGGCTCCGCTCTCTACGGCCTGTGCACGGCTCCGGTCGACGTCACGACCCTGGCCGAGGAGCTCGAGAGTGTCTTTGGCCCCCCCTCAGGTGTCACCGCCTTGGCCGGGACGCATACCGCCGTTGCCGCCATGATCGAAGCGGGGGTGCTGGAGCGGACCGGAGACTGAGGTCGTCCGGCGCTCCCGGGCCCGCCGGGAAGGGACATGAGCACTGCGCCCAACGGAAGCGCCTGCGCATCAGCAGTCAGGAGGGCTCAACGAGATCCAGGATGCGAGCTCGACGAGGAGGTCGAGGAAGGCAGCCACCTCGCCCGCGATGGCCAATGGGTCAATTCCTAGCTCGGTTGCCACGCAGCCGGTATGTCCGGCTCCCCCTCGACCGCGCAGAGCCAGATCAACGCCGCAGTTTCCGACATGACCTGCACCTCACCGTCTGGCAGGGCCATGACATAGAGTTGCGCCGGGCTCTCCTCGGTGATGACGAATGCTGCTCGCGGCGGGCGTCGGTAGATCAATGCTCGGTCTTCCGTCCCTGTTTACGACGCTTTGTCTCAGCCAAGTGACGCCCGGCGTCAGCAGCACTGCTCGTCAGATTCGCGGCGAAGGCCCTCACGAGGTCAGGAAGCGTTGCAGGTCTGCCACGCTGCGCGAGCAGTCGCGTGGGTTTGGGGGTGAGCAGGCTTGTCGCCGTGCTCCACCTGTCAGACCACGTGGGCTCAGCTTTGACCCTCACCAACCACATCCGGGCGCGAGAAGCGTCCCCCCGCACCAGCTCGGTCCACAGTGCGTGCTCTCGACGCTCAGTGTGCTCATCCAACCGTCCCGTCACCGCGGCCAGCGCGACTTCGGCATCGAGGTCACGAGCCAACGCGTCAGTGGCGCGTCGAGCCTGCTCTGGCGCTTGGCTCCACAACCGTTCGACTTCGCTTCCCCGCTGCCGGTATGCCCGAGCCGCGTGCAACAGCAGTATGAGCCGTTGAGCATCTCGGGAGGGAACGGCACAGTCGTAACCAGCGATGGCCACGACGTGACGCCCCGCCCACAGCGAGTCGAACGCATCATCGGGTGCCAGTCGAATGCCTGGGAAGAAGCGGTGCACGTCGAGATACCCCAGAGCCGGGTGCTTGAGAGTCGCCGCATGTCGAAAGGGCGAGCCGTCCTCGAACGGGTACAACAGTTCCCAGCCACGGCGTTCGAGTCTCGTGAGCAGATCCGGTGCCTGTAACGGGCGAACCCAGATGTCTGCATCGCCGCTGATGCGTGCGGCGACGATGACCTCTGGATCGACGGCCGGTCCTTTGATGTGGAGTATGTCGATCCCGTGGTCCTCCGCGATGGCCTGTGCACTCGCGTGGGCCAACCGCACGGCCACACTGAGGGGCATGGCAACGGGCACGCCTTCACCCTATCCGTGAGCGGAGCCCCACAGCACGACCCTCGAGTCAGCCACGGCGCGGAAGTTGTGTGTCTGCTCCTCGCTCCTCGCCCACCTCGGCGAACTGCTCGAGAAGCTCTTGCATCATATGGTCGATGTCTTCGGTTCCTGTGACGGGGCCGCCCGCGAGGCGACCGTCCGCGCCGAGAATGGCAGCACTTGGGACCGCGTTCATGCGCAAGGCGGTTTGGACACTTCCCGCGACATCAGTGACGGCACGACCCGGAACACGCGAGGCGAGTAGCGCCAACTCGTTCTGGTTGTACGCCACCACCACGAAATCCAGTGCCTGCAGCCGCTCTGCCCACTGAGGCAGTTTCTCTGCGATCTCTAGGCAAGGCGAACACGTCGCGGAAAGATAGACGAGGACCACAGCCGCGTTGTTGGCGAGTTCGGCCAGCAATCGTTGCTCGCCAAGGGCGACCTCAACGACAGCGGCAGGGATCGGCTGCCTCACGTACTCCGTCTCAACACCCTCGGCCTCAGACTGCTCTGTCCACTCGTCGGCGGCGCGGCCCGCGTGCAGCACGGGCCTTGTGACCGTCGGGACGCCGGGCCTCGACTCACCGCGAGCTGCGTTGCCGAGGTCGACGCCCAGCACAAAGGCCGTCGCCCCGATCAGGCTAACGATGCTGATCGCCAGCCACGCATCTGCCCTTAATCCTGCGTACTCGCTCCCTCCACCGACAGTGTTGACCACGGCACACGTCCACCCCACTGCGGCGCCTGTGGCAAGCAGGACGTTGCGGGCGACCGTCCACGTGGTCACGGGTGCGGCTGTCGATCCGAAGCAGTTACAGCTCACGCTCTCCGGTTGGCGGGCGGCTCTCGCGACCAGAGCCAGGTATACGAGGAACAACACCAGTGTCGCGGTCCACGCGAGAAGCAAGAGGGCCCCGTGGGCGAGGACCAAGACGGCCGCAAGGAGGAGTTCTCCCCAGGGCAACAGTCGCCGCATGGTCCTGCCGGCAAGTCTGTCGGGGACTCGCAGTTGCATCATCGCGGCCGCCACGGACTGCGGATCGCGCGCCTTCACCGTGCCCGACCACGCGAGGACGGCGCCCACGAAAATGCTGAGGCTGGCTAGTGCGACCGACATGCCGGTCAGGGTAGCTGGGGCGATCACGTGACCGCGCCCATGGTGGCGTCGTAGCAGGCTGCGAGTGCGTCGTCGATGGGGGCATCGAGACCTCCCGCAGCCAATCGATGCGTTGACGCCTACTCCATACTTCGGAAGCCGCACCTCACCTGATCTCAGCGCCGCGACAGCGATAACCCCACGAACCACTTTCGTAACGTCGCCTAGCGGCGCGTCGGTTCGGTGTATGCTCCGATCGACACGAGCCGAGGGGCCCTGACGGCCCACCGACAGGAGAGCAATAGTGAACGAGCAGCCGCGCATCACCCGACGCACCATCGCAAAGGGCGTCGCCTGGAGCGCGCCGGTCGTGGCGGTCACCGCAGCCGCCCCCATGGCGTCGGCATCAGGCGAACCGGTCACCATTGACTTCGACAACTCCACGGGATGCAAGATTCCTGGCGCGTCTCAAGGGGCTCTCTGCTACGACAAGGGCTACGTTCTCTTCGCGACGATCGTCAACAGCACGGCCCAAGTGGCAACGGTGACGATCAACAGCATGACGGTCGGAGGCATCCTCCGATGCCTCGTGGGCGTCTCTGACATCGACACCTCGTGCGGCACGACAATCGCCGGAAACACGTTCACCGTCCCCGCGAACAGCACGCGGAAGGTGGCCATCTTCGGCAACTCGAGCACCGACAGCAGCAGCACGAACATCAGTGTGAATCTGACCTACAACGTGGGCGGTGGGAACGTCGTGTCCGACCAGGACACCGATGCGGATGTGGGCGGTTCCCCTTGGCCCGATGCCAATGGTGGCTCCTGCACCCGGCCCGGAACCTGCAATGGGATCCAGCCGCCGACAGCGTGCGGCGGTCCGTGCGCCTCGTAGTATCGAGACCGTACTCAGTCCGAGGCCGTTCTCGCGGGACACCCCTTTTCCTGCGAGATCACCGTGACCAGGTGGCGCCCGCTGGGGGGGCGCCGGATGAGTTACCTCCTTTTGGAGGGATGCTAGGCGTCCGCGTCGCCTAGCTCTCAACGCAACTGCGAGGTTGAGCCGTCTCGTCGGCCCAGAACCGAAGCGAGAATCCGCACGCTCGGGGCAACGGAAGTTGCGGCACGCACTCAGGAGGAACACGTGAAGGTTGTCGTGACCGGGGGGGCCGGGTTCATCGGGTCCAACCTGGGCCGAGAGCTGCTCGCCCGTCACGACGTCGTCGAGGTCGTCGCACTCGACGACCTGTCCACAGGGGACCGCGGGAACCTCGATGGCACCGGAATCCGACTCCACGAAGGGTCGATCCTGGACCCGGTGGCCCTCGACACCGTCTGCGAAGGGGCGGATGCCGTGGTGCACCTCGCAGCGCTCCCCTCCGTTCCCCGCTCGGTCATCGACCCGGTCGCCTCCCACCACGCCAATGCCACCGGCACCCTCGAGGTCCTCCAGGCAGCTCGCCGGGCCGGCGACCTGCACGTTATCGTCGCGTCCTCCTCATCGGTCTACGGGGCCAACCGCGAGCTGCCCAAGCGCGAGGAGATGCGCACGCGCCCCATCTCGCCGTACGCGGTGAGCAAACAGGCCACCGAGTCCTACGCGCTCTCCTTCGGCCACACGTACGGCCTCCCGGTGCTCGCCTTCCGCTTCTTCAACGTCTACGGACCGCTCCAGCCGGCCGGGCACGCCTACGCGGCGGTCGTTCCCGCCTTCGTCGACGCCGCGTTGCGCGGCGTCCCGCTCACCATCCACGGGGACGGTGAGCAGACCCGTGACTTCACCTACGTCGGCACGGTCACGAGGGTGATATCCGACGCGGTGCTCCGTCGGGTGACCGACCTCGAGCCGGTCAACCTCGCCTTCGGCAGCCGGACGTCGCTCAACAGCCTCGTCGACGACCTCGCGGACCTCATCGGCCGGCGGCCCGAGGTGCAGCACGTCGACCCTCGCGCGGGCGACGTGCGGGACTCCCAGGCCGCGAACGACCGCCTGCGCGGGCATTTCCCCGACGTCACCCCGGTGCCCCTCACGGAGGGCCTCGCTTCGACGGTCGAGTGGTTCCGATCGCTTCCCGACTACGGGGGCTAGCCGGTGCCTCGGCTCCTCGACCGGCTCGGGTGGCCGGAACTGGTCGGGCTCGGCCTGCTCCTGTCATTCGTGGTCTGGGCAGGGATCTCGGCCGCGCTGGCGGACCGAACCCTCTCCCCGACCTCGCCGTACGTCACCACTCCCCTCTTGCTCTGCGTGGGAGTGGGCCTCGGACGTCTCATCGGTCCGAGGGCCACAAAGCGGTGGGTCGCGGGAGGGCTGGCAGCGTCCTCCCTCTTCTTCCTCGTGGGGGTCGTCTGGGCTAATGGCCCGGCCAAGGGCCCGATCGGGTACGCGAACGCAAACGCAGCGGTGGCTGTCCAGCTCCTAGCCCTGTGTGGGCTGGCACTGCTGTCCAGTCGTGGTGTCCGACGCGGGGTCGTGGCGACTTCGCTGGTGGTGGCGCTCCTCGTCGTGGGGCTGAACCGCTCGGCAGCAGGCCTGGCCGTCGCGGTGCCGCTCACGCTGGTCGTCGTGCTCATGCTGATGCGTCCCTCGACCAGCGCCCGATGGGCCGCGGTCGCGGGTGCGGCGGCGTTCGGAGGCGCTGTTGCGGTGAACCTGTGGCTTGCCGACCGTGAAGCCTGGCCCTCGTGGCTACTGCGTGCCCTCGACCCGGCCCGACAGACACTCTGGCAGGACGCACGCACCCTCTGGGCTGCCCACCCGACCACTGGAGGAGGACCTGGTTCATTCGCGGACTTCAGCGCACTTGCAGCCGACCCGGACACGTCAGCCGTTCACTCCTCGATCCTTCAGGTCGGCGCCGAGACGGGTGGGGTCGGTGTCGCGCTGTTCTGCGCCCTCATCCTCACCGGCCTGTGGCTGTGTACGCGAGGAGAGCCACGGCTGGGGGTGGTTGCCGCGGCCGGGTGGACGGCGCTGGCCGTGCATGGCCTCGTCGACCACCTCATCGAGTACGCGCCCGTTGTTGTCGCGGCGGGGGTCGTGGTGGGTTGGGCGGGTTCGTGCCACTCAGAAGAGCTCGACATCCCCCAGGGTGAGGGCCCAGTCGCTGGGTGAAGGTGGCGATCCCGCGAGGGGTCGCGTGGTGAGCAATGGGCCTTGCCTCGGCACGGGGACAACCAGCCCGGCCGAGGGGCCGGTGCGGAGCCCGATCGCGTAGTGGGCCCCTGTCTCGCGCACAGCTCGGCGCACCAGACGGGCCCCAGTGAGTCGATCGGGAACGAACTGCTCGATGACGGCCAACTCGGCAGCATCCCCGCGGCGACGCACCCGGAAGACGATTCCGCCCTCGGCCGGGTCTCCGTCTGACGCGAGGAGGAGACGGTAGGCGAGCGGCGCAAACGCCGTACGCCAAATGAGGTAATGCGCAGTGCGGTCGGTCCGGAAGCCTGACCGCGGAGCATGTGCTAGCAATGCCGTTACCACCGCAGGATCGGTCAGGGCCTCCGCGGCATCCAGTCCGACTGTCGTGACCTCCGACCAGAGCGAGGCAGCGACCCGGGCCCTCATCATCGTGATGAGGGCGCGGGGGCCGGCCGGGAGGATGCCCACCGGAAGGCGTCGGGCAGGAGACCAGCCCATCTTGAGATAGCCCGGGCGGCTCTGGTCGTTCGGGGTGTTGAACACCATCGAGTCACCGGCGAGGGTCATCTCTGCCACCGCCCGGAGCGTGAGAGTACGGAAGATCCCCAATCCTCGGTATGCCGGTGCAGTTGCGGTGTCCACCGCACGTACCGCACGCACCACCCGGTCGTCCTTGTCCAGGAAGTCCCAGCGCAGGAACGTGCGAAAGCCCACGACCGATCCGTCATGCAGGGCCAGCCACGCTGGAGATCGACCAAAGGGGTTGTCGTGATGCTTCCATCGGAAGAATGCCTCGTTGGGGTCGTTCGCCAACCAGCCGAGTGACTCTCGCAGGAGGTTCACGACCGACTGCTCGTCCTCGGCACCAGCGGGGCGGACCTCGAGGTCACTCGGCGAGGGTCTAGGCATGCCTGTCCTTTTCATCCAGCCACGATTGCAGCATCAAGAGCGTCCAGAGCGGGTACTCGAGGTTCTGCCGTCCGCTGCGATGCGCCTCCAGCGCGGCCGCGACCGGCTCATGCTCGAGGAGCCCTTGGCTGCGAAGGCGGTCAGGCGACAGCAGATCATACGACCACTCGGCAAGAGGACCTCGAAGCCACTGCGCAAGAGGCGGGTCGAAACCCATCTTGGGCCGCTCCCAGAGTTCCCTGGGCACATAACGATCGAGTACCTGCCGCACAACCCACTTGCCGTGTCCGTTGCGCACCTTGGCCCGCTCCGGCATCCTCCATGTCAGCTCCACGAACTGGTGGGCGAGGAACGGGACTCGGACCTCGAGGGCGACCGCCATGCTGGCCCGGTCCACCTTGACGAGCATGTCGTCCGGCAGGGTGCTCTCCTGGTCCTGGAGAAGCATGGCGTGCAGCGGCGAGGCCCCGGACAGGGCCGGGACTCGTGGCCGCACGACGGGTGCGTCGCGCATCACCAACCCCGGATCCCACTGGGTGGCCAGGGACTCGTAGGCACCGAGGGGACCGTCCGCACTCAGTGCTCCCGCGAGCTTGTGGGCCTTCGTTCCCATCGCCGACACAGATCCGGGCCCCATCCTGCTGAGCCTGTCCCACGCCGCCGGCCCCACGGCCCGCAGCAGACCTGCGCCGGCTTCCCGAAGAGGTCTCGGCAGAGCCATGACGCGCGAAAGACCCCCACGTCCCACCCGGTAGCGGTTGTATCCCGCCAGCAGCTCGTCTGCGCCGTCGCCACTGAGGCACACGGTGACGTGCTGCCTCGCGGCCTCGCACAGCAGCGCCGTGGGAATGCCGGAGGGATCCCCGAACGGTTCGTCGGAGATTGTGGAGACCCCTTTCGCGAGATCGAGAGGATCGATCTCCGGGAGAGACAGCGTCGTGTGTTCGGTACCAAGGTGTCGAGCCACAGCGGCCGCAGCGCTGGCTTCGTCGTCCGGGCCACCCACGGACACGGTGAACGTCCTCACCGGACGGCCGTGGACCTCCTGCGCCATGGCGACGACCGTGGAGGAGTCCAGACCTCCTGACAAGAAGGCACCCACGGGCACGTCCGCCACCAGGCGGCGTCGGACCGACGTGCGCAGCGTTGCGTCAGCGAGGTCGACGAGCTCACGATCGTCGAGGGTCAGTGGGGCATCAAGTCCGGACCGAGCGACGTCACGCAGCGACCAATAGACGAGCGGCTCGCCCGCCACGCCGTCCGCTTCGAGTCGCACGATGCATCCGGCCGGCAGCTTGTGGATGCCGCGGAACATCGTGAGGGGTGCAGGCACGAATCCGAGTCTCAGATACTCCGATAACGCGTGAGGGTCGAGTTCCGTGGGTGCGTGACGTAGCCGTCGGATCGCGGAGAGCTCCGAGGCGAAGGCGAAGCTGCCACCCGCTGTGCCGTAGTACAGCGGCTTCTCTCCGACCCTGTCCCGGACGAGATGGAGGACGCGTTCGAGGCGGTCCCATGCGGCGAAGGCGAACATCCCGTCAACTGCGGTGGCGGCCTCCTCGGGGCCGATGCGCGCGACCAGCTCGAGCAGCACCTCGGTGTCGGAGTGCCCATGGAATCGGACTCCCTTTGCCTTGAGACGAGCGCGGTGCACCGTGTGGTCGTAGATCTCGCCGTTGAGGACCAGGACCCACCGGCCGTCTGCGGACACCATCGGTGGCGGCCCCCCGGGGAAAGGTCGACAATCGACAGCCGGCGCTGGCCCAGCGCCACACCCGCCGTTTCGTCGACCCATGAGCCGTGGTCGTCGGGTCCCCTATGGCGGACCGCAGCCGACATCCAGTCCAGATCCTCGCGCAGGTCGCGGTGTTCCACGGACACCAGCCGACCACACCGCACACGGTTGACCCCTGCCCCGGCCCGCGGAACCTCCGCCGTACCCGGGCGATGAGTATACGGGTGGAGGGCTGGGACAGAATTGAGCCATGAGCACCGCTGACGCCGACCTCGCCCAGCGCGTCCGCGTCCTCTGGCTCATCAAGGGTCTCGGCCCGGGAGGTGCGAGCAGCTCCTCGTCTCGTCGGCCCGGGTGGCCGACCACGACGCATTCGACTACGCGGCCGCCTACGTCCGAGCGGACAAGACCCAGCTCGTGGGTGCGCTGGAAGCCGCCGGGTACACACGACCCTGGTGCGGGGCGGACACCTCGGCTGGGCGCTCGCCTTGCGGAACCTGATGATGGACCAGCACATCGTCCATGCACACTCACCGCTGCTCGCGGGCGTGGCCAGTTGCTCGCCCGCACCCTCCCGCCCCGCCGCCGGCCCGTGACCGTCTCGACGGAGCACAACGTCTGGGGAACTCTCCCCTCCCACCCGACCCTGAACGCCACCACGGCCGCCCTGGATCGACGGCGATGGGCAGTGTCAGGCGAGGTCCGCCGGTCGATGTGGTGGCCACTGGGTCGAGGCGCCGAGGTCCTCGTCCAGGGCGTCGTGCTCAGCGACCGCCGGCCCCCCGACGACACCCGTCGCCGGGTCCGGGGCGAGCTGTCCATCCCCGACGACGCTGTCGTCGCCATTACCGTCGCCAACATGCGGCGCGAGAAGGACTACCCCAACCTGCTTTGGGCGGCCAGTTGGCTCTGCAGCGCATGCCGGCCCTCGTGGTCCTGGCTGTCGGTCAGGGTCCGTTGGCGGGACGACGTCGCCTCGCTCCACCGTGACCTTGCCTTGGGTGACAGCGTCCGGTTGCTGGGCTACAGAAATGACGTCCCATACCTGCTCGCCGCTTCTGACGTGTTCATCCTGGCCTCCGCCCACGAAGGGCTGCCGGTGTCGATCATGGAGGCGATGGTGTCTGCGCTGCCCGTCGTAGCCACGGCCGTCGGAGGGGTGCCCGAAGCAGTCGAGGACGGCGTCACCGGGCTCCTCGTTCCTGCGCACGACCCCGAGGCCCTCGCCCACGCGCTTGTTTCCGTCGCTGGTGACCGCCCACTGCGTGCGGCGATGGGGGCTGCTGCCCGCGAACGCACTCAGCAGTTCGACATCCGAACGACGGTTGATGCCCAGGAGGCTGCCTACGCAGAACTGGCCAAACCGGCGCTATCCACGTAGCCCGACCGCCTTACCGACCCTCACCATGGTCGCGTAGGCGCGCTCGGGGCCGAGCGCGCCCACGAGTTTTGCCGCGAAGAACGCATCCGGATCGGTCCTGCGCACAGGCACCCGAGCGAGCCGCAACGGGTCTGTGCCCGGCACGTTGCGCCCGAGGACTCCGGACGAGGCGCTGCGGAAGCGCACACGTAGAGCAGGCTCCATGTCCGCGACCGGGATTCCCCATGGGTAGGTGAAGTGAGTGGGCGCGACCCCGAGGTGTCGTTCGATCGAGGACGAGCAGTCGTCGAGCTCCTCCGCAGTCAGTCCCTCGGGGGGGACGTGGCGGTGGGTGTGGTTCCCGATCGTGCACAGGCCCGAGTCGACCATCTCGGCGAGCTGGCTCCAGGTCATCCCCGTGCCCACCGAGCCCTTCGCCGTCGAAGCCTCCCACCGCATGGGGCGAGCGACGAAAGCCGAGGCCAGGTAGACGGTGAAGGGAACTCCACGCTCGCGGAGTAGTGGCCAGGCATTGCTGTGGACGTCCTCGAAACCGTCGTCGAACGTGAGCACGACAGTCGGCCGGTCGTCGCCAGCGTCGAGCCGGTCCAGCGCGATGTCCAAGGACACGACCTCATGGCTGTCGAGCAGTTCAAGTTGCCTGGCGAAGTTCGCGGTGCTCACGTCGAGCTCGTCGAGGGTCCCACCACCGACGCGGTGGTAGATGAGCAGCGTCGCACCCTGAGCAGTCTCGCGTCCGCCACCCTGTGACAGCAGGGACTTCAGGCGGGTGCGGGCTCCGCGCACCGTGCCGTCTCTCGGACGTGTCAGACACGTCGGAAGACTCCGTCGGCTGCGCCCTCGTCCTCGTCTCGTTGGAGCGCCACGGCGTCGGACTCGTGCCTGCGGCGCAGCGGCAACGACAGCAGGACGAGGAAGAACGGCAGCATCAGGACACGCTGTCGAGCGAGGATGCCGAAGTTCGCGAAGCTCGCGAAGGCCACGATGAAGGCCGACGTGTACACCAGGGCGAACACGACGTACGGGTTCGGCGCAGGATGCCGGGGAGCCGACGCAGTCGCGGCCAAGAGGCGATCGTGAGCACGATGAGGAAGAGCCCCTCCAGGCTCTGAACGAACAGCTGCGATGTTGCTCGCCTCCCACGGGAAGGGCCGGAAGAGCATTGTGGCCGCGGCGACGGGATCCCACACCGAACCCGACCTCACTGCGGCGGAACTCGGAGCCACCTTGAGTGGTGCGCCCACCGCCATCGCCAGAGACTCGGAGATCGGCTGCCAATCAGGTCGTCGGTCCCGAGGAGTTCGGCGGACTGGAAGGCGAGAACCCAGGCTGCGGCGCCCAGCACGAGGACACCCGCGACCTTGAAGAGGATTCCGGTGGGCTGCCCCGCCGCGGGTCGGAACAGCTGAGCCACCAGGAGAGCGGCAAAAGGAGCACCGCGATGTGGGGTCGGATTACCGCGGTGCCCGACGGCCCCGTGGCCAAGAGGATCATCGCCCCTCGATGGTGGGCGAAGAACTCGCCGCGCCCAGGGCGGTCACGCCGACGAACAGCATGAGCCACGACTCCTTGCCGATCTACGACGGCCAGTAGAAGATGGACGGCATGAGGAACACCAGCAAGGCGTATCTCCGGCGGTTCGCGCTCAGGGAGCGTGATCTGGAAGGCACGATAGAGCAGGTACTGCACCCCAGAACGCGAAGGTCCGCATAGACGATGAAGGCAGTCATCGGCGGGCCCGGTGACCGTGTAGATCGCCGTCGTGATCAGCTCCATGTACTGCGTACCTTGCTATGCCGCCCCACTCCCACACGACCAACCCTTCACGCCAGCCAGGTGGTGCTGGTAGGCGGCGTAGGAGTTGTAGCGCTCGGCGTCCGACGGCGCCCCCGTAGACGACGTGGCAACGACGTACCTGACCAGGGCGCCCGACGATCTTCGCGGTGAAACCCACGCCAGCACCGCGAGCGAGCCACGGTTCCGCCGCACCTCGTGCGACCCGCACGATGAGCACGGCGTTGAGGGCAAGGACGACGGGCACCCACGATGCCGCACCCCACAGGTTGTAGGACTGGTCTGCAGGGTCCACGCGAACACGAAAGAGACAGAGCCCTGCGAGGGTGACGGTCAGGGCGACGACTGCCAACCGTTCCGACGAGCGACTCATCGGTGCGGTCAGGCCGACGAGAGGTGCGACCAGGCTCGACGGCTCTGAGGCTCCCGGCTCGCCAGCCGGTCGTCGGCGACGGACGGAGTGGTGTGGCGCGACCCGGTGCGACCGCGGTGGCCCTTCTCGCCCTTGGCCGGCTGGTCGCCGTACCCACGGCCGTAGCCGTATCCGTAGCCGTAGCCGGAGCCCCTTGGTGAGGCGCCGACGATGATGACGCCCGTCAGCGGCACCTGGAAGCGACCGAGCAGCTCGGACACCCGGCGGCCCTCGACGTCGGTGATTCGCCCGTGGCGAACGACGAGCACGACGCTGTCCACGAGCGGCAGCAGGTCGAAGACATCACTTGCCGCGAGGAGTGGGGCCGTGTCGATGAGCACGATGTCGGCCAGGTCGCGGGTCTCCGCGAGCAGGCCGCTCATCCTGCTGGCGAGGGACTCCGGGTGCGCCAGGCGGGTGCCCGCCGTCATGATCCGCACCCCCGGGACGCTCGTGGGCCGGATGAGGGACTCGAGCGACGAGTCCTCGGGTCGGCCCAGGTAGTTGGAGATTCCGGCGCCCTGGGGAACGTCGAAGAGGGTGTGCGCATCAGGGGAGCGCAGGTCCGCATCGAGCACGAGCACGCGCTGACCTGTCTCGGCGAAGCTCGCGGCCAGGTTGGCGATCGACGTCGTCTTGCCCTCGGACTCGGGTTCGCGGAGGTGACGAGGAGCACCATCGCGCGCGTGGCGGCGCGGTGGTCGGGATCGCGGAGTTGGCCCGAACTCCTCGGGAACGCGCCGGATCGCGGTGTGGGCGAGCGCGGTGCGCGCGGCCCGGTAGGACTCGGCATACGGGCTCAGGGGCTGCTCGACGACCCCGATCGTACTGTGCGCCCGCTGGGCACGAGTGAGCTGGGGACCTCCGCGACGATCGGGAGGTCCAGGGCATCGTGCGACGGCTTCCCGGGTGCGCAGACGGGAGTCGAGACGCTCGATGACGAGCGCGAGGGCAAGACCGAGGAGAAGACCCGAGCATGAGCAGCCAGGACGGTGCGCGCGGCCCGACTCGGCGGCGACGACGAAGCCGCCGCTCGGTCGCGTTCGGGATCGGCGTGGCCGCCTGCAGGACCGACACGTGGTCGCCCTGCCCGCCTTCTCTGAGTCCCCGAAGTACGCGACGGTCTCATCGGCGAACGCGTTGGCGACCGCCGCGGCGCGCTCGCACCGTCCGCTTCCGTCGTCGAGACGGTGAGCGCGTTCGCCGTGAAGACCGGGGTGACGGTGAGGCCCGAGGCAAGGACAGCAGGGTCACCCGTAGCCCAGATCAGCCGCGGCGCCGCGGGATCTCCCCGGTGGTGAGGTAGAGCGCGATCCGACCCATCTCGGACTGGTGGTGTCCGGCGACGCCGACCGACGAAGCAGGTGGCCGTCGCCGTGTAGCTGGTCTCGCTCGTTGGTCGCCGGATCCGTGGCCGGCGTCACGACCCACATCACGGCCCCCGCCGCAACGACGGCAGCCAGATGACCAACCACCTCTGACGGAAGATCTTCAGATACGCCTGCATCGTCATGAGCGTGCTCCAGGTCCTTCCGGAGCCGGACTCCACCACCATGTCAGCATGCAGAGAACCTTCCTGGAAGTTGGGTATACTATCTAAACTCTAGCCGACCTCGCGCACCACCTTGGTCGCATCCCTGAGGTCTGCGACGATTGGCGATCGTGACGTCCCAACCGCACCCGGCACCCACAGGCGCGCGCTGCGCATTGCCCACCTGACGACGGTGGACATGAGCCTGGCGCTCCTGTTGTCGACGGAACTCGTCGTTGACGTCGAATCCGGCCACGAGGTCTTCGGCATCAGTTCTCCCGGGCCTACGTGGGCCGCGTGGAAGAGCTCGGCGTGACGCATGTGCCGGTGTCATCCTTGACCCGCTCCTGGTCACTTGGCGCCGACCTGGCCGCGTTCCTCGACATCTTCACTGACGAACTGCTCTCCCGACCTCGACGTGCTGCACACCCACAACCCCAAGACCGGCGTCATGGGTCGCATCGCCGGCCGCCTCGCGGGTGTTCCGGTCGTCGTCAACACCTGCCACGGCCTGTGGGCACGGCCTGAGGACCGGCTCGCCGAGCGTGCCTTCGTCTACGGATTGGAGGGCCTGGCTGCCCGCTTTTCCGACTACGAGCTCTTCCAGAACGCCGAGGACATGAAGACCATGCGGTGGGCTCTCAAGCGGGGTCGTCACCGCGTCGT